>JACZTL010000036.1 GCA_022573715.1 Bacteroidota bacterium
AATAAAATTAAAAGTCCTGCCGATAATTTAGATTTAACTTAAATGTAAAAAGTAGTTCTTCAATATAAAATTCAAATATTTATTTAAATATACTTGCATTAAAATTTAAGTATCCTTAAATTTATATTTAAGAATACAAAATTATGAAAAATATTTCAACAGAGAATTATTTAAGCGAAATCTACAAGCTTGAACAAAGCAAGATAAAGGTTAAAACTAATATAATTGCAAAAAAGTTGGACATATCAAATGCCGCTGTTACAGATATGTTAAAAAAACTTTCTTCAAACGGATTAATTTTATATGAACGTTATAAAAACATTCAACTGACTAAAAAAGGCAAAGATTATGCCGCTGTTATTGTTAGGAGGCATAGAATTTGGGAGATATTTCTTAATCAAATTGTTGGATTGCCCTGGGATAAAGTACACGATGAAGCTCATCGTTTAGAACATTCCTCTTCCGATGAATTAATAGACAGAATAGAGGAAATGTTAAACTACCCTGAGTTTGATCCACACGGTGATCCAATACCCGCTAAAGACGGTAGCATACCAAAATTAAAAGAAAGTACTAATTTATCAAAAGTGAAAATAGGTGAATGGGGAAAGGTAATCAGGGTAAATGATTATGATAACGAATTTTTAAACTATTTATCCAGAATAGGTTTGAAACTTGGAAAAAAAATTACAGTTAAAGATAAATTAAATTTTGATAATTCATTGTTGATTAAAATTGGAGACAAGCAGATTAATATTAGCGGGAAATTAGCATCAAATATTTTTATTGATTTAAACTAAAGTTTATAAAAAATGAACAATCCATTGGAGACATTAATAATTGGAACAATAATACTTTTTGTGTTATGTGTTTTATTCTGGCCGGGGAAAGGAATTTTAGCAAATTGGAAAAAACTCCAAAAGCAATCACTCAAAATTCTGATTGAAGATGCATTAAAACATCTTTACGATTTTGAAGATAAAAATATCAGCAGTACACTTCATAGTCTATCGGGTTATCTTTCTATATCCGGTGATGAAGCTGCAAAGATTGCACAGAAATTAAAAGATATAAGTTTAATAGATATACACAACGAAAAACTTTTACTTACACCTGATGGCCGTACTTATGCCTTAAAAATAATACGCGTTCATAGGCTTTGGGAAAGTTATCTTGCCGATGAAACAGGTGTTAAAGAAAAAGATTGGCATTTAAGGGCTGAAGAAAAAGAGCATTATATTGATCAAGAAGAAGCAAATATACTTGCAGCAAGAATGGGCAACCCTGCTTACGATCCACACGGTGACCCAATACCAACTGCTAGCGGTGATCTTCCTGTAAAAAAAGGGAAACATTTAACAGAAGCTGCTGTGGGCAAGGTTTATAAAATTGTTCATATTGAAGATGAACCAATTGCAATTTACTCTCAAATAGTAGCTATGGGTTTATACCCAGGAATGCAGTTAAAAATAGTTGAAGTTACAAAAGAAAAAATCAAATTTGTTGCTGAAGGAGAAGAATGTGTACTATCTCCTTTGATTGCTACAAACTTAACGGTTGCACAGATTATAATTCCTGAAAAAATTAAAAAAGATTTTAAGACTTTATCTTCATTAAAAATTGGTGAAGAAGGAGAAGTAGTTGGAATATCAAGAGCTTGCCGGAAACAACAAAGAAGAAGACTATTAGATTTTGGAATTGTTCCCGGGACTAAAATAATCTCTGAATTACAAGGTTTTTCAAAAGATCCTATAGCCTATAAAATTCGTGGGACACTAATTGCTTTAAGAAAACAACAGACAGATTATATTTATATAAAAAAATAATAAATCGAAAATGAGTAATAGTTTAATACATAATTGTGAAACGTGTCCTGCCCACAATGTTGGTAATCTAACAAAACTGGGTATAAATATGGATAATTTTGATTTTGTAGTTGCACTTGCAGGTAATCCAAACACTGGCAAAAGTACGGTCTTTAATGCGTTAACAGGATTAAAACAACATACAGGTAATTGGCCGGGTAAAACAGTCACCCGTGCAGAAGGAGGTTTTTTATACAACAATAAAAAATTTAAACTTGTTGATTTACCTGGAACATATTCTCTTTTATCCACAAGCACCGACGAAGAAGTTGCAAGGAATTTTGTTCTGTTCGGTCAACCCGATGTAACTGTTATAGTAGTTGATTCTTCAAGGTTGGAAAGAAATCTGAATTTAGTTTTACAAGTTCTTGAAATTACAAACAGAGCCGTATTATGTCTTAATTTAATTGATGAAGCAAAAAGACACAGTATTATAATTGATGAAAGAAAATTATCCAAAGATCTGGGAATCCCGGTAGTACCTACATCAGCAAGATATGATGAAGGGATAAACGAATTATTAAAAATGATTTATGAAGTAGCCACGGGTGCTTTTGTGTGCAAGCCTTATAAAATTAAAACAGAATCAAAACAAGTTAAAAATGCTGTTGAAAAATTAAATGGGAAATTATTACAAGCATTTCCGAAATTACCAAATGTTAATTGGGTTGCATTAAGATTATTAGAAGGTGATCAAGAGATAATAAATGCAATCCGTTCCGGTGATTTAGGAAGTCTTGAAATTAAAAATTTTATACCTCTTTTAGAGGAGCAAACTTAACAATAGGTTAATATTTTGGAAAATATAAATAATACATATAGAGAATCAATTATAAGTGAAGCAACTACCCTTAGATGGGAAGTCGGCGAAAACTTTCACGATTCGTTAATGGAATCAATTTATAAAAACGCATCTGAGATAGCTGCGCATTCGGTGACAAAAAAAAACAAACAACAAAACCATACGTTCGATCAAAAGCTGGATAAAATTATTACAAGCAGAATGTTCGGTTTTCCAGCAATGTTTATTGTTTTAGCTGTTGTATTTTGGGTAACAATAATAGGTTCCAATGCTCCTTCTGCTATGCTTGCATCGGTTTTAATAGATAAAATTCATCCTTGGCTAAAAGAGATTGCAGCAGCTATATCCACTCCGCTATGGATTAGCGGTTTATTAATAGACGGTGCTTATCTTGGAATGGCTTGGGTAGTAAGTGTAATGCTGCCCCCAATGGCAATTTTCTTTCCGCTATTTACTTTACTTGAGGACTTTGGTTATTTACCAAGAGTATCCTTTAATATGGATAGTCTATTTAGAAAAGCCGGTGCCCATGGTAAGCAGGCTTTAACAATGAGTATGGGGTTTGGTTGCAATGTTGCGGGTGTAATAGCCACTCGTGTTATTGATAGCCCTAGAGAAAGACTGATTGCTATTATTACTAATAATTTTGCATTATGCAACGGGAGATGGCCAACTCAAATATTAATAGCAACTATATTTATCGGCGGTGCAGTACCTGGATATTTAGCAGGGATAGCTTCTGCCGGAGCTGTTGTTGGTGTTGCACTATTAGGTGTAGTTTTAAGCTTAGTTGTGTCATGGGGACTTTCCAGGACTGTTTTAAAAGGAGAAGCTTCAACTTTTAGTCTCGAACTTCCGCCATATAGACCCCCAAGAATATTGCGAACGCTGTATACTTCCTTAATTGATAGAACAGCTATTGTTCTTTGGCGTGCAGTAATATTTGCAGTCCCTGCAGGTTTAGTAATATGGCTTGTTTCAAATATTACAATAGAGGGAATTAGTCTTGCTGAATATTTTATTAATTGGTCAAATCCTTTTGGTTTGTTATTTGGATTAAACGGCGTAATTCTTCTTGCCTATATTATTGCTATACCTGCAAATGAAATTGTTATACCTACAATTTTAATGCTAACAGTATTAACGTTGGGAATGAATTCTGTTGGAGCAGGTGATGGGGTAATGTTTGAACTTGAGTCCGTTAACGCTACTGCTGATATATTTAAAGCAGGTGGTTGGACCTTGCTAACAGGTATAAATTTAATGTTATTCAGTTTAATACATAATCCTTGTTCAACAACTATTTATACTATTTATAAAGAAACCAGAAGTCTAAAATGGACAACAGTTTCTGCTTTACTTCCTGTTGTTATGGGTTTTATTATTACTTTTTTTGTTGCTCAGATTTGGAGGTTAATTTAAGGTAAAATAATATGAAAGGAATTATTTATATATTATTACTTTGTACGGCATTATTAATAGCTGTTTCTTGTTCAGAATTGTTGCCTCCTGCACCAGATCCAGAAACTGTTTTAGCCGGACCAATTGAAGATTTAACGCCACAGCAATTACGTGATCACCTAATCGGAGACGAACAATTTGGTAGAATTTTTGGTCAAAAAGACGGATTAGGACCAATTTTTGTTAGTAATGCTTGCGAGAGCTGCCACATTGGAGATGGAAAAGGACATCCCTTGACTACCTTAATAAGGTTCGGAAAGTATAGTGGTGGTATTTGGGATCCAATGGTTGAAAAAGGAGGACCCCAACTACAAAATAGATCAATTGCAGGATATCCACCTGAAACTATACCAGGTGATGCAACTGGTGTTACACGTTTGATGCCGCCAGCTGTTACGGGGATGGGTTATCTTGCAGCAGTACCGGATGCGGTTATTCTAGGATTAGCGGATCCTAATGATTCGGATGGTGATGGTATATCAGGTGTTCCAAACTACATTCAACCGCTAGATTATTTTGTCCCTTTACCTTCACATATCCCTTCAAACGGAAGATACATAGGTAGATTTGGAAAAAAAGCAGGCGCAATCGATTTGCTTCAACAAATCGTTACAGCGTATAAAGAAGATATGGGAATTACTTCGGATTTCGATTTACAGGATAATTTCAACATCCAGGCAGGATTGACTACAGGCGACTTTGTTGACGATCCCGAAGTATCTGCAGCGATTGTTAACAATGTTGTTTTTTATGTTCGCACTCTAAAAGTACCGCCTCGGCGTAATGAAAATGATATCGATGTAATAGCAGGAGAAAATTTATTTAATCAAATCAACTGTTCAGGTTGCCATATTCCGTCTTTGGTTACGGGATTTTCTGATGTGACCGTCTTGAGTAATAAAGTAATTTATCCTTATACTGATTTATTATTACATGATATGGGAAGTGTGCTTGACGATGGTTATACAGAAGGTACGGCACTTACATCTGAATGGCGAACAGCTCCCCTATGGGGCATTGGGCTTGCAGAAGATTCACAAGGAGGCTCCCCTTTTTATTTACATGATGGAAGAGTTTCAACCTTAGAGGCTGCAATCGGTTTTCACGGTGGTGAAGCTTCGAATAGTCGGGACGCGTTTAATAATCTTTCACCCGGAGAGAAAGTACAGCTCATCAAATTTTTGAAATCATTATGATAATAAACCCATCTAATTACATAATAAATATGGTTTAATATGAATCAAACCCGTAGAGATTTTATGAAAAAATGTGGATTAATTTCTGCAGCACTTGTTTACGGTGGAAGTTCTTTAATGTTGGAGGGTTGTGCTAGCGTAAGCTATTTTCCTTATAGTGAAGAGAAAAACCTGTTAGTTATTAAAAAATCTAATTTTGTTAAAGACAAATACGGTTTAATAGAGTACAAAAATTTACCCGCTCCTATCTACATTACAAAATTGGAAGACGATAATTATTCAGCTGTCTTATTAGAATGCACTCATAAAAGATGTGAAGTATCACCGGCGGGAAATATCCTTATATGTCCTTGTCATGGAAGTGAATATTCGAATACTGGAAAAGTATTACAACCACCCGCAGATAAAGATTTATATTCATTCAGAATTAAAACAGACTCTGAAAACATTTATGTAAATGTTAAGAACAATTGAAGGTAAAAATGTTAAAAATATATATTACATTAGTCTACTTTATATTGCTAGTGACTCCAATTATTGGACAACAAGATACTTCTGTTGTTCAAGATGCTATTTATAATCGTCCATTTATCACCTCTGCATTTCCGGTAGCTCTAGGCGGATACTTGGAAGGAAACACTAACTACTTTTCTGAAGATGGTGTATCTGAAGGCTTTTCGATGGAATTTAGAAGATTTAATATCTTTCTTTATTCTACTATTATTCCGAGGGTAAGATTCTTTGCAGAATTGGAGTTTGAACATGGTACCGAAGAGATAGCTATTGAGACTGCTCAGGTAGAATTTGAATTTCTTCAAGCGTTGGTGTTTCGAGCCGGTATTATAATCGTCCCCATCGGAGCTTATAACGTGAACCACGATCCTCCGAAATATGAATTTGTAGAACGACCATTAGAAGCCACGAAAATCATTCCAACAACTCTTTCAGACATAGGATTTGGTTTTAACGGCAAGATTTTTTGGAATAATTTATTGTTTACTTACGATGCTTATTTAGTTAACGGCTTGAACGATGGAATAATTTTAAACGATCAGGGACGAACCTTTCTCGGAAGTGGAAAAGCAGAAGAACGTTTTGCTGAAGATAATAACGGTTCTCCTACGTTTTCAGGCAGACTTGCTGTAAAATCCCAAAAGTTTGGTGAATTAGGAATTTCATATTATAGAGGTATTTACAATTCATTCCGGATTGAAGGAGAAACGGTAGATGCAAAACGAAGTATCGGAATAATGGCAATAGATTTCAACACTAAGATTGAGAAATTAATTATACAAGGAGAGTTCGCAGTAAATTCAATCGAGGTGCCAAAAAATATTTCTGAAATATTCGGGACTAAACAATGGGGTGGTTACCTTGATATAGTTTATCCTGTCATTAAAGGGAATATTCTTGGTTTTGATAACTCTGTTATTAATTTAGCTGTACGGTTAGAACGAATTGATTACAATGTTGGCGAATTCACTGAAACCGGTAAAAATATATACGATGACATAAATGGTCTCTCATTTGCAATTAGCTTTCGTCCTGCTTCTGGAACTGTGCTAAAGGCTAATTACATTCATTACTGGAGCCGAGATGCTTTAGGAAATCCTACTGTTAAAACTGCTGGATTTCAGTTTGGGATCGCAACATATTTTTAAATTATTTTATGGGTACTGAAAAGACATCGTGCAGTATTCAGGTAATACAATTTGATACCACATAATAATTTGAAGATTTAATGATCTTTTATTAAGTAACTGAAGTTACGCAAAATCGTAAAACTGCATGTCATGCTCGCGAAAGCAGGCATTCACTATGCAAAAATAAACGAAAAAATGGATTCCCACTTTTGTGGGAATGACAAACCGGGATCTTTTTTATGTTAAAGGTGTTTTTGCGTAACTTCAGTTAAGTAATTTAAATCTTGATATGATTATAGGTATTTATTTTAAGAAAATATTATGATGACGAAAGTTAGAATCTTATCCTGGAACGTTAACGGGATTAGAGCAGCATATAAGAAGGGATTTATCGATTGGTTTGCTAAAGAGAAACCCGAGATACTATGTGTTCAAGAAACCAAAGCAACCAAAGAACAGCTCCCCGATGATTTAATAAATGTTAACGGCTATAATTCGTTTTTTTCATCTGCTGAAAAAAAAGGATACAGTGGTGTTGCTACTTTTTCCAAAACAGAACCAGTTAAGGTTTCAAATGGAATAGGAATAAAAAAGTTTGACAGCGAAGGAAGATTTCTTGTAACAGAGTTTGATG
>JACZTL010000010.1 GCA_022573715.1 Bacteroidota bacterium
TTCCCTGTTAGAGTAATGAAATTTTTAGGTGTAAAAACTTTGCTTGTTTCCAACGCTTGCGGAGGATTGAACCCACTCTTTCAGCGAGGTGATATTATGCTGATGGTTGATCACATCAACTTCTTAGGAGATAATCCATTGATAGGTAAAAATGAAGACGAACTTGGTCCGAGATTTCCCGATATGAGCGAACCTTATAGTAACGAACTTATCTCACTTGCTGAGAATGTTGCAATTGAAAATAAAATAAAAATACAAAAAGGTGTATATGTTGCTGTCCCGGGTCCAAATTTGGAAACAAAAGCGGAATATAGATTTTTACGTGCAACGGGAGCCGATGTTGTGGGAATGTCAACTATTCCGGAAAACATAGTGGCAAATCATATGGGAATTAAAGTACTGGGTATTAGCATTATTACAGACGAATGTTTCCCGGATTCTTTAAAACCTGTAAATGTTAAGGAAATTATTGCAACAGCACAAAAAGCTGAACCAAAAATGACATTAATCATGAGTGAAGTAATAAAAATATTATGAAGATTTTAAATGTCCCTATATATCATTTTTTTATTCCGGTGCTTTTGGCACTAATGATGTTTGGTTCAAATTTTTTAAATACAAATATCTTCAGTTTTGGAAACAGTGCCTTTGCAGTATGGTTTATTCTGCTTGTGCTTTGCTTTGCCTGCGGCTGGTATATTGATAGAACTTTGGATTGGAATTATGGCGGAAAGGTTATTTTTGCAACCATTGTTGCAGCTACATTTATTAGTCTTGTTGTTGTGGTTACTTTCAGAGAATATTTTTTTAGTAATCAGTTGCTTGTTGAAAATATGATAATGTATACACTAAGAAATATTACACTTGGTGCAATTTCTTTTTTTGGTCTTGCAATCGGTGAAATTATAATGCTCGAAAAAAAATATGCTGTTGTATCAGAAAAAGTAAATTTATTTGAAACTGTTTTACACGATGCAAATAAAGAAGCCGAACTAAAAATGAAAGAAGCCGAGCTGAATGCCGAAAAAATACTAAATGATGCAAAAATTGAAGCAAAAGAAGTTCTTATGAAAAAAGAACGAATTCAAAAAGAATTAAAGGACTTCATACAAATTGAAAAAGAATTAATAAGAAAATACGAAAATTTATAAAGGCTAATTTCATACACAGAATAATATAAAACCAGAATACTGATAAAAAATGTTTAAGCAAAACTTAGAAAAAATAAATTATCCCAAAATTGAAGAAAAGATATTAGATTTTTGGAAAGACAATGAAATTTTTGAAAAAAGTGTTTCATCTAAAGATGAAGCCCAAACTTTTACTTTTTATGAAGGACCTCCAACAGCTAACGGAAAGCCGGGTATTCATCACGTAATATCGAGAACTCTTAAGGACCTAGTTTGCCGTTATAAAACAATGCAGGGTTTCAAAGTAAATAGAAAAGCCGGATGGGATACACACGGTCTGCCTGTCGAAATTGAAGTTGAAAAATCCCTCGGTATAAAACACAAAAGTGAAATTGCGGAATATGGAATAGAAAAGTATAATAAAGCCTGCAGAGAATCTGTTTTCACTTATAAAGATTTGTGGGAAAAAATGACCACTCGCATGGGTTACTGGATTGACCTTGACGACGCTTATGTTACTTTTACTAATAATTATATCGAATCGGTTTGGTGGGCATTAAAAACCCTTTTTGATAAAGGATTAATCTATAAAGATTATAAAATTGTACCCCAGGACCCTCACTCTGAGACTGTACTTTCTTCACACGAATTAGCCTTGGGATACAGAGATACAAAAGACCCCTCTGTTTATGTATTATTTAAAATTAAGAAATCAGATTCTCATTTTCTTGTTTGGACAACTAGTCCCTGGACATTGATCTCAAATGTGGCTTTAGCAGTTGGTGATAATATTGATTACGTAAAAATTGAAACCGAAGGCAAAAACATTATACTTGCCAAAGAAAGACTAAATGTAATTAAAGAAGAATATGAAATAATAGAAGAATTTAAAGGCAGCCAACTTAAAGAAACCGAATACGAACAACTCTTTAATTATTTAAATGTTGATAAAAAAGCATTTTATGTTTTAAACGGAAATTTTGTTAACACAGAAGATGGTTCCGGTATTGTTCATATAGCCCCGGCTTTTGGTGTTGATGATTACGAACTTTTAAAAGAATACGATTTACCGATGCTTCAACCTGTTACAAGAGGGGGTTTATTTACAGATGAAATTACAGATTTTGCCGGACAGTTTGTTAAGGACGCCGATAAAGGAATCATTATAAAGTTAAAAGAAGAAAAAAAAATATACAGAAAAGAAACCATAATTCACTCATATCCTTTTAGCTGGAGAAATGACAATGTACCTATCATTTATTATGCAAGAGAGTCCTGGTTTATAAGAACAACTCAATTTGCCAAGCGCATGGTTGAATTAAATAAAACCATTAACTGGCATCCTCCGGAAGTAGGCGAAGGTAGATTTGGAAACTGGCTTGAAGAAAACAAAGACTGGGCTTTATCGAGAGACCGCTTCTGGTCAACACCTCTTCCAATTTGGATAAGCAAGGATGGTGATATGTTTGCTGTGGGAAGTATTGATGAATTAAAAGAAGGTTTTATAGAAGAAGAGGGCAAAAGGATTAAAGTTAGTGAACTTAAAGAAATAGATCTGCACAAACCATTTGTTGATAAAATTCTTTTTGAAAGAAATAATAAAATCTACAAAAGAACTCATGAAGTTATTGACGCTTGGTTTGATTCCGGTTCTATGCCATTTGCACAATACCATTACCCATTTGAAAACAAGGAGTTGTTTGAAAAAAATTCTTTCCCCGCCGATTATATCTGTGAAGGTGTTGATCAAACACGTGGCTGGTTTTACACACTACATGCAATTTCTACAATGTTGTTCGATAGCATTTCTTATAAGAACATTATTGTTAATGAGTTAATATTAGATAAGAATGGAATTAAAATGTCCAAATCAAAAGGCAATACTGTCGATCCTTTTATGCTTTTTGATAAATATGGTGCTGATGCAACAAGATGGTATTTAACTACTGCAAGTCCGCCTTGGAGAACTACACTTTTTGACGAAGACGGCTTGAAAGAAGTTCAAAGAAAATTTTTCGGAACATTGTTGAACACATATTCTTTTTTTGCACTTTATGCAAACATTGACAGATTTAAATACGAAGAAGATTCAATTGATTATGAAAAAAGACCGGAAATTGACAGGTGGATACTATCAAAAATAAACTCTCTTGTAATTGCTTACACAGAAGATATGGATAATTACAATTTAACAAAAGCAGCAAGGGCAATATCCGAGTTTACAATTGATCAGCTCTCAAATTGGTATATCCGTCGTTGCAGGAGAAGATTTTGGAAATCGGAAATGAATGAGAATAAATTATCCGCATACCAAACTCTATATGAATGTCTGATTACAATTTCAAAACTTGCTGCTCCGTTTATTCCATTTATTACGGAAGAGATCTATCTAAATCTTAATTCAGTTACAAAAAAAGAAAAATATGAATCTATACATTTAGCACCCATCCCAAAACCTGTTTATAAAAACAATGAACTGGAAAATAAGATGGAGATTGCTCAAAAAGTAGTTTATCTTACCCGTTCAATGAGAGCAAAAGCAAATTTAAAAGTACGCCAACCACTAGAAAAGATTATGGTTGTTGTTGATAAATCAAAACAAAATGCCGTAAAGCAAATGCAGAATGTTATTTTAGAAGAAGTAAATATAAAAGAACTTGTATTGTTGGATGATGATTCCGGAATAGTAAATAAAACTGCTAAACCAAATTTTAAATCTATAGGACCAAAATTCGGTAAGAATGTTAAAAGAGTTGCCGAATCAATAAGAAATTTAACTAGAAAAAACATTGATACTTTGGAAGCAAATCATAATATTGAAGTAAACATTGACGGTGAATTGCTAAATATTACTTCTGATGACGTTGAAATTATGGGCTCTGAAATTGAAGGCTGGGTTGTAGAAAGTACAGAAGGCGTCACCGTTGCTATTGATTCTGAGCTTTCAGATGAATTAATTGCAGAAGGTCTTGCAAGAGAGTTTGTTAACAGGATTCAGAATATGAGAAAAGATTCAGGTTTTGAAGTAACAGATAGAATAAAGATTAAATTTACAGGCAACACCGAACTAATTAATGCTATTAATATGTTTGAAAAATATGTTTCTAATGAAACTCTGGCTGATGAAATAAAAAATGTAGAAAATCTTAATGGTTCTGCTAAAACTGATTGGCAGATAAATAATATTAATTGTTCAATCAGCATAGATAAAGATAATTCTTAATTTGAGGAGGTTTTAAAATGGCTAAAAAGAAAGCAGGGAAAAAGACTTCTGCAAAAACAAAAAATAAATTGAAAAAAACTACTGTTAAATCAACATCTAAGAAAAAAAGCGAAAAGAAAACATCTATTATGATAAAGAAAAAAACTACTTCTAAAAAGAAACCCCTAACAAAAGCTAAAAAAACTATTAGAAAACCTGTAACAAAAAAAAATAGTATAAAGAAAACAATAATAATTAAAGTAAAAAAGACTGCTGTTAAAAAAACAAGAAAAGCTGCAATAAAAAAACAAGAAGTTTATTACGAAGACGTAGACGCAAAAGCCGCTGCACGTGCCGTAGCAATCAAAAAGATAAAGGGATACGGCAAGAAAGACTTAGGGCATTTCAAAAAGATAATCATTGAGAAAAGAGATGAAATTATTATACAGCTTCAAAATTTAAAAGAACAGATGATGGATACTTCCACCGGTGAATATATAAATGAAAATTCCCCTTATTCACTACATATGGCAGAGCAGGGTACAGATGCTATGGAAAGGGAAAAAACATTTTTATATGCTCAAAGAGAAACTAAGTTTTTAGGATACTTAGAAGCCGCACTAAAAAGAATTGATGCCAGAACATACGGTATTTGTATTGAATGTATTGAAGAACCAAAATATTTATGCGAATCATGCCCGTTAGTTCCAAAAGCACGCCTTGAAGCGGTTCCCCACAGCCAGGTTTGCGTATCTATAAAACAAAAACAAGAAAAGAAATAAGAGTTGATCTTAATTAACATAAGGATTTTTTCAAATCTTTTAAGAAAGACATGTTACTAACTTCTCTATGGGAAAGCATTCAAATTACTTTCCTTGTTGCAGTAATGATGATTACCGTTGATTTTATCAATGTTCGTGCGGAAGGCAAGCTTGCTTTAATTTTACACACTACACAAAAATGGAAGCAATATTTATTAGGTTCCTTCCTCGGAACATTGCCAGGATGTCTCGGATCTTATGCCGGTGTAAGCTTATACATGCACGGTATTATAAGTTTTGGTGCTCTTGCGGGATTGATGATTGCAACATCCGGCGACGAAGCTTTTGTAATGCTGGCAATGTTTCCTAAAATTGCTATCATTCTTTTTATTGTACTTTTTATAATTGGAGTTTTTTCGGGAAAAATTATAGATTCTATTGTCAATAAATTAAACATACAAAATTGTATGGATTGCGAGGCAGTCCAGATTCATAATGACGAAAAAAGCTACAAGCATTATATTAAAGATCATATCTGGAATCATATAGTTAAAGAACATGTTTGGAAAATTTTCTTGTGGACATTTGGTGCACTTTTATTAATCGAATTTAGTACAAATTATTTAAATCTTGAATCTTTAACCAGCCAGTACATTTGGGTTGTGTTATTGTTGAGTGTTCTTATTGGCATAATTCCCGATTCAGGTCCCCATCTAATTTTTGTTTCCCTGTTTGCACAGGGTTTAATTCCATTTTCTATTTTACTAAGCAGTTCTATTGTGCAAGACGGACACGGTATGTTACCAATGCTTTCCTTTTCTGTAAAAGATTCTATTAGTATAAAAATATTCAATGCATTAATTGGTTTAATCTTAGGATCGGTTTTATTGCTCTTAGGTCTGTAATTTTTTTTATTTTTTCAATATTAAAATAAACTCAAATATTTTTTTATCTTTTTCGTAGATTTACAAAATAAATTTAAAATAGTAAGGGTTACTGTGAGAGTATTATTTGTTTCATTTTTTGTCATGCTTATAGACCAGCTATCAAAATTAGCCGTAAAAGGTTTTTCAATTCCATTTATTAATTTTCATCATATTGGTATGTTCGAAGGTGAAAGGATTAGAATACTTGGAGATTTTTTTCGCATCACTTTTATAGAAAATCCAGGTATGGCATTCGGTTTAAACCCCGGTATAAGCTTTAAATTATGGATTACAATTTTTTCTCTGTTAGCAAGCAGCGGAATAGTTTTTTACTTGTTCATAGTGAAGAACGAAAGATTTACTCTGCGTTTTTCACTTGCCCTAATTTTGGGCGGGGCGATCGGTAATTTAATAGACAGAATATTCTACGGTGTTTTTTACGGGTATGCACCACTGTTTTACGGCAAGGTGGTTGATTTTTTAGATGTCGATTTTTTTCATTTCGCATTATTTGGAAAAACATTTGATAGATGGCCTATATTTAATGTTGCCGATGCCTCAGTAACTATTGGAGTTTTAATACTCCTTATATTTCATTCCAGAACACAAGAGAAAAAACAAGATAAAATTATTGATGAGAATACACCTCAAATATCTTTAGAGAGTGAATCGAACGATACAAAAACTACAAATTAATATTTTGAATGTCTGAAATAATCTCAGAAAAAAAATATGAGTTTTTAATACCCGAAGGAAAGCAAAAAGAAAGACTTGATGTTTTTCTTACAAATTCTGTTGAGAACACCACAAGATCAAAAGTCCAGAAACTAATTGAATCTAAAAACGTAACGGTTAACGGCAAATTTGTAAAAGCAAGTTATTTGGTTCAACCTAATGATGTAATAATTGCAACTCACCCAATTACTCCTCGTCCCGAAAAAGTCGAGCCTGAAGACATACCTTTAAATATTGTTTATGAAGACGAATATTTCTTAATAATCAACAAACCTGCCGGAATGGTTACACACCCGGCTTATGCAAATTACACGGGAACTCTTGTTAATGCACTGCTTTATCACTCAAACAAATTAAGCAATATAAATGAAGAATTTCGTCCCGGTATTGTGCACAGAATTGACAAAGAAACAAGCGGACTTTTGGTTGTTGCTAAAGATGATTGGACTCACGCAAAATTAGCCGAACAGTTTTCAAAACACACAACCGAAAGAGAGTATTGGGCTGTTGCTTGGGGAATATTTAAAGAGAGAAAAGGAGAAATTAATCAGAACATTGCACGAAGCAAAAAAGACAGAAAAAAATTTACACACAGCCAAACGGAAGGGAAAACTGCTACAACATTATATGATGTAATCACAGAATATGATTTTACATCTCTTGTAAAACTTAATTTAAAAACAGGAAGAACACACCAGATTCGTGTGCATTTATCATATATTAATCACCCGGTTTTTGGTGATCCTACATACGGCGGTAGAGAACTTGTTTGCGGATCTTCTTTACCGAAGATAAAAAACAGATTACATAACCTGCTAAAAATAATGCCGCGCCAGGCATTGCATGCAAAGACACTGGGCTTTATTCATCCTAAAAAAAATGAATTTGTAATGTTTGATTCCGAACTGCCCGAAGATATGAAAACTTTAATCTCTAAATTGTAAAAGACTTAAACTTTCTGTTAAGAACTACCTTTTTAAAACAGACTAATTTATCTTTGGCAATGAAATATTATTATTCTTAAAAGACACTATGATTAAAATTTACAATACACTCTCGAAAAAGAAAGAAGAATTCAAGCCTATAAATCCACCAAATGTTAATATGTACGTTTGCGGACCTACTGTTTACGATTTTTTCCACATCGGCAATTCACGTTCATTCATTATGGCTGATATAATAAGACGATATTTGGAATACTCAGGATACAAAGTAAAATATGTAATGAACATTACCGATATAGACGATAAAATAATCCGCAAATCAATTGAACAGAACAAACCGTTCAAAGAAATTGCCGACGAATATGCAGGTTATTTCTTAGAAGATTCAAAAAAACTAAAAATAAAAGAAGCAGATGTTTTTCCACGCCCTACCGAGCATATGAACAGCATCATAAATCTTATAAAAGAACTTGAAGAAAAAAGTTTTGCTTACAATGTAGACGGCAATGTTTTTTACGATGTCTCTAAATTTAAAGAATACGGAAAACTCAGCGGAAAAAATATTGAAGATTTAATATCCGGTGCAAGAATAGAAATAAACAAAGATAAGAAAAACCCACTTGATTTTTCACTTTGGAAAAAAGCGAAAGAAGGCGAACCGTATTGGGAAAGTCCCTGGGGTAACGGAAGACCCGGCTGGCACGTTGAATGTTCTGCAATGAGCTGTGCACATTTAGGAAACAATTTTGATATTCACGCCGGTGGCAATGACCTTATCTTCCCGCACCACGAAAATGAAATTGCTCAAAGCGAAGTGGCTAATGGTGAACACTTTGTAAATTACTGGCTTCACTTCGGATTTTTGATTATCAACAATCAAAAAATGTCAAAATCTTTAGGTAACTTTTTTACTGCAAGGGATATTCTTAAAATATATTCAGCGGAGACAATTAGACTCTTCTTTGCACAGGCTCATTACTCCGGACCTTTGAATTTTAACGAAGAGCTTCTTACTGCATCTCAAAAAGGGTTAGAGAAACTTACAAATCTGCAGAAAAAAATTGATGATGAATTTTCTTCGGAAACAAGGGATGGAATTATGCCTAAACTTGATTTTAACAAGTATAAAACGGACTTCCAAACAGCAATGAACGATGATTTTAATACACCTCAAGCCGTAGCTGTGATTTTTGACTTTGTTAAAGATGCAAATAAAATCATCGGTGAAAACACTAATATTAATAGTGAGTTTTATTCTGAAATAAAAAACTTTTTGCAAACTACCGCAGAGGGTGTTTTGGGTATTATGGACTTTACACAAAAAGAAGAGGGTGATATGGCAACAAAAGAAAAAGAATTGATAGAACTTTTAATTAAACTCAGGCAGAACGCAAAAATGGAAAAGAATTACGCACTTGCAGATAAAATTAGAGATGAACTGAAAGATATCGGCATTGCTTTGGAAGACTCAAAAGATAAAACTACTTATAAATTAAAGGTTAATTAAAAAGATTACCTCTTCCCAAAATTAAATTAGGATCGAGTGCTTTCTTTATTGCAAACATTTTGCTAATAGTTTTTTCTCCTAACATTTCCACCAGTAAATGAGTTTTAGATTTTCCTATTCCGTGTTCTGCCGATACAGTTCCGTTTAAAGATATCGCTTTTTTACTAATCAAATAATAAAGCTCTTTTGCTTCTTCGTATTGTTTTTCATTCTCAGGTAAAAAATTAAAGTGCATATGTGAGTCACCGAAATGTCCATAATTAACATATTTTATTTTTTCTTCTTCCGTGATATTTTTGGCGTAATTATAAAGTTCTTCAAAGCAATTATGCGGAACAGCAACATCGGTACCTAATTTTCTAAAATTCTTACCTGCCATGTATTCGTTTATCTTTTCAGAAATTGAATGCCGAAAATCTCTAATTCTCTGTTCTTCTTTTTCATTAAAGGCAAACCAGCAATTTCTCTCGTTTCCTTTACATAATTTAATTAATACCACCCATTTGTTTAATAAAATATTTTCGTTTTCATTATTTATTTCCTGCTCAAACCAAACAGAACATTGGGAATTAGTAGGAATATTTACAAAATCATTTCGTAAAAATTCTAAAGAGCCTTTATCAAAATACTCTAAAGCAAGAGCATTTATTATATCATCTCTGTGTTCTATTTTACTCAAGACAGATTGATCTCTTGCCTGCTTTATAAAAATTAAACCGTCTAATTCATTTTTAAAAAATACTACTGATGATATTTTACTTTTTGATATTGGTAAAACTTTAAGTTTAATATTTGTAATAACACCTAATGTACCTTCCGAACCTATAAAAAGATCAATTGCATCCATGTTTTCTTTGCAATAATAACCTGAAGCGTTTTTTGTATTTGGCAGGTTTATCTCGGGCAAATTAAGTTTAATTTTTTCACCTTCTTCAGATAATAAAATTAGTTGGTTTCCTTTTGCTTGATTTTTACCTCTCTCAAGATACAGTTTGTCACCGTCTGCTAATAAAATTATTAAACCTATAACGTAATCCCGCGTCGGTCCGTATTTAAATGTTCTTGCTCCCGATGCATTTGTTGCAACTGTTCCCCCCAAAAAGCAAGAGGTTTCAGTAGGATCAGGTGGATAAAACAATTGATGTTTTTTTAACTCATTTTGAAGATCGGAAAGAATAACCCCCGGTTCTAATTGAACAAACTTTTCTTTTTTATTTATTGCGATTATTTTGTTCAATTTCTCTGTTGAAATAACAATACCGCCATTTGGAACACCGGCCCCGGTAAGACCGGTTCTGTTTCCAGTAATAGTTACTATTGTTTTATTCTTGTTTGCTTCTTTTAATATTGAAATAATATCTGATTCTGTTTCGGGAAAATAAACAGCATTACAATTACCTTTAAAATTAGAAGCATCTTTAAGATAATTTTGTATTTCGTCCTGTACCGTTTTGATAATCATAATTAAACAGTTATCTGTAGATATAATTTCTCATTTCAATTAAATATTTTTTTTGAATATCAATCGATGGAATTGTTCCTTTCTTTCTTTTACTTTTAAAATTAATATTAAGTATTTTGAATAATTCATCAAGTGCATCAAACATATTTATTTCGGGGTAAGCAGCATCTCTTAAGTAATGAATTAGTTTTAATGTTTTAAATCCGTCAAACCATTTAAGTTTTTGATTGTAAAGCTGTCTCTCTGATTTAGAGTTCTTAATTATTCCATTCATAATATTTATGAATTTCTGTGCATTTAAATAATAATAAAGATGAGGAGAGATATTTTTTGCTTGACTAATAATATTTTCTACGTTGTTTTCTTTATCATTTAAAAATAGGAACAACCATTTTTTAAGAATATCAAAGCTTAATGGATCAAATAAAACATACTCATTTTTTTCATTCGACAAAAAGCGTCCCACTCTTTGACCCGTACCGAAAGGGACTCTCCATGATTTTCTTTCCGACGGATAAACAACAGCATTATTGATTTCATATATCTTATAACTTTTTGCAAGTTTTTCTAAAAAATAAAAGTCTTCTGCGGCTTTTCTTTTATTCATTCCTTCAACAAGTATATAGCTTTCAACATCACAAGCCATTGCAGAGCCTATTGCCGGGAAAGCATAAGTTGAATTGGCATATAAAAGTCCAAGATGGTAATGCCTAAGAAATATTTCATAACAGATTATTGCTTTTGTTTCATCATCATTTTTATTGATATTGTGCTCATATCTTATTACAGCTGTGTTAATATTCTTTTTGTTAAATGATTCGACAATCTCAGTTAAATAATTTTTACTAACGCTACAATCAGCATCAAGACAAATGAGAATTTTTTTTGAAGTGCTTCTAAAATCAAATAGATTCAAACTATAATCCATCCCTATTTTTCTCGCTAATCCCACGCCTGCAGTTTTATTTGGTAACTCTTTTCCTTCAGTTGATGCATCAATAAAACCAATATTGATAATTGAATCTATAAGGAATGAAACAAGTGTATCATTTCTACCTTTATTTTTATAAACAATTTTTTCAAGTAGTTCTAAACTATGTTTGTTTTCTTCCTTTATATTATCAGTTGTCATTTTTTTATTGTTTATCACAAACAAAAAAAGTGTAGATGATAAATATTTAGTGTTTATACTCAATAATAATGTAAGTAAACGTTTAATGTTTTCGTATTCGTAAATAGCGGGAATAACAACAATATTATTAAATTTATTATTTGTGTTTATTTCAACAGACCATCCAGGGATTGAATATTTATTTAAATATTTTTGAATCTTTAAAGGAAGATTATTCATTAAAATAATTCCTCTTTATCAACTCTTGGGCTTTTGTGTAATCACTACCTTCTATCCAGTTTATAACACAGCCTTCCTTTTCCATTTTTCTAAACCAGGTCATTTGCTTTTTTGCAAAATTGTTTATCGCGCTATTTAATTTTTGATACATATCATTATAATTTAATTTGTCTTTCAAATACATAGCGATAAATTTATATTCCAAACCGAAAAGCTTTATTCGTTCATAACTTATACCCGAATCCAATAAACTTTTCACTTCTTCTATCATTCCGTTTTCCAATCTGTGTTTCAAGCGGATTTTAATCTTTTCTTTTATCTTATCCATACTTAAAAATATTCCGATGTTGTAAGAATTAATATTTGAAGTTATTAAATCATCTTTTAATTTTGATTTTTCAACAGCTATCGCTTTTATTATTCTTTCCCTGTTAAGAAGGTCTGTAGTGTTATGAAGTTTAAGGTTTAATTTTTTTAATATTAATGCTAATTTTTCAGTAGACATTTTTTTTAATTGTTGAATGTAACTGTCATTGAAATCCGCTTTGTTTAATTTATAATTTTGTAATATTGAATTTAAATAAAGTCCTGTACCCCCAACCATTATTGGTGTATTGCTTCTCTTTCTTATTTTAGAAAAAGCTGTATTGAAATATTTTATAAATTCAAATAGATTAAATTCATCTTTCGGATTAATTACATCAATTAAATGATATTTAATATTAGTTTTATTTATCCGGTACTCTGTTAAATCTTTCCCTGTACCGATATCCATCCCTTTATAAACCTGCCTTGAATCTGCAGATATAATTTCCCCTTTAAATTTATATGCAAGATTTACACCTAAATTTGTTTTGCCAACTGCGGTAGGTCCGAGAATAGTTATTAAATTATAAGACATTTTTTGAAAAGAAGTTAGATAGAATTACTCATTTACAACAGGCAAGGAAATTGTAAAAATAGCTCCGCCGTCCGATGAATTTGAAACTATAAGATTTCCATCGTGAGCTTTCACAATTTTATCTACAATATTTAATCCAATACCGAGATGCTCTTCTGTTTTATAAGAAGTAAATTTCTTAAATATTTCTTCTTGGGAATCAACCGGCACACCTTCGCCTGAATCTTTAAATTCAATATTAACTGTCTCGTCAACTAAGGTTGCGGTAATATAAACAGAACCTTTAATTGTTTGAGCATCGCAGGCATTTTTTATAATCTGATAACAAGCAATTGTAAACTGTTTAGAGTCCAAATTAACTTTTGTTTCCACATCTATTTTCTTATAAAGCACAATATTTCTTGATTCGGCATATTCAGCAAGCAGACCTAAAATATCATTTAGGGCTTCCTTAAAGGAAACTTCCTCTAATGATAAGTTTACTTTGTATTCAGAAAAAGTGGATAAATTATCATTCAACGAATCGACAAAATCAGTTTGCTTAATTATTAATTGAAGAACTTGTTTAATCTCTTCGGGAAGTTTATCTTTTATTAAAATATTAGCATAGTGCTTAATAGTCAACAGTGGATTTTTTATATCTCTATAAATATATTTTGATACATTTGTAAGTGCACCCTCATTTGTTTCAGTTATTAGATTTTTAATTTTTGTGCAATTTGATAATGCGAATAGAATACTTTTAATAAATATTTGTAATACATTTACATCTATTTCTGTAAATGTTTCATCGTTGCTATTAATAAGTTCTAATACAGCTACTACATTCTCATCTTTATCAGCTATTGGCACAACCAATAAATTTTTTGTTTTATAATTAAAGACCTCATCATAAATTGGATTAAATCTATCATCTTTTGATACATCATCAATAATAACAATTTTATTTCTCAAGGCACAAAGACCTATAATGCTATCATTTAAAGGAATTTTTAAATCCGTCGTTTCATTATCACCAGAGTTAATTTTAGCCTCTAACATTTTATCATCTTCGTTAATAATGAAGATAATGCTTCTGTCGGCATTTATTAATTCTGTGGCTTGTTTAACTATCTCGTGAGTTAGCTCATCAACATTTGTTATTTTTAATAATGAAAGTCCCGCATCAATTATTTGAATATATTTTTCATCGCTTATTTTTTCACCTTCCGGTACTATCTCTTCTATAATACCTTGAGACGGTAATTCTTCATTTGTCTCACTCGTATTAATGGCGGGCTTTTCTTTTTCTGTAGTTTTATGTTCTTCAATTGTTTTTTCACTTAATGGCTCAACTATATCGTTTTTTGTCCGAAGCTCTTCAGTAATATTTATATCAGGCAATGTGTTCTGTTTTGTATTATCTGTTTCATCTATAAAAATATCTTTTTTTGTTTCCTTCTCATCGGTATTAAATATGTTCTCAAGAGTAATGTCCCCTTCTTTTATATTATCAGTCAAAGAACTTGTAATTGGTACTTCAGGGTGTATTTTTATTGCTTTTTGGTAATCAATTTTTTCTTCTGTTTTTTTATCGCTTATACTTTCTTTTGTTATTTCTTTTAGAGTTTTACCTACTGTAGAAATAGTTACCATTTCAAGATTATCTTTTAAAACAGTACTTTCTAAAATCAATTTTTGAAGTTCATGGTAAGTAATTGGATACAACTGACAATTTTTTTCGGCAACACAGGAAGATTTTCTTTCACTTTTTTCGAGCAGTTCTTTTTCGCCAAAAAAATCATTCTTATATTTAAATTTTATTTTTGGTGCAAAAGGTGGATCAGGTATTTTTATTTTTACCTCCCCCTCCATTATCAGATAAATGTAATTGGTTTTATCTCCTTTTTTAAAAACAATATCCCCTTCTTTGTATGTAAGGAGTTTATCCAAAGAAAACTTAAATTTTACTTTTTTCTTATCTACATTAGCAAAAAGTTTATTTGAGTAAATGTCGGCTTGTTTTTTAGTGCTAAACATATGATTAGCTTATATTTAAAATTATCTTACAAAATTTATGGAATAATGAATTCTAATCAAACAGTTAAAGGTATAAAACATATTTACAATAATGATGTTAAAATTGCAAGAATTATTGATAGTGCAGGAACATTTGAATTAAACCCTCATAAAAATTATTATTATTCTCTTTTAAAAGCCATTGTAGGTCAACAACTTTCTGTAAAAGCAGCTGCTTCGATAAATAAAAAATTCTTCTTGTTTTTTAAAGGTAAACCTTCAACGCATAAAATATTATCAACTGAAGACCTGACATTAAGAAATCTAGGTCTTTCATGGGCAAAAGTTAAATATGTAAAGGATCTTTCTCAAAAAATTATTTATAAAGAAATATCATTTAAAAATATTAATAATAAATCAAATGAAGAAATTATCTCCTATTTAACTAAAGTTAAAGGCATAGGAAATTGGACTGTACATATGTTTTTAATTTTTACGTTAGGAAGATTAAATGTTTTACCCGTTAACGACCTTGGACTAAAAAATGCAATTAAAAATCTATACGGGTTAAGAAAAACACCGAATGAAAATAAAATAAAACAAATTGCAAATAAAAACGGGTGGGAACCTTATCCCACAATAGCAAGTTGGTATTTGTGGAAAAGTCTTGAAATATAAATTTTGAGATTTTATGATTATCTTTTGAATCTTATTTTATAAATTAGCATCAGATGAACGAGAAGGAATTAATAGAGAGAGCCAAAAACGGCGATAAATCTGCTTTAGCAAAATTAGTAAAAGAACAAGAAAAAACGATTTATAATTTTGCCTTTAAAATTTGCAGAAATCCTGAACAGGCTGAAAATATAATGCAGGAAACTTTTCTTAGTATGGTAAAGTCACTGCATCAATTTGACGGAAATTCCAAATTAACAACCTGGCTGTATCGGATAGTAACTAACCACTGTCTGATGGCTTACAGAAAGAAGAAGAATCAATTTCTATCTTTTGATGACGAAGAAATAGCTGCTGAACACAATATATCAAATGACTGGTCGGCAATACCTTCAAATGTCATTGAAAATAATGAATTGAAAGATATATTAGATAAAGCCATAAGTAAATTAGCGCCTTATTACAGGATAGTTTTTATTTTAAGAGATGTTAACGGATATTCAACAGAGGAAACAGGAAAGATTACAAATCTTTCTGTCCCTGCTGTAAAATCAAGGTTGCACAGAGCAAGAGCTTTTTTAAGAAATGAAATTAATGAGGCATTTAAAAAATGAACCCACAAAAAGTTACCTGTAAAGAAGTAACGGATCACATTTGTAAAAGCTTAGGTGAAGATTTAGATTCCCCGAGATGTCTTGCAATAAAAGAACATTTAAATTCTTGCCCTGATTGCCAAAATTACTTTACGTCGATTGAAAAAACAATTGATTTCTACAAAAAATATAATTTGGAATTACCTAAGGAGTCACATGATAAACTTATGGATCTACTTAACCTGACAGATGAATGAAATATTAAATTATTTAATAACAAATAAAAGGATAAATAATATGAAAAAAATTAATCTCCTCTTTTTGATACTGTTTATTTTTTCAATAGGGATTTACGGATGTTCAACTAAGGATTCAACTTACAAATCTATAACGGTTGAACAACTAAAAAAAGAAATGAAAGAAAATCCTGATATGATAATTCTTGATGTAAGAACACTGCAGGAACTGGAAGGTCCGCTTGGCCATATTGAGGGTGTTATCAATATTCCCGTTCAGGTTTTAGAGGAAAGAATATCTGAATTGGAAAAGTATAAAGACAAAGAAATTACAGTAATTTGTAGATCAGGACAAAGATCAGGTATTGCATCGGGTATTCTTTTTAAAAAAGGTTACAAAGTAACTAATGTAGAGGGGGGAATGAGAGCATACGTAAAAAGTGAAAAATAATTTTGTGGATTGAACATTGCTTGTCCTTAGTTACTTGAGATTTATTTCTTTATGGTTTACCTTTTTGAGCGATTCAGGCGAATCGCTCTATATTTTTTATCTTGTTTTTCTCTTTCTCGGTTTTCTTATTTTAAAATTTTGTGACGAAATTACACCATCTATATTTATTTCTATTATATAGCTTCCGGGGTGCAGATATGTTTTTCCGTTATCTGTTTTTTTGAATTCAACTTTTTTCTTCTTACTGTTAACAGCTTCTTTGTATTCCTCAACATTTTCTTTGTCGATTGACAAATCATAGCTGACAAAGTTTAATCCTATTTCACAAGTGTCTTTAATATTTGCTAATTCCAAACCTTTATTTGTTTTTATAGTTATCTCTGCAATAACATTCTTTTTTGAAAAAAATGTCAATTGCACTGAGGGTTCAATTGCATTTCCCCAAGCATAATATTTGTTACCCCACCTTTCGCTGAATTTTTTATTTTTTACAGGAAATAAATGAATTGTTGAACTTAAAACACTTTCGTTTAACTCCTCTATGTGCTCAATATCGACAATGTAAATAGACCTCCCGTGAGTGCCAACTACCAAATCTTTATCTCTTTTTTGAATTGCCAAATCGTGTACTGGAACAGCAGGCATACCGTTAAAAAGAGCCATGAAGATTTTTCCTCTGTCTAATGAAACATATAAACCATGGTCTGTACCGACATAAAGAATGTTCTTATTATAGGGATCTTCTTTAACAACGTTAATTGGTTCGGCAGGTAGATTTGTTCCTATTTTATTCCATGTTACTCCGTAATCATCAGATGAAAAAATATACGAATTGAAATCATCTAATCTATATCCGTTAAGTGAAACATAAATTCTAGATAACTTGTGAGAAGAGGCGGTAACTCTACTTACCCATAAATGTACCGGAAGCCCTTTTGATATATTTTCCCATTTAGCTCCCCCGTCTTTGCTTACATAAACAAGCCCGTCGTCACTTCCTGTGTAGAGCAATCCAAACTGAAGTGTTGATTCATCAATAGTTGTTAAAGTTCCGTAGGGAACATCACCTTCTTTCCAACCTTTAGTTAAATCGAATGAAATAGTTTTGTAATCATCCCCTTTGTTAAGTGATCTGTGAAGTTTGTTTGATCCGATGTAAAAAATATCTGCATTGTGATTAGACAGATGAATAGGCGACTGCCAGTTAAATCTTAGTGTTTTTTCACCAAGTTCCGGCATTGGTTTTATCGGTACATTTTTTCTTGTAATTTTATTTATCCTGAAATAATTACCGAATTGAAAACCGGTATAAACAGTTTTATTATTGGTAGTATCCACATTTACCTGCATTCCATCACCGCCGAGAATAAATTTATACGGGTATTGTCCTGATGAATACCATTTGTTGTTCGGGGTGTAAGTACTTGGTCCGTACCAGACACCGTTATCCTGTAGCCCCCCGTATACGTTATAAGGTTTTTCATTATCTACAGCAATCGTGTAAAATTGTCCTACTGCAGGTGTGTTGGCTTTAAACCAATGTTTTCCATTATCATAAGTAATGTTAATGCCGCCGTCGTTCCCAATAATTAAATGACCGTCTTTGTTTGGATTTATCCACAATGCGTGATAATCTCCGTGCACGTTTTCACCATCAATTGATTTAAATGTTTTACCTCCGTCCACCGAATGCAGCACGGGCACTCCCAAAATATAAATGCTTTTATCATCATTAGAATTCACTCTTATCTCGCCAAAATAATAACCGTATGTGTAAAACATATTGTCTATAAAATCTTTGTTTGTTTTTTTCCATGTTTTTCCTCCATCATCCGAGCGGTAAACTTCTGCACCGATAATTGGTGCATCAAATAAATTCTGGTTAGCATCAGAAAGATAAACAACCAATGCATTAGGTTTTATTGTACCTTTTCGAACCATATTGAAAATTTTTGCTGCACTGTATTTTTTTGGAAAACCGTTGGCATCTAAGAAATCATTTAAATCATCTTTATTTAAGATTAAGAAATCTTTTACAGAAATATTTTTCAACAATTCTTTTGTTACAGCTGGTTTTTCTTTTTCAATCTTTTTTATCCTGTGTGTTTGATTATCAACAGATGCATAAATTATTTGAGGATTATTTTTATAAATAGCTAATCCAATTCTGCCAATACCCTCACCTGTAGGAAAACCGCTTAGCATTGTTGTAATTAATTTCCAAGTTTCTCCACCGTCTTTACTTTTAAAAATACCTGAAGTTCTCCCCGATTCAACAAAATTCCACGCGCTCCTTGTTCTATGCCACATTGAAGCGTATAAAATTTTTGTGTTGTTTGGATCTATGGCTAAATCAATTGCCCCTGTGTTGTCATCAATAAATAAAGTTTGCTTCCAAGTTTTACCGCCGTCTGTAGTTTTATAAACACCTCTTTCTTTATTAGGTGAATAAAGATGACCTAAAGCGGCGACCCAAACAGTGCTGGGGTCATCCTGTGATATAATTATCCTTCCGGTATGATGAGTCTCTGCAAGTCCTATGTGCTGCCAGGTTTTCCCTTTATCATTGCTTTTATAGATACCCGTACCGGAATAGGAAGAACGGCTCGAATTATTTTCTCCAGTGCCTACCCAAATAATTTCTCCGTTATTCCAATCTACTGCAATATCACCAATTGTCATTGAAGCTTCATTATCAAAAAGGGGAGTAAAAGATATACCGTTATCCTTTGTTACCCATAACCCTCCCGAAGCGTAAGCAATATAAAAATTTGTCGGATCAATAGGTGAAACATCAATATCTACAACTCTTCCACTCATTATTGAAGGACCGACCGATTTTAATTCTACATTTTTAAGCAGTGAGTTTTTTTGAAGTATTTGTCTTTGTTTGAACGCTTCAAATCTTTCAGAAGCTTTTGTAGGTTGAGGAATACTGCTTTGAGGATAAATAAATTGAGATACAATTAATAACATTAAAATTAATAAAAACTTTTTCATTTTTTATACTCTTTTTTATTCAAAATACTCTTTATGTAACAAAGGAATAAGTGCAGTAATTTTTCCCGGAACATACAGATCTTTTCTTGTCAATTTTCCATTAGTAAAATAACCAATTGCTCCCTTTTTCTGTTTTGTGTTCTGTTCGTTTTGTATTTCGTCCATCACATCACCCAACTCTTTACCGTTTTTTATTTCTTTAATTACTTTTTCGGGTAATTCAAAATGAGCTGAAGTTCCGAATCCCTTTCTACCCGTTTTATCCATTATACAAACAACACCGTATGCAAACCATCTGCTAAACAATTTGGATATTCCGCCTTCAATACCCGTAAAATAATCGGCATTTAAATTTTGTTGTTCATTAATCTTTTTAAGTTCTAATGTTCTGTTTTCTGCCCCGAAAAAAGTTTCGTCATTAAACGGTTGAGCTGGTACGTTCGACTCAATACTAAACCCGATCACTTCAACTTCATGGAAGTATTTTTCAAACGCTTCTATAACGGCTTCTATTTTTACAGAGTTTTTTGAGCCAACAAGTATTTTCATAAATTAGATTAAATAATAATAAGCCAAACAAATTTTAATAGTATAGTAAAGTTTTTTGATTTCAATTTATTTTCTGTTGATAACAAATGATTGATAACAAGATAAAAATTACTTCCAACTTTTGGTTCCCATTTCAGGCGGTAATTCATATTTAATTCATTTAATTCATTATTCCACTGTGTAAAGACAGAAGAATTAACCTTAGTGGAAAAGTCATATAATACTCTTGCAATGTATTCGTCTGTTGTAAAATCAACATTATTGAGTGTAATAATGTTTTTTCTAAAGTCCCCGGATAGTGTAAGATGAGAGTTAGCATTCCAGGTGAGTGTGCCTTCATAGGTTTTAATTTTACCGTTGTAAAAATCTCCGAATTCAGCACTTAACCCTCCGTAAAAATTACGGGTTCTTGTTGTGTTTAGATTTGTTTCAAAAGATGTAAACCAATACTTACCTTTTCTAACAAAATTATTATCAAAAAGCTCAAAATCATCTTCTACAAAATCAAAAGTCCTGTTAATCTGAAAAGAAAATCTATCACCTTTAATGGTGGTAAAACCGAATGGCTGAATAGAAATATCAGCAGCCAAAAGTGTGTTGTCTTTGTCAAACTGAAAGTCTGTTTCAATAGGCTCAAATTGTAATTTTTTAATACTTCCAAAGTCTACTCTTGGCGAAATTCTTAAATTATAGCTTACCGTTTGAATAGCATTTCTTGAAATGAAACCAATGCCTGGATTAAATTTTTGCTGTATAAATCCGTAAGACATAAACTGATCGATTAAATCATTCGAATAATCCAAAAATACACGAGCCGCCCAAGAATTTTTACCTCCGTGTTTTTCGTCTGTCTTTGCCACACGTAAACCGAAAGCTAGGTTTTTGTCATTTAAGAATTTATTTGTACGCAGAAGTACATCGGCGCCGACAGACCTGTTAAAACCATGAATCGATAATTTGTTTGAAAAGAAAATACCGACATAAGATTGATCAAAAATATCAATCTTTACACGAGCTACACCATAATTTATAGAAGGCTCTCCTTTTTCGGCAGATGTTTGTACATCTAAAATTCCGAGTTCCATCTTGTTTGTTCTACCTACAAGTTTTGCACCTGCTATAATAGATATTTCGTTTTCATCACTTATTCCAATTCTTCTGCTGTAAAAAAGATCATTCCTTCCACCAAAGCCAAAACTAAAAATATTTGCCCCTTCCAAGAAAAATTCTCTTTGTTCTGGAAAGAAGAAAGGAAAACGTGATAAATTAATTACTGCTCTATCCGATTCCACCTGTGCAAAATCAGTATTAAAAGTAAGATCTAAAGAAAGTGACTGGGTTAAACCATATTTTATATCCAAACCGACTTCGTGTAAAGTTGTGCTTTCAGTTTCATTTTTTTCTGTTCCTAAAGTAATAAACGGTTTTAAATAGACCGGATTTCCTCTTTTAATTTCTTTTATACCAAGTAATTTACCTTGCTTTGAGAGATCATAAAATACTATATCTTTGCTTACAGCAGACCATCTTATAGTTTCGCCGTTTCTTGCAATACTTCTTGTAAATTCAATCCCCCACACCTGCACCGGTTTATCGTAAAATTTAAATGTTGAAAATGGAAATACCAGTTCGGTACTCCATCCACTGTCAACAATTGCCGAACGTACATCCCATATTCCATGCCATTTTTCATTAAAACCTGTAAAGCCACTAGATCCATTTAACAGAGCATCATCTCTCATTCCCAAAGGGTTAGTCCCAAACCAGTACCCGCTTCTTTTATCGTTAAAGGTATCAAATATTAAAGAGATGTTGTCATCAGCTCCCCAAGCACCGTCAAGTTTTAATGCTCTCGCTACAATTTTTTTAGGATCGGTATCATAACACATAAAACTGACATAAATATTGTCGTCATCGTATAAAATTCTAACCTCGGTTTTTTGAGAGGGTGTTTTCCCTGCGATTGGTTCCTGCTGAAGGAAATCAGAAATTGGTTTGGCAAGATTCCAAACAGAGTCATTAAGTATTCCGTCAATTACCGGTGGATTAGGAGTGTTTGTAGCATATATAGTTTTATTTTGAGCAATTATTTTAACTGAGAATAAAATTAGAACCGTAATAATTATAAATGCTGGTTTAAAAAAAGAATATCTCACTACAATAAAGGAATAGTATAAAATTAGTTTAAGTATATAGTAAGATATGTATTTATACTAAAAAATAATTATCAATATAGACTATTGTTTTTTTTATTCCTCAATTTTTACACCTTTCCAAAACGCAATATGCCCTTTAATGTTGCTCGCAGCATCGGATGGACTTTCATAATACCAGGCTGCATCTTTATTAACTTGTCCGTCAACCACAACGTCATAATAATTTGCGGTTCCCTTCCACGGACAAACAGTGTGCATATCGTTGCTTCTTAAAAATTCTTCCTTAACTGATTGAGCAGGGAAGTAAATATTTCTTTCAACTATTTCATATTCATTACTTTCAGCAATTATTTTACCGTTCCAAATTGCTTTTGCCATAAAATATTCCTTTATATTTTTATTAACAAAATAATTTAATCGTTTAAAAATATGTGTCGTTCAATTACCATCATTTAAATAAAACATCTCCCAAAAATGGGATGAAATTTACTTTCTTTTCGGTTTGTAAATATGTGTGCTTTGTCCAAAGAATACTTCGGCAGCCTCCATTATTGTTTCGGATAAAGTCGGGTGAGGATGAATAGTTAATTTTAAATCCGTTAGGTTGGCGCCCATTTCAATAGCAAGAACACCTTCTGCAATTAGTTCTCCGGCACCAGGTCCGCAGATTCCAATGCCTAATAATCTCTCGGTTTCCGGATCCACAATTAATTTTGTTACGCCGTCTTTCCTGTCGATAGTTGTTGCTCTACCGGATGCTGCCCAAGGGAATTTAGCAACTTTATAATTTATCTTCTGTTCTCTTGCCTGATTTTCAGTTAATCCCGCCCATGCAATTTCGGGATCAGTAAAAACAACTGCCGGAATTGCAAGTGGTTCAAATGCGGATTTGTGCCCGGCAATTACTTCAACTGCAACTCTTCCTTCGTGTGAGGCTTTGTGTGCAAGCATAGGTTCACCTATAATATCCCCGATTGCAAAAATATTTTTATCCAATGTCCTAAGCTGATTGTCTGTTACTATCCAGCCTTTTTCATTTACTTTTACATTTGTGTTTTCCAGCCCCAGCCCATCCGTAACCGGTTTTCTACCGATTGACATTAATACATAATCATAAGTAATTGATTTTTTATTATTATCTTTATAAACTATAGTAACCTTTATTCCGTTCTTTATCTCTTTCATCTCAACTACTTTTGAGTTCAGCATTACTTCGTTGAAATTTTCTTTTATCCTTTTTGAAAGGAAACTGACCAAATCTCTGTCAGCACCGGGAAGCAAACCTGACGTCATCTCAACAACTGAAACCTTACTACCCAAAGCGTAATAGACAGAGCCGATCTCCAATCCTATATAACCACCACCGACGATTAAAAGACTTTTGGGTATTGCGGGTAAATCCAGAGCAGTTGTTGAATTAAGAAGTCTTTTGCTTTTAATATCTAACGAAGGGATTGTAGCAATTCTTGAACCCGTAGCAATAATAGCATTATCAAATTTTAATTCTTCCTCTTTACCGGAAATTAATTTAACCGTTAAAGTATTTGAATCTTTAAATGAAGCCGTACCTTCGACAAAATTTATTTTTCTTTGCTTTGACAGCACTCCCAAACCCCCGGTCAGACTTGAAACGACTGAGCTTTTCCAATCTCTTAACTTTTTAAGATCGATTTTAGGTTCTGAAAATTCTATCCCCCAATTTGATGCTTCCTTTGTTTCGTTTATTAATTTTGCAACGTGAAGTAAAGCTTTTGACGGGATACAGCCTCTATAAAGACAAACACCACCGGGATTTTTTTCTTTATCTATTAGAGTTACTTTTATTCCCAAATCGGCGGCTAAAAAAGCGGCCGCATAACCCCCGGGACCTGCACCTATTACGACTAATTCTGCTTTATCCATAAATAATTTTTTTAAATATTCATTAATTTGATTCGATTAAAATTTTCATCGGGTCTTCCAAAGTTTCGCAAACCCATCTTAAAAATCTTGCAGCGTCGGCACCGTCAATTATTCTATGGTCGTAGGAAAGTGACAAAGGGAGCATTAATCTTGGATTAAACTTTCCATCTTTGTAAATAGGTTCATGTCTGCCGCGGGAAACTCCCAGTATAGCAACTTCGGGTGAATTTATTATCGGTGTAAAAGATGTCCCGCCTATACCACCCAAATTAGTAATTGTTATACTTCCGCCTTGTAATTCTTCGAGGGAAATCTTTCTTTCTCTTGCTTTTTCTGCCAACTGACCCATTACAACAGAAAGTTCAGTTAAATTTTTGGTGTCCGTATTTTTTATTACTGGCACCATCAAACCGTTTTCAGTATCAACTGCAATACCGATGTTATAATATTTTTTATAAATAATTTCCTGTTTCTCCATATCAATACTAGAATTAAAAGTAGGAAATTTCTTTAATGCTTCCGTTAATACTTTAATGAGAATAGAAGTAATCGTTAATTTGCCGCCGGCTTCTTTGACCTTTGGATTTAAAGTTTTTCTCTCTTTTTCAAGTAATGTTATATCTGCTTTGTCAAACTGCGTTACGTGCGGAATAGTTGACCATGCGTAACTAAGTTGTGCTGCCGTTACTTTACGAATTTTTGACATCGGTACATTTTCAACTTCTCCGTATTTTGTGAAATCAGGCAACTTTTTTTGAGGAATACCTGTAACTATCGCAGCGGGTCTGTTTTCGTTCAGACTTTTCACATAAGCTTTTACATCAGCTATTGATATTCTACTTGCCTGTCCGGTGCCTTGTACTTTTCTTATTTCCACACCTAATTCTCTTGCAAGTAATCTTACCGATGGTGCAGCAGGGGCTGCCCCGCGAGTTATAGGAGGTTGATGATCATCAAATTCACCGATTCTACTTTCTTCTATTTCACCTTTTGAGGGATCTATTTTAGTTTCTTCTTTTTTTACAGTTTCTTCTTCAATTTTTTTATTATCTGTTTGCCCGGGTTCTTTAACAACATCTGAAGTTTTAATTCTAAAGATAACATCACCAACATTTGGTTTATCACCTTCTTTTACTAAAACTTTTTCAATTGTTCCATTAACCGTGGAGGGTACTTCAATAGTTGCTTTGTCGGTTTCTATTTCGAGCAATAACTGATCTACAACAACGTTATCACCCTTTTTTACAAGTACGGAAAGTATGTCTGCAAAATCTATATTCTCACCAAGTTCAGGCAGCATATAATCAATAATTTCTTCTTTAACTTTTGTTGGTTTATCGGGCTTTTCAACTTTTACTTTATTCTCAATTTTAATTTTTGTTTCAACTGATTTACTTTGTTTGATTTCTTTTTTTATGGAATCGGATTCTTGTTTACCTGTTTCTTCAACAATTAAAATTGTCTGACCTACTTTAACATTATCACCAGGTTTGACGGATAATTCTTTTACAACACCGGATACTGTTGTCGGGACTTCTATTGTAGCTTTATCGGTTTCAATTTCAATAACTGATTGTTCTAATTCTATTTTGTCTCCTACGGATACTAATACATTTAAAACATCAGCAGAGTCTATATTCTCGCCAAGTTCGGGAAGTTTAAATTCTTTACTCATATTTTGCCTTAATTAATAAGTTATGTTACGCATTATTTCACGATTTATAGCCACGACCTTACCGTTTTGGCTCGGCTAAGCCGAGACAGATAAGTTTTGGCTATTCATCCGTTAGCTAACGGATAATATTTTGCGTAAAGTGACTTAATAAGATAAATATCCTTTAAGAATTCATCGGATTATTTTTCTTCTGATCGATTTTTAATTCTTTAATTGCTTTTATTAATTGTACCTTTGCAATTTTCTTCTCATTTAAAAATGCAGTAAGTGCAGCAAGTACAATGTGTTTTGCATCCACTTCAAAAAAGTCGCGTAAGCATTCTCTCGTTTCGCTCCTGCCAAAACCGTCTGTGCCCAAAGTATAAAGTTTTTTCGGAAACCATTTTGCGACGGAATCAGGTACTGCCTTCACATAATCAGAAGCAGAAACGAAAATACCTTTTTCACTATTAAGCATTTTACTAATAAATGGTACTTTGTTTTGTTTATCGGGATTTAATAAATTATATCTCTCAACATCAAGTGCATCATTTCTTAATTCTTTATAGCTTGTAACACTCCATATATCGGCAGCAATATTATATTTTTTCTCTAATATTTCTCCTGCTTTTATAACTTCGTTAAGTATTGTTCCGCTTCCAAAAAGATTAGCTTTTAGTTTTGATTTTTTACTACTTGCCTTAAATTTATACATACCTTTTATAATACCTTTCTTAACTCCTTTGGGCATCGCAGGCATAGGGTAGTTTTCATTCATTACGGTTATGTAATAAAAAACTTTTTCTTGTTCTACATACATTCTTCTAATACCGTCTCTAATAATAACGGCTATTTCATATGCAAACGCAGGATCGTAAGCAACAAGATTTGGAATTGTCATAGCCAGCAAATGACTATTTCCGTCCTGGTGCTGTAAACCTTCGCCTGCAAGCGTAGTTCTTCCAGCTGTTCCGCCAATAAGAAATCCTTTACAACTGACATCACCTGCTGCCCATATAAGATCACCTACCCGCTGAAGACCAAACATTGAATAATAAACAAAGAATGGTATCATATTTATGCCGTGAGTTGAATACGCAGTTCCAGCCGCAATAAACGAAGACATTGATCCGGCCTCGGTTATTCCCTCTTCTAATATTTGACCGTTTGTTGCTTCCTTATAATAAAGTAAACTGTCGCGGTCAACGGGCTCGTATAGCTGTCCAACGTGTGAATAAATACCTACTTGTCTGAAGAGTGCTTCCATTCCGAATGTTCTTGCTTCGTCCGGAACAATAGGAACAATTAGTTTACCTATCTCTTTGTCCTTAAGGAGTTTTGCCAATATTCTTACAAAAACCATTGTTGAAGATGCTTCTCTGCCTTCGGTACCTTTGTAAAATTCTTCAAAAATATTTTCTGTGGGAGTTTTTAAAGGACGTATATCTATTTTTCGTGTAGGTATAAAACCACCGAGATTTTTTCTTCTTTCTTTAAGATATTTAATTTCATGACTGTTATCATCAGGTTTAAAAAATGGTGCTCTCGATATTTCAGAATCTGAAATTGGAATGCCGAAACGAGTTCTAAATTCTTTTAGTTCATCTTCGTTTAATTTTTTCTGTTGGTGAGTTATGTTTTTGCCTTCTCCTGCTTCACCTAACCCGTAACCTTTAATTGTTTTTGCTAAAATAACAGTCGGACACCCTTTATTATTTATAGCTGCTTGATAAGCAGCAAAAACTTTTTCAGGATCATGCCCGCCTCGTTTCAATTTATTTAATTGTTCATCTGTAAGGTTTTCTACCAAGGCTTTTAATTTTTCATCTGCACCAAAAAAATGTTCTCTTATATAACTTCCGTGTTCCACTGAATATTTTTGGTACTGTCCGTCAACAACTTCTCCCATTCTGTGAACTAATTTACCGTCAACATCTTTTTCCAAAAGTGTATCCCATTCACTTCCCCAGATTACTTTAATTACATTCCAGCCTGCACCTCTAAATATAGCTTCTAGCTCCTGTATAATTTTTCCGTTTCCTCTAACAGGTCCGTCAAGTCTTTGAAGATTACAGTTTATAACAAATATTAAATTATCTAATTTTTCTCTTGCAGCTAAAGTAATTGCTCCCAATGATTCCGGTTCATCGGTCTCACCATCACCGATAAATGCCCAGACTTTGCTGTTGTTTTTATCTTTCAGCCCGCGGTCTTCTAAATATTGATTAAATCTTGCCTGATATATAGCCATAATCGGGCCGAGCCCCATAGACACAGTAGGAAATTCCCAAAAGTCAGGCATCAGCCAAGGATGTGGATATGATGTAAGCCCTCCTTCTTTTTTTAAATCTCTTCTAAAATTCTTTAATTGATTTTTTGTGATTCTTCCCTCTAAAAATGCTCTGGCATAAATACCGGGAGAAGCGTGACCCTGAAAAAAGATCTGGTCACCGTCATATCCTTCACCTTTACCTTTAAAGAAATGATTAAAACCTATTTCATACAATGTTGCTGCAGAAGCATAAGTGGAAATATGCCCTCCTATCCCATTTTCTAATTTATTTGCTTTAACTACCATTGCCATTGCATTCCAGCGGATCAGGCTCTTTATACGTCTTTCAATTTCTCTGTTACCGGGAAATGTGGGCTGGTCTTTTCTTGAAATTGTATTTATATAAGGTGTGTTGGCCGAAAAAGGAATTGTCACCCCTGCTTTCTGTGCACGGATTTGTAATTCCTGCAAAAGTTCTCGTACTCTTTCGTGTCCGCCGTGTTCTAAAACATAATCAAGCGAATAAAGCCATTCCCGAGTTTCGATTTCATTTGTACTTAAATCTTTTTCCTTATCATTCATTATATATAATAGTCCTCATTTCAAAAAAATGTAAGATTATAATTAGTTTTGTTAAAAGTTATAATATACTTTAAAGTGATATTAAAATGCGATTAATAGGGAAGTTTTTGTAAAAGTATGAGTGACAAACATATATAATTTAGTCAGAAAACTCAAGAAATTAACATTTATAACTATCACAACTTTATCAGTGTTTTATTGCCGATTACGATCAATAAAATATTAAAGACAAAAGGGAGAAAATAAATTATACCGTATGTAATAACAGAAGCATCATTTTGTAAAGAAAAAATTATCTATTCCAAAAAATTAATGAAACAAGTGTTGTGAAAATTCCTGTTAAAACGAATATACTTAATAAAGCCGTTCCGTTGCAAATAATAATTGCATTTTGTTTTCAAAAAAAAGATGTTTTTTATTTTGCTGTTTAAAAATCAAATTGCATAATAATTAAACAAATCATTTTTTCTTTTTAGGTCTAAATCCAATTCGATGGAAAGGATTTACAACACTAGTTACGATATTACGCAAGTGAGAATATATCCTTTTGAGAGACCGAATATAAAGTGTCAGTGCCACCGCACTAGAAACACTTATAGTTCCGTCTTCACCACGCAAAAGTGACATAATTAGTTCGTCGCACTTTCTACTAACCGAGCTGTATTCGGATAATAATTTTCTACCAAGAACTTCATCACTTTTCTTAAAACAATTTGACGCTTGGCTAAAATATTCAATTACATCATTTTCAAGAACAACTAATTCCTTATCATACATTCCTAATTTAAGCATTGCAGTATGCTCGGTTGCAATTTCGACAATATTTTTTGTGTAATCTCCAATTCGTTCTAAATCAATAACAATGCTTACCAATACTAAGCCGGATGCAAGCTCGTCGGTTCCGGCAAGAAGCAAATGTTCAAAAACGTCCTTCCTAACTTCTTTTTGGTATTTATTGATTTCCAAGTCCTCATCATTAATGGAAATGTCTGCTAATTTTTGATCTTTTTCTCTAAGTACTTCTCTGGATTGTAAAAACATTGTGTGAGTTAGATCAAGCATTTTATAAGAGCGTTCATAAGCACGCTGCATTAAGGAATCGCTTTTAAATACGGAAAATAATTCTTTTAACATGCTAACCTCAATTAAATATAAATATTATGGAAATAGGAATTACAAAAAACATTACTAAAATATATGCAACAGGAATCATCTTATTTTTTGTTGATAATTCCGCGAATTTTTCTGCTAAATAAATCGGTACTTTGCTCAGCGGTGCCCAAATAACGATTCCGCTTATATTAAACAGCAAATGCGAAAATGCGACTGTAACCGCTGCTTGGCTTCCTGTAATAAGAGATGCAAGCATAGCTGTTATGGTTGTTCCAATATTTGCACCGAGTGTATATGGAAAGATTTTCTTCAATGTTAAAATGCCGGCTCCGGCAAGCGGTACCATTAGCGAAGTGGTAATAGAACTGCTTTGAACAAGAACTGTTAAGAAGATTCCGACAATAAAAGCACGCAATGCGTTTTTGAAAAGATATTTATCAAACCAGTTTTGAGCTTTTGCAACCACCATAGTTTTAAGAGAACCAACCATGAATTTTAAGGAAATAAATAATACAACTAAAGCCAAAATTAAAAGAAGCCACGGATAATCTCCTAAGTTGTTTGTAAAAATATGTACTACTGGTTTTGTTATGGCTTTTACAGGACTTAAAAATTTTAATCCGCCAACTCCTGCAAATACGGTTTCTAAATCGTGTGAAATTGTACCTAGAAAGTTTGTTGTTACTTGTAATGGATATATAATTAAGACGGAAAGGAAATTGAAAAAGTCATGCACTGTTGCAGCGGCAAATGCGCGTTTAAATTCGACGCTTCTGTTTATCTGCGGAAGAGCGGCAATCGTGTTTGTAATTGATGTGCCAATGTTAGCTCCCATTATTATTGGAATAGCACCGTCTATAGTAAGTGCTCCTCCGGCGACCATTCCTACTACAATAGATGTTGTTGATGACGAACTTTGTATGATGGAAGTTGCGAGAATTCCTATGAACAAACCAACAATCGGATTACTCGTACTGGCAATAAGTGTGTTGGCAAAATCTTCTCCAAATAGTTTTACAGATGCACCCATCAAGTTCAGGCTAAAAAAGAAAATATAAAGAGAGAATATTAATTTTAATGATGCAAATAAATTTGGGTGTTGTTTAATAAAGTTGTTTATGGCTGCCACTAACAAATCCAATTGATAATTTTAAAATCATTATTTGTTAATATGAAAGATAGAATTTTATTTGAATAATTTATGTTTTTAAAAAAAAAGATTATAATTCGTTCTACAAAAGGATATAATATTTTTTAAAGTAATATTAAAATGCAATTAACAGGGAAGTTTTTTTAAAGGTATGAGTGATAAACATATATAATTTGGTCAGAAAACTCAAGAAATTAACATTGATAACTATCACAACTTTTTCAATTTTTTTATCGATTCCCAAATCAATAAAACCCAGCCGATCATTAGAGTGATACCGCCGAAAGGAGTAAAAACGGTAAACAAAGTTTTCTGAGTTAATGCATATAAATAAAGAGAAAACGAAAACAAAAAAACACCTATTGAAAAAAATAGTGCCGATTTAAAATACTTCTCATTCCCTAATAAACCGATAAGCAGAATTACAACGGAGTGTATTAAATTATAATATGTTGCTGTTTTAAAAATTTCCACCATTTCGGGTGCTAAGCTGTCTTTTAAAACATGAGCTCCAAATGCACCCAATGCTACACCAAAAAATCCGTAAACACCGGCAATAGTTATCCATATATTTTTTTTCATTAATATTCCTTAAATATATATTTATAATTTAGGCGAATAATAAAGTAAGTAAGAAAAAAAATAGCTGCTTAAATATAATATTTCTTAAATTTACTATTCATAAAAAATTTTTAGAGTAATAAATGAAAACTTTACAAAAATTTATACTACCGGCTCTGATTATAGCCGTTATCGCACTAATTTATTTTACTTATTTTACAAGTAACGATAAACTCGGTTCCTTCTCTAGTTTTGATACAAACAATAGTGCTGTAAAAGATATTAAAGTTCAAATGCTTCAGGATAGAGGAATAAATAATAATATATTTTATGTGTCCGATATAAACGGGGAAGTTGTTTTAGTACAAGCTGATAAAATTCCACAAGGAATTGAAAAGGCAGTAACCGTGATTCTAAGGGGACATCTTAATAAAGATTCATTCCACGCACACGATGTTTTATTAGATCAGCTCAGATGAATAAATTTGAATTAGTTTCAAATTATAAACCGACAGGTGACCAGCCCCAGGCAATTGAAGCTTTGATCGAAGGTATAAACAAAGGAGAAAAGCATCAAACACTTTTGGGGGTAACTGGAAGCGGTAAAACTTTTACTATTTCAAATGTTATAAAAGAAGTAAACAAACCTACTTTAATTATATCTCACAACAAAACTCTCGCTGCACAACTTTATTCAGAATTTAAAGGATTTTTCCCTAATAACTCCTGTGAATTTTTTATAAGTTATTATGACTATTACCAGCCCGAAGCTTATGTTGTTGCCAGCGATTTATACATTGAAAAAGATTTTTCAATTAATGAAGAAATTGACAGGCTTAGACTAAAAGCAACCACATCTTTAATCGAAGGAAGAAGAGACGTTATTGTTGTAGCCAGCGTAAGTTGTATATATGGAATCGGCGATCCAAAAGAATATAAAAGTCAAATAATCTTTATTAAAATAGGCGAGGAAATTGACAGGAAAAAATTTCTTCGTAAATTAATCAACATTCATTATGTAAGAAATGATTTGGATTTCAGCCGCGGTTCTTTCCGAGTTAGAGGAGATGTAATAGATATCATACCTGCATATCAATACGAAGAAGCGCTTCGAATTGAATTTTGGGATAACGAGGTCGAAAAATTATCCATCATTGATTCGCAAACAGGTGAAGAAATAAGAGAAGTTGATTCTTCACCTATTTACCCTGCAAAATATTTTGTAACGGAAAAGGGGAAAGTTCAAAAAGCAATATATAGTATTGAAGATGAGCTTAGAGACAGGTTGAAATATTTAAGGAACGAAGAAAAATATGTAGAGGCACAAAGACTAGAGCAGAGAACTCTTTTTGATATTGAAATGATGAAAGAAATCGGTTACTGTTCCGGAATTGAAAACTACTCCAGGCATTTAGAGGAAAGAAAACCAGGGGTAAGACCATATAATCTTTTCGATTATTTTCCGGATGATTTTCTTCTTGTAATTGACGAGTCGCATGTTGCAGTTTCTCAATTAAGAGCAATGTACAAGGGTGACAGATCAAGAAAGGAAACCTTGGTTGAATATGGTTTCAGGCTTCCTTCTGCACTCGATAACCGTCCGATGAAATTTGAAGAATTTGAAAAAATTGTAAATCAAGTTATTTATGTAAGTGCAACCCCTGCTGATTATGAACTTGAAAAATGCAGCGGAGTTGTTGTAGAGCAGATAATCAGACCAACCGGTTTACTTGATCCTGAAATTAAAGTAAGACCAATAAATGGACAGATTGACGATCTTATCGGTGAAATAAGAAGCAGAGTTGAAAAGAAAGAAAGAACTCTTGTTACTACTTTAACAAAAAAAATGGCGGAAGACCTCGCAGATTATCTTGATAAAATCGGAATATTAGTGCGTTATATCCACAGCGATATTGACGCACTTGAAAGAGTTGAAATTTTAAGGGACTTACGTCTCGGCGAGTTTGATGTTCTTGTCGGTGTGAACTTACTCAGAGAAGGTTTGGATTTGCCCGAAGTTTCTCTCGTTGCAATAATTGATGCCGACAAAGAAGGATTTTTAAGAAGCGAGCGTTCATTAATGCAAACAGCAGGAAGAACGGCAAGAAATGTAAATGGTATTGTAATAATGTACGCCGATAAGATTACAAACTCAATGAAAAAAACAATTGATGAGACAAACAGAAGAAGGAAACTACAGAAGAAATACAACAAAAAAAATAACATCACCCCGGAGACAGTTTACAAAACTATGGAGGAAATACTTTCTTCCACTTCTCTTGCCGATATGAAAAAGAAAGAGAAAGTAGAGACATATTCTTTTTCAAAAGTTGCTGAACCGATTTTAAAATATATGGATAATGAACAAAAGCAGGATTTGATAGATCAAATAACTATTCAAATGAAAGAAGCCGCAAAAGATTTTGAGTTTGAAAAAGCTGCAAGTCTGCGGGATGAAATTGACAGACTTAAAAAAACTTTAAAATAATAATTTTCATGTTAGGTTAATCTGTTCTTCCGCATAATCATCAGGGGTTTCGCAAACGCGTACTTTTATTCCTTTAACATTTGAAGGGAAATCAGTTTTTTTAATTTCTTCAATTAAATATCTTGTTATATTTTCAACTGTTGAATCAAAATCGACAATTACTTTTTTTGAGTTTAACTTTTCAAGAAATTCTAAAACAACACCGTCATTTTTGTTTACCATAAAAGAGTGGTCTAATTTTTCAATAATGGGTTCAACAATTTTTTTTACAATATAATAGTCAATTATCATTCCGGTGCTGTCTATTTCTCCCTCTAACTCAACCATCATTTTGTAAGAATGACCGTGGATGTTTTTACATTGGCCAAAATGATCGGGCAGCCTGTGACCCATTTCCCATCTGAATTCTTTTGCTATTTTCATCACACACCTTTTGTTTCAGGATTCCAAATATATTTGTGAGCTTGTAATTGAAACCTAACATTCAGTTTGTTTTCCAAAATCCAACCGACTAAAGTTTGAGGTTCAAGTTTTTCAAAGACTGTAGAAAAAAGCATTTCGAATTTTCCAGACAAACTATATTCTTCTATAATATTTTTACTCCAATCATAGTCTTCTCTCGTTCCGATTACAAACTTCAGTTCGTCGGTCTTTTTTAAGTAATTCAAATTATCGTATAAATTCTTCTTTAGCATTCCGCTTGAAGGACATTTTAAATCCATTATTATTTTTACTCTTTTGTCTACTTCTTTAATAGGTAAACTTCCGCCTGTCTCAAGCAGAACATCAAATCCTTCATCGCATAATTTTTGCAATAACAAATACGACTCTTCCTGCATCAACGGTTCCCCACCCGTAACTTCTACAAGATTACACTTGTGGTTTTTAACTTTTTCAATTATTTTATTTATTGAAAAATCTTCTCCGTCATAAAAAGCATATTCTGTATCGCAGTAGGTGCAACGTAAATTGCAGTAGGTAAGCCGCACAAAAACGCAGGGCAGCCCGGTGTGGGTACTTTCTCCCTGAACTGAATAATATATTTCATTTACTTTTATCATTTAGTTTCAAAATACAATATAAAATAGGAGTAAATTTAAAAAAGTAAAGTTTGACATCAAACCTGCAAAAGTATATATTTGTTGTCTATTTATTTAAAAAGGAAGGTTTTTAATGGCAAATCATAAGTCAGCTAAGAAACGCATACGTACATCGGAGTCGGCAAGAATAAGAAATAAAGCTGCTATTTCTAAAATAAAAACACAAATGAAAAAGACTTTTTCGGCAAGCGAGCCTGCAGAAATAGAAAAATTATACGAAGAAACAATCTCTCTTTTGGACAAAAGCAGTGTAAAAGGTATTTTTAAAAAAAACAATGTTTCACATAAAAAATCAAGATTAACAAAACATTTGAACAGCGTTACTGCAAAAAAATATAGCGACTCACCGAGTCGCCCCTACGAATCAATTTCTTCAACACCCTCCGCTTCGGGTAAATAAAACTTTATTGAGGCTCCTTTCTTTTTAATTTTTTTATTTATTAAAACACTGTGAATAATCGTTACATTATCCGCTACATCACAACCAAACAAATAACTTGTTCCTTTTATCAATACATTTCTACCAATATTTACAGGTTGTTTATTACTGCCAGTAATATTTACCAAGGATTCTATATTTGTACCTCCGCCTATTTTTACATTCCCTTTTATAATATCTCTATCAAATACCTTTACGTTATCCCCGATTACCATCTTTTGATTCTCAAAAGTAGTCAGACTAACATTTGGAAAAATCGTTGCTTTTTTACCGATTAATACGTTACCGCAAATGTACGTGTCTTTCATTAATTCAATGTTATAATTAAGTTTCACTCCTTTACCGATAAATACACCTTTACCTATTTTTATATCAAGTGGTATATTTTTTTTATCCATTTTAATAATATCGCCCACAACTGAATCTTCAATAAAAAAGTCATCATTATCTTCTATTTCAATAATGTCCTTTAATTGAGTGTATATTTTGTTACGTGCAATGCTTTCCATTTCTTTTAACACGGACTTATTGTTGAATCCCATAATGGTTCTTTGATCTTTGGGACTTACTGTACGCACACTGAGATTATTTTTGTTAAATATTTCAATTAAATCCGTAATGTAAATCTCTTTTTGCACATTCTGACTTTTGATTGAACCGATTAAGTTTTTAAGCTTTTTAAAATCAAAAGCGTAAATGCCTGTATTATATTCCCGGCAATTAATCAATTCTTCCTTTGTAAATGTTTTATAACTTCCGTTAAATTTTACTTTATAAATATTTTTATCTTTCAGTAGATTTATATCTTTTGTTTCCATTATCTGAATTACTTTACCTTTGTCCTTTCCATTGGGTCTTCCCTTTTCATCAGTGTCTTTTACTCTTATAATTCTTCCGTAAGTATTATCTTTCGGTTTATCCTTATAAAAGCCTGTAAGCACCATCATGTCGCTGTCTGATTTTATAAATTTATTTCTGAATGATTTAATGGTTTCTTTATCAATTAAACCAACATCACCGGGCAGAATGTATACTCTTTTAAATTTTTCATTTTGCTTTATTTTGTTTAATGCTGCCTGTACGGCATGTCCCGTTCCGTTTTGCTTTGTTTGAATAACATATTTTGTGTTGTTTTGTTTACCAAGTGTTCGCATAACTTCTTCTGCTTTTATGCCTACTACAACAATTGTATTTGCGCCTTTTAAGCGTGAGTTATAAACTCTTTCAACGGTTGGTTTCCCCCATATTTTATGAAGCATTTTTGAAGTCTGTGATTTAATTCTTTTTCCGTGTCCTGCTGCAAGTATAATAAAAAGTTCTTTTGATGCCTTATTAAAAGGTGATGATAATTCTTGTGCAATTTTGTTTAATTTTTTTTCTTCGGAAAGGGTCATTCGGCTACTCTGTAATAACTTCATTTTTTGTTTTACTTAATTTATACAACGCAACGTTTAATCCAAAGGTGAACCACACCAAGGAAATTATTTCGTGGTCACCAAAATTCCATTCGGTGAGACCGGCTACTAAGAATGAACAATAAGCGGCAAGTGCACCAAGAGCATAAGAGGAAATGAATTCTTTGCCTTTTGTCTCTTTATAAATTTTAATTTTTATTAACAATAATTTAAATAATAAATAAACAACTGCTAGGAAACCGAACACTCCGAGAATTACAAGCACGTGAACAAAGTTATTGTGCATATGTCCTTGAATTTCTTTGTCATAATAATTTTTATATTCTTTGTAAAGATTCTGAAGATCTATATCACCAACGCCGAACAAAGGATGATCCAAAAACATATTCCAACCTGCTTTCCAAAGTTTAAACCTGACAGTATTGGAGGGTAAATACGGATCAAAAATGCTTAGCAATCGACTTCTTTTTACGAAAGTTGTATAAATGTTTTGACCGCTAATAACTATAGAGGTCGGTACAAAACCTAAATTGATTTTATCTACAATATTTAGTTTATCTTTTATAGGATATTCAAATTGATATATTTCTCCTTTTGATCCTGCAGCAAACAATTTATTATCATTAAAATTCCAATTATATGTTTTTTTTATGGTTTCATTTTTATCCACAAACTTTAATGATTTATTTTCAACACTGTAAATCCGCAAGCTTTCCTTATCAGAAATAAATAATTTTTTATCTTTGTAAAAAATAAAGTCAATATCGATTTTATTATTAAAGTTTAAAATCTTTTCAGTAGGCAAATTGTTTTCAACGGAATATATTATAATATTTTTGGGAGGAGAAAAACCAACAATATAATTTGAATCAACATAAAATTTTGTTGCACGACCGAACATACTATTTCTATAGAGCGGTTCTTCGGTTTTAAATAAGTTAAAAACAGTTAACCCGCTGTCAGAATCTAAAATGTAAATATTATTTCCGTATATCTTAAAATCGGTAGTAAACCCTGGAGATACGAATTCATTTAGTTTTATAAATTTTTTATCTTCTTTCTTTAGTAATATAAAACGGGTATCTATCAATCTTGATAGATAATAGTCCGAATTAATTTTATTTAAGCTAATAATCGGTGCGGGAAAATTATATTTATCAGATAAATTTGATTTATTATATTTAACCAAACCATTTTCAAAATCACTAACATAAAACACACTGTCATCGGGTAAAATATTATAAGCTATTCCGTCCGTATCAAAACTCTCTATTAATTTTAATTGACCTTCGTTGTAATTATAAATTCTTACTTGGCTTATGTTCTTTTGCATAAACAATGCTGCAATCCCCAAAACAATTACCGGGATCAAAATCTTCCACTGTTTTTTAATAATTAGAATCAGAAATATCCCGAACGCAGTTCCCATCCACCCAGTTCTTTTATATGTTGCAAACAATGCGAGTAATGATATTGAAACACCGATCAATAAAAATATTTTATTCTTTAAAGTTGTTTTTTCATTTACCAAGAAAGCAAACAAAAACAAAACAGTAAAACTTGTAATCTCGCTTACAGTTATAGGATATTGAAATAATGACGGCCCGGACTGTTCAATGCTGTAGAGATTAAAAATATAATGTTTATAAGAATAAATTAAATAGATTACGACAGTTACAAGTGCGGCGCCGATATAAATCTTAAAATATGTTTTTGCTCTGTCAATATTGGGGATAACTGACATCGTTGTAAAAACAATGGGTATTAAAAGAGCGTGTTTCAATAAATTGTGAAAAGATGAAGCTTGCGAGTTTGATAGAATTGTAGAAATTATTTCTGCAGACAGATACCAAATAAATGCTGCTTCGAGCCCTGATTTTTGAAACGGGTTATTTTTTGTTATTACAAATTTAAAAAGAAGTAATAACAACGCAAGATAATAACCAAGCTGATTTACAAAAATTGAATTTGTTAAACTCAGTAAGAAGATAATTATAAAAACGAAGATCAGTCTATCAATTATTTTTACAGCTTTTGCTTTTTCACTCATTATTAGTCTCTGAACTGCATTTCATAAAGTTTCTTGTATAAGCCTTTTTCCTGTGAGATTAATTCTGAGTGCGTACCTCTTTGAATAATTTCGCCGTTGTCAATCACGAGAATCCTTGTAGCATTTCTTATTGTACTTAACCTGTGTGCAATAACAATCGTGGTTCTGTTATACATAAGCCTGTCTATAGCTTCCTGCACCAAACTTTCCGATTCAGTATCCAAAGAAGATGTGGCTTCATCAAAAATCATTATTTCCGGATCTTTAAATAATGCACGAGCAATGGAAATTCTTTGCCTTTGTCCGCCGGAAAGCATTACTCCTCTTTCCCCGATTACTGTATCGTAGCCGTTTGACATTTCAAGTATAAAATCGTGTGCATTTGCCATTTTTGCTGCATCTTCAATTTTATTCATTGGATGATCGCTTAACCCGTATGCAATATTCTTTTTAACTGTTTCATTAAATAAGAATATTTCCTGAGTTACGATCCCCATTAAACTGCGCAGACTATCTATTTTTATTTTTCTTATATCAATATTATCCAATAAAATTGAACCTTGAACGGGATCGTAAAATCTTGGTATTAAATCCACAAGTGTTGATTTACCTCCGCCGCTTGGACCGACAAGTGCTAAAATTTCGCCTTTTTGTACTTCGAAATTAATATTCTTTAAAACACTTTCGTTTGAATCCTCATAATTAAAAGAAACATTATCAAATTTCAATAATTCGCTAAACGAATTTTTCTCAACTGCATCCTCAGCATCAGCAATAATAGGCGGAGTGTCTAATATTTCAAAAATCCTATCACCCGCTGCACTAGATTCCTGAATTCTGTTATTCACACTGCTTAACTCTTTGATAGGAGGCATCAATTGAAAAATTGCAAAAAGGAATCCCATAAATTCGCTTGCGGATAAAGTCTGTTCTTTAAGTACAAGCAAACCACCAAAATAAATAATCACAACACCAACTGTAGTACTTAAAACTTCGGTGATTGGTGAAGAAACATTTCGTACTCTCACAATTCTTAGCATCAATTTGAAAAAGTTATTTGTCTCTTTCATAAATTTATTGTTTTCATACTTTTCCATACCGAACGCTTTAACAATTTTTACACCCGAAATTACTTCCTGTAAAATAGTGGTTATATCAGCCATTTTAGCTTGAATAATTCCGCTCTGTTTTCTCAATTTTAATCCTATCCATGCAATAATAATCATTGAAAAAGGCAGCACTACGAGCGCAAGCATTGTCAACTTCCAACTTATGCTTATGGCTATCCCGAGAAAAACTATAATTGTCAACGGCTCTCTTATCATATTTAGAAATGCAACGGAGATGCTTGCCTGCACAACATTTACATCGTTTGTAATACGTGAGATTAGATTGCCTATTTTTTCGTGTTTAAAATAACTCATCGGTAATTTATGCAAATGCATGTATGCTGAATTTCTAATATCTTTTATAGTACCCTGTTCAACATAGGATAGGAAATAAGCTTGCAGGTAACCTGATATGTTTTTAAAAATAAAAGCTATTAAAACCAAAAAACAAATTTTTAGAAGAGCATCTTCCTTTGAACCACTCATTATTACATCTTTAAATTCTTTTGATATATCATCTTTTACTTTTATTACCCACTGCGGGAGGAACGATATTTTGTCCATTAATACAGGCTGCTGAACCACTTCTTTTCTGGCAGATTCCTGAAACAATGTATCTAACAGGGGAATTGTCAGGTAAATTGAAAGTCCATTTAAACCTGCATAAAACATGGTGCAGATAATTGATAATGCAACATGTCTCCAATAAGGTTTTACATATCCTAAAATTCTAAAATAGGTCTTCAATTTATTTCCTTTTTACAAAACGTTGTTTAATCCGCAGCCACCGTTAATTTTAATTGAGTCCGTAATTTCTGATTTTTTAATGTTAAAAATACTAATAGAAGATGGAAAACCTAAACTGTAATCATAGACTAAATAATCATCAAAGATTATAAAATTTTTAATGTAATTTTTTCCAATTATTTTAATTACTTGATTTTTTTTTATTGAATAAACCAAAAAAATGTTCCTCTTTGCAATTGGGACTGTATTGAATATTAAAAATTCATTATTAAAATATTCTTTATGAATCTTTAAATTTTTTAAATAAAAAATAAAATGTTTTTCATTTTTTATTTTATCAAAGATATAAAGAGAGTCTCCATAAATTAATTGGAAATTTTTGTTAACGGGTATTTGAGATTTTTTTATAACCGGTAAAGGATATCCTTCTTTTATAAAATTTATCGTTTCTATTTTGCTCAATAATTCTTTACCAACACTATTATATATAAATGTATGTTTGTTTATATATTCTGAGACCTTAATATCTCTGGAATTAATAATCACCTTATATAAATTATCACCTATCCAACCAGCATTTATTTGGGTTCCGTTCATTAACGAATCAATGAAATTAACTTCGTCATTCAATAAATTTATACTGTACAGTTTTATCCTTTTTATATAGGGCAAAGTACTTCTTATCCCGTAATATTTTGCTGTTAAAAAATAGATGTGCTTTAAATTTGGAGAATAATTTAACAGAATTACTTTTTCTTTTCTATCAAACCAAAACTTAATGGATTTTCTTTTGGTAAAATCGTGTTTGAAAATACCTAATTTATCACCGACTTTACCTACAAAATAAAACTCTTTTATTTGATCTTTTTTTGTATTGAATATATTTTTAGCAAGCGGTAGTTCTGTTTTATTATCTTCAGTACAACCATTAAATAAAATGGATATTAAAATAAATATTTTAACAAGTTTTAGGGTCATATTTACGCCATATTACCAATGACTAAAAATATATGAAGGACCCACATTACCAATTCCATAAAATAATTCCATAACGGACTGTAAATAAAGAGCAGTAAAATAAATGATCCGTAAAGTCCGAATTTGAATAATGATGCAGTATATTTATTTGGGAACAGGTCGAATAAAATGTGAGCTCCGTCCAACGGGGGAATCGGAATTAAATTAAACAGGCAAAGAAAAACGTTAAAAAAAACACCGTACCAAAGTAGCGAAAGAATAGTCTCGCTTTGTCCATTGCTTAAATTGTAAGTAAAGATGAAGAAAACAAAAAATAAAACTGAGAGAAAAAAATTTGAAAATGGTCCGGCAAATGATACAATTGCATCATCGCGTAAACGATTTTTAAAATTACTGCTGTTTATTGGAACAGGCTTTGCCCACCCGATAAGTGCAAATCCGGAAACAAAGGATGCAATAGGCAAGATAATTGTCCCGACTAAATCAATATGCTTCAACGGATTTAATGAATACCGTCCTTCATTTTTTGCAGTATCATCACCAAATTTATGGGCGATAAATGCGTGCGCAAACTCGTGAATGGTAATAGAAATAATAAACATTGGGATAAATGTTAAAAATGAAATCAGTTTTGGGTTTACTTGAATATCAGGCAAATTATTATCCTCTTGGGTGAAAATCTTTGTGCATTTGTTTTATATAATCCCTGTCAATATGTGTATAAATTTGCGTAGTTGAAATGTCCGAATGTCCGAGCATTTCTTGAACCGCTCTTAAATCTGCACCCCCTTCCAATAAATGAGTCGCGAATGAATGTCTGAATGTATGAGGGTGTACTTCTTTCATAATCTCAGACTGTTTCACATATTTTTCAACAATTTTCCATATTCCCATTCTGGAAAGTTTTGTCCCTCTTGTATTAAGGAATAGATAATTTTCGCTTTTCATTTTCTTTTCCAAAAGTATTCTGCTTTTAGTTAAATACTTGTTTATCCATTTTACTGCACTGGAGCCTATAGGTACAATTCTTTCTTTTGAACCTTTGCCAAACACCCTGATTACTTCCTCGCTAAAAAACAAACTTGATATTTTTAAGTTAATAAGCTCTGAAACTCGAAGACCACATGCATAAAGAAGTTCCAATACCGCTTTATCCCTTAAACCCAATTTATCATCTATATTCGGTTTAGAAAGGATCAAATCTATTTCGTTTACGCTTAAAACTGATGGAAGATTTTTTGATAGTTTCGGTGCGGATATTTTATCAATCGGACTTTCTTTAATGTATTTATTTATAAAAAGATATTTGAAAAAACCTTTAATGGTCGAATGGTAACGTGAAGCTGAACGGCTTGACAAGCCAATATCTTTAAGAGACTTAAAAAATTCAGATAGATGTTTTTGCTTTATCTCAGAGGGATCTGAAACATTATATTTTTCTAAAAATTTTATAAAGGAAGATAAATCATTACGGTATGATTGAATAGTATTTTCAGATAGATTTTTCTCAAATTTTAGAATGCTTAAATATTCCTTTAAAAAGATATTCATTGTTCATCTTTTTTCGGGACTTCGCCGTTCTCCATTTGATCTTGTTTAGGATAACGAATTCTTCTGTGATGCTGTCCGATGAGCACGTTTTTAAAACTTTCTTTAATTAATGCAATATCAGAAAAAGTTAAAGGTGATTCATTTAATTGATCGTCATTAATTCTAGCTTCAATTATACTATCAATAAGATTTTCAACCTTCCCTTTTTCCAAATCTTTCATAGACCTAACTGCAGATTCACATCCGTCTGCAAGCATTAGTATAGCAGTTTCTTTTGTGTTCGGTTTGGGGCCTTTATATCTATAATTATTTACATTAACTTTTTCTTCTCCGTAAAGTTTTTTGGCTTTTTCATAAAAGAAACTCAGAACCATAGTTCCGTGATGCATCGGGATAAAATCTATAATTTCTTGAGGCAAACCATCTTCTTTTGCCAGATTTATACCTTCATCAACATGTTTCAATATCAAGGCAACACTTTCTTCGGGTGAAATACTCTCATGAATATTATCGTCATTTATTTGATTTTCTACAAAAGTTTGGGGTGATATAGTTTTTCCTATATCATGATAATATGCACCAACTCTTGCCAACAGAGGATTAGCACCTATTTTTTCAGATGCAGTTTCAACAAGTGTTCCAATTGTCATTGAATGACTGAATGTACCTGGTGTTTTAGAAGCAAGTTCTTTTAACAAAGGTCGGTCAAAATTTGAAAGCTCAAGTAATGTTAAATCTGTTGTTATATTAAAAAATCTTTCGAAGAATATTAAAAGCCCGTATGTTAAAACTGGACTAATTAGTGCATTTGTTCCTGCAAAAGCAGACTCTACAAACAAAGTTTCCCAAGAAGCAAATCTTTCAAATCCGAAAGCTAAAATTGAAGTGATATAAGCTATTAAAATAAACTGGAACGAACGGAAAATTTGTGTTCTGTTTTTTATATCGCGAACAGAGTAAACTGATAAACCGCCGGCAAAAAGATTAGTTGCCATAAATGAGTAATCATTACCACGCAAAGCACCTGTTATCAAAGCCAAAACTACTGTTGTATAAAAACCTACTCTTGAATCAAAAACAATTGTAAGCAGCATAGATGCTACAGGTATAAAAATTAAAAATTGTAAGGGTGCATTTATAGAAATTTTGTTTATTAAGAATGTAATGAAGGACATAAATATTAAAATTATGCTGAGCAAAAATATTTTTTGGTTATCGTAAAATATTTTCTTTCTAAAGAGATAGATGTATATTATCAGTAAAACCATTATAAAGGTAATGTGCAGAAATTTGCCTAAGAACTGCAGAAAAAATTTATCATTACCTAATATTTCACCTTTTGCCTCCCTGTAAGAATCAATTTTTACTTTTACTTCTTTAGTAATACGATCGTGTGTGCCTACTATTCTTTCATTTTCGTTTACGATATCACTGTATTGTGAAACATTATTTCGTGCCTGTTTGATCTCTTTTTCAGTTAATTTAGCCTGATAAATTAATGTTGGTATAATAAAATTATTTACATATTCAAACAAAGCATTTTTAATTTTTTCAGGTAATTGAATTTTTGATAATCTTTCCAAAACATAGTTTCTACTTTTATAAATTGAATAAAATCTTTTTACAGGAATAATGCTGTCGAAATTTTTCTCTCTGTCTCTGATAGCTATGCTGTCTTTATTTGCTTTGGATGGAATTTCATTAATTATACCTCTTGAAGTAAGATCGTATAAAATGATTTGTGCAGTTAAGAAAAGTTGGCTCAATGTGTTTGTATTATCGATAGAAACATTTACTTCTTTATTTCGTATATCTCTAAAAATGTTAAATGAAGAACGTGTCAGAAATGAATTGTTTATATAAGAAGTATCATTATTTAAGTTCGAATCTAGACTTGCTGTAAACCATTTATTATAATTTCTTAATGTTCTTATTGCTTGCCTACGAGCATCCTTTTTTTCTAGATAAATAGGATAAACACCAGCTTCCATTCTCTTTATTTCATCATTATAAACAACTAAATCTTTTTTTACTGGGAAGCTAAAATCAGCAATAAGGTCATTTTGTGTCCAGATTGAACCTACAGATACTTCCGATTCAATTGACTCCCCTTTAGGAAACATAAAAATTATTAATAAAACAGTAAATAAGCCGATAAAGAACTTTATCTTGCTACTGTCTTTTTCTTTTAATTTTTCTAATTCAACCATAATAGAATACTATTTAACTTAATAATATTAATACTACTTACTAAATGTAATATTTTAAAATAATATTTTGCAGTTATTTAATGATTTTAGACCAGCCAATTTTTGAAAGATTAAATGTAATGATTATGGTACAAATTATTGCACAAATAAGATATAAAAAGAAAGAGCCTATATGACCAAAAATTAAACTACCGCTGCCGAATAAAATTGAATAAACCAGAACTACACCTACTAACCAGTTTATAAACATTTTTCCAAAATCAGAATCGCTTTTAACATCAGGCAATTCATCAGATATTACTTTCCAAAGTACCCCCCCAGGGTGAATTTTTTTATAAAAACTAAATAGGGTTTCTTTATCAGTAGGCTTGGTAAAATATGTTACCGAAACCCAAACAATAGTTGTAATAGTTATTAAGTAAAAAAGTGTAATTGGAAATTCTATTCCATAAAATTTAATAATTGGATAAACAATAAATGGTGTAATCATTGCAGAAATTTCTGACCACGCATTAATCCTCCACCAAAACCAACGTAATATCAACACTAACCCCAATCCTGCACCGCATTCCATTATAAATTGCCATGCCCCTGATATTCTACTTATAAATAACGTTACAAATACAGATATTACCATTAACAACATTGTTGCTAAACGAGAAACATTAACGTAGTGTTTTTCCTTTTCATTTTTTTTAATAAACCTTTTATAAAAATCATTAATGATATATGAAGTTCCCCAATTAAGCTGTGTCGCAATCGTGCTCATATAAGCGGCAAAAAATGCAGCTACAAGTAATCCTTTTAATCCAACCGGTAAAAAGTCTCTCATTGCATATACATAACCTATCCCTTTATTCTCAGCAGATAGATTGGGATAAAGAACAAGCGTACAAAGTCCTACAATTATCCAGGGCCACGGTCTAACTGCGTAATGGGTAATTTGAAAGAATAAAGTTGCAAACAAAGAGTGCTTTTCGTCTTTTGCAGACATCATTCTTTGCGCCACATAACCACCGCCACCAGGTTCAGCTCCGGGATACCACGACGCCCACCAAATTATTCCTATATATGCAAGGAATGAAGCAACTGTTAAAGAAAAAGCTCCGCCTAAAGAAGTTACATCCGTTATATTTGGAAAAAAATCAAATACAAATTTAGGAAGCTTACTTTGAAGACCGGCAATCCCCCCGATTTGAGAAGAATTTAAAACAATAACTGCTAAAATAATACTCCCTGCCATTGCAATAAAAAACTGAAACGCATCTGTAACAACAACTCCCCATAAGCCCGAAATAGCCGAGTAAACAGCAACCAAAATCATACAACCAAAAACATAAAACAGAACTTCACTTTCAGGTATTCCAAACATTCCTGTCAAAATTGTTGCCATAGCTTTATTAACCCAGCCCATTATTATCAGATTTATAAATAAGCCGAGATACAAAGCACGAAATCCTCTTAGAAATTTTGCAGGTTTACCAGAGTACCTAATTTCGGCAAATTCTACCTCGGTCATTATACCTGCACGTCTCCAAAGCTTTGCAAAAAAGAAAACGGTTAATAAGCCACCGAATGCAAAATTCCACCACAACCAGTTTCCGGCAATACCGTTCTTAGTCACAAGTTCCGTAACCGCAAGGGGTGTATCGGCAGCAAAAGTAGTTGCCACCATTGAAAGACCCGCAAGATACCATGGTAAATTACGACCGGAAAGAAAAAATTCGTTAATATCTTTGCTGGATCGCTTGTAATAATAAATAGCAATACCGAATGAAAAGAAAAAATATGAAACTATTATTATGTAATCCAAAGTTTGCAAATTAAAACCTATAGATTTTAAACAACATTATTTAAGAACTAAATAATGATTCACTTAGAAATTTTTATTTTTTTATTATTTTTTATTGTCGGTTTTTTTCCTGATCCAGGAGCGAGGATAATGAATTTATTTTTACTTTCAGGTTTAAAGATAGGAGTACTGTAAATTTGAAAATCCCAAGAGTTGTGTCTTAGCTGAAGATTTAAATCATTTAAGAAAGTAAGATTGAGTTGCTTCATTCCATAAAATATTTGAATGCATATAAAAGAATGAAAGCAATCTAAAAAAAAAAAATGACTAACAAAAATTATCTTTGAAAATAATTTTAAATCTTTATTTTTTACGCTGAAATACTATAAATAATTTTCCGAAAATAATGGTGGCAATCACACCGATTAAAGTATACCAGGTCCATGCAACCAGTTGAAATGATATAACCATTATCATAGTAATAATTCCGAGTATAAATCCGAACAAAGCGCTCGGTTGATTTGCTTTCTTTACAAATATTCCCAGAAGGAAAGTACCCAAGAGTCCGCCGTATGTAAATGATGCAATACTTAAAGCTATTTCTACAACTGCTTTTGATGAATCCATAAATAAAACAGCTGATATAATTAAAAGTACTGCCCAAACTACTGTGACCAACCTTGAAATTTTAAGTTTTTTAGCCTCACTTATTTCTTTTTTAGTAAACGGAAAGTAAAGATCTAAAACTGTTGATGAGGAAAGTGAACTCATCGAAGCGGCAAGTGTAGACATAGCGGCGGCAAACAATCCTGCTATTATAATACCCGAAACACCGGGAGGAAGAACATTTATAATAAACATCGGAAATATTTCATCTGATTTTACATTAAGTGTGCCGTAATAAGCATAAAGCATAACTCCGAGTATTAGGAATATTGCAAATTGAAAAACAATAATTACACCGCTTCCAATTACAGCTTTTTGTCCGTCTTTTAAATTTTTTGCTGCAAATAATCTTTGTACAATAAGCTGATCTGTACCGTGAGAAGCCATAGAAAGAAACATTCCCCCAAAAATCCCCCCAAATAATGTATATGGCCTGCTGAAAAAGTTTTTTAACCCTCCTTCAAAACCAAAATTTATAAAACTGAATTTATGTGCTTTATCCGCAGCTTCAATTACACTTTGAAAACCATTCGGTAAAAGATTTAAAATAAAGAACCCCGCTATAATTGCTCCGCCTAAATAGATAAACATCTGAATTACATCAACCCAAATAATGCCTTTCAACCCCCCTGTATAAGTATAAATTAAAGAAATGATTGCTATAATAATAATAGCTGTGGGATAGGAAATACCAAGTATTAATTTTAAAGGAATAGCCGTTGCAAAAAGTCTTACTCCATCAGCTGCGATGCGGGTAAATAAAAAAACAATAGAAGCAAAAGATCTTGTTTTCTTTCCGAATCTATCCTCTAAATAGGTGTAGGCTGTTTTCAATCCGCCTGTATCATAAGCCGGCAGAAAAACATAAGCAACAACAATCCTGCCTAATAAAAACCCGATTGCAATTTGTAAAAAATTAAGATTAGTAAGGTATGCAAGTCCCGGTACTGAAATAAAAGTTAAGGTACTTGTCTCTGCAGCGACAATTGAAAAACAAACAGCCCACCACGGAATTGTTTTTGATCCTGCAAAATAATCATCAGTGGTTTTTTGTTTCCCGCCGGAAATAATTCCGAATAAAGCAATGCCTATTAAATAAATACCTATGATTATATAATCAATTGATTCCAGGGACAAGAAATGCCTTAAGGTTTTTTAAGTTCTGCAATTGCTTCTTCAACGCTATTACAAACCTTTAATACTCTTTCAAGTTGTGTTATTTTTATAAGGGAATAAACTTTTTTCGATGGTGCAACTAATCTCATTTCTCCGCCATAGGAATTTAGTATTCTATTTGCTACGAGGATAGAACTTAATCCAGAGCTATCACAAGATTCTACTTGACTAAGATCTATAATAAATTTTTGAGCATTTTCTACTTTTAAAAGCATTGTAAACTCACCCTTAACAAGTCCGGAAATGTTAGTATCTAAACGATTTTCATTTAGTTTGAAAATGGTTATATGATCTACTTTTTTTATTTCAAAATTCATTATAAATCCTTAAAACATTTGTAAGCAATTTACTAAATTTTTATATGCTTCTTCAGGTTCTTTGCCATTACAAGCAATTTGAAAATTATAAAACTTGTCAGAGCCTTTTTTCACAAAGCCGATTTTTAATTTGGATTTTACTTGAGAAACTGCATAACTATAAAACAAATTCTCTTTTCTATTTAAATCTATAACTACATCATAGTTCTTTTCATTTAATTTACTTATTAATTTTTTTGTGGGCAATTTTATTTTATTAACATCTCTAATTTCATGTTCAATTAAATTCGATCTTAATTTCGGATTTATTAAGCTTACCCTGTAATCTTTTGTCATTATTGTTGTATGTTTTGATTCTTTTTTTAAATATTCTAATACATAAATCGAGTGATGAAAATCTACCTCTTCTTCAGGCATCATAATTAGAAATGAATATGAATTTTTTAACAAAGAGGAATATGTTATTTCATCAATAGATTGATTATTAATTCTTTTATTAATTAGATATTGAGCTATTATCGATTTTAAAAAGTCTGTTAATGCCAATACTATTTCTCTAAATATTTTTTAAATTCTTTTTCGTTCAAAATGGCTACACTTAAGGACTCAGCTTTTTTTAATTTTGATCCTGGGTTTTTACCGCATAGTAGGTAATCAGTTTTTTTACTAACAATTGATGTTACTTTTCCGCCTCTATTTGTTATTTCCTCTCCGGCAGATTCTCTTGTGTGGTCTATTAAAGTTCCGGTAAGTACAAACGTTTTTTCTGTAAAAAATGATCCTTTTGTCTCAATTTTTTCTTCTTTAAAATTCAACCCATAATTTTTTAAGCTTTCAATCACTTTTAAGTTGATGTCATTTGAAAAATATCCATTCACACTTGAACTGATACTCGGTCCTAATTCGGGAATAGATGATATTTTATCTTCATCTGCATTTATCAATTTATCTATATCTAAAAAATAATCCGCAAGTTTTTTTGCTGCCCCACTTCCAACATATCTTATACCTAAAGCAAATAAAACTTTTGAAAATGGCTTTGTCTTACTTTCTTCAATTGAGTTTAAAAGATTATCTACACTTTTTTCACCAAGTCTTTCAAATTTAATAATTTCTTCTTTTTTATTTTTTAAAGAATATATATCATCAAAATTATGAATCAGTTTTTCTTCGACAAATAAATCAATAAGTGCTTCACCCAATCCTTCAATGTCCATTGCCCCGCGAGAAGCAAAATGAATTAGTTTTCCTTTTATCTGTCCAACGCATTCACTGTTTACACAATAAATCGCCACTTCCTCTTCAGGCTTATAAATTTCACTCCCACAAACAGGACATTTCTTCGGAGGTAAAACTTTCTTTGATTTGTTGGGCCTTTCTTCCGTTATAACCGAAACAACTTTTGGTATTACATCCCCACCTTTCTCTATTACTATTTTATCGCCTTCTCTAATATCCTTTCTATAAATTTCGTCAATATTATGAAGAGTTGCTCTGCTTACTGTTGAACCTGAGAGGAAAACGGGTTCCATTTCAGCAACAGGTGTAATTGCGCCTGTTCTTCCAACTTGCCAGGTAATTTTTTTAATTCTTGTAAATTCTTGCTTTGCTTTAAATTTATATGCAACTGCCCATTTAGGTGATTTTGCAATACTGCCAATTATCTTCTGTTGTTTAATAGAATTAACTTTAATTACAACTCCGTCAATTTCATAACTTAGTGAATCGCGCATACTCTCAAATTGATGGCAAACATCTAATACTTCGTCTATATTTTCACACATTTTGTAATTTGGATTTACATTAAAATCTAAATCTTTTAAAACTTTTAAATTTTGTTCCTGGGTTTGTAATTTATTCGAATTGTTCAGCAATAAAGTATAAATAAAAATATTTAAAGGTCGCTTAGAAACAATTTTGGGGTCTTGCATTTTTAATGTACCGGCAGCTGAGTTGCGAGGATTAGCAAATAATTTTTTCCCGTTTTTTACCCTTTCTTCGTTTAATTCTTTGAAACCTTCAATATCCATGAAAATCTCGCCTCTTACAATAAAATCGTTCAAAGGAAATGGAACCTTAACATTTGAATTTATTTTCAAAGGAACGGATTTAATTGTTTTAACATTAGCAGTTACGTCTTCACCTACTGTTCCATCTCCCCTGGTTGCTGCAGAATTAATATAGCCGTTTTTATAATTGATGCTAATCGAAGCACCGTCAATTTTCATTTCTATAACATAGCTAACTTTTTCATTCTCTAATAAAGCTTCTCTTACCTTTCTGTCAAAGTCCCACAAATCATTTTCGTTATACGTATTTGTCAAACTAAGCATAGGAACAGAATGTTCAACAGGTTTAAACTCTTTGGTCAGATCCTTGCCGACTCTCTGAGTTGGTGAATCGGGTGTTATTAGTTGTGGGTTTTTCTCTTCATGCTTCTCAAGCTCTTTCATAAATATATCATATTCTTGATCGCTAATTGACGGTTGGGTAAGAACATAATAATTGTACTCGTGTTTTTTAATTATTTTCCGAAGTTCTTTAATTCTTTTTAAAATTTTATCTGACATTTAGTTATTTGTGAAGGTGGGTTCTGTCTTTAAAATATTTATACCTTTTTTTGTTATTAAAAGATATTTAACAAGTTTATTTTTACCAGAGATATTCAATTCATTTCCATCAAGATTTAATGAAACACCGCCGGAGTTGCCTATTATCATAACAAATTTTTCGAACGAGTTAATATTTATCTTTGAACCTGGAAACAATGTAAATTCTTTGGGTTCATTTGTATCAGACTGTACTTTAATCCACGAAGTATCCGTCGCAGAGATAAGTAATATTAATGCATCTTCTTTTTTTAAAGTTGTATTAGATTTCTTTTTATCTTCAACAAATCTTTGTTGGTTTTCTTTTCTTACTTCTTCATAGGGTTTTTCTTTTACAATTATTTCGGGTTTGTTATTTGAATTGAAAATAAGTAAAGCAATTATAACAAGTAAAATAACTCCGCCAACTATTGCTAATATTTTAACGTTCTGTTTATCCGAAAAGAAATTAAAACCACCAGATGGTTGATTGTTTTGAATGGTATTATTTTGTTGCTCTCCATATGATTTTTCTTTAACATCAGATTTTTCTTTTTTATCGGTTTGTACTACTTCTGTTTCATCTTTACTTTTATTATAGTCAATTCCTTTTTTAGCAGCCTCATATTTTTTTATAGTTTCATTAACATCGAGTCCTACAAATTTAGCATAATCTTTAATAAAAGCTTTTACGTATAGTTCAGGAAGAAATGAAAAGTCACCTTTTTCTATTGATTGTAAAAACTTAATATCAAGCCTAGATCTGGCGGATAAATTTTGAAGTGTTATATCTGCTTTTTCTCTAGCTTTTTTTAATTCTTGTGCAAATTTATTTAGCATATAAAATCAATATTTTTTAATTACACTTTATAATTTTAGCAGCAAAAGCACCATCAGTTTTATGAATATGAGACAAAGTTTGAATACAACCGTGTTCATCTATTAATTCAGGAGGAAATTTGTTTGTGATATCTTTTAATTTAAATTCAGGATGATTTTGTAAAAATTTATTAACAATATCAAAATTTTCTTCAGGTTCTATTGAGCATGTACTGTAAACAACTATACCTCCGTTTTTTACTAAAGTAGAAGCTTTTTCCAATAATTTATATTGAAGCTCACTCATCCTTCTTAAATCAAGTAAATCGTGTTTCCATTTAATATCAGGTTTTTTTCGTAATGTTCCTGAACCAGAACAGGAAACATCTGCCAATACTCTGTCAAAATTTCCATCTTCATAGTTCATAGCATCAGTTTCAATGGTGTTCACACAAGTGATTCCGAGCCTATCTATGTTTTTTCTCAAAATTTTAAGTCTGCTTTCAAACCTGTCAATTGCAACAATTTCGCCCTCATTGTGCATTAGTCCTGCAAGATAAGCTGTTTTCCCGCCTGGAGCAGCACACATATCTAAAACTCTCATACCAGGTTCAACATCTAAAAGCCTACAAGCTAAACCTGCACTTTCATCCTGAATATTAAAATATCCTTTCTTAAAATATTCCCATGATGTAATGTTAGATAAATTTTTTAATTTAAAGAATTCTGGTAAATATTTTCCCTGAGAAAAATCTAGGTTTACTGATTTTAATAATTCTTTAAATTCATCCTGGCCAACTTTTAATGCATTTACTTTTAAAGTAAGAAAAGGTTTTTCATTATTAATAGCCAATAATTTTTCTACTTCTTCTCTCCCGAATCTTTTTAAATATCGTTTAACCATCCACGAGGGGTGCGAATAGTATGCTGTTAAATAACCCGGTAAATCTTCTTCAGGATTAGGGTATCTTATTCCGTTTTTATTTTTTAAAATATTCCTTAGTACTGCGTTTGTTAAATCCGCAGGTTTTTGTCCCTGAAGTTTTTTTACAAATTCTACTGCTTCATTTACAGCAGCATAATCGGGGACTCTATCCAAAAACAATATTTGATATAAAGCTACTCTAAGTCCATTTTTTAAATTCGGTATTGCTTTTGAAAATTGTCCTTTATAAAATCCATTCAGTATCCAATCTAATCTTCCCATCCATCTTACAACACCATGAACAATTTGAAAGAGAAGTGCTTTGTCCACACTAATTAATTCAGGGTCTTTTAATTCAATGTCCAGCAGTTTATCAAGATAAGCGTCTGTCCTTTCAACCCTGTTTAATATTTTAACTGCTCTTCCTCTAACTCCTTCATAAAGGTTATGTATAGTATGTGCTTTAGTTTTACTCATTTTTAGAAATATTCTTTTCTTTCTTTTATTGTAAGATTAAATATTTTTTTAAACAATTTTTTATCGATTGAATTAAAAGTTTTGTTGCGCCTTCCATAAACAATTGATGCAGTTTCTTCGGCTTTACTTAGCTTGTATTCCTCTGAAAATTCACACCCCCCCCAGGTATACGATGGAATAAATTTTTCTGGAAATCCTGCTCCGTAAATATTGCATGAAAACCCTATTACTGTAGCGGTATTTAACATAGTATTTATTGCAGTTTTTGTATGATCGCCAATAATTGCACCTAAAAATTTTGTATCTGTGTTTATTAGCTTTCCGTTTACTTTTACTTTAATGTTTCCATAATTATTTTTTAAATCACTACAGTTTGTATTTGCACCAAGATTTATCCAGCTTCCCAAATACGAGTGACCCATAAAACCCGCGTGCTGCTTATTTGAATAAGGAAGCATAATTGTATTTTCAACCTCCCCGCCTACTTTACAATATTTACCAATACTCACATTATCATAAAGTACTGCGGCACTTTTTATTATTGATGATTCACCGACATAAACAGGTCCTTCAATTACTGCATTTGGATGAATAAAAACATTTTTATCAATACAAATTGGTCCTTTTGATGCATCCAATACTACACCGGGTTTTATCTTTACTCCTTTTTTTATAAAAATATCTTTTCTGTTTACACAATGCACTTCAGCGGGCAGAGTTTTTATAAACGAAGATCTAAACTTTTTTGTAAAATAATTACAGTCATTTATTAATTCTACTTCATTTTTCTTTATTAAATCCCAAATATATTCTGTTAATTTTACATCAATTTGATCAAAAGGAATATGCTTAAAATAATTTTTATGAAATATTTCGGGCAGATTCTTTTTAAAAGATAATAGTTTTTTACCTGATAATTTTACTGCTACAATATTATTCCCGGATAAAAAAAGTTTATTTTCCGATTTTTTAGTTCTCAATAATTTTGATAAATTTTTATTAAATAATATTCTACCATTTATAAACAAACACTCATCATCGAGTATCTTATTAACCACAATCTTAGGGTTATGTGTTTTTACAGACTCAACTAAATATTTTCTGCAGTGAAGTGAAATCTTTCCTCCCGGAAAATGGCGTTCAATTTTCTCGCGTAATGTGTTTATACCACAAACTAAATCATAAACCGGTCTGGAGAGTGTTAATGGTTTAAATTGTTCTGTTTTATCGTCTTCAAAAATACAAATCTGCATTGCAAACTCTTTATATAATTACTGTTAATAATTTAGCATTTTTTAAAATAATAATCTTTGTCTAATTAGCTAAATACAAATAAAAAAGTGATTTTATTTAAAATAAAAAATCCCGCATTAGGCGGGATTAAAAACCCAACATTTATAATTATTATTTCTTTTTAGCATATTTTCTATTAAATTTCTCAACACGTCCGGCTGTATCAAGTAATTTCTGTTTCCCTGTAAAAAACGGATGAGAACCACTTGAAATTTCTAACTTTACAAGGGGATAATTATTTCCGTCTTCCCATTTAATTGTATCTTCTGTTTTAATGGTAGATTTTGTTAAAACAGCAAAGTCACAAGAACCATCTTTAAATACTACAGGCCTATAATTTGGATGTATTCCTTTTTTCATCGTATGTCCTTAATAATAATATATAAAAAAATATGAATAGAAATATACTGAAGGGAGACAAAAAACACAATAAAAAAGAAGTTCAAATATTAAGAGTTTTCATTTATTATCTATTACTGTTTCTAAGCAACGCCTCTATTCTCTTTCTCATTTGTTCAATTTGAGCTCTTTGAAGTCTTTGTAAATATATTTGTTTATAGTCCAACCCGCGTTTATTTATAGTACCGTTCTGTGAAACAGAAGCAGGAATACTTCCATTATAATAAGTGTTAGATTGGGTGGACATCCCTGTTATTCTGATTCCTAAATTGGGATCATTTGTCGAGTTTGTTTTTTTATTTGATTTATTTTTCAAATTAAGTTGAGCTTTTTCTGTCGATTCAAATACATCATTATTGGTCTTTTGTTTTGTTTTATTTTCAACTTTTGCAGGATCGGTATTTATATTTTTAGAGATAACATCTATCCTAACTCTCGGATTAGCCAATAAAGGATTTTCATCAATAGAGGGAACAAAAATATTTGTTAGAAAAAATATTAATACAATTGTAACGGCTAATCCTGCTGAAGGTATAATACGAGATGGCAAAAATAATTTATCAATAAAACTTAGTTCTTTTTCAAATTCACCTTGATTAATTCTTTCAAATAATTTTTGTTCAAAATTGAGTGGCGCCTCAATTTTTTTCAGGTTTTGTAAAACCCTTTTGACTCCGTTATATTTGAAGTCATCATTAAAATTTCTCATTTTATTTCTAATTCCTTGTAAATATGTTTTAACAATTTTTGAAGTTGTGATCTCCCTCGGTTTATTCTTGATTTTACCGTACCAACGGTAATATTCATTATTTCTGAAATCTCTTCGTAAGACAACTCCTGAATATCACGTAAAATTACTGCTTGCCTGTATGCAAGAGAAATTTTTAAAATCGCTTTCTGAATTATTTCATTCTTTATTCCACTATCGGTTTCAGTATCCGGTCTATATCTATTATCCGGAATTTCATAATTTTCATCGTTATCTTTGCCGTAAGCATTGATGGAAAACATCTTCCGGCGCTTTTGTCTTTGTAATTCAGTTTTTGCTAAATTACCTGCAATTGTATAAATCCAAGTAGAAAATTTAGCAATTGACCGATATGAATCTTTGTACCTATAAACTTTAATCATAGTTTCCTGTACAACATCATTACATAGTTCGTAATCACCAAGAAATCTAAAAACATAATTCATCAGAGGATTTTTATACCTTTTTACAAGAATTTCAAAAGCAACAACAGTATTGTTGTTTTGAAATTCAACTATGAGTTCTTCATCCGTAAAATCGTTAAAGTTTTTCTCAGTCAATTATATTTTACTTTTTGTTAATAAAAATGTTTCCTATACAGTACAATAAATTACTTAATTTTTGTTAAAATCTAAAAAACATAGATTTTATTGGAAATGTGTAGCAAATAAAGGACAATAAAAAATAAATTAAGTTTAAATACTTCTTAAGATTGAAACATTTCAGCAAAAAGTATAGTAGCTAAAGTTTTTTTATCTGCATTAGTTGTTTTTATTGAAATATCAGTTTTTAACAGTGCTCTTGAAACACTTAACAAATCCTTATCTGTGTAAGACTTTCTCAGTTCCCGGCATTTAGAATAATAAAACGGATGAATTCCTAAAATCTTTGCACCTTCACTCTGAGGAATTTTATCCCTGTCTAACTCAAAAACCCTGGAAACGGTCAAAAAATATCTGGTAAAGTAATTCAAAATTTCCGTTAATTCTTTGCCGTTATCTAACATATTAAATGCAATTTTAAGTGTTTCAGAACTGTCCTTTTTTGCAACGGCATCTTGAAGTTCAAATATCGAAAATTCTTTAAAAGAAATGGCTAGTTTTTTAATGTCCTCAAAAGTTATTTCCGTTCTTCCACCAAGATAAGTAAATATTTTTTCGAGTTGAGCCTCAAGCATTTCACGGTTTTCTCCGACGAGGTCAGCAAGAAGTTGTGCGTTTTCATTTGTTAATGTTTTATTTTTAGAAGCTGCAAATGAAGACAACCAAGATAAAAGATATTTTCCTTTTAATGCTTTTGCCTCGTAAAGATAATTTAGTTTGTCTAAAGTTTTAAATGGTTCAGCTAATTTTTTTGGCAGGTTTCCGTTGTTAATTATTATTAGAACTGTAAAATCAGAAGGCGAATCAGCATAATTTTTTAGACCCTTTTTATCCTTTATCTCTTCAAATTCTTTTAAAACAATTAACTTCTTTTGAGAGCCGAAAGGAAATGTTGAAGCATTAGAGAGTACGTTTTGCAGGGTTACTTCTTTACCGTGAAAAATTTCTTTATCAAATTCGGATGTAATAAAGGAGTCAACACTTTCAGAAATAATTTTTAATGTTAAATTAATGCTATAACTGTCTTCACCGTATAAAAAATATATCGGTTTAATTTCTTCTTTTTTTATTTCATCTTTTATGTATAGTATTGATAATGGCATATTAATTTAATTTTTATTTTTATTTTTCAACTTTTCAAATCTCATTGCTTTAAATAGAAAAAAAGTGAACCCTCCCCAAACAATACCCAAAATCAAAACCATTGTAATAATAGAAATTGTACTCATATTATTTTTCCTTACGTAGTTTTGTAATCATAATTTTATTCAGCAGAATAAATACACTTAACACAATTACCCATTGAATAACAGCTGTTCCTAAGTTTGCCGTGTGGAATGGGTTCCACCATTCAGGGTCCCAGGTCAAAGAAGATACCAGCCACCAGGAAATTAAAATTACAACCTGTAGGGGTATCAGCACACCGATAGCAACATTATACCATTTGCCAATTTTAATATCACTTCCGTAGCCGTTAATTATTTCTGTTCTAAATTTATCCACACCGAATCTTATAATTGCAAATGAAATAAATGCACCGCTTAAAATAAGACCAACTCCCCAAACCCAATCTTGATTGGTAAAGAAATCCAGACTGAGTGCTGAAGGTATGCCAAAAACAAATCCGCAAACCGTAACCACAATTAATGCAGATTTTCTTTTAAAACCAAAATCCATAAATGTTCTTGTGGCAAGTTCCACCATTGACATTAGCGAAGTTACAGCAGCAAAAAACAATGAAATAAAAAAAATAGAAGCAAAGAAGATATTTACCAAATAGTTTGATGAAATGTGCGCGAACAATTGTGGGAGATAAATAAAAGTAAGCCCTGTGTTTGCCGGTCCAGATTGTGTTATTTGATTCATTGCATCAACGGAACCTGCCTGTCCGGCAGGCAGGCTTAACGCAAAAACAGTTGAAAATATTGTAATGCCTGCAATTAAAGATACTGTATTGTTACCAAAACCAATCAATACAGCATTTAATGAAATATCTTCACTCTTTTTCATATATACAGCATAAGTTAATATTAATCCCCAGCCTGCCCCTGTATCCCAGGCATTTTGAGTAAGTGCATTTAACCATACTTTATAATCAAGAAGTTTATCCAGTTCCGGCGTAAAGAAATATTTAATACCTTCAATTGCATTGTCTAAAGTTATAGCACGGAAGAAAAGAATAATTAAAATTATAATTAATGTTGGTACTAAAAACTTTGTTACTTTTTCTATTCCTTTTGTTACACCCTTATAAATAATAATCCCAACTATAAGCATTGAAATAAAATGAAAAAGCAACGGTTGGTAACCGGATGAAAACTCATTCCAATATGCCAGTTGATCCGTAATATTAAATAAGTTTCCGCTTACTGCTGAAAAAAAATATCTTAAACACCAGCCTGTTACTACGGAATAATAAAACATAATAGCTGTAGAAACAAAAACAACAAAAGCGCCCATCCATCCAAATTTATTTCCCGCAGTTTTTACAAGTGCACCGACTGGTCCAAATCTTGTTGATTTACCGAGTGCAAATTCGGCAATAATTAAAGGTATTGACCATGTAAAAAGAAAAATAACCCAGGGTATTAAAAAAGAACCGCCTCCGTTTTGTGCAACAACTCTTGAGAAACGCCAAATATTTCCTGTGCCTACGGCGATACCTATAGTTGCAATTATTAAAGCCCAGCGAGATGAAAAATATTCTTTTTCTTTCATTATATACTACAAACTACATTCCAAAATGGAACTTAGCTTGTTGATGTTTATAAATTATTCTTTCTTTTTTGGTTGTCTTTTTTCAATTGTTATGCTTTCAATAACAATATCGCTGAAAGGTTTGCTGGATGATTTGTCTACTTTAGTTCTGCCTATAGAGCTAACAACATCAATTCCTTCAATCACCTTTCCGAATATTGTGTGATGATTGTTCAACCATGGAGTAGGAGCCAATGTAATAAAAAACTGACTTCCATTTGTGGTTGGACCTGAATTTGCCATTGCTAAAATTCCGGTTTCATCAAATTTAAGTTTGGGTGTAAATTCATCTTTAAAAGGTTTTCCCCAGATGCTTTCACCGCCTCTTCCTGTACCGGTCGGGTCACCGCCCTGGATCATAAAACCTTCAATTACCCTGTGGAATATTATATCTTTGTAATATCCTGCTTCTGAATGCTTAACAAAATTTTCAACGGCTAAGGGTGCATCGTCAGAAAAAAGTTGAATTTCAATATCGCCCATGTTTGTTTTCATTACAGCTACTGTTATCTCATTTACAGATTGTGTTGAATCAGTCATTAATTTTTTCTCCGTTTTCGTTTTTAGATTATTTTCTGTTATATTACTTTGAGCAACAGTGCTGAAGCCTGTAATTAAAAGTAATAAAATAAGTGTGATTTTATGTATTCTCATAAGTACTCCTTTATTTATAAAACATTTAAATATAATAAAATTAAAATAAGACAGCCTGCAGCTATCCTGTAATAAACAAAAACAAAAGTAGAATTTTTTTTCAAATATCTTAATAAAAAACCTATAGCTAAATAACCGCTAATACCCGATACAATTGTTGATATTAAAAGATTGATACCAATTGAAACATCGAGATATTTTAGTGATTCATAAAATTCCAGCAAACCGCTTGCAAAAACTGCGGGTATGCTGAGTAAAAAAGAAAATCTTGCAGCAGCTTCTCTGTTAAGCCCCATAAACAAACCGCCTGTTATGGTTGTACCTGAACGTGATGAACCGGGAATAAGTGCAAATGCTTGAGAAAATCCGATTATTAAAGAATCTTTTATGTTTAGTTTATTAATGTCCTTTTTAAAGTTGGCAGTTTTTTCCGAAATAGCTAAAATAATTGCAAACAGAATTAAGCTAATTGCTATTACACGTAAATCTTTTGTAAACGATCCTTCAATAAAATCCTTAAAAAATAACCCGATTACGGCAACCGGAATACTGCCGATTATAATCAACCAACCCAATTTTGAATTACTGCTTTGTAAAGAATATTTTTTTCTTTCAAAAATATTATCTCTAAAAAAATCTTTTATTATTGAAATGATGTCATTACGGAAATAAAGAAGAACCGCTATCAACGTTCCAAGTTGAATTACGGCAATAAATGCAGTCCAATGTTGGGGATTTTCGGTTGAAATCAAATTCATTATTTTACCGGTAACTGTCAGATGCCCAGTGCTGCTGATAGGTAAAAATTCAGTTAATCCCTGTATAATACCTAAAAAAATTGCTTCAAATATATTCAATAAATTTCCCTAAAAAAGATATGTTACGCCGAGTGTTAATCCTACCGAAAATGAATTAAATTTTACCGGCTTCATATGAATTGGATATGATAAAGTTTTGTTACCATTACTTACATCACTATTTAAATCATATCTTAAATCAGCAGTAATATTTGCATAAAATTTTTCGCTTATTTGCGTATTTCCCATTCCTCTTAATATAAATCCTATATCTGTAGAACTATATGAAGTGGAAGTTGGTGTACTCGGTAATTGTTCATCAACATTTATTATCCTTAACCCTGCACCGCCGCCGAATTTAAATTGATATCCGTTACCGTTTAAAACATAATATGCCAATAAAGAAGGCATAAAATTATTAATTGAAACATCATACTTACCGAGATTAAATTGATAGCTATACGAAAACAAACCATAAGTCATTTCAATACCAAGGTCAAAATTGTCGTTTATTGATTTATCTATTTCAACTGAAAAATTTATTGCCGAGTTAAAATTTTTTAGCTGGTTATTAGATGGGGCAAAATTCTGATTTATATAATCGTAAAAGGATGATATGTTTTTAAATTCAATCCCCAACCCTGCACGCAGACTGTACTGAGAAAACGAAGTGCTTCCGAATAATATCAAAAAACAAACAATTAAAAGTTTTTTCATTTTTTTTCCTCTTCAGTATTTGCAATTTTAAAAAAATTATAGTGCTGCTTGTTCAAGAAGAAGTAAACAAACAACGCTGAAAATATAAAAACAGCATAAGAAATTATGTGTGTTAAAAATGCATAAGCCATGCTAATGTTTTCACCAAAACCAAAAATTAAAACCAAAGTAGATTTTGCTAAAGTGTGATATGATCCTGTTCCCCCGGGAGTCGGTATAACAACACCGATCGCACTAATGCTCATTACAATCCATCCCATTTCAAAGGAAACTTCTTTTATATTCTGCATGCCAATTGTATAAAGCCCAACATATGAACTTAAACCGTAAAGACACATCATTAATACACTTAGTAGTATTGTTAATGTATAATTCTTTGCGCCTTTTAACGAGGCAAAACCGTGTGTAAGCATTTCAAAAACGTAAGCGGTTTTGTGTGCAAATTTTTCGGAAATATGACTCAATATTTTTATAATAATTCCGTAAAATTTTTCTCTAAATTTTACTGTTAAATAAAAGAAGAGAATAAGTATTGCCATTAAAACCATACTTATAATCAATGTGGATTTTAACCAAGGAAAGCTATCGTATAAATTCTCAGACCAAATTATTACAGAGACAAGCACTGCTAATCCTAAGAATATTATATCAATTACCCTTTCAACAATTACGGCTCCAAACATTGATGATCTAGAAAGGCCCTCCCATTTACCAACCAAAACAGCTCTCGATAATTCACCCAATCTCGGTACAACACAATTAATGCCGTAGCCCACCATTATTGCACCGAACAAATTTTTAATTGAAGTGTCGGGTTTTACCGAATTTAAAATAACCTTCCACCGTAGCGCCCTAACATAATGAGACGACATCATTACAACAATAAAAATAAGTATCCAGACAATTGAGGCATTAGAAACAATGTGTAAGACCTCTTTAAAATCAACATCAATAAAAGCAATGTACAAAAAAACAACTGCCAAAATAACTGAAAGCAAGTATTTTAAGATGTGTTTGAATTTATTTGATTTTTTATCAGCGGAGGTCAATAGTTTCAGTTCCTTTTGATGGAATTATTTTAAAAATAGAATCATTATACCCGTTGTTTTCTTTATAATTGCTAAACACAATCCTTAATATTCCGTAACCTGTTCCTTCTACAATAATTTTTTTAATCTGATAATGAGTATTAAAATATAACACAGCATAATTAAAGTTTAAACCCGAATCTTTTTTAGGCTCAATTTTTAATATAAAAGTGTTTTTCTCTTTTTTCTCACTTACATTGCTATACCGAGGATATTCTTCAATCAACTTTCTAAGAGAAAATACAGACGGGTTTTCCTCATCAATGCTACTTATTATAATTTTGTTTCTCTTTTTATTATAGCTCCAGTTTGTTTTGCCGTCGGAAACTATTAAAACATTTTTTAATTCGATTCTTAATTTATCCTTTTGTTTGAATTTAATTTTACCCTTTAAATTTATGTTTCCGTTTGTTTGCTGAACAAAGTCGGCAGAAAAATCTTTTATTGAATTAAATTTATTTTTAACTTTTTCAAGTAGGGATTGGCCGGAACCAATACCTGTAAATAATTGAAAGAATAAAAATGTTAAGAAAAATATTTTTAATAATTTTTTCAATAAAATTTGTAATAGTAATATAATATGGTTTACAGTGAGCGAATGATTGTTTCAAGTTGTTCTTCGTTTTCTACAAGTACCGTTCGTGCTTTACTTCCGTCACTTGGCCCGACAATTCCGGCTTCTTCAAGCTGGTCAACTATTCTAGCAGCACGTGAATACCCAAGTTTTAATCGCCTTTGTAAAAGCGAAACTGAACCTTGCTGATGACGCACGACCACCCTTGCAGCTTCATCAAACATTGGGTCTAAATCCGATAGAAAACCCGACGCTGCTTGTTTTTTCTTTTCGTAAAGTGAAGGTAAAAAATACGGTTTTGAATAGCCCGGCTGCGATGCAACATAATCCGTAATTTTTTCAACTTCATCGGTAGAAATAAAGGCATTTTGCATTCTAATTGGTTTTGGTAAACCTGTAGGTAGAAATAAAACATCTCCTTTACCCAAGAGCTGTTCTGCTCCGTTCATATCTAATATTGTACGCGAATCTATTTTTGTTGCTACCTGATATGAAATACGTGCGCTGAAGTTTGCTTTAATAACACCTGTTATTACATTTACAGATGGTCTTTGTGTTGCTACTATCAAATGAATACCAACTGCCCTTGCAAGTTGTGCCAGTCTCGCAATAGGTTCTTCCACTTCCTTGCCTGCGGTTATCATTAAATCTGCCAACTCATCTATTATCACTACAAGATAAGGAAGAAAATGATGCTTCATATCATCGGTGTCAGCAGGTTTGGTTTTAGGATTTATAACTTTCGCGTTGTAGTCAACCAGATTTCTTACACCCGCTTTTGCAAGTTTATCATACCGCATTTCCATTTCGTATTCAACTGATTTTAACAAAAGTACAGCGTTTTGTGGATTGGTAATTATTTCCTCGTCAAGATCGGGTGAAACTGCCAAAAAATGTTTTCTCAGTTTGTTATAAAAAGAAAGCTCTATTTTCTTTGGATCGATCATCAGAAACTTTACTTCTGAAGGAAGCTTTGAATAGAGAAGGCTGGCAATTATCATATTTATTCCTACACTCTTTCCGGAACCTGTAGAGCCTGCAATAAGAATGTGAGGCATTTTTGCAAGATCTGTTATAAACACATCGCCGTTTATCATCTTGCCCATTGCTATTGGGAGTTCTGCTTTTGATTCATATATTTTACTCAAAACAGATCTTGCATTTACTATAGAAGCTACGGCATTTGGTATCTCTACCCCGATAGCACTCTTCCCTGGAATAGGTGCAATAATTCTTATTCCCCTGGCAGCAAGCGCCAGTGCGATGTCGTGTTCTAATCCCACAATTCTACTTATTTTTACTCCAGGTGCGGGAACAATTTCATATAAAGTAATTACCGGTCCAGGAGTTACAGAAATATCCTCTATTTCAATATCAAATAGTCCCAGCTTTTCTTTTAAAAGTTCTGCATTGCGAGTTAATTCCTCTTCAGCAACAGTTATGTTATCCTGTGGTATGGGGTCAAGAATTTCTAAAGGCAACGGAGTGTAATTTATCTTCTCTTCCCAAGGATTGGGCAGCTCTGCTTGTCTTTCTTTTTCTTCAATGCTGATTGGAGGCGGTATTTCTTTTGTTTTTTGAATATCTGTTTCTTTACTGTTATCTTTTAGAATCTCATTTTCTAATGCAGGTGTAGGCTCATCATCCTTTCGTATTATTTTAATTTTGGGTTCTTTTTTTTCCTCTTTCTTCCAACCAAATAATTTTTTCTTTGCAGGTTTTTCTTTACCAAGTTTTTTTATTTTTTCTAAATTATCTTCAGTTTTCTCGTCTATAGATATTCCCTGAATTAATTCTTCTTCAGCCAGTATAGATTTACTTTTTCTTTTAAATACGAAAAATATTTTTTTAATGTTTATATCAAAATTAACAAGAATTAAAATCAACAAAGATGCAGCTAAAAACAATAAACTGCCGACACCTCCTAACAGACGGCTTAAAACGATACCTGTATAATCTCCTATTGCTCCTGATAACTCACTTGTACCGCCAAAAAATGAGTAGTGCATTCTAAACACACCAAAAATTGAAGAAGCGATAAGTGCAAAAAGAACAAGAAAATTAAATGTGTGAAATATGTTTTTGTTTTCAATTTTTTTAAATAGAGAGATACCCAAAATAAAAAATATAATAGGAAAAATTGTTGAAAAAATACCGAGTGTTGAGTTAAGAAAAAAATCAGAAATATAAGCACCTAAAATACCGAGTAAATTTCTGGTGCTGTCTAATTTATGTGCAACCTCTGAGTTAGAGGTGAATATTTTTAGAATATCCGAAAATTGATAACTTAAATTTGCTCTGTCTAATTTTGAATAAGAAACTATGCTTAAAAATATAAGCAGAGAGATTAGAATTAAGAGTACCCCAAATATGTTCTTCTTTTGGTTTGGTGTTAATATGGGATTCTTTTCCGCAGACTTTCTTCTTTGAGATGAATTTTTTTTCTTTTTTGTTTTAAGCATAATGAATTAATCTAATATTAATTCTAATCTACAGCTTTAATTTTCTTCTTAAGGTAATTTTAAAGCGTTATCTATAAAGAGCGGAACTATATCAGAAGAATTTAATTGGCTGCAAAAAGTTATATCATCTTCAAAGCCGTTTTCAATCAACAACTTTGCATGATATGTTTCAGCGAGCATTTCTTTTATGTTTTTACCCATTGATTTATTTAATTCAACACTAACTTTAGCAGAATCCGTAAGATTTAAATCATCTTTACTCTTAGAAATTTTCTCTATCAAACTTCCGGCACAAATTAGGTCTTCTAAAGATAAAGTGTTATTTCTACCTGCACATAATATTTCAAAATCATTTTCCCTTTTAATTAATTCTTTAGCTATAGCATTTAAATTAGCAAAAGAACAAACCGTTAAAAATTCTGAAAATTTAGCTTTTGTAATTGCCTGAGTCCCGTTTGTTGTGTAAAGAACAATTGTTTTACCTTCAACTACTTCCTCGCAATATTCTAATGGAGAATTGCCCAAAGCAAAACCATCAATTTTTTTTGTGTTTCGTTCTCCTCCCAATAAAAATCGCCCGTCAAACATTCCGCCTGATATTTTTACTGCAAATTCTACTGCTGCAACAGGAATTATTTCTTTGGCTCCATTCTGAAGTGCATTAATAATTGTGTTAGATGCTCTTAAAACATCAATTATAACTATAGATTTATTAGTGAAATATAATTCTTCAACTCCGCAAGGAGAAATTATTACGTTAATATTCATATATGGTTAATTAAATTAACAATTAAAAATAAAGAGTAAAACAGAATTATCTATTTTTTTACGAATGGAAGTTTTACAACTTTTGCCGGTACTTCCTTCCCTCTAATCATAAAATTGACAGTGGTACCTTCGTAAGCAAAATCTTTTTCTACATAACCCAAAGCTATCGATTTTTCTAAAATAGGGCTAACCGTACCACTTGTTACATTGCCTATTTTTCTTCCACCAGCAGTAAGATCATAGCCGCGTCGTGGAAATACTCTTTCTTCGGTTTCTAAAGGAACTAATTTTCTTTTTAGTCCAACTTCTTTTATTTTTAGTAATATTTCTTTTGCTATAAAATGATTTTTCTTAAGTTTTGTTATCCAGCCTAATCCTGCCTCTAAGGGATTAGTTGTTTTATCAATATCGTTACCATACAGACAAAATCCCATTTCCAATCTTAAAGTATCTCTGGCTCCAAGACCAACAGGTTTTATTTCAAATTCTTCACCAGCTTCAAAAATATTGTTCCAAACATTTTCCGCTACAGATTCATCACCTTTAAAATAAATTTCATAACCCAGTTCACCGGTATATCCTGTGCGTGAAACAATCATATCAACACCGGCAACATTTGCATTAAAGAAATGATAATATTTAATATCCAAATTTTTATCACAAATTTTTTGTAAAACATCTTTTGAGTTTGGTCCCTGTATTGCAAGCAGGGAATATTCATCACTCTCGTTTATAATATCAACTCCAAAGCTATTATTTTCTATCATCCAATTATAATCTTTCTCAATATTTGAAGCATTAACTACAAGCATAAATCTTTCATCATTTAGTTTATAAACAAGAAGGTCGTCAACAATACCACCGTCTTTGTAACACATAGCAGAATACTGTACTCTACCCAGTGTTAATTTGGAAGCATCATTAACGGTAATTTCTTGTACAAAATCTAATGCTCTTTTACCTAAAATAAAAATTTCACCCATATGTGAAACATCAAACACACCAACAGAATTCCTAACATCTTTATGTTCTGCAATAATTGATGAATACTGAACAGGCATTTGGTAGCCTGCAAAGTCAACAATTTTTGCTCCCAATTTTTGATGAACATTAAACAATTTTGTTTTTTTCATTCTTTTTAATCTCTGAATTGTATTCTTAAATATAATCTTCAGTTAAATCTTTGCCAGAAGCTTTTGAAAAGAATTTAATTTGCTGTAAAGATAAAGACGGATCTTCTTCAAGTTTTAATTTTAATCTGTATCTAAATTTTAATTTAGTTAAAGTTTTTATTCTTCCCTCACGCAATTTTGCAGCTACAAATGGATTACATCTAATAATTAGCGACCTTTCTTTTGACTCTCTTTTAAATCTTTTTATCCATTCCTCTAAATCGTAAATTAAATGAGATTGTTTTGTAAGCACGCCTGTACCCAGACATGACGGACAAACCTCTTTCATTGTTTGCATCATATTTTGTCTGACTCTTTGGCGAGTTATTTGTACCAATCCAAAATCTGACATAGGTAAAATGGATACACGTGATCTATCTTTTCTAAATTCTTTTTTTAGCTCATCGTATATTTTTTTCCTGTTTTTCTCCTCGATAAGGTCAATAAAATCAATAACTATAATACCTCCTATATCACGCAGCTTCATTTGTTTTGCAATTTCTCTTGCTGCTTCCAAATCGGTTTTCAAAGAATTTATCTCCTGATCTTTACTCTTTGCATATTTTCCGCTGTTAACATCAATAACAACCATAGCTTCGGTGTGTTCAATAATTAAATATCCTCCGCTTGGTAGATATACTTTTCTTGCCATCAAAGATTTTATTTGTTCGTCAATTTTAAATGATTCAAAAATTGAATGAGAAGATCTGTAATGATCAATTTTATCAACAAGATCAGGTTCAGTTATTTCTACATAGTTTCTTATTTGCTTGTAAAGTTTTTTGGAATCAATAAAAATTTTTGAAATATCATGTGTAAATAAATCCCTGATTACGCTTGATGTTGTATTTAGGTCATTATGTATAAGCGCAGGAGGACTTTCGGATTTTATTCTTTTTTCAATTGCGTTCCAGGTTTTTACCAGTTGATTTAAATCTGATTTAAGAGCAGCTTCATCCTGGTTTTTGGCAACAGTCCTAATAATTAATCCATAATTTTCAGGAATGATTTCTCTTGCTAAATTTCTTAATCTTCTTTTTTCTCTAAAATCATAAATCTTTTTGGAAACACCTATTTTATTATCAAATGGTAGCAATACACAAAATCTACCTGGTAATGAAACAGCAGATGTTACACGAACACCTTTGTTTGTTACAGGTTCTTTTGTAATCTGAACAATAATTTCTTCACCTTTGTGAAGTTTTACAGTATGAGTGCCATTTTGATTTTTTGAGGTATCGTGGTGTTTGTTGTCAGCATTGAAACTACCATTTTCTTCCACGTCAACTTCGGTATCTTCACCCAACATTTCTAAAAATTGCTTTGTTCTATCAGCAATATCTGAAAAGTGAAGAAACGCATCGTGTTTCATTCCAATGTCAATAAATGCGGCTTTTATGCCTGGGAGTACTCTGGCAACTTTTCCAAGGTAAATATCTCCCACCATCCTGCGTTTTTCAGGATAGTCAATAAAAAAATCTACTAAATTCCCGTCTTCGGTTATTGCAACACGTGTTTGAATAGTAGATGAATTGATAATAATTTCTTTTGTCATAAAGAACAAACTCTCTTAATGAAATTAAATATTTCATTATAAATAAATTTCTATAAAAAAAGCTCATGTATTCCGTATTTAAAGTCATAAAAAAATATAACTATATATATCTCATTTTTTAAAAACACTGCAAATAACAGAGCTTATAAATTAATTACAAATAGCTGAAATTATTTTTAAAGTCAGCTTAAATTTCTTTCGGATTATTTTCTTCAACTTTTTCAACAGTGTTGTTTACTTTTTCATCCAACAACACTTTCCTGCTTAATGAAAATTTACCGTTTTCAATTTTTAGCAGTTTCACTTTAACTTGGTCACCTTCTTTAAGATAGTCGGTAACTTTGTTTACGCGTTTGTTATCAATTTGTGATATATGTAATAATCCTTCTTTACCCGGTATAATTTCTACAAAAGCTCCAAAGTCCATAATTTTTATAACTTTACCGTCATAAATTTTACCTACTTCTGGAGAAGCTGTCATTGCTTTTATGTATTCTTTACATTTATTTGCACCGTCTTTATCCGGTGAAGCAATCGTAACTGTTCCATCATCTTCAATGGTAATATCAACACCAAAATCTCTTTGCATTTTTTGTATTGTTTTTCCACCGGGACCTATAATTAGACCAATTTGATCAATTTCAACTTTTAAGGTTAAAAGACGAGGAGCAAATTTAGATAATGACTCTCTCGGTTGACTGATGGCTTCTTCCATAACACCTAAAATATGCATTCTTCCTTCTTTTGCCTGAAATAGAGCTTTTTCAATTATTTCAAAGGAAATGCCTTGAATTTTTATATCCATTTGGAAAGCAGTAATACCTTCTTTTGTTCCGGCAACCTTAAAATCCATATCACCAAAGTGATCTTCATTACCCAGAATATCTGTAAGAATACCATATTGTTCACCTTCTTTTATAAGACCCATTGCAATTCCGGCAACAGATTTTTTAATCGGTACACCACCATCCATCAATGCAAGCGATCCGGCACAAACTGATGCCATTGAAGAAGAACCGTTTGATTCTAAAATATCCGAAATAAGCCTCATTGTATAAGGGAATTTATCTTCTTCGGGAATCATTATTTTTAATGCTCTTTCGGCTAAATTTCCGTGACCTATTTCACGTCTTCCTACACCTGTCATCCTTCCAACTTCGCCCACGCTAAATGGAGGAAAGTTATAATGAAGTACAAATTTTTTACTGTAAGCTTCAAATAATCCGTCAACAGACTGCTCATCATTTTTGCTGCCAAGAGTAAGGGTTGTTAAACTTTGAGTTTCACCCCTTGTAAACAAAGCTGAACCATGAGTACGTGCAAGGATGCCTAATTCAATGTTTATAGGTCGAACCTCCTCCAGGTTTCTTCCGTCCAATCTAATGCCTTCTTTCAATATTCTTTCGCGCATTAAATCTTTTTCTAAGTCGTGAAGAATGTTTTTAATATCACTTTCTTGTTCGGGATATTTTTCTTCCAAAGATTCTAAAACCGATTTTGTAAGTTCTTTGTTTTTGTCACTTCTCTCATCTTTAATCAAAACTGAATAAACTATCTCTTTAAATTTATCTTCAGCTAATTGATACACTTCTTTCTTCAGATTTTCGTCAACTTCATTTTCAACAACTTCTCTTTTGGTTTTGCCTACTTCTTTAACTAATTCAAGTTGAAGATCAACTAATTTTTTTATTTCAGATTGAGCAAATTTTAATGCATCTAAAAGCTCGGTTTCATTTACTTCTTTTGACTCGCCTTCAACCATCATTATAGAACCGGCACTTCCGGCAACCACCAACTCAAGGTCGCTTTCCTGCAATTGCTGGTGAGTTGGATTTACAACAAAATCACCATTTACTCTGCCTACTCTTACTTCGGCAATGGGACCGTTGAACGGGATATTTGAAATGCTCAGAGCAGCCGATGCACCAACGGCACCTAATACATCAGCGTCGTTTTCTCCGTCGTGTGATAGAACAAACGCAATAATTTGAGTTTCATTTACAAAACTACTTGGGAACATTGGTCTTATTGGTCTGTCAATCAGCCTTGCGCTTAGTATTTCTTTTTCTGAAGGTCTGCCTTCTCTTTTTATAAATCCACCGGGAAATTTACCCGCAGCAGATGTTTTTTCTCTGTACTCAACTTGAAGGGGAAAATAATCAAGCCCTTCTTTCGGTTCATCTGCAGCAACTGCAGATACCAAAACCATTGTATCTCCGTATCTTACCATAACAGAACCATTAGCTTGTTTTGCAAAACGTCCTGTTTCTATTGATAATATCTTTCCGCCTATTTCTACTTCCTTTGTAATAATCATTTAATATTCCTTTATTTTCTAATATTCATTTCTTTAATAATCGTTCTGTATCTTTCGATATCTTTTCTTTTCAAATAGTCTAATAATCTTCTTCTTTTACCAACCATCATTAAAAGCCCTCTTCTGGAATGATGATCTTTTTTATGCACTTCAAAGTGCGAAGTAAGATCATTTAATCTTTTTGTAATAAGTGCAATCTGCACTTCGGTTCTCCCGGAGTCTTTTTCATTCGTTCCGTATTTCTTGATTTGCTCAAGTTTTTCTTCTTGTGTCATTTTTGTTTTTTCCTTTATTTAATTGTACAATATAACCCCAGAATAGGCTGCAATATGCAGAACAAACCAGAGTTTATTAATTTAATTTATTTATAATTTCTAATCCTTTCTCTTCATCTTTTTTCATTTGAGCAATTAACTCATCAACCGAAGAGAATTTTTCTTCGTCTCTTATTCTTTCAATTATATTTACGGTAACATTCTGCCCGTAAATCTCCTTTGAAAAATTCATAATATAAACTTCGGTTGTTACATCCCCGGATTCGTAAAATGTAGGTCTCTTGCCTATACTCATTAAACCGAAATAATTTATATTTTCAACAATAATTTCAACCAGATAAATACTGATTTTAGGCAAAAATTTATCCTCTCCAAAAACTTCAATGTTTGCGGTAGGAAAGCCCAAGTTCATTCCTCTTTTATCTCCATGCACAACCACGCCACTGAAGGAATAATTTCTTCCGAGAAGTTTGTTAGCTAAAAGAATATCACCTTCTGAAAGTGCATTTCTTACTGCGGTGCTGCTTACAGTAATATTATCTATGCAGACTGCCTCAACGAGAGAAACTTTAAAACCGAATTCTTCACCCATTTTTCTTAATGAACTTTCGTTTCCGTCACGACCCTTGCCAAAATGATGATCATAACCAATTACTATCTCGTTCACACCTATTTTATCAACAAGATATTCTTTAATAAACTCATAAGAAGTTTTTTGTGAAAATTCTATTGTAAAATTTAAAATCAATAAATTATGAACACCTACAGATTCCAAAATTGGAATCTTTTCATCTAATGTGCTTAATAAACGCACTTTTTTATCTTTTACAAGAACACTGCGCGGATGCGGGTTAAATGTTACCAACACATTTCTTCCACCCAATGCAGCTGATTTTTCAACCAGCATTTCAAGTATTTTTCTATGCCCTAAATGAATACCATCAAATGTCCCTAAAGTAATAACGGTTTTTTTATCTTTTTCAATTTTTTCTAAATCGCAAATTATTTCCATCACACAAATCATTTAGAGAATAACTTTTAAATATACGTTTTTTAAACTTGAAATAAAATTAAATAGGGGTGATTTACAGTCCAACAATAAAGAGACTAACATATTATAACTCTTTTTATAATAATTAGTTGCAAGAATACCTTTTTTCAAACTCATCTATAGTTAAAGCTTGACCAACATTATATTTACCGATGTTCTCTCTTCGTAATTTGCTTAGCAATCCTCCACAACCGAGTTCATCACCAAAATCATTGGCAATTACACGTATATATGTACCTTTTGAGCAGATTATTTCAAAATGTATATCCGGTAATTCTATTTTTTCTATTTCAAATTTGTAAATATTTATCTTCCTTTTTTCTCTTTCAACAGTTTCACCGTTTCTCGCATATTTATAGAGCCGTTTGCCGTTTACTTTTACAGCCGAATACATCGGAGGAATCTGCTCAATTTCACCTAAATATTTATTCCTTACTTCAAGTATTTTTTCTTCGGTGATATTTTCAACGGGTTTTTCTTCAAAATGCTCTGTTTCCAAATCCATAGATTCCGTTTTTTTTCCAAGTGTTATTATCCCCAAATAAGTTTTGGGTAAATCCTGAAATTCCGTAATGCTTTTTGTCATTTTGCCGGTACAGATTATTAAAAGTCCCGTAGCTCTTGGATCAAGAGTACCTGCGTGTCCCACTTTTTTTACTTTTACCGCTTTTCTAATTTGATGAACAACTTTGAAGGATGTCCAACAGATAGGTTTATCTATAAGTATTGATTGACCTTTTTGAAAATCAACATCAATCTTGTTTGGAGTTAAATTCGTTATCATTTTCGTGTATCTTCTTTATCAATCCGTCTATTTTTTCAACGTAGTCTTGAGTGTCGTCTATATAAAAATTTAACTCGGGACAAAATTTTAAGTTTATTCTTGAAGCAAGTTCAGATCTTATTGATTTTAAATTTCTATTTACTTTCTCCAAAACAAATGCTCTTTTGTCTTTATCAAATACAGAAAGATAAATTTTTGCTTTTTTAAAATCGGGACTTGCTTTAACATTAGTTATAGTAATAAATCCTAGTGAGGTATCTCGTAACTTAAGAAGAAAAATATTACTTAATTCTTCTTTTAAAAGTTTTTCTACTTTATCTATTCTGTGTGTTGACATATTTTTTATAGGTGTGAATGAAGTTTTTATACTTCCATTAATCTAATTTCTTTTTTGTCTCTACTATGATATACGTCTCTAAAACATCATTGACTTTTATATCATTAAAATTATTTAAGCTTATTCCACATTCGTATCCGGCATCTACTTCTTTTGCATCATCTTTAAATCTTTTCAAGGCATTTATTTCACCTTGATGAATAACAATACCGTCCCTTATTAGTCTTATTTTATTATTGCGCGTAACTTTACCTTCTAATACATAGCAGCCTGCTACCGTACCAATTTTTGGTACTTTAAAAATATCTCTTACTTCAACAGTAGCGGTAACTTCTTCAGAAATTATTGGAGAAAGCAAACCTTCAAGGGCTGATTTCACTTCGTTTATTGCATCATAAATAACATCATAAAGTCGTATATCCACTTTTTCTTTTTCTGCTAATTTGCGGGCATTTAAATTTGGTCTTACTTGAAAACCAACTATAATAGCATGTGAGGCAGAAGCGAGCAGTACATCACTCTCGGATATTCCACCAACTCCTTTATGAATAACTCTAATTTTAACTTCTTCGGTAGATAGTTTCATTAATGAATCAGACAGTGCTTCTATTGAACCGTCTACATCACCCTTAACAATCAGCGGAAGTTCTTTTACCCCACCAATACTAATTTGTTTTGCAATTTCATCCAAAGTAATATGATGAACTTGTTTTTGTTCCTGTTCTCTTTTAAGTTGTTGCCTTTTTAATCCGATCTCTCTTGCTTGTCTTTCCGTACCAACAACTATAAAAGTATCACCTGCCTGAGGTGTTCCTTCAAAACCAACTACCTGCACAGGGGTAGAAGGAGGAGATTCAGTAATTTTATTCCCTCTTTCATCAAATATTGCTCTTACTTTTCCTTGAAAAATACCTGCAACAAAAGGGTTCCCAATTTTTAATGTTCCCTTTTGGATAAGAATTGTTCCTGTAACTCCTCTGCCTTTGTCTAATTGTGCTTCAACAACAACTCCGCGTGCAGGTCTATTTGGATTTGCTTTTAATTCTAATAATTCCGCTTCAAGCAATATTGTTTCCAAAAGGTTTTCTACATTCAAACCAGTCTTTGCAGATATTTCAACGCACTGGTATTTACCGCCCCATGATTCAACAAGAATATTTCTATCTGCTAATTGTTGTTTGATTTTTTCAGGATTTGCGCCGGGCTTATCAATTTTATTTATAGCTACAACAATAGGAACGTTTGCAGCTTGAGCATGATTAATGGCCTCAACAGTTTGAGGCATAACTGCATCATCAGCTGCAACTATAAGCACAACTATATCAGTTACCTGAGCTCCTCTTGCCCTCATTGCAGTAAAAGCTTCATGTCCGGGTGTATCTATAAATGCAATTTGTTTTCCATTACCGGCATCAACTTTATATGCACCTATATGTTGTGTAATTCCGCCTGACTCTCCTGCAACAACGTTTTCTTTTCTTATATTATCAAGTAGGGATGTTTTTCCGTGGTCAACATGTCCCATTATTGTTACAATGGGGGGTCTTGGTTCAAGTGTATCAGGGTCGTCAGGTGTATCTTCAAGTATGTCGAATGTAAATTCTTTAACAAATTCAACTTCAAAATCAAATTCATCTGCTACAAGAGTAATGGTTTCAACATCAAGTCTTTGATTTATTGAAACCATTATACCTAATTCCATACATTTTGCAATTACATCGCTAACAGGTACTTCCATTAAATTAGCCAGTTCATTTACTGCACTGTATTCAGTAATTCTGATTTTTTTGGATTCTAAAGATTTTTGTTCCTGTATTTTTTCTTGTTCTTCTTCCCGTTCTTTTCTTTTTTTCTTTCTATAACTTGCTCTCGAAGCAGTCGGTTTACTGTCATCTATTCTCATCATGGTTTTTCTGATAGCTGCCTTTACATCTTTTTCATCAATCTCAAATTTCTTTATTCTTTTTTTCTTTTTAACCGGAATTTCTGCTTCAATATCTTGATTTTTCTTTTTCCTGCCTTTTAATCTTTTCTTCTTTTTTGTTTTAGTTGTTATAGCATCTGAATCTTCGTCTTCTTTTTTTATAGTTTTTTTCTTTGTTTTTTCCTCTTCAAGTTCAATTTTGCCGATTACTTTTAACCCTTTTCTTTTGGCTATTTCCGTTTCAACGGGAGTTTTAAAATTCTCCTCTTTTTTCAATTTTTTAACTTCGGGTTCTTTTTTTTCTTCAGTTACAATTTCTTCTTTTTCTTCAGATTCTTTTTTAACTTCAATTTCCGGTTCTATAATAGTAGTTGTTGATTCACTTTTCTCTTCTTCTTTATCAGATATTCTCTTTTTAAACTCCGCGATTTTTTTATAATGTTTTTGTGCTTTATCAATATCTTTCTTGTAATGAGCGGAAATATCCTGTATCATTTCTTCATTAAGAGCGGACATTATAGATTTTACTTTATGTCCTTTCTTGGTAAGGAATTCTAACAACTCTTTAGCTGAGAGGTTATACTCTGATGCTAATTTAAATATTTTTAATTTTTTCGGTTTCGTCTCAACCATTTTACTTTGTAATACTAATAAATGTTTTATTCATATTGAGATTTTATTAATTCTATTATCTCGTCAATTTTTTCTTCTGTCAGTTCTTCTATTTCATTTAATTTTTCTTTACCTGCTTTTAATACTTCTAAAGCTGTATCGAAGCGGTTATTAATTAAGAGGTTATATGTTTCTTCGCCTAATTCTTCTTTAAGATCAATTAGCTCCATATCTTCTTCGTATTCTTCTAACGGTGTTTCTTCTCTTAATATATCAATATCGTAACCAGTAAGTTTAATTGCCAAACGAATGTTAACTCCATTTCTTCCCACTATTAATGACACTTGATCGTTATCAGCACTAACTACAGCTTTCCTTTCATCTTCATCCAATTCAATTTGTTTTAATTTTGCAGGTGCTAAAGATCTTTGGATTAGAATAATAGGATCGTCTGAATAATTTATTACGTCTATGTTTTCGTTGTTTAATTCTCTTACAATTGCGTGAATACGAACACCTTTCATGCCGACACAAGCACCTACTGCATCAATTCTGTCATCGTGTGATTCAACGGCTATTTTTGCTCTTTCTCCAGGTTCTCTTGCTATACTTTTAATGTCTATTATACCGTCATAAATTTCAGGTATTTCGATCTCAAAAAGTTTTTGTAAAAACATATTGTCAGAACGTGAGATAATAATAACCGGACCGCTCGGTGTTTTTTTAACTTCTTTTATAATTGCTCTTATTGTATCGCCTTTTCTGTAGCGCTCAAAAGGGATTTGTTCGGAGCGCGGAAGAAGTAGCTCTCTTTTATTATGATTGACTAGAATATCGTTCCTTTTGGTTTGGTAAATATCCCCAACAACTATCTCACCAACAATCTCTGAATATTCATTATATATAACATCTTTTTCTATTTCACGAATGCGTTGGTTTAAGTTTTGTTTAGCTAAAGTAATTAACCTTCTGCCAAAAGATGCAAGGTCTAAGGTTTCAACATAATCATCACCTACTTCCAATTCCTCAGTATTTCCTTTTTTATTTACTTCCTCTATTGATATCTGTTTTTCTGGGTTTTCTACTTCTTTAACAATTTCTCTTTCAAGATATATTTCTATATCGCCCTTGTCCATATTTACAACAATGTCAAAAACTGCTTCTTCACCATATTTCTTTTTAACCAACAATCCAAAAATATCTTCTATAATACCTTCCAATACATCTTTATCCATTCCCTTTTCTCTAACCATTTGAGCGAATGATTCAACTATACCTGCGTTCATTTATCACATCTCCATTAAGAAAAACTTAATTTTACTTTTGCTTTTATTATTTTATTAAAATTTATTTTTTGTTCTGAATTATTAAATTCAAAAAATAAATCGTTATTTACAATCTTTAATAATTTTGCTGTTAAATTCTTTTTATTGGCGTTATCATCAACAACAACTTCTAATTTTCTGCCAATATGTTTGTAATACTGTTCTAAATATTTTAGTGGTGTATCAATCCCGGGTGAAGATACAACTAATTTGTAGTCATCACTCACTTTTAATAACTCGTCAAGCTTATTGCTAATATTTTTGCTTACAGAAGCACAAATTTTGGCAGAAACATTTTCTTTACCGTCAATAAATATTTCTATAACTCTTTTTTTTGGTGTCCCTCTAAGGATAAAATCAACTAAGAAGTAACCTTCATTTTTAGACGCAGTTTCGGCAATTTGCCGTATTATATTTTTATCTTTAAAATTCATACAAACAAAAATCGCCCGTAAACGGGCGAATTAGAATATTAAAAATAACACTAAATAATTGAACAAGCAAGAAACGATTTTCTTTAATAATTTTTAATTTACTTTTTCCAATATGCTTTAATTAAGAAATAATAAGAAGTGTGATCAAAATTAAAAAATTAATTTCTTGCTTGTTAAAAGCATAGATATTATTTTATTCTTAAAAGGAAATACCTCAACTTATTCGCCTAATAAAAAGTGTCTATTTAATAAATCTCTAAATAAAATTATATTGATATATTTTATTAAATATCAATAGATATTTTAGATTTAAAAAGTAATATGACAATAAATCAAATTTAAAAAATAAATATGTAGCTTCAACTTTTGGATAATACAACACAATATAGAAATGCAATAAATGAATTAGAGCAATTGCAAAGGCATAAAGAACTCATTTTAAAATCAGTGGGTGAGGGAGTATATGGCTTGGATACAAAAGGACACACAACATTTGTAAACGATACTGCAGCTAATATGCTTGGTTGGCAGCTGGAAGATCTAATTGGAAAAAGACAGCACGATATTATTCATCATACTAAACAGGATGGTTCTCACTATGAAGCAAAGGACTGTCCTATATATGCTGCATTTAAGGATGGCAAAGTTCACCGTGTTGATACTGAAGTCTTTTGGAAAAAGGACGGTACATGCTTTCCGGTTGAATATATCAGTACGCCTATGAGGGATGATAAAGGAAAGTTGATGGGTGCAGTAGTCGCCTTTAGTGATATCACCAGAAGGAAAGAAGCAGACCGGGCTCTTCAGAAAAGCAATGCAGACCTGCAAAAAGCACTAACAGAAGTTGAACAATTAAAAACCCGGTTAGAGCAAGAGAATATTTATCTGCAGCAGGAAATTAAATTGACCCATAACTTCGAGGAAATAATAAGCCAAAGTAAAAAATTTAGAAAGGTCTTAACACAGGTAGAACAAGTAGCAGCCACCGATTCAACAGTGCTGATTTTGGGAGATTCAGGAACCGGCAAAGAACTAATAGCGCGTGCAGTTCATAACATCAGCAAACGCAAAGAAAGACCTCTTATAATAGTCAATTGTGCTGCATTGCCTTCAACTTTAATAGAGAGTGAATTATTCGGACACGAAAAAGGTGCTTTTACAGGAGCGTTTGCGCGCAAAATCGGCAGATTTGAACTTGCTGATGGGGGCAGCATCTTTCTGGATGAGATTGGTGAAATCCCCCTTGAACTTCAATCAAAATTACTCAGGGTTCTTCAGGAAGGTGAGTTCGAAAGATTAGGAAGCACCAAAACTACAAAGGTAAATGTTCGTGTAATTATTGCCACCAACCGGGACCTCCGAATGGCAGTTGAAAAGGGAGAATTCAGAGAGGATCTTTATTACAGAATAAATGTGTTTCCTATCAATCTCTTGCCCCTAAGAGAGAGAAAAGAAGATATCCCATTATTAGCTCAACATTTTTTGTTAAAACATGGAACAAGAATCGGAAAGCAGATTGGTGCAATTACACAAAAAGTGATGGAAGCATTAATTAATTACTCCTGGCCAGGTAACGTTCGGGAATTGGAAAATATTATTGAAAGAGCTGTGATCATCACACGTGGTAATAAATTAGACCTGGGTGATTCATTACCAAAAAACATTGGCATACCGCAAAAAGAAAAGATAACAACCCTAGAAGAGAACGAAAGAAGTTACATATTAAAAGCTTTAGAATTTACCAATTGGAAGATCAGCGGTGAAAGAGGAGCTGCTAAATTATTGGGGATAAAACGAACAACTCTTGAAGCAAGAATTAAAAAATTAAATATAAAACGACCATAATTTTTGCCAATACTTTGACACTTTGTTAATAAGTTAGCAAATCTTATTCCGCCATATTTTTATACACATTTTATAAGTAATTTATTTTAATCCACTTACAGTGATTTTTAATTTTTGGTATAGTAATTGTACTTTAAAAAGTATATGCAAAAGTATATTGAAATAACAAAAAATAATGTAAGATCTTTTTACCTACAATATTTTATAAAATGAGGAGGATTTTAATATTCTAAATATTATGAAAGCAATTACTTTAGAGTTATTTGGACAAAAGTTTGTTGAACGTTTTATTTTCTATGAGAATTTTAGAATTTTCAAGGAAATGAGAAATGATGCTTGTTGGATTTACATCCAAGAAGGTACATTAGAAGTTTACTCTCCATCCAAAAAAATAACAGTCAATTCCATGGAATCTATATTAATGAAGTGCGGAAACTATATTGCAAACTTTAAAAATGCAATACAAACATCTCAATTTAAAAGTATAGTGTTCCATCTATACCCTGAATCGATTAAAAAAGCATTTGGAGATAGTGAAAATAGTTTTTTAAAAGTAAAAAAGTCTTCTGCTATTAATCCTGCATTGAAAATTAAAAAAAATGATTTACTTGATAGTTTTGTTTCTTCGATTATACCTTACTTCGAAAATCAAAGTTTGGTAAGCGAAAGATTGTTAGCAACCAAATTACAGGAGTTAGTATTAATCCTTTCTGATGAAGGAAAAAATACAATTGCAACGCATATATTAGGCACACTACACTCCGAAGAACAACTTAAATTTAATTTAATAATAAAGGCAAATTTATATAACAATTTATCCGTCGCTGAATTAGCTCATTTAACTTATAGAAGCGAATCTACTTTTAAGAGAGATTTTAAAAAGTACTTTGATATTAGCCCGGCAAAATATTTCAAAACAAAAAAAATGGAGAAGGCTGCAAATCTCTTGATGCAAACTGATATGCCTATCAGAAAAATAGCTTCGAAGTGCGGATTTGAAAACGCAGATCATTTTAGCACTTCTTTTACCAGTGCCTACAGAAAATCTCCTAGAACATTTAGAAGTGAAAACCGCTAGTTTAAAATAGTAATATTGAATTAATTAACTTTATCTAATAGGCCTGTTTTTTATAAAAGAGGCAAATTCCTCTGCTCTTTTTTAGTTATTACATAACTAAGTCTACCGACAATTTTATTTGACTCGATTAGAAAGTTTATTGAACGAATTTTCAAGCTAATTTCCTCAGCATATATTTAACTTTGATTTGTAATTAATTACAAAATATAAACTTAAAATTTAGAAAAAAGTAAAAAACAATAATAAAGCCAAAGATTAATGAAAGTATCCTACTTAATGTATCAGTTGAAAAAGTATCTGCTAATCAAAAACTTTCATTAGAGTAGAAACTTATGCTCAAGAAATAATATCACACAGTGAAGTTCAAGGTGAGGATGTAGTATGTGTCCAAATTTGCTCAATAGCTGATAGCGAACAAGAAATAGCCGGAATAGTTAAAGTAACAATAAAAATGAGCTTGGAAGGTATAAGTAAACTCTTTTAACAAAGATGAATTCTTAGAAATAGCGCTAAATAGTCCTGCAGAATAACACCAATCTGAATAATCATTAAAAAATAGATAAAAAATATTAAAAACAAAATCGTTCAAAACAATTTTTTGAAATTTAATTTTACATCAATATTCGCATTTGCAAAAAAAATAATTAACCCTCAAAGAGGTTGTATAGGTAATGCTTTACGTGAAAGTGAAGAAATGTGTAAATTACTTTTTGAGTGTTCTCCTGTTGGTTTGAGTATAACCGATTTCACTGGGAAAATATTATCAATAAATAAGAGAGCATTAAAAATATTTGGTTACAAAAAGGAGGAAATTTTAAGCATTACCTCTAAAAACTTTTATGTAAACCCTAATGATAGAGAAGTAATAATACAAAAAATAAATAATGGTGAGAAAATTCATAATCTTAAAATAAAGATGAAAAGAAAAGAGGGGAAACTAATTGATGTTGAGATAAATATTTCTCCAATAAAATTTAATAATGAAAAACATTTGCTATCGGTTTTTGATGATATAACAAATAGAAAAATTGCCGAGAAAAAAATATTACAGCTATCTCGTGGTTTAGAACAAAGCCCTGCGATGGTTACAATTACTGACACTGACGGTATTATAGAATATTCTAATCCAAAAGTAACTGAAATTACAGGTTATACTGCCGAAGAATTATTAGGTAAAAATGTGAATATACTTCAGTCCGGTCAAACATCTAAAGAAACTTATGAAGAATTATGGGATACGATCCTGCAAGGGAAGGTATGGAAAGGGGAAATATTAAATAAAAAGAAAAACGGAGAGCTGTATTGGGATTCAGAAATAATTGCTCCTATTATTGATAATGAAGGAAACATAATTAATTTTATAACTATAAGAGAGGATATTACAGAGAAAAAGAAAATGACGGAAGAATTAATAAAGGCAAAAGACAAGGCTGAAGAGATGAATAGACTGAAATCAAATTTCCTTGCAAATATGAGCCATGAACTTAGAACTCCTTTGATTGGAATAATGGGGTTTTCTGAAATATTAAAAGACAGTATTAAAGAATCTGAATTAAAAGAATATGCAAGTATGGTTTACGAAGGTGGGAATAGGCTATTAGAAACATTGAATTTAATTTTAAACTTTTCAAAAATTGAGTCTGAAAAAATAAAAATTGATCCTTCTCAAATTGATGTTGTTGCTTTTATTAAGAGAATTGTAAATCTTTTTGATAAAGAAGCATCAATGAAAAATCTTTACTTAAACTTTGAAAGTAAATTAGAAAAACTAATTTTAGAAATTGATGAAAAAATGTTAAAAGATATACTGATAAATTTATTAAACAATGCTATTAAATTTACTAAAAAAGGCGGGGTTACTATAAAAGTTAGCAAAACAAAAGAAAATAAGTTTTTTGAGATATGTGTAATAGACACAGGAATTGGTATACCAAAAAAACGTCAACATTTGATTTGGTTAGAATTCAGACAAGTTAGCGAAGGATCTAGTCGATTGTTTGAAGGTTCAGGTCTTGGCTTAACTATAACAAAAAAATTTATAAATATGCTCGGTGGAGAAATTAATTTAGAAAGTGAAGTTGATGTTGGTTCGACATTTATTGTGTCACTTCCTATTCAAGAAAAAACCGTGAATCAAACATCAGAAATAGTTACAGATTCTACAAATACTTACTAAATAAATGATCTTATATAAAAACAAAAAAATAAAAATTAAATAAAATAAAAAAATACAATTATATTTTTGCCAACATTTTGACAAATTGCTAATATGTTGGCAAATCTTATACAATCCTATTTTTTAATCACATTTCATAACTAGTTTTATTTAAGCCACTTAGAGTGGTTTTTTTTTTGGCATATCAATTGTATCTCTATTCATGTCGACAAAATAAAAAAACAAATTTTTTACAAAAAAAAGGAAAACAAATGAAAAAGCAATTTTTAATATCAGTCTTGTTTGTATTTACAGCACTGGCAATAACAACCCGTAGTTTTGCTCAATTACCAGATCCTGGATTTGAAATTGATGAGTACACAGCAATTGTAATTACCGATCCGCAAAATGATTTCTTGAGTCCTAAAGGAGTTGCCTGGGGAGTTGTAGGGAAAAGTGTAACCGAAAATAATACAGTGGAAAATATTGAAACGTTATTTAAATTAGCCGAGAAATATGGAATAAAAGTTTTTATTTCACCTCACTATTATTACAAGCACGACCATACCTGGAAATTTGAAGGAGCCCTGGAAGTTTTGATGCATAATATTTCAATGTTTGATCGCGGCAATCAACTTTCATTAAAAGGTTTTAAAAGTTCCGGTGCTGACTTTTTAGAAAGATATAAAAAGTATATCAAGAAAGATTATGTAACTGTAGTCGGTCCTCATAAAGTCTTCGGTCCCGAACAAAATGATTTAAGTCTCCAGTTAAGAAAACAAAAGATTGACAAGATCATTTTGGCTGGAATGTCGGGTAACCTTTGTGTGGAATCGCATATGAGAGAATTACTTGAAAATGGTTTTGAAGTAGCTGTTGTCGGTGACGCTACTGCATCTGCAATCTTACCGGGATTGGACGGAAATCAGGCAGCCCAAACTAACTTCAGAATGATATCCAGTCACGTTTATAAAACTAATGAATTAGTTAAAGTGTTAGAAAAAACTAAAATATCAAAAAAATAAATATTCAATCTGCCGGGTAAAAATTCCGGCAGATAATTTTATCTTGAAAGGAATAATATAAATGAAACAACAAATTAAACCTCCGTTCACATTAGAAACAGCAAAAGCTAAAGTTCAGGCGGCTGAAGATGCATGGAATTCCAGAGACCCTGAAAGAGTTGCATTAGCTTATTCCGTTGATTCTGATTGGCGTAACAGAGATGAATTTTTCTGTGGCAGAGAAGCCATAAAAGAATTCTTAAAAAGAAAATGGAAAAAAGAACTGGAGTACATACTAATGAAAGAGTTGTGGGCATATACAGGTAATCGTATTTCAGTTAGATTTGAGTATGAATGGAAAAATGCAGAAACCGGACAATGGTGTCGTACACACGGAAATGAGCACTGGGAATTTGATGAAGAAGGCTTAATGACACGTCGTGATATGAGCGCTAATGATATACCTATTCTGGAAAGTCAAAGAAAATACAAAATCTAAATACGGCTAAATATTTTATCTAAAATAAATATGGAGGAATAAAAATGAACGAGTTCAAAAACAAAATTGCCTTAATCATTGGAGGCACAAGCGGTATTGGACATGCAACGGTAACTACCTTGCTTGAAGAAGGAGCCACAGTACATGTAGTAGGTAGAAGTGTCGATAAGATTGCTGATGCCTCTAATCAAATTAAACATCGAATAGATATCAGGAACAGCAATGACGTACAAAAATTGATTTCTGAAATTGAAGAATTTGATAATTTAGATTATTTGGTAAATGCTTCAGGAATATTTGCACCAAAAGCATTCCTTGATCATACACTTGAGGACTATAATTCTTACCTCGATTTAAATAGAGGTTTCTTTTTCATTACTCAAGCGGCAGCAAAAAAAATGAAAGAAACACAAGGGGGAGCTATCGTTAACATTGGTTCAATGTGGGCAAAACAAGCTGTTAAAGCTACACCATCATCCGCTTATTCAATGCAAAAAGCAGGTCTACATTCTTTAACACAACATTTAGCAATGGAATTAGCTGATTACAACATTAGAGTTAATGCTGTTTCTCCTGCCGTTGTTAATACTCCTGTTTATTACGGTGTTTTTGGCGGGAAAAAAGAAGCTGAAAAGGCTCTTGAAGGATTTAATGGTTTTCATCCCATTGGTAGAATCGGAACCACAAAAGACATTGCCAATAGCATTATCTACCTATTGTCAAACCAAACATCTTGGGTAACAGGATCTATTTGGGATATCGATGGTGGTGTAATGGCAGGAAGAAATTAATTTAGTT
>JACZTL010000001.1 GCA_022573715.1 Bacteroidota bacterium
GCGGCGTTGCTGGGTCAGGCTTTCGCCCATTGCCCAATATTCCTCACTGCTGCCTCCCGTAGGAGTCTGGACCGTGTCTCAGTTCCAGTGTGGCTGATCATCCTCTCAGACCAGCTACTGATCGTAGTCTTGGTAAGCCGTTACCTTACCAACAAACTAATCAGACGCAAGTTCATCCATAGACGTTACCGAAGTAACTTTAACAACATATCCATGCGGATCCGCTGCATCATATGGTATTAGTCCCGCTTTCGCGGGGTTATTCCATATCTGTGGGTAGATTGCTTACGTGTTACTCACCCGTGCGCCACTTTAATCAAGATATAAATACCTTTTTCTCGTAGACTTGCATGTGTTAAGCACGCCGCCAGCGTTCGTCCTGAGCCAGGATCAAACTCTCCGTTGTAGAGTTTTAATTGTTTGTAATCTTGGCGTATAGACGCTTTATTAAAACCATTTAACTGACAGGTTAAATGCACTCACTCTTTCAAAGAACTTCAAAATTTTTTACTTTTTACAAACCTTCTTAATATACGGATAACTAATTTAATCCCTCTAATTTCTAATGTCAAGAGACTTTATTAGTAACAATAATTTTCATTTCATTTTAGCTTTTCCCCCTTGCAAAGCAAATCTGAAACAGAATTCCAAATATATAGGTTTTTATTTTAATGTCAAGTTTACTTTAACTATTTCTTATGCTTTTTCTTGATAATTTCATTTAAAAAAGTAATTTATCTTTCAATTAAACAATCTTGACTTTTTTGTATAGATTATATAATTTACACTATTAATTATAAGCATTTTGTTTATGAATTGAATAATTGTTTAAATATGGAGTTTAAATGTCCAAAACAGAACAAAAAACAATAGAAGAAATAACCAATGCCGATTATAAATACGGCTTTGTTACGGATATAGAGGCAGTCACTCTGCCTAATGGTTTGAATGAAGAAACAGTTAGAAAGATTTCCGAATTTAAAGATGAACCTGAATTTTTATTAGAATGGAGATTAAAAGCTTTCAAGCATTGGCAAACAATGGTGGAACCTCATTGGCCTAATCTTCATTATAAAAAAATAGATTATCAAAGTATCTCATATTATTCTGCTCCAAAGGAAAAACCGAAGTTAAACAGCCTTGATGAAGTTGATCCCGAATTATTGGATACGTATAAAAAATTAGGTATTTCATTAGAGGAACAGAAACGTTTAACAGGCGTTGCTGTTGATGCTGTTTTTGATAGTGTTTCTGTTGCAACAACTTTTAAAAAAAGTTTGGAAGAAATAGGAATAATTTTTTCTTCATTTTCTGAAGCAGTAAAAGAACACCCCGATTTAATTAAAGAATATCTTGGTAGTGTTGTACCATATACCGATAATTTTTTTGCAACACTCAACTCTGCAGTATTCAGCGACGGTTCGTTTGTTTATATTCCCAAAGGTGTCCGTTGCCCTATGGAGTTATCAACTTACTTTAGAATAAATGCTGCAAACACAGGTCAGTTTGAACGCACTTTAATTATTGCAGATGAAGGCGCTTACGTAAGTTACCTTGAAGGATGTACCGCACCGATGAGAGATGAAAATCAGCTTCATGCTGCTGTTGTAGAACTTATCACTTTAGACAATGCACAAATAAAATATTCCACTGTGCAAAATTGGTATCCCGGTGATAAAAACGGTAAGGGTGGAATTTATAACTTTGTTACTAAGCGTGGTGCTGCAAGAGGTATAAATTCAAAAATATCTTGGACACAGGTCGAAATGGGATCAGCAATTACTTGGAAATATCCCAGCTGTATTTTGCAAGGAGATAATTCCGTTGGCGAATTTTATTCCGTAGCACTAACAAATAATTACCAGCAAGCAGACACCGGGACAAAGATGATACACCTTGGCAAGAATACTTCAAGTACAATAATATCTAAAGGCATATCTGCAGGGCATAGCAATAACAGCTACAGAGGTTTGGTAAAAGTTTCAAAGAAAGCTGAAAATGCTCGAAATTTTTCGCAGTGTGATTCTTTACTAATCGGTGATAAATGCGGAGCCCATACATTCCCCTATTTAGACATAAACAATTCAACAGCGCAAATTGAACACGAAGCAACTACTTCAAAAATTGGTGAAGACCAGATATTTTATCTCAATCAAAGAGGAATATCAACCGATGATGCAATAGGTTTAATTGTTAACGGTTATTGCAAGGATGTGTTCAAAGAACTACCTATGGAATTTGCAGTAGAAGCTCAAAAACTATTGAGCATAAGCCTTGAAGGAAGCGTGGGATAATAAAGATTTTAGAATTTGGATTTTTGATTTTTGAATTATTGGAATTAATTAAATAAGGAAAAATAAATGTTGTTGGAAATAAAAAATCTTCACGCAAAAGTTGAAGGTAAAGAAATATTAAAAGGAATAAATTTAACTGTAAATAAAGGTGAAGTACACGCTATTATGGGACCGAACGGTTCCGGTAAAAGTACATTGGCTCTAGTTTTAGCCGGACGTGAAGAGTACGAAATTACAAAAGGAGAAGTCTTTTATAAAGGTAAAAATCTTTTGGAGTTATCTCCCGAAGACAGAGCAAGGGAAGGTTTGTTTTTAGCATTCCAGTATCCTGTAGAAATTCCCGGTGTTAGCAACACAAACTTATTAAAGACAGCGATGAACGAGATAAGAAAATACCGCGGACAGGAAGAATTGGATGCAATGGATTTTTTAACATTGCTAAAAGAAAAAATGAAAATTGTAGATCTTGACCAATCATTAATTAGCCGCTCTGTAAATGAAGGTTTTTCGGGCGGTGAAAAGAAAAAGAATGAAATTTTTCAGATGGCTGTATTAGAACCACAATTAAGTATACTGGATGAAACAGATTCCGGTTTAGACATTGATGCTTTAAGAATAGTGGCTAACGGGATTAATAAATTAAGGTCGGATAAAAACGCAATAATAGTTATAACACATTACCAAAGATTGCTTAATTATATAATACCGGATTTTGTTCACGTATTATATGAAGGAAAAATTGTTAAATCCGGCGGGAAAGAACTTGCACTTGAACTTGAAAATAAAGGTTATGATTGGTTAAAAATGAATCAAGAAGAAATTGTTGAAGGTTAAAAAAGTTGAGGGTCGTAGGTTTTAAGGTTAGATGAGCTATAAATTTTTACGGAGAAATTAAAACTAAATGGATAATTCAAAAAACATAAAAGAATCATACATTAATAATTTTAAAGATTTTGAAAATAATCTTAACGGTGAAAGTGATTCAAGTTTTCATAAAATAAGAAGACAAGCTATCAAAAAATTTTCTGAACTTGATTTTCCGGATAGAAAAAATGAAGAATGGAGATGTACAAATATTTCTCCGTTACTGCAGCAAAGTTTTTCAATTCCGAGCAATCATATTAAGTTAAATATTAAAGATGTATCAAACCATATAATAAAGGATTTAGATGCCTATGTTATGATTTTCGTCAACGGTAAATTTTCTATTAGACATTCACAGTTAGAAAATATTCAAAAGGGAATAAAAATTAGAAGCCTTGCAGATTGCATCAAAAATAATGATAAAGACTTATTACAACATTTTGGTAAATACGCAGATTATAAAAACAATATTTTTACATCTTTAAGCACTGCCTTTACTACAGACGGAGCGTTTATTAATGTAGATGATAATTGTGTAATTGAAAAACCCATTTACCTTTTATTTTTAACAAAAGCAGGTAATGTAAACATTCAGACACAACCAAGAAATTTAATAGTAACAGGGAAAAATTCTCAATTAACTGTAATTGAACATTTTTCGTCATCTGATAATTCAATATATTTTACAAATACAATAACGGAAATTGTTGCAAAAGAAAATGCTGTAATTGACCACATTAAACTACAGGAAGAAAGTATAAATGCTTTTCATATCGCACGTATGGAAATTGTTCAGGAGAGAAACAGTAACTTTACATCCCATCTAATTTCAATTGGGGGAAAGTTATCAAGGAATGATATAAATTCTAAATTTAATGATGAAGGCGGCGAAACAATACTGAATGGTCTATTTCTTATTGAGAAAGATCAATTATTTGATATACATTCATTTGTTGATCACGCAAAACCGAACTGCAATAGTAACGAACATTATAAGGGTATTTTAGACGACGATTCTCGCGGAGTTTTCAACGGAAAAATTATAGTTAGAAAAGATGCTCAAAAAACGAATGCTTTTCAGAAGAACAATAACATACTTCTTTCAAAGAATTCTTTAATAAATACAAAACCTCAGTTAGAAATTTTTGCCGATGACGTAAAATGTTCCCACGGAGCTACAATAGGTCAATTAGATAACGATGCTACATTTTATCTTAAATCAAGAGGTATTGGTGAAGAAGCATCAAAAGTAATTTTATTGCATGCATTTGCGAGTGATATTATTAATCATATAAAAGTAGATGCCGTTAAAAATTATGCTGAAGAAATTATAAACAAAAGAATAAACAAAATAAAAAAAGAGAATTAAGATTTGGAAAGTAATTTGAAGACAAATATAAACGAGGAAATTCTTAACATCGAAAAAATCAGAAATGATTTCCCAATATTAAAACAGTTGATACATAACAAGCCATTGTGTTACCTGGATAATGCTGCTTCAACTCAGAAACCACAAATAGTTATCGATACGATTAATAATTTTTATTCAACTACTAATTCAAACATTCACAGGGGTGTACATTATTTGAGTGAAAAATCAACACAAGCCTTTGAAAATGCAAGGATTAAAGTTAAAGATTTCATAAATGCTAAAAGCGAAAAAGAAATAATTTTTACAAGCGGAACAACTGCGTCAATAAATTTGGTGGCACAATCATTCGGACGTAAATACCTTAACGAAGATGATGAGATAATCGTAACAACAATGGAGCATCATTCCAACATAGTCCCCTGGCAATTATTATGTGACGAAAAAAATGCAAATTTAAAAGTTGTTAAAATAAATGACATTGGCGAACTTCTTTTAGATAGTCTGAATGATTTGATTTCGGAAAAGACAAAACTTATTTCCGTTATGCATGTTTCAAATACATTGGGGACGATCAACCCTATAAAAGAAATTATTAAAATTGCTCATCAAAATAATGTGCCCGTTTTATTAGATGCAGCACAATCAATCCAGCATATAGAGATTGATGTACAAGAATTAGACTGTGACTTTCTCGCATTTTCAGGTCATAAAATCTACGGACCGACTGGCATAGGAATACTTTATGGCAAAGAAAATTTATTGGATGAAATGCCGCCGTTTATGGGGGGCGGAGATATGATATCTAAAGTGACATTTGAAGAAACTACTTTTAATGAACTACCTTTTAAATTTGAAGCAGGAACATCAAATATCGCCGGCGCTATAGGGCTTGGTGCTGCAATTGATTATGTAAAATCTATCGGGATTGAGAATATTAAAGAATACGAAACAAACTTGTTAAATGCAGCAACTGATGCCGTAAAAGAAATCCCTGGAATAAAAATTATTGGAAATGCTAAAGAAAAAACAAGTGTATTATCATTTGTAATTGACAATATTCATCCTCACGATATAGGAACTTTCTTAGACTTTGAAGGTGTTGCTATAAGGACAGGACATCACTGCACACAACCATTGATGGACTTTTTCAAAATTCCGGCAACATCGCGAGCATCTTTTGCATTTTATAATACATTAGAGGAAGTAGAACAACTAACTATTGCTCTCAAAAAAACTATCGAGGTTTTTAATTAATGGATGCAGAATTAAGGGAACTTTATCAGCAGGTAATTTTAGATCATAACAAAAGTCCGAGAAATTTTAGAGTAATTGAACAACCGAGTAATTCATCGGAAGGATATAATCCTTTGTGCGGCGATAAAATTAATTTATATCTAACAATAGAAGATGAAATTGTAAAAGACATTTCTTTCCAGGGTTCAGGTTGTGCAATATCAAAAGCTTCTGCTTCTTTAATGAGCTCAATTATTAAAGGTAAAACCATTGAAGAAACAAAAAAGATTTTTGAAAAATTTCAAGAAATGATAACAGGAAGACTTGATGAGAATTCAGACCTTGAATCACTCGGAAAACTTACGGTGTTAGAAGGAGTAAAAGAATTTCCTGCAAGGGTTAAGTGTGCAGGTCTTGCCTGGCATACATTAATTAATGCAATAAATAAAAAGAAAGAACCAGTAACTACAGAATAATTATGGATAAATAAAATGGACAAACAAGAATTAGAAGACCAAATTATAACAAAATTACAAACTATTTTTGATCCCGAAATTCCGGTAAATATTTTCGAACTCGGTTTAATTTATACAATCAGGATTGATGACGATATAAACGTTGAAATTGATATGACTCTAACTTCGCCTGCGTGTCCTGTTGCAGAAACTTTACCGCCCGAAGTTGAAATGAAAATAAGAACAATACAAGGGATAAATGATTTAAAAGTAAATCTTGTTTGGAGTCCACAGTGGGACAAAGATATGATGTCGGAAGCGGCAAAATTAAAATTAGGATTTTTATAAAAAATTATGGAGAAACAAATATGTTTAATATAACTTCACGTGCACCGATTTATGACCCAAATGCTGTTCAACCAATGAGAGACGAACTAATTGCTGTTGGCTTTGAAGAACTTTTAACGCCGGAAGATGTTGAAAAATCGTTAAACGTAAATGACGATAAAACTATTTTGGTTATGATTAACTCAGTCTGCGGTTGCGCTGCAGGCAGTGCAAGACCAGGGGTTTCATTAGCACTTCAAAACAAAATTATCCCGGATAAATTCTATACTGTTTTTGCAGGACAGGACAAAGAAGCGGTTGATAAAGTGAGAAGTATGATTACTGAATATCCGCCTTCGTCACCGAGTGTGGCACTTTATAAAAACGGAAAACTAATTTACTTTATGCAAAGATTAGATATTGAAGGCAACAGCCATGAACAAATTGCAAAAGAACTGACAGATAACTTTAACGAATATTGTACTGCCGAAGGACCTTCGATCAGTCCTGAAAATTTTGAAAAAGTAATGCACGCAAAACAGTGTGGTTCAAAAATTCCTTTGTTTAAAGAGTAATTAAAAATGAAGTTCAGTGCACAGGAAGAATACGGTATTAGATGTTTAATAAGGATAGGTAAGTCCGACTCACCCAATGGACTTACTATACCTGAGATAAGCCAGTTGGAGGGGCTGCCTAAGGCTAATGTAGGAAAATTACTCAGAATTTTAAGACTTGGTAATTTTGTTGAAAGTGCAAGAGGACAAGCAGGCGGATATAAATTAGCAAGACCACCTGAAAAAATTAAAATAAACAATGTGATGAACATACTCGGGGGTAGGTTGTTTGAAGACGATTTTTGCAATAATCATTCGGGTTCATTAAATATTTGCACTAACTCAATTGATTGCAGTATCCGTTCACTCTGGAAAACAATTCAAAGAATGATTGATGATGTATTGAGTCAGATCACTCTCCAGGATCTGTTGGGAAAAGAAAAAGATGTGGATCTTTTAGTGGGCAACTATGCTGAAAGAATTAAAAATTTATACATTTAACTTGGAGAATTTATGTATTCTCATACAGAATTATAATGGAAGTGGTTCTGATAAGATAAATGAACAGCATTGGTATATAATCTTTAATTATTGTAAATAAATTTGAAGGATTCTCAGAATATTTTTTACATAGAATTATGAAAACCTATTATATCATTCTATATTTAGCTTAGTCATCTAGGCCTTCATATAGAGAAAATTATGAAGGGAAAACAAACAGATCACATTAAACGAGTTTATCACTCAATAGAAGAGATGCTATCCAGTGAAGATAATCCTACTCCGATAGTTCAACTCAACCGCGTTGTACCATATAAGCAGACAAAGTTATATGCTAAGCTGGAGTGGTATAATCCATTCGGTTCTTTAAAAGATAGAATTGGCGCGAATCTATTAACTGATGCAGAAGAAAAAGGACTTATGGACAAAGTTAATCAATTAGTAGAACCAACTTCAGGAAACACAGGTTTTGCTCTTGCCATGTTGGCCAATGCCAAGGGCTACAGTCTTAAGGCTACTCTCTCATCGATGATTCCCATAGAAAAAAGAACGCTTTTAAGATTTTTCGGTTGTGACGTTTTGGAAATTGAAGATACTCTTTGTCCAGCGCCAGGGGCTCCCGAAGGTGCCATTGCTTTGGCAATTGAGACGGCACAGAAACCAGATTTTCATATGCTTAATCAATATTCAAACCAGGCAAATCCAAATGCCCATTACAAAACAACAGGACCTGAAGTGTGGAAACAAACTGAACAAAAAATTACTCATTTTGTTGCGGCTCTGGGTACTTGTGGTACACTCACTGGTACAGGGACATTTTTGAAAGAAAAAAATTCTTCTATAAAATTAATTGGAGTTCATCCGGAAGAAGGCCATGATATCCCGGGTGTACGAAGTATTATCCAATTGCAACAGACGAAATTATTTCGTCCAGAACTATATGATCAATTAATTGAAGTTTCAAATCGCGAAGCATTTGATTTGTGCTTAAGAATTAATAGGGAAGAAAGTATTATTGCAGGACCCTCTTCAGGACTTGCTCTGGCAGGTGCTATAAAAGTGATTCAAGATAGGGAGGATGCTGTGGTGGTGGTCATATTTCCAGACAATGCTTTTAAATATGCAAGTTCTTTTCAGAGACATTTTCCGGAAATGTTTGAAAATATGGTGGGTTCCCCAACCCAATCCGATATTAAAAACGAAAAAGAAGAACTATTTGATAAAATGATAGAATTGTGCCGCAATGATTTAAATACTATTGATTTAAATGAGGCCTATAATATAAAAAGCAAAACAAACCCCATTTTTATAGATGTCAGGTCTTCTGATCAATATTCTGCCACTCATATTGTTGATGCAATTAATATTCCTATAAATAATTTATTGCTCGGTAATTATAAACTTACTAAAGATAAAGATTATCCCATTATTACGGTTTGCAATGTTGGTAATCAGTCAATTGAAGGTCTTTTAATATTAAAATCCCTGGGTTATTCAAATGTTAAAAGTTTAAATGGAGGTACAACAGGGTGGATACTAAAGGGTTTTCCTATAGTTAAAAAATAAATTATTTTTTAACACAGATATGATATTTAATGCAAAAGAAGAATTTGGAATGAGATTACTTTTAAGATTGGAATAACACTTCTTGGACATACTCGTGGATAACGGGAACACATCACTAATCTTTAATTCTTTAGTAGTTTGCTCTTCTTAATTTTCATTCTGTTTTAAATATCCATAGTCTTCCAAACTATCATTCGATCTATAGATTGATATGGTAAATTTATTTAAAGTACTTTAACTACATTGCGAATGTAATAAATTACAGCATTCAAAACATTAAATTTAGATTATTGATTCTTGCAACTAAAATCTCCATAGACTTTATTAATAATTAATATAATTTTTCTTTTTAAGTTATCTTGAAGATCAAAATATTTTTATAACTTCCATTTATAAAAACAATTTTAAGTATGAATCTTAAACTCGAAAAACTTCCAAACTTTAACGGAAGAAAAGGTCCATTATTATTTATTATAATGGACGGTGTAGGCATAGGAAAAAAACACGAAGGCAATGCGGTTTACAAAGCTAATACACCTGTATTGGATAAACTATTCACATCAAAACTTTATACACAGTTAAAAGCTCACGGAACTGCTGTTGGTTTACCCACAGATGAAGACATGGGTAACAGCGAAGTCGGGCATAACGCGATCGGTGCCGGAAGAATATTTACTCAAGGTGCAAAACTTGTAAACAAAGCTTTCGAATCGGGAGATATTTTTGAAACCGATATTTGGAAAAATGTTATCGGCAAAGGTAAAGACTACGGAACGGTTCACTTTATCGGTTTATTATCCGACGGAAATGTACACTCACACATAAAACATTTATTTGCTTTGCTTGACAGGTGCGAAAAAGAAAATATTGAAAAAGTAAGAGTGCATATTTTATTGGACGGAAGGGACGTTGGCGGTAGAACTGCGCTGAATTATATTCTTCCTTTAGAAGAAAAACTGAGCAACATAAACAGTAAAAATAATTACGATTATAAAATTGCCTCCGGCGGCGGCAGAATGATCGTTACTATGGACAGATACAACGCTGACTGGAACATTGTTGAAAAAGGCTGGAATGCTCACGTTAGAGGAATTGGCAGAAGATTCAAAAAAACATCAGAAGCGATAAACACATTTTATAACGAAGATGAAAATATCATCGACCAGTATTTAGACTCCTTTGTTATTGTAGATGATAATAAACAGCCTGTAGGCAAAATTAAAGACGGGGACAGCGTTGTGTTTTTTAATTTCCGTGGGGACAGAGCTATTGAAATTTCAAAAGCTTTTGAAGACGACAATTTTAATTACTTTGGCAGAGTTGAAAGACCTGATATTTACTTCGCCGGAATGATGCAGTACGACGGTGATACTTTAGTACCAAAAAACTTTCTTGTGCAGCCTCCCAAAATTGACAGAACAATTAGCTCCTACCTTTGTGCCGAGGGAGTTAAATCTTTTGCAATTTCCGAAACACAGAAGTTCGGTCATGTAACATATTTCTGGAACGGCAACCGTTCCGGTTATATAAATGAAAAATTGGAAAAATATATTGAAGTTCCTTCCGATAAAATTGAATTTGACAAAGCACCGAAGATGAAAGCAGAAGAAATAAAGGACAAAACTATTGAACTGCTTCGTTCGGGTAAATATAAATTTGGAAGATTAAATTTTCCGAACGGGGATATGGTGGGACATACAGGTAATTTTGATGCCGCTGTAATTGCTGTAGAGACAGTTGATAAATGTGTCGGTGAACTTTTAGATGTAATAAAAGAACTGAACGGTATTGCGGTAATTACCGCCGATCACGGGAACTCCGATGAAATGTTTGTATTTAAAAACGGCAAAAAAATAATTAAAACTTCTCATTCTCTTAATCCTGTGCCATTTATAATTTATGACCCCAACTACAACGGTGAATTTATTTTGAAAGATATCTACAATCCCGGACTTACAAACATTACAGGCACACTTTTAAACTTGCTCGGTTATAAAAATGTGAATGATTATGATGAGTCGTTGATAAAGAGTTAGTTGAAATAAGAAAAAGAAAACCAAAATCTTTAAGAATTCGAGAATCTATTCTCACCTAGATACATTGTTATTAATCCTGCCTTAAATGGCGGGGCTATATCACATTAATTATTACTGTTCCATTTATAACCTTGACATTATGTAACAAATTGGCAATCTTTTCTTATTGTTTTTGAAAAAATAGATTTTATTCTTTCGGGTTTTAATTAATGTTAAAAAAATACTTACTAATATTTACAGTCGTTTTTGTCCCCACATTCTTTACTAACGCTCAAACTACAATAAGTAAATTTGCAGGCGAATTTCTTGCAATCGGTGTAGGCGGAAGAGCTTTGGGTATGGGAGGTGCTTATACTGCACTTGCAAATGATGTTACTGCAGGTTATTACAATCCCGCTGGACTTATACATTTAAACTATCCGCAAATTTCCATTATGCACGACGAGCGTTTCGGCAATCTTGTTAATTACGATTATGCCGCAGTTGCTATTCCCTACGGAACTGATATGACTTTTGGATTGAGCATTATGAGACTTGGTGTAGACGGTATTCCCGATACAAGGAATGCTCTAATAGATGCAAACGGTGACGGTATACTTGATATCACCCAGGACAGGCTTGATTACAGCAGGATTACAGAGTTCAGCAACCAGGACTGGGCTGTTTATTTATCATTTGCTAAAAGGCATACATCAAATTTTTCATATGGTGCAAGCGTTAAAATAATTAGAAGATCATTGGCAGAATTCAGTGCAACGGGAATTGGATTTGATATCGGTGCTCAATACTCACCCTCGGAAAATATTTTCTTGGGTGCAACTATTCAGGATGTAACAACAACACTTGTTGCTTGGAGCACAGGCAGAAACGAATTGATTTCACCTACGGTGAAAATTGGAGGCGGTTACAGGTTTGAGTTATTCGGCGGAACACTTACGCCGGTTTTGGACATAGCCATCAGATTTGAAAGTAGAAATTTCGCATCAAATTTTAATTTAGGACCGATCAGTGCCGACCTGCAAGAAGGTTTTGAATACAACTATAAAAATGTTTTTGCAATCAGAATCGGCTATAACGATATTAAACAATTTACAATCGGTGCCGGAATAAAACTGCCGAAACTTTCAATTGATTATTCTTTTGCAAGATTCAATGATTCCCAAGATGAACGTCTTCCGGATACTCACAGAATTTCACTCACTTTAACATTGGAAGAACTAAAATTTTTAAGAGACGGTGTAAAATAATTTAACTCTATGTTTTATCTTAAAGTAGAAATGTGGGTACCATTCATTGCAATTTTTCTAATTACTTTTTTCCTAATTTGGGAATCTTTTACTCCCTTTTTTAAACCGCCAAAAGAAAGGACGGCGCACGGTGTAAAAAATATTGTTATTGCGTCAATTAATGCTTTGGTAATCGTAATTTTATTTTCAGGAATTACATTAATTGTTGCTAATTATACAGAGAAAAATAATTTTGGTTTTGTCCATTTGTTTAATTTAAGCGAAATACAATATTCCATCCTCGCTTTTATTATTATGGATATGTGGAATTATACATGGCATAGGATAAATCACAAAATTCCTTTCCTTTGGCGATTTCACAAAATGCACCACAGCGATCCAAATATGGATGTAACAACATCAGTAAGATTTCACTTTGGGGAAATAATTATTTCATCAACTTTGCGATTAGGTGTAATCTTCTTGATAGGCATTCCGATTTGGACTTTAATTTTTTACGACACAACTCTTTTAATTTGCACTATCTTTCATCACTCTAACATTCAACTACCGGATAAAGTTGATACGTTGATTCGGGCCATAATCGTATCCCCGAATATGCATAAAGTTCACCACTCCAGGATTAAAATTGAAACGGATTCTAACTACTCAAGTTTCTTAACAATTTGGGATAGGATATTCGGCAGCTTCAGAACAAAAGATGATTACGGTGAAATAAACTTCGGGCTGGACAATTATGACGGGAAAGATAAGCAGTCTTTGATTGGACTTATAAAAACACCCCTTACAAAATAAAAGAGTAACGAGAATAACCTTAAAAAAAAACCCAATCCAGTAATTGCAGAATTGGGTTTTTTAAAATGAAATCTTTGAATTTTACTTAAGATTTTTTAAGCAGTTTTTCTATCTCTGCCTTGAATACAGATTCTTCTCTATAACCTATAAAACTGTTAACAATGTTACCTTTTTGGTCAATAACAAATGTTGTAGGAATGGATTGAATATCACCGTAATCACTAACGACTTCCATAGTACCAAATAAAACAGGGTAATTTATTTGAAATTTTTTCATAAAAGGAACTACATCATCTTTTGAACCAATATCAAGTGATACGCCCAGAATTACTAAATCATCTTTATATTCTTTTTGAAGTTTTACAAAACCCGGAATTTCTTCTCTGCAGGGAGGGCACCAGGTTGCCCAAAAATTAAGAATAATTATTTTGCCTTTATAATCAGATAATTTTACTTTTTTGCCGTCTGTATTGATCAACTCAAAATCGGGAGATTTAACGGCATCATCTTTTATTTGATTAACTACCGGTTCGCTTTTTTTAACTGGTGCTGCTCCCGGTGCTTTATTCCCACAGCCAGCGATAATAATCGATGAAAAAAATAAAATCGATAATAATACTTTAAATTTCATTTACTTCTCCTTTTCAGTTGGATGGATTAATTGTATTAGTAGTTTGGGCTTTATAGTCGGGAGGATAAGGGCCTTGATCTGGTACTTTTTTAGTGTTATTAATTATAAAAAAAATTATCAATATAACTAGAACAATAGTTGTCCAAAAAGTATTTTGATATTTAGGATCTATCCAATGCTTTTTTTGTGGAATATTTTTTCCGATTTGACGTTTCTTTTTATTTTTTTTTGACATAAAATCCTTTTACTATTTAAAATGAGATGAATTATATAAAAAATAAATTCTAAAATAAGAAAATATTTTTAATTGATAAGTTTACTAAATGATTAAACAATACTAAAGATAAAAAAGTTCTAAATATCTGGAGGTTTTTAATGCAAGTATAAAAAAAACAGTCAAACTAATGTTTGACTGTTTTTTTAAGGAAAGATATTAGTAATATCTCATAGTTTGATCTTTTGGCTTGCTTTTCAATCGATATACAACATATGATGCTGCTACAATCACCCCAACAAATCCAAAAAATATTCCTACTGCCGTAAGAACTAGTGATGACAAATTCATAATCTTAGCCCTCCGATAAAAATAATTAAAAAAAGCATAGCACCAAAAAAAATTAATTCCTGGTTTATTTTATTGTCAATGAGAACATAATGAATTGATTGCAGGCTGTAAATGAAAATAGAACCAGCGTCAATATAACTCGACAGAGGTGCAATTTTTATCGATTAACGGTAGACAGTAGAAACATAATTTTGATTTTATGTTTTTAAGTAGTTAAGCCGTAGCTCCCCCACAACTTGAACCCGCACCGGCAGTACAACCGAAGCAGTGGTTACCCACCATTATTTTTCTCCCCTCAAGTGCTTTACTGTTAAAATCTTTTATGTGTTTTGGTAGACCATTGTCAAGACTTATCTCCAGCATCTGGTTAAAATCACAATCGTAAACACTGCCTTCCCAGCCGATTGAAACCATATTTCTACACATAACATTTTGGGCAGCAATAGGATTAAAAGCAGACATTAGTTTATTCATATATTCCAAATAATTCCCCGATTGAATAAGATAATCCAAAAATCTACTGATAGGTAAATTGGTAATTGTAAAGAGATTATTAAATACCAAACCAAATTTATTTTTTAGTTCTCTTTTATAATCCATTTCGAGAGCTTCCTGGTTTGGAGGAAGAAAAGCCCCGGTAGGATTATAAACAAGATTTAATATCAATCCACTATCCTCTTTTCCATAACTCAAATCATTTAATTCTTTTATTGCTTTTATCGATTGCTCAAAGACACCTTCGCCTCTTTGTTTATCTGTTGTGGAGGAAGTATAATATGGTAATGAAGAAATTATCTCAACATCATTCTCCGCCATAAATTTTGAGTAATCTTCAAACCCGTTTGCAACAAGTATAGTAAGATTTGATCTTACAATTACGTGCTTGTTGATTTTTTTTAACTCCGTTACAAACCATTTAAAATTAGGATTTAATTCGGGAGCTCCCCCTGTTAAATCAACTATCTGAATTTCGGAATCCTCTAATGCATTAAGACAATATCCCATTGTTTCCATTGTCATTATTTCTTTTCTGTCGGGTCCCGCATCAACGTGACAATGCTTGCAAACCTGGTTACACATCTTGCCTACATTTATCTGCAATATTTCTACTTTTGTTGCTGTTAAAGCACCGATACCTATTTCATTAAATTTTTCTTCAAATGTAATTAGTTCACTCGGTTGATTGATTATCTTTAGCTGCTCGTTTGCAACTGCAAGTTCTTCCCCGAATGCTTTCATACTTTTATTTCTATGTTTCAATTAAATAGCTCCGTTTTTTACATTGATAATTTTGAGTTAATATTTTTCATCTGTACACCATGTACCAATGAAGATCCGCCCCTTATTGCACTTGCAACGTGTACTGCTTCTGTCATCTGCTCTAAATTAGAACCTTTTTCCAAACAAGACTCTGTGTATGCATCTATGCAATAGGGACATTGAACAGCGTGGGCAACTGCAAGAGCAATTAATGCTTTTTCTCTTTCACTTAATGCTCCTTCTTTAAATACTTCTCCATACCAAGCAGAAAATTTTTCCCAAAGTTTCGGGCTGCCTTCTTTCATACTGTCAAACTTTTTTAAGTCTTCCGGGTTATAATAGGATTCCATATAGTTATTCCTTATGATAAACTAATTTGTATAAAAATATTTTGGTTTTCAGTTGGAGGTTATACAAGGACAGGGGCGAAGATAAAGATACAAAAGTATAAAATGAATTTTTATACTTAATAAATAAAATTAAAAAATATTTGAGGTGTAAATCATTGAAAATAATATTTTGGGAAATTGAAATAGTTTGTTCTACCTGGTACTTAAATAAAATATATACTTTAATAGAATATATTTTATCAAAATCATCTTTTTGCTTTAATAAATATTGAAATATTGAAAGGTCATTTAACAAAGAGATTAGTTCAAAAAACGTATTTGATTGCTGATAATTTATTGATATAAATTTAAATGGGGCAATTTTCTTAAAATCATTTTTATTAAGCGAAAGTAAATAAAAACCACCGTCTTTGGAGGGGCCAATAACAGAATTATTTTTTGAAGTATGTTTTGCTGCAAATGTTATATCACTTAATTTTAAAGATGGAGTATCATTCCCGATAACTACTATATTATCATATCCATTATTAAAAACTTTTTTTATTGATTCATAAAATTTTTCACCAAATGTTTTATCCGGTTGAAGAATCAAAGGACAGCCGAACTTTGAAAAATACTCCTCGCCTTTTTCTTTGGTAGAAGAAATAAAAAAATCTAAATTTAAATTAGAAATTGCTTTGTAAATAAGGGATAATGAATTTTCAAAACAACTTTTAGATAGTTTCCTTAAGTTCTCGGTGCTTTTTATCTCAGCATCTTCTGATGGATCGCGTGAAAATAACAATATTGCTGTTTGATTATTCATAAAAACCGTTATCTTAAATTTAATATTACTTTATTTTATTTAAATTCCAATCGTAAGATTTAAAATCAATTTCCCACTTAATAATATTATCATTTACTGATTCAGCAATTTTTTTTGGTAAAAAAGCTTTAATTCTTAACAAAATTTGTGTGTCACTATCGCCAAAGTCATCTCCGTACCAATCTAATATTTTTGATAGGTATACAATATGATTTTTTCCGTCAAATGAATTCTGGGACTGATCTGCAAAGAAGGTTTTTCCCTGGTCGTTTAACTGTTCATCTAATTTATCACCTATATATGCTTCATTTCTTAATGGAGGGCAACTCATTGCTCCGCAAACTAAGGCAAAATGAATTCTTGGGTCTTTAAATTTGGGTCTGATAATATCGTGTTCAATGTAATTTAAGGTTATTTTTTTATTATCGATAATTACAAAATCTTTATCCCAAACAGTTGTCTTTAAAATATGTGCGATTATTCTTCCCCCGGAGTGCAAATCATTTATGCTTGAAATAGGATAATTATCAACTATAATTTTTAATGTATAAGCGTTGTAGGCATTGATCCAGAAAGCAAGTTTATCATTTTTGTTTGTTAAGGTACTTGGATCAAATTTTGAAAGAGCGTCAATATATTTTTCAAGGTTCTTATCTTTTACAAGATTTTCATAGTCCACAAGACCATTAACAATATATTTGTGAAGAAGGTTATCGTAAATTTTAACTGAAACAGAGTCCTGCGAGTAGCTATTCTGAACTGAAATTAATATTATAAAAATAACGGATAATAATATTTTAAATTTTTTCATTCGTATATATTTTAATTATAAAATAATTCTGCTTTTACAAAAGATTTTAATTCGCCTGTCTTTAAATTTGTTTCCTTATTTATCCAATTATTCAAATCACTTTCGGTATCGATATCTGAAAGCTCAGGCAATATTGATACTTGTAAGTTTAAATCGTTAATTACCTTAAGAGTTTGTCTGAATAATTTTTCGGTGCTCCAGGGTAATTCAATAAATAATTCTTTGATAATCTTTTTCATTCCTAACAAATAATAACCTCCATCGGTTGCAGGTCCCAAAACAATATCCGATTCATTAAGCAATTCAAATGCATCATTAATTATATACGACGATATATCGGGCAGATCTGTTCCAATAATAATAGATTTTGATACATCGTTTTTAAAGACCGAATGAAATGCATTTAACATTTTTTCTCCAAGGTCTTTCCCTTGTTGATTGAAAAGCAAAAACTTAAAGTGTGTCCATTTTCTAATTTTATTCTTGTCATTCTCATCAGAATAGAAAAGGAAATGTCGTGTATCATTTTTATTTACTTTTAATATTTCTTTAAATGTATGTTCTGCACAAACTTTATAAAAATCTGCAGCAAATCTCTCACCTAATGTTGAAGCTAACCGTGTTTTTACTTTTCCTTTTTGGGGATATTTTGCAAAAACAATAACGGCTTTTTTATTAAAGTTTTTCATCTTGTTATATTTAGAATAAAGACTTTTTGGTTTTCCATAAATTAGATATTGAATAATATATACAAAATTTCTTAGTTGTGTTCTTATAAAACCGTTTTGAAGAAATCTCCGTGCAGAAGTTGTTACAAATTCCGGAACAGTGAAAACACCTGCTTTTTTTCTGGCTGTTCTTAAAAAGTGTACATCTTCAAAAAGCTTCCATTTAGGAAAATGATTGCCTTCTTTAAAATAGCTTTTTCTTACAACTATTCCGCAGTCACCAAACCGAGTAAAGATAGAATCAAATCTAGTAAACCATGAATAAAAATTTAATATCCTGTTATCAATATCAAAATTCATTTTAAAAGTTGCTACTTGAACTTTTTTATTTGTGAAAATATTATCAATTAACGAATTAGAATTCTTAGGCAATACTGTATCAGCGTGTAAAAAAATTAAAATATCACTTGAAGCTTTTTCTGCACCCAAATTTAATTGGTTGCCTCTTCCGTTTAACGAAGATAAAATCATCGCACCTTTATTTGCAGCTATCTGTAGAGTGTTATCTTTGCTTCCTCCATCTGATACAATAATCTCTGCACCAGGCAAACATTTATTGATATTATCAATGCAACTTGCAATGTGTTTTTCTTCGTTTAGAGTAGGAATTATAACGGAATATTTTTTATGGATTTGCATTACACAATAATATAGTTAAATAAGAGAAAAAAAAGTCAACCTAATTACATTTTAATAAATCTATTTTCGGAAGAGTTCTGTAAAAATTGTCTTCAGGATTATTGTTCCTGCCATCACACTTCCTTTAATTGTTCCCGTAACTTTTGATTTGCCAATTCGTTTTCTATAGCTTACCGGTATTTCTGAAATTGAGTATGATTTTTTTGCTGCTTTTATCTGCATTTCAACAGTCCAACCATACCAATTATCAGTCATATTTAATGCAAACAGTTTATCTTTTTTAATGGCACGAAAAGGACCTAAATCAGTGTATTTAACACCCCAAAAAAGATTAATTAAAAAGCCGGCAATTATACTTCCTACTCTTGATTGAATAGGTAGAGCACCATTTTCCCTTTTTCCCAAAGTCCTGCTGCCTATTACAAAATCAACGTCATCATTTACAATCGGTTTTATTAAGTCAGATATTTCATTTGGATAGTCGCTGTAATCACCGTCTATAAAAACTATTACGTCGTAATCCTTTTCTTTCAGATAAGCAATTCCTTTTAAGCAAGCAGCACCGTAACCCTGATATTCTTCAAACAAAACAGTAGCACCCTGAGCAGCGGCAACACCGGCTGTGGCATCTGTTGAATTATTATTTACGACAACAATTTCATTCACTAAATCTTTTGGAATATCATCAATTACTTTGCCAATAGATAGTTCTTCGTTATAAGCCGGTATTATTACAGCTATTTTCATAATTATTTTATTTTAGAATTTTATCTCAACTATCCGACTTTGATAACCTTTTAATTGAACAACAAAACCTTCGTCAGTTAATTTTTTAGATGTTATTTTTAAATTTGCTTTTGATAGTAAGTCCTTCAAAACAATTTTTTGAGGAAAAGCGTTACAGGGTATTTTAATTTTACAACTTGAGTGTTTTTGCGAATAGTTTACAATAGTTATTTTTATTTCATTATTATACTGCCAATACCAGGCTAATATATTTTTATTAGATTCATCTTTCTCATTAAATATACTTGGCTGAATTACATAAAACTTCCCTCTTTTATATATTTCGTCATTTACAATCGGCAGGATTTTAGCGTAAAAATCTTTTATACTTTTTAATCCCTTTTCACCTGAAGTCTTACCAAGTTGAATTGGGCATTTTATTTTTTCCCCATCAAGCTGTCCATCGTAAATCAATTTCATTCCGGGCATAGTAAGAAAGGATACTGTAGCAGCTATTGATTTATTAATACCTAATGCCGTAACTGCTCTATCTTCATCATGATTTTCAAGAAACAGAACTAATTTCTTTAAGTAATTAAAATCACTCTTTAAATTATTTATTATTCCAAATAGATCATTATTAATAAACATATCCAAGTAATGTTTACAATAAGTAAAGTCAAATCCTAGATCCTGTAATTCGGCTTCCAAATCCCAGTAAACTTCCGCAATTAAAGTAAATGTAGGTTTAACTTTTTTTACTTGTTTTATTGCATCGTGCCAGAATTCTATTTTGGGTTTTTTCAGATTAAATTTATTAATAGGACCGGGCCAAGTATTTTGAAAAACATTATTCATCGGAAGCATTGCCATATCACATCTTACACCGTCGCAATATTTAGTTAATTGTATCAGTTGTTCAAACATAAATATACGGGCTTGTTTACTAAAATAATTTATTTGGGCTGTATCTGACCAGGCAGGGAAAAACGGATCTCTACCGTGAGCGAGTATAATTTTATCTTTTGTATTTGTTCTAAAGTATGACGCAGGATCATCTTTTAAAAGTTGTTCATCTCCTCGCAAAAATAAATGAGGAAATGTTTTTGCTACAGATGAATCAGCACCAAAATGATTGGGAATAAAATCAAGAATTAGTTTTAAGTTAATTGAATTTAGCTTTTCTTTTAATTTAATCAGATCATCAAATGTCCCCAAAGTTTGATTAAGTTGGTAAGAATCAATAGCATATGGTGAACCTATAATATCTTCCTTTTTCCAATCGGGAAAACATTTTTTATAAACTTTAACTAAATCAGTAGAAAGAGCATATTTTATATTTTCTTCCGGAATTTTCCACACACCCATCAACCAAATATAATCAAACCCTTTTTGCACTAAATTTTTAAAATACTCAATAGGAATTTCCGATAGCTTAATATCTTCACCAAATTGTTTTATCCACACACGTGTGTTTATTTCATAAAGCTTGGGATTTGAATTCATTTTGGGAGTTTAATTAATAATTACGTTTTTATTAAAATAAATTACATTTTTACAATTTTATAATTCTTAAACGCAAAATAAATTTCCTGTGAAGCTTTCTTTATAACTGAAGCAACAGGTATGGCTAAGAGCATACCAATCAGTCCGAAAAGTTGGCCACCTGCAATAATTAAAAGTATTATTATAATCGGGTGCATATTAACACTTTTAGAAAATACATAAGGTTGAACGATGCCATTATCAATTGTATAAATAAATATGATTAATATTATTATTGCAGGTACTTGCGATAAATCACCATACTGAATAATCGATATAATTATTGCAGGCACACCTCCAATTACAGGACCAAAATAGGGAATAAGATGACCTAAACCTGCAATAACACCTAATGGAAAAGCATTTTTAATTCCGATAATATATAAACCTAAACCCAATAATAAACCGACAAATATTGCATCAAAAATCCATCCTCTTACATATTTTCCTAATTGACTGCTTATACTTTTGAATATCCAGTAGGACATTTCAAAATATTTATTAGGCATAATAAATACTATCCCCTTCATAATTGAACTTCTGTCTTTCAAAAGCATAAAGGTAATGAAGGGTACTATTACCAAAATAGAAATTACCGAGACAATACTGGAAAGTACTGTTAATATCTCATTAAAAGATTTTGTAATCCCTGATTTAATGAAATCTTCCACCTTATCAGAAAGCTCTCCTGGTGTAAAAAACGGTAGAAATTTGTGAATTTCATTTTCAATCGCAACAATTTGATCGTGTATAGAATATATTTGAAGTGCCTCAAGCAGTTGATTCATTTGTAAAATAAATTTTGGAACAAACTTTGAAAGCGAGAAAAATAATAAGAAACCAACAACAACATAAACAATCAGTACAGAGAATAAACGGTTGAAACCCTGTTTTTCTAGTGCTTTTGCAAATGGTTCAAATATAAAAGCCAACAGAACGGAAACAACTAAAATTATTATCAATTCTGAAAGCAGGTAAGCAACATATAGTATAATTGCCGTTGAGGCTATCCACAATAATATTTTTAAAATTTTCTTTTGGGAAGGTTCATTCATAATTCTAAATTACTTTTAATTGTTAAATATAAATAACAATTTGCGAACTGATTTTTAAAAAAATTTATTGCGTAACTGCCTCAATTCTTTTGATTTCCGGAATATCATTCATCAATGCTCTTTCAATTCCTGCTCGTAAAGTCATTATGCTCAAAGGACATTCTTTACAAGCACCTGTTAACATTACTTCAACAATTCCGTCATCTGAAAATCTAACTAACTCAACGTCACCACCGTCTGCCTGCAGAAAAGGTCTTATTGATTTTAATGATTTCAATATATCGTTTTTATTTATCATTAATCTGATAATTATTAACTCACTTTACACAAAATATTATCCGTTAGCTAATTCGTCAACTGACGGAAATAGCCACGACCTTTAGGTTGTAGGGGCAAATGATATCCATGACCATTGGCTTTAGCCACATAAAACAGAAGATTTTGGGCTAAAGCCCGTGTCCGGTTACTATATCTAATCCACGACCTGAAGGTCGTGGCTATAAATCGTAAAATAATGCGTGACATATCTTATTAATTATTATTCAATACTATTTCTATATCACTATCCGGACTCAAATTTTTCTTTTCAACTTCTTTGGCTAAATTTCTTGAAATCTCAAATATAATTTTTTCTTGATTGGCATTATCTTTATCATAAACAATCGGTTTGCCTTCGTCACCGCCTTTTCTTATTTGGGGATCAATAGGAAGACCGCCTAAAAATGGAATACCTAATTTTTTAGCAAGCTCGGATCCGCCGCCAGTGCCAAAAATATCATACTTATTGCCTGTATCAGGTGCAATAAAATAACTCATATTTTCAACAATACCCAAAACAAGAACGTTTACTCTCTCAAACATTTTTAGTGCCTTGCGTGCATCAATTAGAGATATTTCCTGAGGTGTTGTAACAATTACAGAACCAGTTAAAGGCACAGTTTGAACAAGAGTTAATTGAATGTCGCCGGTACCGGGAGGCATATCAAAAATAAGATAATCCAACTCTCCCCATTCAACGTCTGTCATAAATTGTTTTATGGCACCGCTTACCATGGGTCCGCGCCAAATAACAGGCGCACTATCATCAACAAGCAATCCAATTGAAATTACTTTTACTCCGTAATTTTCAAGGGGAATTATTTTCATTGATGAACCGGTTTTTAAAATCTTAGGCTTTTCGGTTATTCCCATCATTAATGGAATACTAGGTCCATAAATATCGGCATCTAATAAACCTACTTTAGCCCCGTCTTTAGCCAGAGCAACGGCAAGATTAACAGCGATAGTGCTTTTTCCCACTCCGCCTTTTCCGCTTGCTACGGCAATTGTATTTTTTACTCCGGTTAAAAGTGAATTTTTTTCTTTGCGCTTATGTGTTGAAACAGTACCCTGCAAATGAAGATCAATGTTTTCTAATTGAGGGAAATCAGTTTGAAGTACATTCTTAAATTTTGATATTAATCCATCTTTTATTTCTGAAATAGATTGAGGAATTGAAATAGTTATTGATAATGTATTAACCCCCGCTTTCATTTCTTTAATAGAATTAAGTGTTAAAAGATTTATGTTAAGTTTTTCGTCTTCAATTTTTTTAATTGAATTAAGTATATCGGATTTTGTTACATCGCTCATTTAGATTTCCTTATAATTTTAAATTAATTGAATGTAAATTTATGAAATTAATGTATCAATTTATATGGAGATTTTTGTGAACAAAAAAAATGTTGGGTTCTTTTTTTATTACTTATGCAGATTGTTTAGTGATTCTTTGCCTGTCTGATTTGGTGAGAAATCGCTAATTAATAACCCAAGTGTAATGGAATCAGGTGCTCTGAATTGTTTTTTTTAAACTATCTTTTCTCTCATAAATATTTTTTGAAATTCTCTTGGTTCTCTTTTTTTCCAATTTCCTTTATGGTATGCATACCCGGCAATCAGCGGCAATGCAATTGTTGCTTCTGAGAAAACCATCTGCTCAAAAGCTGTTTTTACTTTCCCCCAGGAACTTGCTTCTTTTAATGTTGAGCTTGAAAGTGCGCCGTCCCTAACATCTGCAACAGTAATCTGTATTGCATATTTATGCATTGGAGTATTTTCTGATAAAATTTCAGCAGCAACAACAATATCCTGCGTAAAGTTTTTTGGGACACCCCCACCAATCATAAAAATTCCGGTTTCTTTGCTGTTAAGTTTTACCTGTGTTAATTCCAAAAAATCTTTACCCGAATCAAAGGAAACGTGATTATCCGGGTTTTTAGTCCGATGCATAACTATACCAAACCCTGCAGAACAGTCAGAGAATGCCGGGACAAAAATAGGAACGTTCTTTTTATAAGCAGAATAAATTATTGAATCGTCAACCTTAGGTCCGCCTTGTTCATCCAAGTACTTACCGAAGTGCCAAATAAGTTCTCTGGATGAATACGGTTTTGGTTCAAGACTATTAAAAATTTCCGCAGTAGTATTATCGCAGACTCTTAATTCGTCTTCGTCAATATATGTATCGTAAATTCTGTCAATGTGCAGTTCGCGTAATTCATTATCATCACTGAAAGGAGTACCGATATAATGTTTAAATCCGAGTGCTTCAAAAAAATCCTGGTCAATCATCAAAGCACCTGTGGAAACAATTGCATCTACCATATTGTTATCTACAAGATCAAAAACAATTCTCTTTAATCCTGCGCTGAAGATGCTACCTGCAAGGGTTAAAATAATGCTGCAATCTTCGTCCATCTGCATCATATCTAATATTCTAGCACCACGGTTTAAGTCTCTGGCTGAGAAAGCCATTCTTTCCATTGCTTCGACAATTGGTATAACATTGTGAACCTTCATATCAAAATGATTTATAGTTTCTTTTAAATAATCTTTTTTGCTCGGCATCTTTTACTCCTTAGAAAATAGGCACAAAGATAATTTTTTTAATGGTGATTTAATAGTGATTTTTCGATGAGATGTCAAATATTAAACGTGTCAAAATATTTGTTAATATCAACACGTTATATTTTTAGAATATATCCTGCAGCAGTTATTACAACAAACAACCCGCCATATATAAACTCCCAAATGCCGAAAGTTCTAATTTTAATATTATCCTTTGATACAAAAAGTCCTATATATGTTCTAATTAATAGAAGCAATGAAGCAACTACTGCTAAATATGGACTGTAACCTAAAACAGCTGAAATAAAAAGTATTATTGAAAAAAGATTTCCAGATATTATTGATGTGCTATTTTTTGGTTTTTTCTTTTTAATTAGCAGAAGTTTGGCATGAACATAAAATATAGTAGGAATTGAACGAGCAAGTAAAACAAAGAAGAATGCAATTATAAATTCAATCTGTAATGTTTTTATAGAATAAATGCTTAATGCAATAATAGATATTGAAATCGGGACAATCATTTCAGAAATCAAATTTCTGTTTTTCCCTAACAATTCTAAAAAAAAATAAAAGATCATTATAACAATTGCAACACCAAAAAATATAAGAGAATAAAATTTAATCTCACTAAAAACTAAAGAAAAACAAAAAAATGATATCAACAGGTAAATAATCAAGAACAATAAAGAAGCATTTAATAGACGTTTGTTTTTATACTTTTTAAAAATGTTTTTCATCGGTTGATGAGAAAGAAACAAAAAAAATGCTGTGATGGATAATAAAAATCCAGCAGGACTATAAGCTATCATTAAAGTTAATATAAGTGGTTCAAGTACGAAACCCCAAGAACCGTGTTCGCTGGGCAATGCAGCTTGTTTTATATGTAGTTTTGATAGGTTCAAATTATAGGAATATTAAAAAAATAATTTCGCAAAACTAAGTATTCCCTGCTTCCAAGGAACCCTGTGAGAAACTCCCGATTGATTTTGGAAGGAATCTAAATTTTCTAAATACCATTTGTAATTTCTTATAAGCGCATCTTTGTTGGAATATTTTGGTTTGTAATCAAGTTTTTCCTCAGCTTTTTCAATCGAGACAAAAGAATCTTTTGATGCTGTCTCATAAACCCATTTGTAAAGCGGTGAAAGATTTAATGCTTCAAGCAAACGTAGAGTCCAGATAATCGGTATTTCCGGTAGACTTTTTATTTTTTTTCCGTGACCTGCAAAATCTAAAACGGCTTGATAATCTTCACGCATAGTTGTGTATTCTTTAGCACCAATATTGAAAGTATAATTAACTTTGTTATCATTCAATATCAAGCAACTGTTGATTGCATCACATAAATCCTCGACATCCAAAAGTTGGTAATGGTTATCTCCTTTGCCGATCATTGGAAAACCATGTCCGGTATAAGCCCAATCGTACAAAAGTGCAAAAACTCCAAGTCTTTCCGGACCAATAAAAGATTTCGGACGAATAATAGGAACAATCATTCCTTTTTCTCTAAATGATTCGCACAAATGTTCTTCTTCAACTTTTGCCTTTCCGTATGGACCTACACCATACAGTTTATCTGTTTCATACAAAGGATGATGATCGGGTATTCCGTAAACCGCAGTGGATGATATGTGAACAAATCGTTTAATGTTTTTTTCAAAACTTTCTTCCAATAAAATAGCAGTACCGTCAATTCCGGTCGTTAAAATTTCTTTTTCATCATAAAGAGGAAGAGCCATTGCAGTGTGGATTATCATATCAACATTATCCAATGCCGATTTAACGGTTTCCCTGTTCCTTACATCACCTTTAATTTCTTTAATTTTGTTCTTTTCTGGATAATCAAAATCAGCAATATCTAAAGAAGTTACATCGTGTCCGTTATTTAATAAATGACGGACCATATTTATTCCTAAAAATCCTGCGCCGCCGGTAATCAATATTTTCATCTTTCTCTCAGTTTTTAACAATTAAGCATCAAAATTACTAAATAAATATTTTGCTTCAAAAAAATAAGGATATCAAATACTTATGATGATAAAATAATTTTCTGTTTTTAGTATTGGAAGTTTAATTGTATATTAAAAAAATATTTAGCTCATAATTAAAGGAGATATTACGAATAACAAAATGAAATTATTAGCCTTTCTATTTATCATATTCATCTTCCATACTAATATAAATTCGCAAATAAATTTTGAGGGCAAGATCGTCTTTCAGGTAAGTAATGATGATGAGACCAACCAAATCAGTTATCTTGTAAAAGGAGATAAATTTAGGATTGAAATTAAAGCTTCAAAAGGTATGGGTGCAATGATATATGACAACAAGAAAAAAATTATGACAATGTTAATTACTTCTAGAAAAATGTATATGGAAACACCTTTTGATTTAACTAATAAAAAGAGGGATAAAAAGAAAAAGACAACAAGCTATTTTAAGAATACTGGTAAAACAAAAAAGATTCACGGATATACCAGTGAAAAATTTGAATTTATTAACTAAGGGTAAAAAAGGAGAAGCATGGATGACAAAAGACTTAGGAGGCTTTTTGTTTTTTAGAAATCCAAGTCAAAAAAACTCTCCACAATTTGAATGGCAGGCGGCAATAATTGTTGAAAATTATTTCCCTATGGTTGAATCTGAGATAAATTTACAGGGTAAACCAAATGTTATATTTGAAGTATTGGAAATAAAAGCCCAAAAACTTACAAAAACATTATTTGAACCACCGGCGGGATACCAAAAATTTAATATGTCAAAAATGATGAATAGGAACAATTATCCTATTCATTCAAAATCTAAAAACTGGAATTAGATAAACAAATACGTAATTTCTTGACTTTTTTAGTAAGTAGAGTTATTTTTACTCTCTTTATTTGAAAAGATTTTAGGTTTCCGGAGGAAATATTTTGAAACAGGAAAAAATGACAAGATTTATAAATACACAATCAGCTGATAGACGCTGGTATTTAGTGGATGCAAAGGATCAAGTGTTAGGAAGATTTGCAACAAGAATAGCTACTATTATAAGAGGAAAGAATAAACCAACGTTTAGTCCTAATGCGGATACAGGTGATTTTGTTGTCGTAATTAATGCCGACAAAATAAAAGTTACTGGTAAAAGAGAAGAACTGAAAACATACAGCTGGCACACAGGTTATCCTGGTGGAAGAAAAACTTTAAGTTTTAATAAAATGAAAGAGAGAAAACCTGAGTTTATTATTATGAATGCTGTAAAAGGAATGTTACCAAAAAATAGGTTAGGTAATCTATTACTTAAGAAATTAAAAGTATATGCCGGTGAAGAACATCCTCATCAAGCACAGCAACCTGAAACAATTAGCTTAATGGAGAAATAATGGCAGACAAGATATTTGTAGGAAGAAGAAAAACATCTGTAGCAAGAGTAATTCTAAGAAACGGTAAAGGTGAAATTACTGTTAACGGAAAAGAATTTGAAGAAGCGTTCCCACAGTTATATTACAGACAAGATATTACCAGCCCTTTTAAAGTAACCGAAACAGAAGGGACATACGATGTTAAGGTAAACGTTAATGGCGGAGGACCAACGGGTCAGGCACAGGCAATTAGATTAGGAATTGCACGTGCACTTGTTGAAATAAACCCTGAGTTCCGGACAAACTTAAAACTATACGGATTATTAACAAGAGACCCAAGAATGGTTGAACGTAAAAAATATGGACAACCGAAAGCAAGAAAAAGATTTCAGTTTTCTAAAAGATAAATTAATTTACCAATATTCATACTTTCTGATTTACTTCCTGTGTCCCGACAAGTCGGAATGAAAAGTAAAGTAGAAGAAAGTAGAAGTAAAACAGGATACATTTATGAAAAAGTTAGGACTAACTCAACTGATTGAGTCCGGTGCTCATTTCGGACACTTAACCCGCCGTTGGAATCCAAAAATGAAACCATATATTTTTATGGAAAGAAACGGGATTCATATTATAGACCTTAAAAAAACCCAAAAAAAATTATTGGAAGCTGCTGAAAATCTGTCAAAAGATGCAGCTGAAGGTAAAACAATTCTCTTTGTAGGTACAAAAAAACAAGCCAAAAAAGTAATAGAAAGCGAGGCAAGAAGATGTGAGGCAAAATGGGTATGTGAAAGATGGCTTGGCGGAATGCTTACAAATTTTTCTACCATTAGAAAAAGTGTTAAAAGATTAAATATTATAGAAAAACAAGAAACCGACGGAACTTTTGATAAAATTACTAAAAAAGAAAGACTTTTCAGAATAAGAGAAAAAGATAAACTTAAAAAAGTACTCGAAGGTATAGAAACAATGAACAATATACCGGGAGCAATCTTTGTAGTTGATATTAAAAAAGAATTAATTGCAATTAAAGAAGCACAAAGACTTCACATTCCTGTTTATGCTATAGTTGACACGAACTGTGATCCGGACGAAGTTGATTACATCATTCCTGCAAATGACGATGCTGTAAAAACAATTGAATTAATTGTCTCTAATTTGGCTGATGCTGTAATTGAAGGAAGTAGAATAGCTAAAGAAAAGAAAGCCGAAGAAGATGCAGAAAAGGAAAGACTAAAAATGGAAAGAGAAGAGAAAAAAGCAGAAGAGATGAAAGTTAAAGAAGCCGCAAAGAAAGCTGCAAAAGAAAAAGAAGAGAAAGAAAAGAAAGAAGGCGATGAAAAAATAAAAGATGGAAATAAAGAAACAAAAGAAGCTCAAAACGAACCAACGGAAGAGAAGCCTAGAATTAAAAAACTTAAAAGGACGGTAGCTGCTAAAAAAACAAAAAGAGCAGAAAAGAAAGAAGAAATTCATGCTAAAGAAGTGGAAGAAAAAACTGAAATGAAAGATGAGAAAACAGAACCCCAAAAGGAAGTAACTGAATCCAAAGAAGAAAAAATTGAACTCAAAGACAAAAAAACTGATTCAAAAGACAAAGAAAAAGAAGAAGGGAAATAATCAATATGGCTATCACTGCATCACAAGTATATGAATTAAGGAAAAAAACCGGTGCCGGCATGATGGACTGTAAGAATGCTCTTTCTGAAGCCAACGGTGACTTGGAAAAAGCAGTAGAAATATTAAGAAAGAAAGGAGCATCAGTTGCTACAAAAAGAGCAGAGAAATCTGCAGGCGAAGGTATAGTGCTTACAAAGGTTTCTAACGATAAAAAATCTGCTTCAATTGTTGAAATAAATTGCGAAACAGATTTTGTTACAAAGGGTAACGATTTTGTTTCATTTGCAAATTCCGTTTTAGAAAATATTCATACAAATAAACCCAAAAATTTAGAATCTCTTTTAAATGATGAAAAAGTTAAAAATTCTTTAACCGATCTAATGGGAAAAGTTGGAGAAAAAATTGAAATTTCGCGTTTCATTAACGAGAATGATGATAGCGCAATGTATATTGATTACGTGCATATGGGATCTAAATTGGGAGTAATTGTAAAATTTGGAAATGTTTCCAATCCTACTGATGAATTAAACAATTTGGGAAGAGATATTGCTATGCAGATTGCAGCGATGAAACCTGTTTGCGTAAATCGTGAAGAAATATCAAAGGAAGTTGTTGACAAAGAAATTGAAATTTATAAAGAGTTAGCAAGAAAAGAAGGAAAACCCGAGCAAATTTTAGATAAAATTTCACAAGGTAAATTGAATAAATACTACCAGGAAAATTGTCTTATAGAACAAGCTTACATTAAAGACAATACAAAAACCGTAGATACACTTATCAAAGAATTGAACACACGAAATGAGAGTGATGTAAGTATTGTTCATTTTCACCGTTTTCATTTAAGTGATGAAAATAAATAATTTTTTATAAAAGGTCTTAATTATTTTAAGACCTTTTTTTATATTTAAACAATAAAAAAAATCTAAATGAAAAAACCTAAATACAAACGCATTCTTCTTAAACTAAGTGGCGAATCATTAATGGGTAAAAAAGGATTTGGTATTGACCATAAGGTTGTTAAATTTTTTGCTCAAGAGATTAAAAAAGTTCATGATGTTGGTGTTGAGCTGGGTATTGTGATCGGCGGTGGGAATATTTATAGAGGATTGAGTGCTACCGACCAGGGCATTGACCGAGTTACAGGGGACCAAATGGGGATGCTTGCAACAGTTATCAATTCTTTGGCTTTGCAAAATGCAATTGAACATCAGGGGGTATATTCACGACTAATGAGTGCAATTCAAATGCAAGAAATTGCCGAACCGTATATAAGAAGACGTGCAATCAGACATTTGGAAAAAGGTAGGGTTGTAATCTTCGGTGCGGGAACAGGACACCCGTATTTTAGTACAGATACGGCAGCATCACTCAGAGCGGTTGAAATTGAAGCTGAAGTTATAATAAAGGGTACAAGAGTTGACGGCGTTTATAACAAAGATCCTGAGCAAAATCCTAAAGCATCTAAGTTTAATAACATTTCATATTTAGATATTTTGAAAAATAATTTAAAGGTGATGGATTTAACTGCAATAAGTTTATGTCAGGAAAACAGTTTGCCCATAGTTGTTTTTAATATGGATAAACCTGATAATTTGCTTAAATTGGTGATGGGTAATAAGATTGGAACTTTAGTTAATCATTAATCAAAGCCATTGAGATTTTAATTAAAATTTAAAGAGGCATTTATGGAAACCATAAAAAAAGATGCTAAATCCAGAATGGATAAGTCAATTGAAGCTTTAAGAAATGAAGTTATTAAAATTAGAACGGGTAAAGCTACAACCACACTATTAAACGGAATAAAAGTAGATTATTACGGAAATTTGACTCCGTTAAATCAGGTAGGTAATATTTCAGTTTTAGATGCTCATAATCTTTCTATTACACCCTGGGATAAATCTGTAGTACCTGCTGTTGATAAAGCAATTTTAGAAGCAAATCTGGGGCTTAACCCTGTAAGTGATGGCACTAACATTAGGATACCCATTCCGCCTCTAAATGAAGAACGAAGAAGAGAACTAGTAAAACTTGTAAAAAAATTTGGCGAGGATACAAAAATAGCAATAAGAAATATCCGAAGAGATGCCAACGACCATCTTAAGAAATTGGAAAAAGATAAAAAGATTTCGGAAGATCAGCTTAAAGATGCTGAAGACGATATTCAGAAATTAACAGACGAACATACAAAAAAAGTTGATGAAATTCTTAAAAACAAAGAAGAAGAAATTATGGAGGTTTAAGCAGTTTCTTTCATTTTGTTTTAACCCAGTTTCTTGAAATTGAAATTGGGTTTTTTTTTGTAATTAATTTTAAAAACATTTTATTTTCTTTATTCGTAATTTTTATACAATATAAATAGAACTAACTGATTAACTGAATATTATGCCACAAAATAAACATAACAATGTAAAAGATAATCAGGAAGTTTATTCCAATCACTTTAGTAGCAATATTTGGGGAAATGTTTTTCTATTAAGTGGCGGCATAATTCTTTTTTTTTCGGGTGTTATTTTATACGGAATTATTATTAGCATAAGGGAGATTCCTCTAAAAGAACAAATGAAATTAAAAGGAATTAAAAGTATTAATGCACCAAACATTATTATTGACAGACATAATTATTCATTATCTATATATGAAGATACATTATTTATAAAATCTTACAGGGCTGTATTTGGCCAAAATATAAAAAAAACAAAAACTAAAAAGGGTGATCTGGCTACACCGGTAGGAGAATACAAAATTTGCGCAATTGATACTCTTAATAAATATCATAAATTCTTTAGATTAAATTACCCAAATTTATCCGATGCAATGGGCGGACTTAGAAAAGGAATAATTAATCAGCAGCAATTTGACCAATTAAAATATGAATTCTACTATAATGATTGTATACATCTTAAAACAAACCTTGGCGGTAATATAGGTATTCACGGTATTGGTAAACTTAACTTTATATTTAAGAATCTTCCATTTGTGTTTAATTGGACTGACGGCTCCATTGCTGTTAGTAATGATGATATTAATGAACTTTATACTGTAATAAAAAAAGGGACAAAAGTTGTCATTAATTAATAAATATTTATTCCTATTATTTTTTATATCTTTTTTTATACTAAACGGATGTAATAAAAAAGCTGAAAAAGTAGATACAAGCATTCTGTTAAAAAAGTATAATTCCCAAGTTTTTTTACTAAAAAAAGTGCAAGAAGTTTTAGGCAAGGATGTTTATTTTGCAGTTAAAGGAAATTTTGACAACAAAAATAATTTGGAAATAGCTGCTGTAAAAGAAATCAATAAAATAGATACTGCAGGCATTCAATTCTTTTTATTGGGATTAAAAGAGACGGACCTTTCTGTTATTTCAAGTACAAAAATTTTAAGAGGTTCATTAACAAAATCTTTTACAAATAAAATAAAATTTCCTTTCTTTAATTATGAACTTCTTTATTATAATTCAAATGATTATTATATAGGCAGCGGGGGCGGAGAGCAATTCTCTTATATAATTAATTTTAAGGAAAACGAGATCTACTATTCACATTTAGTTTCAGTATCTAAAAAACTTGGACGAATATATATCTCAAAAAATATTAAACGGAAAGAAATTAAAAATTTCTTTTTAAGTAATGCTAAAAGAGATTTCCCGAATATAAAGGTCAGTGCAACAGATATAAATATAGATGACAATATTCTTTATTAACTATTGGCGCTTCTGCTGATAAATGAAAAATAAATTATATATAACTTTATCAATACTTTTATTTCTAAGCTTGAGCATATATGCTCAGGAAGTTAAGAAATATGAGCTGAAATCAGTAGACTTTGAAGGAAATGAAGAATACTCCTCATCTGTACTTGATTATGTTATATACTCACAAGAAAGCCCCTGGTGGTTTTGGAAATTTATAAATTCAATTACGGGTTTTTCAAGGGGGACTTCATATTTTGATTCAACTAATGTACAAAAAGATATAGATGCTCTTAAGGGTTATTATTTTTCAAATGGTTTCTTTAAAGTGAATGTAACAAGTAAAACAGAAATTGATTCTTCAAGTGAAAACGTTAGACTTACATACTACATTAAAGAGAATAAACCGGCACACTATGGTGAACTAAAAATAATCGGTATTAATAATTTACCTCCCGAGATAAATCTATCAATACGTAATTATTTAGCGGTAGATTCTACAAAAATTTATTCGCAAGGTTTGTTATCAAACAATATTGATAGAGCCTTTAGCACCTTGCTTAATACCGGTTATATGATTGCATCTTTTGACAGCACATTAATTTATCTTGATACACTTAAAAATAAAGCAAACATTAATGTTTATTTCACAACCGGTAAGCGTTATACAATTGATTCGGTAATAATTGAAAAAAGCGGTGTGGGCGCCGATATTGTAGAAAATAAACTTCTTAAAAAAATCAGTGGTTTTAAACCGGGTGATTTTTATGATCTTGAAAAAATAAGATTGAATCAGGTAAGACTTTTCCGTACAGGTTTATTTAATACTGTTTCTCTTTCCGGGGTTAAAAAAGATACATCAGGCAATCAAGTACCTCTAAAACTACAAAGCAATATTGGATTAATGAATGAACTTTCTCCTGAAATTATTATTAACAATCAGCAAAATGCATTTAATCTTGGCTTAGGGGTTACTTACATAAGAAAAAATTTTTTTGGAGAAGCAAGGAAAATGACTATCAGTACATCCTTTGGTGTACAGGATATTTTTCAAGTAAATTTCGGGGATATCTTTAAGAAATTTTCTTTCAGAGATACAACCCTTTTAGGTTATGTTGATACGCGAGTAAAGTTCGAACAACCGTATTTATTCGGTAAAAATATCTTTGGGACGTGGGAAAATTATGCCACTATTAATAAACAGAAAACTTATAACAACACTATTTATGGTACCAAACTAAAATTTGAATTTGAATTACCAAGATATACATTAATTAATTTTCTAAGTATTTTTTATAACATTGAACAGTCAAATGAAATTTACAGAACTTATAATGATAGTTTATCCATTAAAACTATTTCCTCTATAGGTGTAAATTTTGGATCAACAACAATTGACAGTTTATTATTCCCTACCAAAGGTTATAATCTTTCATTTCAAGTAGAAGCAGCTAACTCAATTCCTTATCTAGTTACAAAAATTAGAGGTAATAAATTCAACGGTGCACTATTTTATAAAATATTAATTACCAACTCAATGTATATTGATCTTTCACACGAACGGAAATCGATTTTAGCATTTAGAACAAAGATAGGTCATGTTCAGGCCTATGTGGGTGATTATGCAGGCATTCCCATTAATAGAACATTTTATACAGGCGGAAGCAACTCAATTAGAGGTTGGAGAGCAAATGAACTTGTCCCTAAAGGAACACCTATTTTAAGAACCGGAATAACACGGGGTCCGAATGTTAAAGGGGGAACTTTTTTACTTGAGACTTCCATCGAATACAGGCACAGATTTTTAAATTACTACGGTATTACTTTTTTTGTCGATGCCGGAAACTCTTGGCTGGGTTATACCCAATTTAGATGGGATCAAATGGCTGTAGCTGTAGGCGTGGGTTTTAGGTATTATACACTGATTGCTCCTTTCAGAATAGATTTTGGTTTTAAATTTTATGACCCGAATGACAGAAGATTTATTTTTGACAAAAAAATTTGGAGTAATTTTGTGCTTCAATTTGGTATTGGTGAAGCCTTCTAATTATAATTGAGCTGCGATTTTTTAAGATTACTATTATTTGTAATACTGTATCACTTTAAATATTGAGTTCATTTCTACATTACGCACAGTTTAAAGATTGCCTGTTCAGTAATTTTTACTTTGGTTAACAATTGAAAAATCGTTATTTTTATATTCTTTAAAAGGATTTTTTATGTTAAAAAGTATGACGGGATTCGGCAAAGCTTCAGCCGAAAACGAAAGAATTTCAGTAGATATTGAACTAAAAAGTGTGAACAGTCGTTTTTTAGATACTTTTTTTCGTTTACCTAACTTTTTAAGTTTAAGAGAGTTTGAATTAAAGGATGTAATTAAGAATAAAATTAAAAGAGGAAAAATTAACATTACTCTTCAGGTAAACTTTAAAGATCCAAAGGATTCTCCTTGGGGAATAAATACCGAGAAATTAGATGACTTTCTCCTAACTATAAAAGATATTAAAAAACAAAGTAACATTAATGAGGAGCTGAGATTAAATCATCTTCTTTCAAACAAAGATTTATTTTCGGGTAATAAAATTGAAATAAGCGAAGAAGATTTTGAATTTATAAAAGAGGCACTTAATAAATCCATTAATGAATTAGATATAATGAAAATTAATGAGGGTTCGGAACTTTCGAAAGACCTTCGAAAAAGAACTAAAGAAATTGAAACAAAAGTTGATGAAATTAAGACGAATTCAAGAGACAGTGTAGAAGAAAATCATTCATTATTTAAAGAAAGAATAAAAAAATTAATTGATGATGTAAATATAAATGAAGAAAGATTGGAAACTGAATTGGCAATATTAGCTGACAAAGCAGATATCACTGAAGAATGTGTAAGGTTAAAAAGTCATTTAAAATTTTTTAATGATAGCTTAAACACCGAAGAATCAAACGGAAGAAGATTAAATTTTCTATGTCAGGAAATAAACAGGGAAGCTAATACAATAGCTTCAAAAACATTATCATCAGAAATATCGCATAAATCTATTTTTATAAAAGAAGAAATTGAAAAGATACGGGAACAAATTCAAAACATAGAGTGAATAATAAAATTGAAAAAAGGGAAACTAATAGCTATATCTGCACCAAGCGGAACCGGAAAAACAACAATAATAAGACAGGTTTTAAAATCTTTCCCGGAAATAATTTTTTCCGTTTCAGCTACTACTAGGGCTAAAAGAGAGTATGAAGTAGAGGGAAAACATTATTATTTTATTTCGGAAGAGGAATTCAAAAAAAAAATTGAGAATAATGAATTTATTGAGTGGGAGAAATTTTACGATTATTACTACGGTACATATAAAAGTATCGTAGAAAATGTAATAAATCAAGGTAAATCAATTATTCTTGAAATTGATGTAAACGGCGCTTTAAATTTAAAAAAAATTTATCTTGAAGCCGTTCTTATTTATATTGTACCGCCGAGCATTGAAGAATTAGCGAGAAGACTGAAAATTAGAAACACTGAAGGTAAAACAGATTTGCAAAAAAGAATAGAACGCGCTACAATGGAATTAAGTTTAAAAGATAAATTTGATTACCTTGTGGAAAATATTGATTTGGAAAAAGCACTTAAAAAAACAAAACTTTTAATAGAAAAAATTACAAAAAAGGAGATATAAACAATGGGCATAGAAACGATTAACTTGAAAGATATTGAAACTCACGCATCAAACATTTATGAGGCAATTGTTGTTTGTGCAAAAAAAAGTCGCCTAATAAACGAAGAAAACAAAATTGAATATAATGCATTATTAAGCACGATACCTGAGGTGGTTAATGAGGATGATAACGAAGAATTGGGAAATCCTGCACAATTAAAAATTTCATTAGAATTAGAAAAGCGTGAAAAACCTCATATGCAGGCGTTAAAAGAGTTTTTAGATGGAAAAATTGAATATAAATATAAAGAACAATAATTCTTTAAAATTTAATGTTATCCCAATTCATCATCTTTGACCTTAAAAAGTTTTATGATTCACAATAAAATCTTTAAAAATAAAAAGATCCTCCTTGGAATTACAGGGTGTATAGCCGCTTATAAAGCGGCTTTTCTCACTAGAGAATTTGTAAAATTAGGTGCGGAAGTTAAAATTGTAATGACACCTTCAGCTGCTGAATTTATTTCACCTCTTACACTTTCAACACTTTCCGGAAATCCTGTAATTATAAACACTTTCCCTGCATCTCAAAAAGAAAGTACCGGATTAGGAACCTGGCATATTGATACTGCTCTTTGGGCTGATATTATGATTGTTGCACCTTGCACAATAAACACTGTTGCTAAAATTGCTCATGGTTTTGCCGATAGTGCTTTAACTACGCTAGTTACTGCTTTACGTTCGCCGTTGCTTGTTGCACCTGCCGCGGATGTGGATATGTATCTAAACAAAATAGCCCAAAAGAACATTCAATCACTAAAAGATTTTGGAATAAATATTATTGAAGCTGAAGAAGGTGAACTTGCGAGTGGTCTTACAGGTAAAGGCAGATTAGCAGATATAAATAAAATAATAGATTCAACAGCATTGGTCTTAAATGGATTTAGTCACGATTTAGAAAATCAAAACATTTTAATTACTGCCGGACCAACGTATGAAGACATTGACCCGGTAAGGTTTATAGGCAACCGCTCATCAGGAAAAATGGGTTATTGGCTTGCTAAGGCTTCGTATTTAAGAGGAGCAAATGTTACTCTAATTTCAGGTCCATCTTCAGAAACTATTTATCCTGAGATTAAATTACATACTATAAGATCCGCCGCTGAAATGGAAAAAACAGTAAAACGGAATTTAAAAAACAATGATGTCCTTATAATGTCCGCTGCTGTTGCAGATTACACTCCGGCAAAAAGAGAAGTAAATAAAATCAAAAAAGAAAATAAACTACAAGCTATTCAGCTACGAGAGACTAAAGATATTCTTGCTTCTATTGATAAAAAAGAAAATTTTGTTGTCGGATTTGCGCTGGAAACCGAGAACGGACTTGTAAATGCTAAGAAAAAATTAAAAAATAAAAATTTAGATATGATTGTTTTAAATGTACTTAAAGTTAATAAAAGCGGTTTTGATTCTGATACAAACAAGGTAATAATACTGCATAAATCAGGTGATAAAAAAGATTTCCCATTACAGTCAAAATTTTTAGTAGCAAATAATATACTTACCGAAATTATAAAAAATAAGTGAGTTAAAATTTGTCCGATTCAGTTAAACATAAAATTATACAGTCTTTAATTGACCAAAAAGATATTTTTGGTGATGAGTTATTGGAAAAGGTAGATATTAAATTGGAAAAAAAAACAATTATCGATAACTCAGTAAATGATTCTGAAAATTCAAATAATAATGATTGGGTAAATTCTAAAACCCTTGAACAATTAGATTCATTAATAAATACATGCCGTAAATGTTCGCTTGCTGAAAACAGGACAAATTTTGTTTTCGGCTCAGGAAATCCTGATGCTGATGTAATGGTTATAGGTGAAGGACCGGGTGCTGAAGAAGATAAGCAGGGTTTACCATTTGTCGGGCGCGCCGGTAAATTATTAACGGATATCCTAAAAGCCATAAAATTTACACGCGATGAAGTTTATATAGCAAATGTGGTAAAGTGCAGACCTCCCGGAAACAGGACACCGCTACCGATAGAAATGGAAACTTGTCTTCATTACTTAAAAAAACAGATTGAACTGATTAAGCCTAAATTAATTTTATGTTTGGGACGAACAGCAGCACAAGGGATATTGAAAATGAACGGTAGTCTTGGTAATATGCGGGGTAAGTTTTTTGATTTTGAAAACGCGAAGGTTATGGTAACATATCATCCTGCTGCTTTATTAAGAAACCCTCACTGGAAACGTGCTACTTGGGAAGACGTTCAAAAATTTAGAGCTCTTTATGATGAGCTTTTAGAAAAATAGCAAATGGCAAAAACTAATAAACAAAATATTATATTAGAAAATTTAGTTCCCGCTGATGTAAAACCCCCTTATGCACCTGAGGTTGAAGCTTCGGTTCTTGGGGCAATGCTGATTGAAAAAGAAGCGGTTCCAAAAGCTATTGAGTTTCTTACACCAGCAAGCTTTTATTTAAAAGAGCATAAACTTATTTTTGAAGCGATGGTTTCCCTGTTCGAAGCAGGAGAGCCTATTGACACCGTTACTCTTTATGAAGAATTAAAAAAACGCGAACAAACAGAAGAAGTGGGAGGTGCGGTTTATTTAAGTAAACTTTCTCAAAATATTTCTTCCGCAGCTAATATTGAATATCACGCCAAAATAATTATAGAAAAAGAAATTTTACGTGGGCTGATATCAAGTTCACACAAAATTGCACAATCCGCGTACGAAGGTACCGAAGATGCTTTTGATATTTTGGATAATGCCGAACGTAAAATTTTTGAAATAACAGAGAATCATCTAAAAAGATCGTTTATAGGAATGGACCGTGCGGTAAAGAACGCTTTGGAATATATCGAAGCAATTCACTCAAAAACAAATAAAGATTTTTCTGTACAAACAGGTTTTTATGAATTGGATGATCTGCTCGGAGGTTTTCAAAAGTCCGATTTAATTATATTAGCTGCAAGACCATCTATGGGAAAAACCGCTTTTGCTCTTTCCGTTGCCAGAAACGCTGCAGTTGATTTTAATGTTCCTGTTGGTATTTTTAGCTTAGAGATGTCAACAATGCAATTAATAATAAGACTTCTTAGTGCCGAAGGAAAAATAAACGCACATTTATTAAGAACAGGTAAACTGCCTTTAAACCAAGGTGTTAACCTTAGTAAAAACGCGCATAAAATTACTGAAGCGCCAATATATGTTGATGATACGCCCGCTCAAACAGTGCTTGAAATTAGGGCAAAGGCCAGAAGGTTAAAAGCGGAGAAAGACATCGGATTAATAATTATAGATTATCTCCAGCTAATGCAGGGACAGACTAGGATGGAAAGCAGGGAAAGAGAAATTTCTCACATCTCCCGTTCATTAAAAGCATTGGCAAAAGAATTGAACATTCCTATATTAGCTCTTTCACAACTTAATCGTGCAGTTGAATCCAGAACGGATAAAAGACCACAGCTTTCGGATTTAAGAGAATCGGGTTCTTTAGAGCAGGATGCCGATGTTGTTATTTTCTTAAACAGACAGGAATTATACGGTATTCAAACCGACAAAGATGGGAATTCAGTTGAAGGAATAGCCGAAGTTATTATCGGCAAACAAAGAAACGGACCTGTTGGGACAGTCAAAATGGCATTCATTAAAGAGTACGCACGCTTTGAAAATCTTGAACACAAAAGACAAATAGAGGAAAGCTTCCCCGAAGAAATAAGCGAAGATATAATCTAATGAGTTTTATGAGAACTCTGATATTTACAATTCTTTTTTTACTTTTTAATTTTTCTATCTATTCTCAGATTTACACTAATAGAGACGTCGAGATTTTTAATCAGATTATCAAAAAAGCCCAAACCGATAGTCTTCAGAAAGAAAGTATTGGAAAAATAATTGTTGAAATCGGTAAACAATTTATCGGGACAGATTACATCTCTCACTCATTGGAAATAAGTGATAGAGAAAACTTGGTGGTTAATCTACGTAAATTTGACTGCACAACTTTTTTAGATAATTCATTAGTACTTGCAAGGTTAATTAAAAAGAATGATTTTTCTTTCAACGATTATACAAATGAACTTATAAATGAAAGGTACAGAGACGGCAAGCTTAAAAAATATCCTTCAAGACTTCATTATTTTTCAGATTGGCTTTATGATGCTGAAAAAAGAGGTTTGATAAAAAACATTACAAAAGATATCGGCGGTGAAATTTATCACAAAAAAATATATTTTATGTCAAAAAATAAAAAATACTACAGACAATTAAGTGATGATAATTTCCTCGAAGATATTAAAAAAATTGAGAATGAAATAAACAAAAGAAAGTATTATTACATTCCTAAAGACAGAATTGGTAAAGTCGAACAAAAAATTAAAACCGGTGATTTGATTGCAATAACAACAAACATTGGGGGATTGGACATTTCACACGTTGGTATTGCAATTAAAATGGATGACGGAAGAATTCATTATCTACACGCCCCAAATGTCGGAAAGAAAGTTAAAATTTCCGCGAAACCCCTTTCAGAATATTTAATGGAAAACAAATCACAAACAGGAATTATGGTTGCAAGAGCTTTGGAACCGAAGAAAAATTAAAGTTAATTTTTTATAAGTATTAATCTACAGAGGATTTGAAATTTTGAGCGACTTCTCTCACTGAATTTTCTAAACTTTTTATTTTAATTCCAAAAGATGTAAGTTTATCCGTATTTAACGATACATCTTTTACACCGACACAATCAGGAATATCGCTCATATTTATTTTGTTCAAAAGATTTTTATCAAATTCAGCTATCTCACAAAGTAACTCAGCTAATTCCGCTCTCGATACCCTTTCTTCTCCGCCTAAATTTATGATTTCATTTTTTATATTTTTTTTAACCAATTCCTTAATTACTCTTGCAGATTCCAATACAGAAATAGGGGTTCTGAATTGATCAGTGAATACTTTGATCTCATTCCCCTTTTTTAATGATTCAAACATAAATTGAAAATGATTGTTAGAATTATATTTTGATAAACCGAATAACAGTGTCTGCCTTAATATTATAAAGTTATCGAATGCTTCTTTTATTTTTACTTCAGCCATCAACTTGGTTTCGGCATAAAGTGAAGCAGGTATTAACTTTGAATTTTCATCGAGCATTGAGCCTCTGTAACCGGCATAAACCAAATCAGTGGAAATATAAATTAGTTTGGAACCAATTGTATCACAAAGCACGGCAATATTTTTTGTTGAGTTAACATTAATATTGTAAACTATTTTGCTATCAAATTTTTTACAAAGGATAGGATTTGCCAAAGACGCTGAGTGAATTATGATATCTGGTTTAAATTCATCGAAAATTTTACTCATCAGTTTGTAATCAGTTATATCAGCATACTGAGAATTAAATAAGTTGCTGCTACCAATATTTTTATGATATAAAGTTAATACTTGATATTCTTCTGATAAAATTCTGTTTAGAAATTCACCGAAGAATCCTCCCCCGCCGGTAATTAAAATTTTCATTTTCGTTTATTTCTTTATGATAGTTTTTTCCTCTTTTAAAAGAAAGAAAATATTAACTCATTTATTCAATTATTTACTTATTTAAAATATAATTTAACTTTCTTTTCACTAATTGATATATTGCACATGTTAAATATTTTAGGAAAAAAGCATTGAATCTAACAGATAAAATATCAAAAATAAAAATAGTGTTAGCTGACATAGACGGAGTGTTAACCGACGGAAGTCTATATTATACAAGTGAAGGACTTCAGATGAAAAAATTCAATGTTAAAGACGGAATGGGTGCTGTTATGTTAAAAGAAAATGGATATAAAGTTGGGATTATTTCATCCGATAAATCAGCTATAGCACAAGCACGGGCAGATAAATTAAAACTTGATTTTGTTCATTACGGTGTGGAAAATAAATTAAATATAATAGATGAAATTTGCACCTCAAATAATGTAACTAAGGACGAAATTGCATATATGGGTGACGATGAAATTGATTTGGAAGTTTTAACAAATGTAGGTTTTAGTGCTTGCCCAAGTGATGCGATTAAGCCCGTTAGAGATTGTGTGAATTTCATCAGCAGTAAACAGGGCGGACACGGGGCATTTAGAGAATTAGCTGATTTGATAATTAAAAATAGGACTAAGTAAAAAATATTTTAAGTGGAAAAAACCGAATTCTGATTTTTTATTCCTATATTTTAATCTATGTTAATGAAAAAAAATCTACTTGCAGTAATAATAATTTTATTAAGCATTATTAATCTCTACTCCCAAAATGAAGAATATTTTGATGCTCCATTCGGAGGCGGAATCGGCTACAACCCGGGTTGGATAATTCCCAATTTTGACATAATCAACACTCAAATAAAATCTTTAGGTATTCCCGAATTTTCAAACAGTGGATTTTATACTTCGGGATTCAGCGGGTTTATGTACTTGGGATTTTTAAAACACATAAGAATTGGCGGACTTGGTTTCGGGGGATCAACTTCGAGAGATATTTCAGTTTCCGGAATCAATAAAGAAGCAATTTATTCATTGAGCGGTGGAGGACTCTCTGTTGAATATACTCTACCTTATATTAGAGATCTGGGTATTTCAGTAGGTGCAATTATTGGCAGAGGTAGTCTTGAACTTGAACTCTTTCAAAATAAAGGCAGTATAAGTTGGAGTAATATTTGGAGCGATTTAAATAACAATTCAACACAAAATTTGAATAAAGACTTAAAAAATTCTTATTGGTTTTTAATACCTACTATTAATATTGATATTCCGCTTGACAGATTTATCATTCTTCGTGTAGGTGCAGGCTATCAATTAACTTTCGGAAATAAATGGACTGTGGATAACGATATTGATATTACTGGTGTTCCCTCGGGTTTAGATGCCAATTCATTTTTTATACAAACTGGTATTTTTATAGGTTTTTTCTCTTTTTAAGGTATGAAAAATATTTTAGTAACAGGCGGAGCCGGTTTTATAGGCAGTAATTTTATCAATCACATTTTATCAAAGCACGATGATTATAATATTGTAAATCTCGATAAACTTACATATGCAGGAAATCTTGAAAATTTAATACCCTCTCAAGACAATAAAAATTATAAGTTCATTCACAGTGATATAACAAATACAGAGCTCGTAAAATTTTTATTCGAAAAATATGAGCTGCAATATGTTATAAATTTTGCTGCCGAATCACACGTGGACAGAAGTATATTAAGTTCGAGAGAATTTGTAACAACAAATGTTTTGGGGACAAATATACTGCTTGATGTAGCGAGAATATTTAATGTTAAAAAATTTCTTCAAATTTCCACAGATGAAGTTTACGGCAGTTTGGGTAAAGACGGTTTATTTACAGAAGAGACTCCCCTTTCACCCAACAGTCTTTATTCCTCGAGCAAAGCAAGTGCTGATATGTTAGCATTATCAAATTTTAAGACATACGGTTTACCTGTAATAATTACACGCTGTTCAAATAACTACGGACCTTACCAATTTCCTGAAAAGCTGATCCCGCTAATGATTATCAACTCCCTTAACGATAAAAATCTTCCCGTTTACGGAGACGGTAAAAATATTAGGGATTGGATATATGTTCTTGATCATTGCCGGGCAATTGAAATGGTTTTTGAGAGCGGAACAAACGGAGAAGTATATAACGTTGGAGCTTCAACTGAAATGGAAAACATAGAAATTATTAAATTGATTTTAAAACATTTACAAAAACCTGAATCGTTAATTGAATATGTAAAAGATAGGCTGGGACACGACAGAAGATATGCAATTGACTCTTCGAAAATACAAAACGAACTCGGTTGGAGTCCGAATTATTCTTTTGAAGATGCAATAATAAAAACAATAGATTGGTATATTAGCAATAAAGATTGGTGGAATAGAATAATTAACGGTGAATATATGGAATACTACCAAAAGCAGTATAAAATTTAAGGAATTTATGATGAAAAGATTATTTATTTTATTATTCTTCATTTTATTAACAAATACTTTTTTTGCTCAAACTAGGGAAGAATTAAAAAGTAACTCAATTATAACATCCAGTATAATTTCGGTAACAATCGGTGGAGATTTTATAATTACAGGTTCTTTCTCCTCTACATTCACTGAAAGAATAGACCAATTTATAACAAGAATTTATAACGAAACTTATACAAAAACATTACAAAGCATAAGATTACAAAGCATAGAAGTCACTAAGTTATTTGCCGAAGTTGATAAGCAGTTTAAATCATATTCTTTACGAGGAATAGTTTTAAAAAGAGCCGACGGAAAATCTTTAAAAATTGATTTACAGAAATTCAGGTTAAACGGTGATTTTAAAAATAATCCATACCTTAAAAATGATGATGTAATTATTTTCCCGCCTTTTGACGGAGAGAAAAATTTTTTTACTATCAACGGAGCTATAAACAAACCCGGTAAATATTATTTCGTTGACGGCGATCGGCTTTCCGATGCTATAGAATTAGCCCAGGGCATAAACAAAGCCTATGAAAATATACAAGGAGCTGAAATTAGCCGTCTTAATTATAGCGGTAATAAAATTGAACTGATTAAAACAAAATTAGACAGCGATATACCTTTACAACGAGGCGACCAAATAAGAGTACTCGCTGACGAAACTCAACGTAAAGATTTTCACGTTATTGTAGCCGGAGAAGTTAATTTACCCGGATATATACCAATAACAAAAAACAGCACTTCTTTATCAGAAGTAATAAAAAGAGCTGGAGGAATAAAAGCAACCGGTTCTTTAAGAAGAGCCAGACTTTTGAGCGGTAATGTTGCTTCATTTATCTTATCTAATATCTTATCTAAAAAAACAGAAGCAATAAATAAGCAATATTTAAAACTTGAATATATTTTAATGTCCAGGATGTCTAATTTAACAGAACAAGATACTTCATATTTCTTTGCCGAAAATCAAATCAGAGTTTTGTTAGATGGAAATTTAATTGATTTTACAACTTTAAATGATGAAAACTCTAAAGCATCTAATTTTATTGTTAAAAACGGTGATGTTATAATTATCCCCATAATTGATAATACTGTTTATATATTTGGTCAGGTAGCCAAAACCGGAAAAATAACTTTTAAAGACGATGCTAATTATTTATACTATATTGACAAAGCTGGAGGTTTATCTGAATTTTCAGATGAAGATATTATTGTAATTAAAGGTCAAACAAGAGAATGGATATCACCGATTGATAAAATAGTTAAAATTGAACCCGGTGATTTTATCTGGGTGCCCAAAGACCCGCACAGATCTTTCACTTTTTATCTTAATCAGACAAGTGTTTATTTTGCTATTATCGGCACCATTGCAACTGTATTATTATTATTAAACCAATTCGGGAAATAGTTCCGGTGTTTAATTGTATAAAAAAATTAAAAAAGAATTAAATTGTTATATATCAATTATTGATTTAATTTTGTAATTGAATATTTAAGAGATAGATTTGAAAGAAAACGAAAACCAAAATAACCCAACTAATACCCAACTAACTACAAATAGCGGTCAGAAAAAGCAGGGATATTATTCAAGAAGAAGATATTATAAATACAGAAGACCATATAAAGCTACTGAAAAAATTTCATTTAAAAAAATATCAATCATTGTTCCCCTTTTTGATGAAGAAGATTCTTTAAGACCCCTTGTTAATGAAATAAACAAAGCCTTGCTAAATAAAGGCATTCAATATGAAATTTTATTTATAGACGATGGAAGCAAAGATAATTCTTTAAAAATAATAAAAGAGTTAAACACCCAAAACAAGAAATACAGATACTTCAGCTTTCAAAAAAATTACGGAAAATCTGCAGCACTACAAATAGGTTTTAGCAATGCAACAGGCGATGCAATTATTACTATGGATGCCGATTTACAGGATGATCCAGCCGAAATAATGAACCTTTTGAAAAAATTGGACGAAGGGTATGACCTTGTTTCCGGTTGGAAGAAAAAAAGACAGGACCCGGTAATAAAAAAAATCTCTTCAAGGTTTTTCAATTATATTACACGAATTATGACAGGAATTAAAATTCATGACTTTAATTGCGGTTTGAAAGTTTACAGAAAGGATGTAGTGAAAAACATAAAAGTTTACGGGGAGCTTCATCGCTATGTACCGGTATTAGCAAAATGGCAAGGTTATAAAATATCAGAAATTGTTGTCAAGCATCATCCGAGAAGATACGGTAAAACTAAGTTCGGAATTTCAAGATTCTTCAAAGGGTTCATTGATTTAATTACCGTTCTTTTTGCAACACGTTATATTAAACGTCCTATGCACTTCTTTGGATTTTTGGGAGCATTTGCATTCTTAATCGGTTTGGTAGTAAACGGTTATTTAACTTACCAGTGGATTATCGGAATTCCATTAAGCAACAGACCAATGCTATTTTTGGGTATGCTATTGATTATTGTCGGCGTTCAGCTATTCTCTATTGGTTTATTGGGAGAAATTTTGGTCCACAATACAATGGATGAAAAAGAATATCTAATTAAAGATAAAGGATAGTTCTTGCTTTGAGTTTAACATTTCAATTTAATATCCTTTTTTATATTTACTGATATGAATATTAAAGATATTAAAACAGACTGCAGGCATTTTAAAGGAGGTATTGCCTGCAAACCCCACAAAAAATACGGTGTACACTGTCTGAATGAAAATGAAAGCGATTATAAATGTATAAAACATTTACACCCGAAAAAAGGTTATACTACAATTGAAGAGCACTTTTCCAGATGAAGATCACAATTCTTTCACCGGCTTACCCTTTGAGGGGAGGAATAGCAAATTTTGCCGGTTCATTGTACAGTGAACTTATTAATAGAAATGATGTAAATGTAATTTCATATAAAAAGCAATATCCTTCATTTTTATTTCCGGGTAAAACACAAGAGGAATCCGATGAAACATCTGTAAACATTAATGCAGAAAATTTAGTTGATTCCACTAACCCGTATAATTGGGGAAAAGTCGGTAGAAAAATAAAATATGATAATCCCGATTTATTGATAATTCAATTCTGGCTTCCTTTTTTTGCACCTTGTTTAAAGACAATATCTAAAATTGTAAAGCAGAACAAGAGAACACAAATATTGGCTATCTGCCACAATATCATTCCTCACGAAAAAAAACCTGGAGATGTTTTCTTAACAAAATTATTTTTTAAGTATGTGGATAAATTTATTTTACTGTCAAATAAAGTAAAAGAAGAGCTGTTATCAATAAAAAAAGAATCCGTAAACAAAGTTATTGCCCACCCTGTTTATTCTAAATTCGGTGAGCCTGTTGATAAAGATAATGCAAAATCTTATTTGAATATTCAAGATGAAAGAGTAATCCTTTTCTTTGGATTTATTCGTAACTACAAAGGATTAGATGTTCTTTTAAAAGCTTTACCTCTTATTGATGAAAAAGAAAAGATTAAATTACTCATTGCCGGGGAGTTTTATTCAAACAAACGCGAATACAAACAATTAATAAATGAACTTAAAATTGAAAGATCTTTAGTATTAAAAACGGATTTTATTCCTGCATCCGAAGTAAAATATTATTTTTCTGCTTGTGATGTAGCAGTTTTACCGTACAAAAATGCTTCTCAAAGCGGTATTGCACAAATAGCTATGAACTTTAACAAACCTGTCATCGCATCAAATGTTGGAGGATTATCCGAAATTGTGATAAATGATAAAACAGGATTACTTGTTGAAAGTAACAATCCGAAAAAATTGGCAAAGGCAATACAAAATTATTATACAAATAATCTTGAACAGAATTTTGTTAATAACATTCTGCTTGAAAAAGATAAATACAGCTGGAGTAATTTTTCAAACCAATTATTAAAATTTGTAAATGAATAAATGAACTACGATCCCATAAAAGATATATTTGCCGAAATAATTAAAAAGCAGCCTATTCTTAGAATATTTTTTTACCGGTTACTTGATTTATTTTTTCTTCGTTCTTGGTATGTAAGGAGAGAGCTTAAAAATATTCGTAAAGTGACAAATGATAAAAATTTATCTATTTATGATGCTGGTTCAGGCTTCGGACAGTACACATATTTTATGTGTAAGAATTTAAAGCCTTGTTCTATTTACAGCATTGATGTTAAAGAAGAATGGATAAAGGACTGTATAAATTTTTTCAGCTCAAGAAAAATAGACAACGTAAATTTCGGGGTAGAAGATTTAACAAAAATCGGTTATCAAAATAAGTTTGATCTTATATTAAGTGTTGATGTGATGGAACATATTGAAGAAGACAGACTTGTATTCCAAAACTTTTATAACGCACTTAAAAAAGACGGATTTTTATTGATCAACACTCCATCTGTTTACGGCGGCAGCGACGTTCACGATGATGAAGGAGAAAGTTTTATTGGCGAACACGCAAGAGACGGGTATTCACCGGAAAATCTTAGAGATAAACTTGAACCGCTCGGATTTACAATTGTAAGCATAAAATTTACTTACGGATTTTGGGGAGACAAAGCCTGGAGGTTAGGAATAAAAACACCTATGAAGCTTTTAAATTTATCTAAAATATTTTTCCTTATTCTCCCCTTTTACTTTCTAATAACTTTCCCTTTCACATTTATAATGATGTTTATAGATTATAAAAGTAATAACAAAATCGGTTCAGGAATAAATTTATTAGCAAAAAAATAATAAAACTATACATAAAACAATAAAAATTAAATTAGTGAAAGAAAATATTAGTACAAAAATTGATTTCAAATCAGATTCTTTTAAAAAGTATTTCAAAAATACTTCATGGCTTTTTATAGAAAAGATTATACGAGTAATTATTGGTGCATTTGTTGTAATTGCTATCACTAATTATTTAGGACCTTCAGATTTTGGTCTATATTCATACGCATTAAGCTTTGCTGGAATTTTTACAATTATTGCAACTCTTGGAATTGACTCAATTTTATCCCGCGAATTAATTACTAACCCAGATAAAAAAAACACACTACTTGGAACCGGGTTTGGACTGAAATTGATTGGAACTTTTATTTCAATTGCTCTCTTAAGCATTACTATTATCTTTACAAACCAAGATAGATTTACTAACCTACTGATATTTATAATTGCTCTTTCTCCAATTTTCCAATCTTTTAATGTTGTTGATGTTTTTTTTCAATCAAAAGTTTTGGCAAAATATTCAGTAATTGCTAAGTCTTCATCTTTCATTATAAGTTCAATCATCAAACTGTCTCTTATAATTTTTAACGCTTCACTAATAAGTTTTGTTATATTCACAACTGCTGAATATGCTTTTCTAGCTATAGCTTATTTAGTAATGTATAAAAATAGAAAGTTTAATATCTTTAAATGGAACTTTGAAAAAAAAGTTGCGATTGAAATTCTAAATGATTCTTGGCCTTTAATTCTTTCCGGAATAGTAATAACAATATATATGAAGATTGACCAAATTATGATAAAGCAAATGCTTGGAGATGCAGAAGTAGGATACTATGCCGCAGCGGTCAGATTGTGCGAGGCATGGTACTTTTTGCCTACAATTATAACTACTTCATTGTTTCCTGCAATTATGAATGCAAAAAAAATGAATAAGGAATTATATTTTAGTAGAATGCAAAAATTATACGATATGCTTGCCTGGACATCTATTGCAATAGCATTGCCAACAACCTTCCTATCCAAAGAAATAATTGAGATACTTTATAAACCGGAGTTTATTCCGGCAGCACCTGTTTTAATTATTTACATTTGGGCTGGAGTTGCTGTTTTTCTTGGAGTTGCTAGCACTCAATACCTAATTGCTGAAAATTTTACTAAAATATCTTTCTTTATAACGTCTAGTGCTATGGTGATAAATGTTATTTTAAATTTTATTTTTATACCTAAATATGGAATTACCGGTGCTGCTTTTGCTACTTTAATTTCGTATTCAGCCTCTACGTTTTTGTTATTCTTTAATTCAAAAACTAAAACTCAGGCAATTATGATGTTCAAATCCATTTTGTTTTTTGATCTCATAAAATTATTAAATAAGAAAAAGTAATTGCTTGAAACCTCTAAAAAATGCAAGTATATTCGAATTGTCATTTCTACCGGATGACGGATTCCTTCTTCTATAGGAAAGCCTAAGGTAAAAATAAGAGAAAATAATGGTTAGAAATAAAAAGAATAATAGACAAAATAATGGTGTTTTAGGTTTTAGTTTTGAAAACAAACTCTCCCCTACTACTCTAATTATTATTTCTCATTTGATAATTATTCTTGCTGTTATATTATTTTTTGCCCCCTCGTATTTTGGTGGTAAAATTATTCAGTCGGGTGATATAACAAACATATATGCATTTAAAAATTACTTTAAGGAATCCCCTAACGTTTTATGGAATCCTTACATTTTCCTTGGAATGCCCATGTTTGGAAATATTGGATGGGCAGATTTTTTTATAAACAGCCTACTCAAATTTATTCCTAAAATTTACACTCTTTTTACAAACAATTATGTTAGCTGGAGTTTTTATTTCCTATTTCTAGGGTTCTTTAATTTTTATCTTATGCGCCACTTAAAAGCCACTATTATAGTCAGCATAATAGTAGCAGTTGCATCTATGTTTAGTACAGGTATTGTTCTATTGTACTTTATCGGCCACATTACAAAACTACTTTCTCTTGTTGTATTTCCTCTTGTAATTTTATTTCTTCTTCGTTTTAACGAGAAAATAAAACTGTTAGACGTAATACTTTTTATATTGACCATGCACTTTTTGTTCAGCCAATGGCACATTCAAATAATGTTTTACATATTTTTTAGTGTTGGAGTATTTTACTTATACTATTTTGCAAGAAGTTTATTACTAAAGAATAGAGAACTCACCAAAACTTTAATAAAATCATTACTTGGTTTTACTTTTGTTTCAGTAATAGCACTAAGTATGAATTACTACAAACTGAAACAGATATATGATTATTCCCCCTACTCAACTAGAGGAACCAAAAGCATAGTTGACTTACAAAATAAATCTATTGAAAAAGAACAAGAGGATTTTTATAAATATGCAACTAACTGGTCATTTTCTCCTGAAGAAATGACCACATTTTTCTTCCCGTCATTTTACGGATATGGAAACTCAAACTATAAGGGTCCTCTTTCAAATAATAGAGAAGTTAACGTAAACACCTACTTTGGGCAAATGCCTTTTGTAGATGCTGCCCAATATATGGGTATAATAATTTTATTACTTGGCTTTTTTGCTATAGTTACAAGATGGAAAGAACCGCTGGTCCAATTTTTAACAATTTTAATACTTATATCTTTAATTTTATCCTTTGGGAGAACTTTTCCACTCCTTTACAATTTATTTTATGATTATTTCCCTTTCTTCAATAAATTCCGTGCGCCTGTAATGATTCTTAACATTGTCCAGCTAAGTCTGCCAATATTAGCCGGATTAGGTTTGATGAAAATATTCTATATTAAAAACGATAAGGATTTATCCGGTAAAATTATCATTAAAAGAACAGCAATTGTATTATCGGTTTTACTAGCTTTATCTGTAGTTTTTAACCAAGCAATAATAGGCTGGTTTGTTGGAAGGATAGCATCAGCCGGTCAGAGAGGAAGCCAATTAAGTCAATTGAGTGATTACATAAGCAATATGTTTATGGGCGATGTGTATTTTTCTCTTTTTCTTTCTGCCGGAGTTTTTTGGCTCGCTTATATTTATGTTAAGGGAAAAATAACATATGATTTACTTGGAGTTTTGGTTCTGATTATTGTTGTGGTTGATTTATGGAGGGTGGACTTTAGAGGGATAAACTATAGTGACGAAAAAAACATCACGCAAGATTTTATTATGCCTGCGTATTTAAAAGCAATAAAATCTGAAAATAATAATACTCCATACAGACTGTTAAATTTAAAACAAGATAGGACCCTTGGATCATTTAGCCATAACAATAATTATTATGTTAATTTCCTTGTAGAAGATTTTTATGGTTATTCCGGAATAAAACCTCGCACTTACCAGGATATAATTGATGTTATTGGACCTGCAAACCCAACACTTTGGAGAATGTTAAATGTAAAATATTTAATATTGGATAAGCCGGTTAATAATAAGGACTTTACAAATATATTCAGCAGTAAAAAAGACTATGTTTATAAAAATAACGCTGTGCTGCCACGAGCATATTTTGTTGATAGTGTTGCTACCGCCGAACCAATGGAAATTTTAAATTTAATTAAAAATAATTCTTTCGATCCTAAAAAAGTAGCATACTTAGAAAAAGGAAAAGTTAGTGTTGATGCACCAGGCAAAGCAGCAAGAGTAACTTTTAAGTCTTATAATGACGAAAACATAATCTTAAACGTACAGGCAACCGGAAATAATATGCTCTTTTTGGGGAATACATATTACCCTGTAAATTGGAAGGCTAAGATTGACGGAAAAACAGTTACAATATATAAATTAAATCACGGATTTATGGGAATAATTGTACCCGAAGGAAATCATAATATTTGGTTTTCCATAGAACCTACGAGTTTTTTTATTGGTAAATATATAACACTTAGTTTCAATATTATAATCTTAATTGGGCTTTGTTTTGTTTTTGTTAAAAGGAAAAAACATAATAAAGTAATATCCGGATAAATATGGAAATGAAAGAATTTACAACGCCCATTATATTTTTGATTTTCAACCGTCCTTTAATAACTGAAAAAGTATTTGAAAGGATTAGGGAAATAAAACCGAAAAATTTATATATTTCTGCCGATGGACCAAGAAAAAATATTATCGATGATCAACTCAATTGTCAGAAAACACGCAAAATTATAGAACAAATAGATTGGGATTGTAATCTACAATTAAATTTTAGTGAAGTTAATCTCGGATGTAAATGCGCAGTCAGTTCAGGAATAACATGGTTCTTTGAAAATGTAACTGAAGGAATAATTTTAGAAGATGATTGCCTCCCTGATATTTCTTTTTTTATTTTTTGCAGTATAATGTTAGAGAAATATAGAAACAATGATAGAATTATGCATATTGGCGGAACAAATTTTCAGGATGGAACTCAACGCGGAAATGGAAGTTATTATTTTTCAAAATTTTGTCATGTCTGGGGATGGGCAACCTGGAAAAGAGCCTGGGATTTATATGATGTTGACATCAAAAAATATCCTGAATTTATAATCAGCAAAAAATTTACAAAAATGTTTCATGATTCAAAAGAACAGAAATATTGGATGAAATATTTCTTACAGGTTTATAACAAAGAAAAAGATACCTGGGATTATCAATGGACATTTACAATATGGTATTATAAAGGCTTATCAATAGTTCCAAACGTAAATCTAGTCACCAATATCGGATTCGGACAAAATGCAACTCATACAATCTTAAATTCAAACATTGCAAACAGACCAGCCAAAAGTATCGGAAAAATTAGACATCCAAATTCTATCTTTCCTGATATTACTGCTGATCATTATACATTTAAAAAATATATGAATCTTAGTAAAATAAGAAAAATTTTACAGATTTTATTTTCATTAAAATATTTATTTTTATTTTAGATAAAAAAATCCTTACATAATGAATTGTAAAATTTGCAACAATGATACCAAAGTAATCTTTCATCGGGAAGTTCTGCACAAGTATAAGATAAATTATCATCAATGTACTACCTGCAGCTTTATTCAAACCGATGAACCGTTTTGGCTTGACGAAGCTTATAAAGATCCTATTAATATTGATGATACAGGTCTAATATCGCGTAACCTAATGTTTGCAAAACGGTCTAGTGCTGTTTTATTTTATTTATTCAATAGTAAAAAAAAATTCCTTGATTTTGCAGGAGGTTATGGACTATTTACAAGATTAATGCGCGATTATGGATTCAATTTCTACTGGATGGATCCTTACACACAAAACTTGTTTGCAAAAGGCTTTGAATTTAACCCTTCCTCTAAGCAAAAGATTGAAGCTGTCACCGCATTTGAATGTTTTGAACATTTTGTACAGCCTCTTAATGAAATTGAAAATTTAATCAAACTGTCCGATAATATTCTTTTTTCCACAAAGCTATTCACCGTCAACACACCAAAGCCTGATGAGTGGGATTACTATGCTTTTTCACACGGACAACATATAGCTTTTTATTCGAGAAAAACCCTAAAATTTATAGCAAAGAAATACGGCTTAAATTTATATTCTAATGGAAAAAGTTTTCATCTGCTTACACGCAGAAAAACAAACAACACGCTTTTTAATTTTTTATTAAAGCTATCTCTTTTAGGCTTTCCCGAACTAATAAGATTTTTAATGGGTACTAAAATATTTTCTGATTCTCAACTCATCATAAATAAAAAGAAACAACAGATATAATCAAATTTTCAAGCACTAAAATGTTATTGAGCCAATTAATGATTTATAAAAAAATAGATTATTTATTCCGTTCCATAATTTTGTATCTGGTAGATTTACTGAAGCTTATTTATTTAAAACCAGCAGATATTTTGGTTAATTTTATTCCATGTAAAACACAAAATAAAAATCTTTGCCTGATTAAAACCGATGAAATTGGAGACTATGTACTGTTTCGTAACTTTATCGAAATATTAAAAAAGGATAATAAATATAAAGGTTATAAGATAATTCTACTTGGTAATATAACCTGGAAAAATTTGGCCGAAGAACTTGATGGTGAATTTGTAGATGAATTTATTTGGATAGATAAGAATAATTTTTTGACTAATCTTTTATATCGTTATAGATTTTTAAAAAAATTCTCTTCAAAGAATCCGGAAATTTTAATTAATTGCAGTTACTCAAGAAACTTTTATTTAGATGATTCTATTGCTGCAGTAACTTCGGCAAGTCAAAAAATTTCTTTTAAAACCGATTTATCAAACTCGTACAAATGGCAGATTCTTATTAGTAACAAATATTATTCTACTTTGGTTGATAGTAGTAATGAAGTTTTTGATTTTTATAAATACCGTAGTTTTTTTGAAAATTTACTTCAAACTAAAATTGATTTAATAAAACCACAAATCAATTTAAATGATGAAAGTAATTTAGTTGAAATTTATAATGATTATGTGATTTTTTTTACAGGTGGAAGAAGAAAATATAAAAAGTGGAAGTTAGATTATTTCATCGATACGGCAAATTTTATAATTTCAAAATATAATATGAACATTTTATTGGTAGGAACTGAGCAAGAAGCAAAGGATAATAATCTACTTTATAATCAAATTGAACATAAAGAAAAAGTAAAAGATTTATCAGGACAAACATCTTTAACTGAACTAGTATCTCTTTTAAATAAAGCTAAACTTCTAATCACAAACGACTCAGGGATTGTACATATAGCTGCATCTGTTAATACTAAAACAATTGTTATACTTAACGGCTCTCAATTCGGAAGGTTCCTTCCTTATCCTAATGAATTAGGAGTTTATATTTCAACGTTATATCCCGCTGCAATTATGGAAAACCTTTCTGAGGTAAATTTTTTATATAAGAAATTTCAATATCGGTCATTATTGGATATAAATTCCATTCAACCTGAACAGGTTAAAAACGAAATTGAAATAATGATGACTAATTAATTCATTCTTAATGAAAAAGTATAATAATTTTAGAAAACTTAATTAAGTTTATTACTAATGATCATTCGATTTCAAATAAATTTTTAATACCAAAAGCAATAGTTAACAAATCTATAATATTTTTTGTGAATTGATTACTGAAAAGATGTTTATTAAATTTTTTTATATAAAAACATTATTAGTAAATATGGTGATTAAAATGAAAACTAAAACCGTACTTTATAATTTTTTATTTGTTGTCTATATTATTTCATTTAATTCTTGCACTGCTGATAATTCAATAAAAACGATTATCTCTACTCCTAAAAGCCACACACTAATATTACAACCAAATTCCAAAGATGGTAAAGATGCATTACTAAGTTCGATACTACCTTCTGATACTATAAATTATGGAAATTATCCAACTTTAGAAATAATTTGCTGGACAACAGGTGGCGTGTTGAATATTAATAGAGCACTTATTGAATTTGATTTATCATCAATACCTGTCCAGGCAATCATTGATAGCTCTTTTATTTCTTTGTTTTTTGGAAGTTCAACAAATGTGCTTTTAGACTCTCATAAGGGGGATAATAAAATGTGGATTCAAAGAGTTGTTGAACCTTGGGATGAAAGCCTTGTGACTTGGAATACACAACCTAAATCAGATACTAGAAGTACAATTTGGATAGAAAGTTTTAATGACAACACTCAAAATTATGAAAATATTGATATAACCTATTTGGTTAAAGATATAATTAAATCAAAAGTAAATTATGGTTTTATAATAAAACTTCAAGATGAATCACCATGGAGAGCAACCGTAATAGCATCTAGCGATCATCCTGTTGAAGCTACACATCCAAAACTTATAGTTTATTATACAAATTAATTATAAAAATATGATTTTTTTTATTTTTAATTAAATTTATTACTTCAAAAAGTACTTAAAGTAATAAATAGATTTTGATCACATCACACTCTGCGGGTCAACATAAAAACACTTTTATATATCCTTGAAAAACATAATGTTGAAAGTTGTACATACATTGACGCGGATCTTTTTTTTTATTCTTCACCCAAGCCAATTTTTGATGAACTTGGTGATGATTCTATCTTAATAACCGAACACAGATATTCTCCTCAATATGATAAATCTAAAAAAAGCGGAAAGTATTGTGTTCAATTCATATCATTTAAAAATGATGGAGAGATAGATGCTTGGAATGGTGCTATAATAGATACGAAGAGGGAAAATTCGGTGACCAATTATACCTTGATGATTGGATAACGCGTTTTGATGGTGTTCACGTTATGCAAAACCAAGGAGGCGGACTTGCAGCATGGAATGTTCAGCAATATGATTTCTATAAAAAAAATGATTCACTTTTCTGTAAAGAAAGAAAATCCGGAAAAGAATTTGAAGTAATCTTTTATCATTTTCATTACTTAAGATTTTATAAAAATAATATAATTGAACTTGGCAGAAGATATCTAACCGAGGAAGTAAAAGATTATTTTTATAAACCTTATATTAAGGTATTAGATAAAATTAAAGACGAAGTTTCTAAAATAGACGAGAATTTGTACACGTTTGAAAATATGTACTTCCCTAAAAACTTGAAGACATTCCTAATTTCATTTTGGAGAAAATATAGAGGAACATATAATGTTTTTAACAAAAAAGATTTTATAAAAGACTAAATGGCTCAATTAATAAATTTAGAAACTCATTCCGATGAAAGGGGCAATCTGACTGTAATTGAAAATCAGATACCTTTTCCGATTAAGAGAATTTTTTACATTTACGGAGTTGATGATTCTGCCAGAGGAGGACACAGGTACAGAACAACGAGACAGGCAGCAATCTGTCTCCACGGTAGCTGTATAGTTACAAATAATGACGGTACTAAAAAAGAAAATTTTCTTTTAGACCACCCAAAAAAATGTCTAATACTAGAACCAGAAGATTAGCACGTAACGCATCATTTTTCTAAAGATGCAGTATTTATTGTTTTCGCTTCTACTGAGTTTGACCCCGATGACTATATTTTTGAGGAATATAAATGATTGAGTATGAAAATCTAGGGAAAGTAAATAAAAAATTTCGTGAAGAATTATTAAAAACTTTTGAGACTGTTTTAGACAGCGGATGGTTTATCCTGGGTAAAAATGTTTCTGAATTTGAGAAAAGTTTTGCCCATTATATAGGTACTAAAAGTTGCGTTGGTGTGGGTTCAGGTTTGGATGCATTAACACTTTCGGTTAAGACTTTAAACCTTGAAAAAGGTAGTGAGATATTAGTCCCTTCAAACACATACATTGCGACAATTCTTGCTATAATACATTGTAATTTAAAACCAGTATTAGTAGAACCAAATATAAATACATATAACATAGACCCTAACAAAATAGATGAGAAAATAAACTTAAATACAAAAGCAATTTTGGTTGTTCACCTTTACGGTAAGTCATGTGATATGGACCCCATTATAAATATTGCAAATAAAAATAATTTAAAGATAATAGAAGACTGCGCACAATCTCATGGGGCAAAATATAAAAACAAAGTTACCGGTTCTTTCGGGGATATGGCAGCATTCAGTTTTTATCCTACCAAAAATCTCGGCGCATTTGGAGATGCAGGTTGTGTTACAACTAATAATGAAAGTTATACACAGATTTTAAAACAATTACGTAACTACGGATCGAATATAAAATATCAAAATGAACTCACCGGTTTTAACTCAAGAATGGATGAAGTGCAGGCTGCTTTATTAAAAGTTAAACTAAAACATTTAGATGATATAAATTCTCACAAAAGAAATCTATCAAAGATTTATTCTGAAAATTTGAATGATGATTTTATTAAACCGATAATCGATGATAATTATTACGATATTTATCACATTTACTCTATTAGACATCCAAAGAGAGATAAATTAAAAGAATATCTCATCAAAAATGATATTAAAACAGAAATACATTACCCGATTCCACCCTATAAACAAAACGCAACAAAGGGATTATGGGAAGGTGAATACTTTCCAGTCTCCGATGAAATACATAATACAATACTTAGTCTTCCATGCTCTTACGGACATACCGAAGAAGAAATTTACAAAGTCATTGAAGTGATAAATAGATTTTGATCACATCATACTCTGTGGGTCAATATCGTAAAATAATTTAACATCATTAAAAATTGACTTCTGTTTGTATTTTGCAACACTGCCTAAAATTGCTTGTCTTAATATCGCACCTCCCGGGTCAACTTCTTTGTCACTTTTTATTAAAATTTGAAATCTGTAATAGCCCTTAAGTTTTGCAATTATGGCGTAGGTTGGTTTAGATATATTTAACCATTTTTTATAGGGAAGCAGTGCGTTGTAAAAATCATTTATAGCCCCATTAGCTCTTTTTTCATTTAGGTCTTTAGCTTCAATAAGTGCAAGTTTAACAAATGGAGGATATTTTAATTTTTCTCTGTGATAAATTTCATTTTTGTACAACCCTTCATAATCGTTCTTTAATACTTTCTGTAAAGTCGGATTTGAATCATTTTGTGTCTGTATCAATACTTCACCTTTTTTATCGCTTCTCCCTGCCCTGCCTGAAACTTGAGTAAGTAATTGAAATGTTCTTTCGTCTGCTCTGAAATCTGGAAGCCAAAGACTTGTCTCAGCTGCAACAACTCCTACTAAAGTTACTCTTGAAAAATCTAATCCCTTTGAAACCATCTGTGTTCCAACAAGAATATCTATTTGTCCCTGTCCAAAGGCAAATAATATTTTACTTAAAGAATTTTTCTTGGAAATTGCATCTGAATCTACTCTTCTAATTCGTGCATTGGAAAAATAAAACTCCAGTTCGTCTTCTACTCTTTCCGTTCCCGTCCCAAAATATTTAATAGAAAAAGAGCCGCAATGTGTGCAGGCATTTGACACTTTTTTAATCAATCCGCAATAATGACACAGTAATGTGTTTTTATTAATATGATAAACCAACGGAACAGAACAGTTTTCACAAGTCTCAATTTCAGAACAATCTTCACAAAAGACTTGTGTTGAAAAACCGCGCCTGTTTTGGAAAATTATTATTCCCTCTTTTTTCTCCAGTCTTTTCTCAATTTCAATAAGTAACGTTTTGGAAAAAATATTTTCCATTCTATTTGCTTTTCTTTCCTTCGCAATATTTATCAGTTTTATTATGGGCATTTTGGCGTTATCTACTCTTTTTCTTAATTCCAATAATTTATGCTTCCCATTTCTTGCGTTATACATACTTTCAATTGAAGGTGTAGCAGAACCAAGAAGAACAGGACAATTATTGAATTTACCGAGCATAATTGCACAATCCCTTGCATGATATTTGGGTGACGAATCCGACTGTTTGTAACTTGAATCGTGTTCTTCATCTATTACAATTAGACCTAAATTTTTTAATGGTGAGAACAAGGCAGACCGGGCTCCTATTACAATCTTAGCTTTTCCGTTTAAGATTTTTCTCCAACTATCGTATCTTTCCCCCAAAGACATTCTGCTGTGAATAACAGCAACTTCATTCCTAAAATTGTTTGTAAGTCTGCTTGTAATTTGCGGAGTAAGTGATATTTCAGGTACTAACAGAAGCGCTGTTTTTTTTAAGCTCAGTGTCTTCTTTATCAATTCAATATATACTTGAGTTTTCCCGCTTCCTGTGACTCCGTGCAAAAGATAAGTCTGAAATGATCTTTTGCTTATTGATTCACTTACAATTTTAATTACTTCATTTTGTTTTGGTGTAAGTTCAAAATCCAAAAGTTTTTCTGAATATGCTTCATAATATTTTCTCTCAACTTCTTTTTCGTATATCTCAACAAGTTCTTTTTTTTCTAAACCTTTAATTGATGATTGAGATGAATTAGTTTTCTGTATTAAATCCGTTACTTTTATATCTTTGTTTTTTAAAGCAATTAGTTCCAATAATATTTTTAGCTGTTTCGGTGAGCGTCTTTCAATCTCCGGCAATATAGCATAAATCTCTTCTAAAGGGTTTTTAAGTTTTGCATAGTTCACCTTCTTTACTTTTACTTTCCCTTCATCCAGTTGCGTTATTACAGTTACTGCGGATAATTTTTCCAAAGAATTAATTGTTGAGTAAATATTTTTTTTGCCTATAATTTTTTGAAGGTAAGAAAATGATATTTCTTCTTTTGCGACAAGACATTCCAGCACTTTTTCTTTTACAGAATTTTTTCCACTTACTTTATTTAATAATTCATTACAGATCTCCTTGTTAACGATAATTTTCTTTTTTGATTCTACATCTAAACCGTAAGGGATGCCTAATTTTAATGCTTCGCCCAAAGAAGATAAATAATATTCCGAAAGCCAGTTATAAAATTTAAAAGAAGTTTTGTTGAAGATAGGTTTTTCGTCTAAAATATCCTGAATTTTTTTTATTCTTACTTTAACATTGGTTTTTTCTGAAGAACTTATAACAAAGCCGGTTAATATTCTTTTTCCGAAAGGAGCTGCAACTCTTTTATAGAGCTGAATATCTTTTTGGAATTCAGAGGGGACTTTATACGTAAAAGCTTTGCGGAAAGGAAGCGGAAAAACTACTTCAACAAACATTTTTATTTATTTTTATAATATGAAGCCAACTCTTTGTATACATTGTCATCAAAACCACTGGAATACATTTCAAACTTCAACTGTTTATAATTTTTATCCCATAAAATTCTTTTGTAATCTTTAGAAATGATCAGTTTGCCGTTTGTTGAAATTAGGCTGTCGTCTAATGCCATAGTTAAATAATAAAATCCGTCCTCAAATCTGATCCCTTCAACTTTTTTTACGTCATTAAAATCATATATAACTTTACCGTTAAGTTGATTATTTTTTACTGATAGAAAACGGTATTTGATAAATTTACCCTCAGACTTTAACTGGGTCACAAAGCTTTTACTCTTCAGCGTGAACTCAAAAAGATGTTTTTTATCTTGTTCAAATTCTCTTTTCCCAATTGCATTTGACTTTATGTTTAGAAAATTTACGGTAACTTTACCTGTTGTAGGAGTTCTTAAATCGATTGTATAATTTATCCGTTCTGAAACCAAACAGCCGTTAAATAATGTTAAAGCAAATACAAGGATTAAAAAATAAATGGGTCTTTTCATATCAATTATTAAAATATAAAAAATATGGGCTTCTCTGAATATTAACATAATTAATATACAATACTAAAAATTTATTAGCCAACAATTAAAAAAAATTGTTGGCGTTTTATATCCCGTTTCACCGCTGTCCAAATAATGAGTTGAGAAAAACTTAATAAGTTGGACAGATGGGGAGCTGCTTTACTTAGAAATACATTTTTACACTTCATTTTTAAGTACATTAATTTTTAGGTAAATTTATAATTATTTTAAATTTATGTATGTAAAATGCGTTACCCTTATTCTGAAATTGAAAAAAAATGGCAACATTATTGGGAAGAAAATCAAATATTTAAAACAGATTTCTCTCAAACAGTAAACAAACTTTACTGTTTAGTAATGTTTATTTACCCTTCGGGATCAAATCTTCATTGTGGACATTGGTATAATTATGGCCCTACAGATTCCTGGGCAAGATTTAAAAAGCTAAAAGGCTTCAACATTTTTGAACCAATTGGTTATGATGCATTTGGACTTCCTGCTGAAAATTATGCTATTAAAACAGGCATCCATCCCTACGATAGTACAATGCAAAACATTGACGCAATCAGAGATCAATTAAAACAAATGGGGTGTATGTATGACTGGAATGCAGAGTTAATGACTTGTGTACCGGAATATTATAAATGGAATCAATGGCTTTTTCTTCAATTATATAAAAAAGGATTGGCATATAGAAAAAAAGCACCTGTTAATTGGTGTACCTCCTGCCGAACAGTCTTAGCAAATGAACAGGTTTTATCGGACGGAACTTGCGAAAGATGCGGAAGTGAGGTGATCCAAAAAAACTTAACTCAGTGGTTTTTTAAAATCACAGAATATACCGAAGAATTATTGAAAGGCTTAGAAACAATTAATTGGCCGGATAAAACAAAATCGATGCAAAGAAACTGGATAGGAAAAAGCCTCGGTGCTGAAATTATTTTTAGTGTTGATGAAAGCGATGAAAAGATCACTGTTTTTACTACAAGACCGGATACTTTGTTTGGTGCTACCTATATTGTTTTAGCTCCAGAACATCCATTAGTAGATAAGCTAACAACTGGGGATAATAAAAAATCAATTGAGAATTACAGAGACTCTATAAAATCTTTAACAGAATTTGAACGGACATCAACAACAAAAGAAAAAACCGGTGTACCTATCGGATCGTTTGCAATAAATCCTGCAAATGGGAAAAAAATTCCTATTTGGATATCTGACTACACACTTCTTACCTACGGAACCGGCTGTGTTATGGCTGTACCTGGGCAGGATGAAAGAGATTGGGAGTTTTCAACTAAATTTAAACTGCCAAAAATAAGAACAGTTCAACCCCCGAAAAATTTTGAAGGTGAAGCTTTTTTAGGAGACGGACCCGCAATTAACAGTGAGTTTTTGAACGGACTTTATGTTAATGATTCAAAGAACAAAATCATAGAATGGCTTGAAGAAAAATGTATCGGAAAAAGAACAGTTAAATATCGATTAAGGGACTGGTTAATTTCAAGACAAAGATATTGGGGTACTCCGATTCCAATTATCTATTGTCCTGATTGCGGCGAAGTTCCTGTTAATGAAGAAGACTTACCCGTTGAACTTCCGTATAACGTAAAGTTTAACTCAGAAGGATTTTCTCCTCTAGCAAGTAGTGAAGAATTTGTAAACGTTAAATGCCCGAGGTGCGGCAAGAACGCAAAAAGAGAAGTCGACACGATGGATACATTTGTAGATTCCTCTTGGTATTATTTGAGATATTTTAATCCACATCTCGATACTGCTCCAATTGACAAAGAGCTTGTAAACAGCTGGGTTCCTGTCGACAGATATGTAGGAGGAGCCGAACATACAACCCTTCATCTTTTGTACTCAAGATTTATTCATAAATTTTTAAGAGATATAGGATTAGTAAATTCTGATGAACCGTTCAAAAATCTTATACACCAGGGAATAATTACAAACAACGGAGTAAAGATGTCTAAATCAAAAGATAATGTTGTTAACCCTGATGATTTTATTTCAAAATACGGCTCTGATGTGTTCAGACTTTATTTAATGTTTATGGGACCTTATGAAATGGGGGGAGATTGGAACGATAAAGGAATTACAGGCACCGATAGATTTGTGCAACGTACTTACGATCTTTTTATAAATAATCAAAACATTTTAAGCAATTGTGAATTAAAAAATAATTTTACAATTAATTCACTTAATGATTCTGAAAAATCTGTTTACAAGAAAATAAATCAAACAATTAAAAAGTATGAGACAGAAATAGATGCATTCAGATTTAATACTGCAATAGCTTCTTTGATGGAATTGATAAATAAAATAACAAAGAACTTTAGCAATTGTTCGAACGAAATAAAAGCGTACACATTAAGCAGGTTTTCTGTTCTTTTAGCCCCTGTTGCACCTCACCTTGGCGAAGAATGCTGGTCATTGATCGGAAATAAAAAATCGTTAATGGAAAATCCAATATGGTTTACACCAGATAAAAATGCTTTGGTAGAAAACATTGTAAATATTGCGATACAAGTAAACGGTAAATTAAGATCAACTTTAGAAGTTGCTGCAAACAGTGAGCAGAATGTTGTGAAAGAACTTGTTTTTAAAGATGAAAAAGTCTCTAAGCATACGGCAGGAAAAGAAATAATAAAAGAGATATTTGTTAAAAATAGAATCTATAATATTGTGGTAAAATAAATTATGCTGGACTTAAAATTTATAAGAGAAAATCCTGAACTTGTAAAACGGGGAATAATAAATAAAAATGAACCCGACAGAGTTGATGAACTTTTAGAGTTAGATAAGCAAAGAAGAAGTCTCATTACTCAAACCGAAGAACTAAAAGCTAAAAAAAATTCAGTATCAAAAGAAGTCGGTAAACTAAAGAAAGAAGGTAAAGATACTTCTTCAATAATTGCAGAGATGAAAATAATTTCCGATAAAACGAAAGAAATTGATACTGAACTTCATCAAATAGATGAAAAACTAAATGACATTTTATATTATATCCCTAATCTTCCTCACGAGTCTGTGCCAGTTGGAAAAACAGAAGAGGAAAACGTGGAAGTTAGGCAATGGCTCCCCGAAGGATTTAGTTTTGAACAAAATGATACCGAGATTCTTGACCACGTTGAACTAGGTAAGAAATTAAATATACTGGATTTTGAAAGAGGCGCAAAAATTTCAGGCTCGGGTTTTCCACTTTACATTGGCAAAGGTGCAACACTGGAAAGAGCGTTAATTAATTTTATGCTTGATACTCACATTAGAAACCACGGTTATGTAGAAGTTCTTCCACCGTTTTTAGTCAATCGTGCTTCACTTATAGGTACAGGTCAAATCCCGAAATTGGAAGATGATATTTATTTTATTGAAAAGGACGGTCTTTATCCGATTCCTACCGCCGAAGTACCGATAACAAATATGTACCGAGATGAAATACTCGACGAAGAAAAACTTCCTTTAAACTATACAGGATTTTCATCTTGTTTCAGAAGAGAAGCAGGATCGTACGGAAAAGAATCAAAAGGTTTTTTACGTGTTCACCAATTTAATAAAGTTGAAATGGTCAAGTTTGTTAAGCCTGAAAATTCATACGATGAACTTGAAAATATTGTGAATGATGCCGAAAATATTTTAAAAGCTCTTCAAATTCCTTATAGGATTCTTTTACTATGCAGCGGTGATCTAAGTTTTTCTGCAGCAAAATGTTATGATATAGAAACCTGGTCACCTGCAGAAAACAAATGGTTGGAAGCTTCTTCATGCAGTAACTTTGAGGACTTTCAGGGTAGAAGAACTAACATACGTTTTAGAAATAAAAAGACAAAAAAATTAAACTTTGTTCACACGCTTAACGGATCAGGTTTAGCCACAAGCAGACTTATGGTTTCGTTACTTGAAAACTATCAAACTCCCGAAGGAAAAGTGATAGTGCCAAAAGTTTTGCAAAAATACACCAGCTTCGAAATAATCGATTAGCCTAACAGTCTAATAATTTTATTTATTACTTTCTTGCTTAAGGAAGTATAATTTATATGAAAAATTTATATACACTAAAAAAATATTTTATTCGTTATAAAAAGAAATTAATTTGGGGAATTTTTTTTATAATCCTTTCTAACATTGGAACTGTTTATGTACCTTTATTTTTAAAGGATGCTATAAACGGGTTACAGACCACAATAACAACCGACAAATTATTAAACTACGGGCTACTTATTATTGGAGTTTCTGCTCTCGCGGGATTATTCAGATTTCTAATCAGAGAATCAATTATCGTTGTTTCCAGGGAAATTGAATTTGATTTGAGGCGTGACTTCTGGAAGCATATTCAATATTTACCTCTTCGTTATTTTCAAAATAATTCTACCGGCAACATTATGGCTCATGCAACTAACGATATAAGTGCTGTAAGAATGTTTTTAGGCCCGGCAGTAATGTATTCCTTAGATACAGTAGTAAGATTAACGATTGTGATTGGTATTATGCTGTCGTTAAATCCATCTTTAACTTTTTACTCTTTACTTCCCTTACCACTGCTTTCATATTTGGTCTACAAGGTGGGTAAAATAATACACGTAAAATTTACAAAAATACAAGAGAAGTTTTCTGAACTGACAACTAAAGCACAGGAAAATTTTTCCGGTATAAGAGTTATAAAATCTTATGTAAGGGAAGAAAATGAGATAAATAAGTTTAATGAAATCAGCAAGGATTATTTAAAAAAGAATATGAACCTTGTAAAAACTCAAGCTCTGCTTTTTCCACTTTTATTTTTAATAACCGGATTTTCAATTATTATAGTAATTTGGGCCGGCGGTATCAAAATAATAAACAACGAGATTAATTTAGGAGAATTTACAGCTTTTATTGTTTATCTCGGTATTTTAATCTGGCCAATAATTGCCTTCGGTTGGGTGATAAATATCATACAACAGGGTGAAGCAAGCATGAAACGACTTAACAAAATTTATGCTGAACCTTTTGAAATTACGGACTCTGATAAAACCGATTTTTCTATAAACGGATTAAAAGGAAATATTGAATTTAGAAATGTTTCTTTCAGATACGGACAACATTTACCGAAAATTTTGGATGGGATAAATTTAACTATCCCTCAAGGTTCAACCTTGGCTGTAATGGGTTATACTGGAAGCGGTAAAACTTCATTTATTAATTTGATCCCACGTTTATATGATTGTACGAACGGAGAAATAGTTATTGGGGGGAAAAATATTAAAGAAATACCACTTCAAATATTAAGAAATAATATTAGTCTTGTTCAGCAGGAAGCATTTCTTTTTTCCGATACAATTAAAAATAATATTGCTTATGGATTGGATAAATACGATGAAGACAAGATAATTAATGCGGCTAAAATTGCACATTTGGAAGAAGAAATAAGATCCTTTCCAAAAGGTTACGAAACTATAATGGGAGAAAGAGGGATAACACTTTCTGGTGGACAAAAGCAAAGGGTTAGTCTTGCAAGATCCTTAGCAAAAGACCCCCAGGTTTTAATTTTGGATGATTCCTTTTCTGCGGTTGATACACATACGGAAGAAGAAATTTTAAAAAATTTAGAAGAACAAAGCAAAAACATAACAAAAATAATTATAAGTCATAGAATTTCTACTGTTAAAAATGCAGATAAAATAATTGTTTTGGATAATGCTAAAATTGTTGAGGAAGGTACTCACGAACAATTAGTTGCTCAAGGCGGTATTTATTCCGAATTACATTATAAACAATTACTTGAAAAAGAATTAGAAGAAATTTAATTGACAAGATAAAATTAAGATATTATTAAATGTCTAACGATTACAAAAAAGATGAAGAAATATTAGGTAAAGCATATGACTCTAAGCTGATGAAACGGCTTTTGAGTTATGTAAAACCTTACAGAAAATATATATTTATTGCTATAATAATGAATATAGTTGTAGCTGCTTTAGGACCGGTTCGTCCTTATCTTACTAAAATTGCAGTAGACGACTACATCGCAAATTCTGATTATAATGGGTTATTGATAATTAGTCTTATTCTGTTAGCCACTTTATTGTTCCAATCTGTTGTTCAATATTTTCTTACTTATTTTATGCAGTATCTCGGGCAGAAAATTATATATGATCTAAGATCACAATTATTCACACATATTCAAAAGCTGGCGCTCAAATTCTTTGATAAAACTCCAATCGGCAGAATAGTAACAAGAGTAACGAATGACATTGAATCCCTTAATGCTCTATTTTCTTCGGGTATTGTTATGGTGTTTAGTGATATTTTTATCCTCATTTGGATTTTGGGTTTTATGTTTTTCCTTGACGTAAAATTATCCTTAGTAACGCTTTCGGTTCTCCCCTTTTTAATTTATGGTACTTTCTTGTTCAGAAGAAAAGTAAGAGAAAGTTATAGGGATGTTCGTCTACATCTTGCAAGATTAAATTCTTATATGCAGGAACATATTACCGGTATGAATGTTGTACAGATTTTTAACAAAGAGAAATCAGAATTAAAAAATTTTTCCTCTATTAATAGTGATTATAAAAAATCCAATATAAAATCGATATTTTATTATGCTGTATTTTTCCCGTCGGTAGAATTTATTAGCTCTATAGCAATAGGACTCATTATCTGGTACGGTGGAGGAAATGTTATTAGTTCAACTTTAACAATAGGAACACTTTTTGCTTTTATTCAATATACAGAAATGTTTTTCAGACCTATTAGAGATTTATCCGAAAAATATAATGTAATGCAAACTGCTATGGCTTCATCAGAGCGTATATTTAAATTATTAGATGATCAAACATTTGTAAATAGCCCCGAACATCCTATTAAGTTAAATCAAATTAAAGGAGAAATTGATTTTAAAAATGTCTGGTTTGAGTATAAAAAAGATGAACCTGTATTAAAGGATATTACATTTAATATAAATCCCGGGGAAACCGTTGCAATTGTAGGGGCAACCGGTGCCGGTAAAACAAGTATAATAAATATTCTTACAAGATTTTATGATATTAAATCCGGCTCCATTTTAGTTGATGGAATTGACATACGAAAAATAAATAAAAGAGAATTACGTAAACATATATCTATTGTGCTTCAAGATGTTTTTCTCTTCTCTGGAAATATTCGCTCTAATATAAGCATGGATAATGAAGATATATCTGAAGAACAAGTTAAAAAAGCAGCTACGCTTGTAGGCGCTGATAAATTTATAGAAGCATTACCAAATAAATATGATGAAATTGTTATGGAGAGAGGGGCAACACTAAGCGTTGGACAAAAACAATTGATCTCTTTTGCAAGAGCTTTGGCTTATAATCCACAAATACTTATTTTAGATGAAGCTACTTCCAGTGTTGATACAGAAACTGAAGCATTGATACAGAAAGCAATTGAAAAACTTTTAGTCGGACGCACTGCTATTGTTATTGCACATAGATTATCGACAATACAAAATGCAGATAAAATAATAGTAATGCACAAAGGCAAAATAAGAGAAACGGGAAATCATCAGGAACTCTTAGCTAAAAAAGGAATTTATTATAAATTATATCAGTTACAATATAAAGATCAGGAAATAACAAAGTCAGCTTAAAAAAACTAGGGAGAAATGTAATGGAACAATATAAATTTATGACATTAGGTCGTCATATTATTGAAGGGGAAAAAATGCATCCAGAGGCTTCCGGAGAACTCTCATATCTTTTACGAGATCTTTCCTTAGCTGCAAAAGTTATATCTCTTGAGGTTAATAAAGCAGGCTTGGTTGATATACTTGGTTTCACAGGCGATAATAATATTCATGGTGAAAAAGTAAAAAAGCTTGATATCTATGCTCATGACATGTTAATAAGAGCCATGGACTATGGTGGTCATCTATGTGTTATGGCTTCAGAAGAAGAAGAAGGAATAATACACATATCTAAAAAACATAAAATCGGTAAGTACGTTCTTTTGTTTGACCCACTAGACGGTTCTTCAAATATTGATGCAAACATAAGCATCGGAACAATTTTTTCAATTTATAAACGTATCACTCCTGAAAATACACCTGGTGCTATGGAAGATTGTCTTCAGCAGGGTATAAAACAAGTAGCTGCAGGATATGTTGTCTATGGTTCAAGTACAATTTTTGTTTATACTGCAGGACAGGGAGTTCACGCATTTACACTTGATCCTTCTTTCGGCGAATTCTTGTTATCACACGAAAACATACAGATTCCAAAAAAAGCTAAAATCTACAGCGCTAACGAAGGCAATTATCTTTATTGGCATAAAGGATTAAAAAAATATATTAAATATCTTCAAGAAGAAGATAAAGAAACCGGCAGACCATATTCATCAAGATATATCGGTTCCATGGTGGCAGATATACACCGCAATCTGCTTTACGGTGGAATATTTATGTATCCTGCTGATTCCAGGCACCCTAACGGTAAACTAAGATTAATGTATGAATGCAATCCTATGGCATTTTTAATTGAAAGTGCCGGCGGCAGAGCAACCGACGGTAAACAAAGAATTTTAGAAATTAATCCTGAAAAACTTCATCAAAGGGTACCAATTTTTATCGGAAGTGAAGAAGATGTAAAAATGGTTGAAAAGTTTATGGCCGAAGCTGATGTAGAAAAAACAGTATCTTAAATAAGATAATAACTCTTTAGAAAAAGAGGATAAATTATAATAAATTTATCCTTCTTTTTTTACTAAATAAACTTTTTCTTTTAATTTTTCCCCCAGTTCTTTTTCTGAAATCCCTTTTATTTTAATCTTTGTTGTTTTAACCAGAATTTCTGGGGAATCCCCTTCACCTTTTACATATTTGTAGAGACAAAAAGCAAGTCTGTTTCTATCATTGGGTAAAGGTATGTTGTCTTTAAATTCGTCAACAATAGTGTAAACTTGTCTTTCAATAGTTAAATTTGTTTGTGTATCTGTCATAAATATTCTCAATAATTCTTTACTTTAAAATTAAACCAGAAAAATGTTAACCGCAATTAATAATGGAAGTAATACTAGGATTTATTTAAATTAAATCATCTTATAAATATATAATGGTATAAAATTCTTGAATCTAAAGAATGCAAAAAGATTACTTATTATAAGGCTCAGCTCTTTGGGTGATATTCTACTCACAACTCCACTAATTCGTGCAATAAAAAAAAATTATCCTGAAATAATAATAGACTTTCTGTTAAAAAAACAATATCAAGATGCTCTTAAATACAATAAATACATTTCAAATCTTTATCTCTTTCAAACAGGAAAAGATGAAGAAAAAAAATCAGAAACAAATTTAAAATTCAACAATTATGATTTTGTAATTGATCTTCAAAATAATTTAAGATCACGAAAAATTATAGGAGTTTTAAAAAGACCTATTGTAAAATTCAACAAACATAATTTTGATAAGTTTTTACTTGTTCAGTTTAAGTTAAACAAGCTACAATCACTTCCACAAATTCCGGTTAGATATACACAAACTATCTCTAATTTTTCATTGGACGATGAGGGCCTGAATTTATATATTCCCGAATATATTAAAACCAAATTAACGAATGATAAAAAATATATTGGGTTTGGACCCGGTGGCAGACATTTTACAAAAATGTGGCCAATTGATTATTATATTCAATTAGGTAATGAATTAAACCGTAATGGATTTGAAATTGTTTTGTTCGGTGGGAGAAGTGACGAACAAATCTGTAAGCAAATAAAAGATAAACTCCCTCACGCTATAAATCTCTGCAATAATAATGATCTTCTTCAAACAGCAACGGATATGAAAAAGTGTCTCGCTGTAGTTTGTAATGACTCAGGATTAATGCACACTGCATGTTCTGTGAGAATCCCGGTACTTACTTTTTTTGGTTCAACTGTTAAAGAATTCGGTTTTGCTCCATACAAAAACAAGAATTTAATATTAGAGAACAATTCATTAACTTGTAGACCTTGTTCGCATATTGGTAGAAACAAATGCCCAAAAAAACATTTTAAGTGTATGATGAAATTATCTCCTGAATTGGCTTTTAATAAATTGCAAGAACTATTGAATGATAAATGAAAAGCTTTTGGAAAATAATATATAACTTACTTATTGTTCCATTGCTGTATGTTTTAATAAAAATAAGCAGTTTTTTTAGTTCAAAGATAAGAAGAGGAATAAGAGGAAGAAAAAGAATATTTGAAGACCTGATAATAAACGCAGCTTCACTTGATAAAACTAAACAACTAATTTGGTTTCATTCTTCGTCTCTTGGTGAGTTTGAACAGGCAAAACCTATAATAAAAGAATTAAAAAATACAAGAGATTTTAATATACTGGTTACTTTTTTTTCACCTTCGGGTTATGAAAACTCTTTAAGGTACCCATATGCAGATTTGGTTTCCTATATTCCTTTAGATTCTAAATCAAATGCAAAAAGATTTATACAGATTGTTAAACCCAATTTAGTTGTTTTAATGAGGTATGATATTTGGCCCAATCATATTTGGGCAATAAAAGAAACAGGTATTCCTGCAATCCTTATAGATGCTACAATGAAAAAAAATTCTGCAAGACATCTTCCAATAATTAAAAATTTTCATAAATATTTATTTAATGATCTTTCAAAAATTTTAACAGTTTCCAAAATTGATAACGAAAGATTTAAGGTGTTTGTTAAAGATAAGGAAAAGATTAAAGTTGTAGGTGACACAAGATTTGACCGTGTTTATGAAAAAAGCATAACATCAAGAGGAAGAAATCTTATAAATGAAGAATTGTTCAAAGACAAAACCGTATTTGTAGCCGGAAGTACTTGGGAAGAAGATCAAGAAATCATTATTCCCGTGTTTAAAAAGCTTTGTAAGTATAACGAGAATTTATTAATGATAATAGCACCGCACGAACCATCAATTCTAAACTTGGATAAAATTGAACACGATTTCGCAAAAGAGCTTGCGACAATTAGATTCTCATATTTAAATAATTTCAATGGTGAAAATGTAATTATTGTTGATTCAATAGGTATACTGTTAGCTCTATATACTTACGCTGATTTTGCATATGTGGGAGGTAGTTTCAAACAAGGCATTCATAATGTGCTTGAGGCAGCAGTGTACGGTGTGCCTGTTGTTTTTGGGCCAAAGATAGACAATTCACAGGAAGCACAAAAATTAGTTGAGATTGGAGGAGGAATTGTTGTTAGGAATAAACAAAATGCATACAGAGCTATCAGCAACTTAATCACTAATCAAAAGAAAAGAGAAGAAAGAGGAAAAATCAGTTATGATTATGTTCAGCAAAATTTAGGTGCATCTAAACTAATTTTAAATGAGATAAATAATATTGTATAATTTTTTATTAAAAAAGATTTTATATTAAGAGGAATAAATATGAAAAGGATAATATTTATGGCAGTACTATTTGGAATTTCTTTGTTCGCAAATAAAAACATTGCACAAAATAAAAACGAAGTTAATCTAAAGGATGCAAACATTTACAATTATACCGTGAAAAATATTGATAAAAAGGATGTTGATTTATCAGATTATAAGGGGAAGGTTTTATTGATTGTAAATGTTGCAAGCAAATGTGGTTATACTCCACAATACAAAGGTTTAGAAAAAATATACGGAAAATATAAATCAAAAGGTTTTGAAATTTTAGCATTTCCGTGCAACGATTTTGGTAAACAAGAACCCGGCACAAACGAAGAGATAAAAAATTTCTGCTCTGTAAATTACAATGTTACTTTCCCTCTGTTTGATAAAATAAGAGTAAAAGGGAATGACAAAGAACAACTTTATAAAATGCTTACTGAAAATTCCGTTACAGGTAAATCAGGTATAAAATGGAATTTTGAAAAATTCTTGATTGATAGAAATGGTAACGTGGTAAAAAGATTTAGGAGTCCTGCTAAACCCGGGGGCAAAAAGATAACTTTAGCAATTGAGAACGAACTGAAGAAAAGTTAATTCATTTTCAACTACTTCGTAGGGTTTCAAATTTTTATAAATATTTTTCCTTAAGTATTTTTAAATGGTGCTTAACGTGTCCTGGAATTATATATTGAAGGGCATTAACCGTAAATTCATTGTTGTTTGCATTCCCCCTTCTCATTAAAACTTCATCAGAAAAACTTTTAAACATTATGATATTTGCTTCTCTTAATGCAATAAATTCATTTAATAAATCTTTAACAGTTCTATTATTAAAAAAACCTTCTTCTACATAATCATCCTGTTCAAAACCAGGCAGAGTTTGTTTCTCCCCTCTTGCAAAACTAAGTGTGCGGTAAGCCAAAATTCTTTCAGTGTCAACCAAATGCCCAAGCACTTCTTTTACAGTCCACTTCCCTTCTGCATAAGTATAATTCCCTTTATCCTCATCAATTGAATTAAATATAAGTTTTATTTCTCCCAACTGATTTTTTTGAAACTCAATTATATTTTCATCCTTTAAATTCATTAAATAATCTGCATAAAAGGGTGTATATTCGTTTTCTTTTGGCCAAGGCATAATGTTTACATTTTAATATTGTTACTAAATTAAATTATAAATATTCTCACTATTCCCAAATCTTAACTTCAAATAATCCTTTTGAATTTGCGACGCCTCTGAACATTCCAGGGGTATTAAAAGAAAAGACATAACTTCCACCTTTATCCACAGCAATAATTCCACCGGAACCAGGTTTTAATCTTTTAAGTATCATTTCATCTGCAGCTTGTTTTAATGTTAAACCCTTATATTCCATCAAAGCCGAGATATTAAAAGCTACTGTATTCCTTATAAACAATTCACCGATGCCTGTTGCTGACACACCGCAGGTTTTGTTGTTTGCATAAGTGCCTGCATTAACAAGTGGAGAATCTCCGACTCTGCCGTACATTTTATCCGAAAGTCCGCCCGTAGATGTTCCAGCAGAAATATTTCCGTACATATCAATTGCAACACAACCTACAGTACCGTGCTTGTTTATTTTTTTATTGTGTCTTTTTTTCCAATTTTGTAATCGCCTTGGTGTGTCAAAGTAATGATTATCAACAATCTCTACTCCTATTTTTTTCCCGAACTGATCGGCACCCGGCCCGACTAATAAAACGTGTTTTGTCTTTTCTTTTACTTTTCTTGCTAAAGTAATTGGATGTTTAATTATTGTTACTCCGGCTACAGCACCTGTTGAAAGATCTTTCCCGTCCATAATAGAAGCATCTAATTCGTGTGTACCATTAGCGGTGAAAACTGCTCCCTTTCCTGAATTAAAATTTGGATTGTCTTCCATATATCTTATTACCTGCTCGACAGCATCAATACTTTTTCCACCCTCAGCTAAAATATTTTTCCCTATTGTAAGAGCAATTTTTAATGAATTTATGTAAGCCTTTTTTGTTGAATCAGGTATATCTTTACTTATAAAACCGGCACCGCCGTGAATTACAATTGTAAATTTATTTGTTTTATTTTGAGCATTTGTTGTAATAAATAGATTATTTAAAAAGATAAACGATAGTACTGCAATAAATATTTTAAGTGAAGAATTTTTTTTCATTTTCTAATCCAATAATTATTTGTAAATAATTTCTTTCAAAGTATAAAATTATTAAATTCCCACTTAAAGTACATTAAAAAATATAATGGAGACCAAATGAAAAAGGTACTAATGTGTCCGCCAAAATATTACAACATAGAATATGTAATTAATCCCTGGATGAAAACAGGTACGAAAATTGACCGCGATGCAGCTTATACTAATTACAGTTTATTGAAAGAAAATTATGAATCGTCCGGAATGGAAGTCTTAGAAATTGAGCCTGTTGAAGGTTTTCCTGATATGATATATACTGCTAACATTGGCTATGCCGAAGAAGATGTTTTTATTAAGGCAAATTTCAAAGCTCCAGAAAGAAGAAAAGAATCTGAGATTGCAGTAAATTATTTTGAAAATTTAAATTATAAAATACATGTTCTGCCTGAAGAAATATTATTTGAGGGTGAAGGCGATATAATAAGATCAGATACTAAATATTTTATAGGTTACGGAGAAAGAACAAGCATAAAAGTAAAAGAGCATCTTGAAAAAATACTCGACAAAGAGTTTCACCCTATTGAATTAAATAACCCGTACTTTTATCATCTTGATACCTGCCTCGGACCATTAAATGACGATACGGCAATGATAAATCCTGTTGCTTTTACAAAGGAAGGAATAGAATTGATAAATTCACAATTTAAAAATATTATAATTGCTGATGAACAAGACAACAATCTTTTAGCTTGTAATCTGGTAGTTAATAAAAATGATGTGTTTATAGGAAAAGGAATTTCCGAAAAACTTAAGCGTGAGTTGGAAAGTTATGGATTTACAGTAATTGAAATTAATATGACAGAATTTTTAAAGGGCGGCGGTAGCGTAAAGTGCCTGACACAAGAAATATTTGATTAAAGATATACATTGGAAAAAAGCACAAACAAAGCGAAACTAATTCTACAAAATCCCAAAGCAATGATTAAAATGTATGCTGTAGGTGCTTTCCCTATGGCTGATAAGGACACCAATGAAATAAATTGGTATATGCCGGAAATAAGAACGATTATACCATTAGACAATTATAATTATCCGCGTTCATTAAAAAAATTTATTGCTAACTCAGAATTTACTTTTAAGTACGACTTTGACTTTCACTCTGTAATAAAATTGTGCGCCGACAGAGAAGAAACTTGGATATCGGGTGAACTTATTGAAGCATATCTCCGGATGGAAAAATTAGGATATGTCCACACAGTCGAGACTTACTCGAAAGGTAAGCTTGTCGGTGGTTTATATGGTATTACTTACAAAGGGGCATTCTTTGGGGAGTCGATGTTTTCAGTTATTCCTCAAGCTTCAAAAGCAGCTTTGATAAAATTGATTGAACATTTGAATGAAAATCAATTTGAACTTCTTGATGTGCAATATTCTACACCGCATTTAAAAATATTCGGAGCAACAGAAATAGAGTTTCAAGAATTCAACAGATTATTAGAAAAAGCTTACAGGCGCAATTGTAAATTTTAAATATGTAAGAGCCTGATTTGTCCTCCTCATGTGTAGAGGTATAAATCAAGTTACTGTAATCAAATTATATCAGCATTAATTTTTTCTGCGGTTTGGAAATAAACTCTGCTCCCTCCTTTCTGACAACAACTTCTTCTTCCAACGTTGAAACTCCGTAACCTTTTACAGGTACTCTCGGTTCAATTGTGTAAACTTGATTTTCTTCCACTCTCATAAAAGGTGTATTTCCGTATCGTTCCCAACGTGGTAAAAGACCGCCACCGCCATCGTGTACTTTCCTTCCGACTTGATGACCGAGTCCGTGCGGATATTCTTCGTAACCCTGTTCGATAACATAACTTCGGGCAATGTCATCCATTTCACAACCAAGAACACCAGGTTTCAGTTTATCTGCAACCATTTGTATAGCATCTCTAATTACGTTAAATCCTTGTTGAACAGGCTCCGGAGCGCTTGTTTCTCCATCTTTTAAAACATACCATGTTCTCTGAAGATCAGAACAATAACCATTATATTCTATTCCGAAATCAATATTAACCATATGTCCTTTTTCTACTTTTTTATCCGTTGGTCCTGAATGCGCGCCTGAAGCATCTGGACCGGTAAAAACTGCAGGACAGTGATCTTCATCCCAAGCTAAACCGTATCCCTTTTCTTTTACTATTGACTTTATGTAGCCGGCTATTTCTAACTCTGTTAATCCCGGTTTAATAAAGTCAGTTACCTTATCAAAAATTGTTAGAGTTTTATCAACGGCTTCCTGCATAATTGAAAGCTCTGTTCCAGATTTTCTTCCTTTCAATGCAGAGACTATTTCTTCTGATGAAACCAATTTCTTTTCATACCCTGTTCCTTTTAAGTGCTCCAATAAATTTAGATATAGTCCGTGCGGAAGTCCGTCTGCTAGTACAGAATCTTGTGAATAATTTATAGCAATCTTATTAGGTTTATTATTATTTAAATATTCCAGCAACGGTTCTCTGATTGATTTAAGATAACCAATCACTTTGTTAAATTGTTCTTCCCCTTCAAAATTTTCAGATTCTAATGAGCCTACAATAGCAGTTGTTTCACCGTTTTTGTTAATAAAAAAAGCTGATTGCCAAGTACAGTTTTTACCGACGACAATTTCAATTGTTGGGTCTTGCATTATTGAACTTTCTCGTACAAAGATCAGCCAAAGATCTATATTTTTTTCTTTGAGAATATTTACAGCTTGCTTTATCTTTTCATTCATTATTTTGTTTATCATGATTTTACTCTATAATTTTAAAATTTTATGGGTGTAAAATTATCAAATAAGAAGATAACATACTAAAGCAGAAAAATAATACTTAAATTTACATTGTTCGTTATTTCTAAATTAATCTCTAAGTTTGGAGTTGAAAATTAGTGTTATCTATACACTTTTTGTTTTAAAATGTTCGTTGATCAAGTTGTTTTATTTAAGTTGGAAGCGATGATATAAATATATCTATTTTCTTTTCCTTCCCGTAAAATGATTTAATTAAAAAGCTTAGGTTTTATATAAAATTTTAATACAGAGGATATTATGTCTGAGTACACAGAAAATATTTTAAATAATGTAAAAGCTCAAAATCCAAGCGAACCTGAATTTCATCAGGCAGTTGAAGAAATGTTAGGTTCATTGGAAGTAGTATTAGATAGACATCCCGAATATAAACACGCTAAAATATTGGAAAGAATGGTTGAACCCGAAAGAAGCATATCTTTCAGAGTTCCGTGGATGGATGACCAGGGAGAAATACATATAAACCGTGGTTACAGAATTGAGATGAATTCAGCAATTGGTCCATACAAAGGCGGATTAAGATTTCACCCTTCCGTAACACGAGGTATTTTAAAATTCTTAGCCTTTGAGCAAGTATTTAAAAACAGTTTAACAACACTACCCATGGGCGGTGGAAAAGGCGGTTCTGATTTTGACCCCAAGGGAAAAAGTGATAATGAAGTAATGAGATTTTGCCAGAGTTTTATGACTGAATTATTCAGACACATCGGTCCAAATGTAGATATACCCGCCGGGGATATTGGTGTCGGCGGAAGAGAAATCGGTTATCTATTCGGTCAGTACAAGAGATTAAAAAATGAATTTACAGGTGTATTTACGGGCAAGGGTTTGAACTGGGGAGGTTCTTTAATACGTCCTGAAGCTACAGGTTACGGCGCTGTTTACTTTGCAAATGAAATGCTTAAAACCAAAGGAGATGAAATTGAAGGTAAGACTTTTGCTGTCTCGGGTTTTGGTAATGTAGCCTGGGGTGTAACTCAAAAAATAGATCAACTTGGCGGAAAAGTAGTTACTCTTTCCGGCCCTGATGGATTTATCTATGATAAAGACGGTGTTACCGGAGAAAAAATTGATTATATGCTAAAACTAAGAACCAGTGCTAATGACAGAATTAAAGATTATGCTGAAAAATTCAAAGTAGAATTTTATGAAGGCAAAAGACCTTGGGGAGTAAAAGTAGATGTTGCAATGCCTTGCGCAACACAAAATGAAATTTTTGAAGATGACGCAAAAGAATTATTAAAGAATGGATGCATCTGCCTATGCGAAGTTGCAAATATGCCTACTACAAATGAAGCTTATAAAATATTTGAAGAATCAGATATTCTCTTTTCTCCAGGTAAAGCATCAAATGCAGGCGGAGTAGCTACATCAGGATTGGAGATGTCACAAAATAGCATGCGACTCCCCTGGTCAACAGAAGAAGTTGACAGCAGACTCCACGAGATTATGATAAGGATACACGATACTTGTGTAACAACAGCAGAAAGATTCGGTACACCGGGCAACTATGTTAACGGAGCCAATATTGCCGGATTTTTAAAAGTTGCCGATGCAATGATGGATCAAGGATTAGTATAATATTCTTTAGTTTGAATATATCTACTTATATTTAAACATATTAACTCATTATAAAAGTGAATATATTTTAAAGTATGAGTAAAATAAAAAAACGGCAGATTGAAGAAGTCTTTGCCGACCGCATTAAAATATTTCAAAAATTAATGCGTATAAAAATAAGGGAGATACTTCTTGTTTCAAGCATTTATGATAACTATATTTTTGAAGAAGACGGTAGATTATACGAACTTATCAGGCAAGAATACCAAGATCTTAATTTAAGTCAATCCCCGGAAATTACTCACATTACTACAGGTAAAGAAGCAATCGAACTTGCTATAAATCAAGATACCTTTGATCTTATAATTACAACACTTCATGTTGAAGATATGCATGTAATACAGTTTGCTCACATGGTTAGGAAAGCGGGAATTGATATTCCAATAATTCTACTTGCTTATGATAACCAGGAAAGACGTGAGTTAGTGACAAATTATGATACATCGATTTTAGAAAGAATTTTTATTTGGCAGGGTGATTATCATTTGCTCATTGGAATAATTAAATATATTGAAGACAAGCTTAATGTTGAACATGACACTTTCTCAGCTGGTGTCCAGTCAATAATTTTAATTGAAGACAATGTAAAATTTTATTCGTCATATTTGCCATTAATTTATACCGAAATTTTTAAACAATCGCAAAGATTAATTTCTGAAGGAATAAACCTTACTCATAAATTTTTGAGAATGAGAGCACGCCCCAAAATTTTATTATGTACAACTTATGAAGAGGCGGAAAGCTATTTTGAAAAATATAAAGAATTTATACTTGGTGTAATTACAGATATTAATTTCAAGCATAACGGAGTGAGAGACCCGGAAGCAGGATTAAAATTCACAAAGTATGTAAAATCATATCAAAAAGATATACCGATTTTACTACAGTCAGGTAATTTAGACTTTAAAGAAAGAGCAAATGAAGTAGGTGCTTCTTTTTTATATAAAGATTCACCCCGTCTCTTGCATAATTTAAGAAAATTTATGCTTAATAACTTTGGCTTTGGGGATTTCATATTTGAAATGAAAGACGGTACGGAAATAGCGAGAGCAAATAATCTTAAATCATTGGAAGAAAAAATTAGAACAATACCGGATGAATGCTTACTTCATCATGGTGAGGGTAATCATTACTCAAAATGGTTAAAAGCAAGGACAGAATTCTATTTAGCACATAAATTAAGACCCATAAAAATATCTGACTTTAATGATGTCTCTGACTTACGTACAAATTTATTAAAAGCATTAAAGAATTACCTTGACTTTAGACAACAAGGCACCATAACTGATTTTGACACGGAAACTTTTGATCCAAAATATAGTTTTTCCAGAATAGGCGGCGGTCTTTTAGGGGGTAAAGCAAGGGGGTTGGGTTTTATTAATTCTCTTATTTACAACTACGGATTTAAAAATAAATTTAAAGATATAGAAATTACAGTACCTTCTGCAATTGTTTTAGCAACAGATATTTTTGATCAATTTATGGAAATGAATCAATTAGAGAATTTTGCTATAAACGAGACTGATGATATAAAGATAGCTAAAAAATTTATTAATGCAGAATATTTTCCATTAGATGTTACCGAAAAACTTATGTTATATCTGCAAATGGTTAAAGTACCGTTGGCTGTTAGATCTTCAAGTTTATTGGAAGACTCACAATTTCAGCCGTTTGCTGGTGTTTACCAAACCTATATGACTTCAAACAGTAGTAATGATCTGGAAACAAGATTAAACGAATTGTTAAATGCAATAAAAGCTGTATATGCATCAACATACTTTAAAAAAGCAAAAGATTATCTTGAAGCAACGTCGTATAGATTAGAAGAAGAAAAAATGGCTGTTATTATTCAAAGACTTGTTGGGCAACAACATGAAGAAAGATTTTATCCTAATTTATCAGGTGTTGCAAAATCATATAACTTTTACCCCATTTCTCCTCAAAATTCTTCGGACGGTATAGCACAAGTTGCATTAGGTTTGGGCAAAACTGTTGTTGAAGGTGGAAACTCTGTAAGATTTTGTCCTAAGTATCCAAAACATCTCCTTCAATTTTATTCGGCAATTGAAACATTAAAGAATGCACAAAAAGAATTTTATGCTTTAGATACAAAATCAAAAAGTAATTACTTTCAAAATGCAAATGAGGATCCACTATTAAAAAAATATGAACTAGATACAGCAGAAAGAGACGGAACTTTGTACAATGTTGGTTCAACATATTCTCCCGAAAATAATGTTGTTTATGATGGAATTTCAAGAAGAGGAATTAGGGTAGTTACACTTGCACCAATATTAAAGCATAACACTTTTCCACTTGATAAAATTATTGATGCAATACTTGATTTAGGTTCCTGGGGAATGGGTTCACCAATTGAAATTGAATTTGCGGTAAACTTTGATGCGCCAAAAGGGAAACTGAAAGAATTTTCGATGCTTCAAATGCGACCCTTAGTTGTTAACAGCGAACAGGAACAGGTTGCTATTTCAAATATTAAAGAAGAAGATATTATTTGCAGAAGTTCTCAAGTATTGGGCAACGGTTTAAATGATAATATATATGATATCATTTTTATCGATAAAAATAAATTTGAACGCAGTAACAGTAGAAAAGTAGCATTAGAAATTAATGATTTTAATAAAAAGTTATTGAAAAAGAACAGGCCATACTTACTAATTGGAATGGGAAGATGGGGTACATTAGATCCATGGTTGGGAATACCTGTAACCTGGGATCAAATATCCGGTGTGGGTACTATTGTTGAGTCAATATTTAAAGATTTAAGTGTAACTCCTTCACAAGGAACACATTTTTTTCATAATCTTACTTCAAACAGAATTGGCTATTTCACTATTAATTCTTTTACTAAATTGGGTACAATTAATTGGGAATGGCTCTACAAACAGAAGCCTGTAGAAGAAAAATTGTTTACAAAACATTTGCAATTTGAAAAACCCCTGCTTATTAAAATTAATGGTCAGCAAAACTACGGGGTTATTTTGAAGCCATGTTGATAATACATATTTTTAAATTATTCTTTTTATTTAATTAAAGGAAAACATCCTTAAAATATGTATTTAATATTAATACATCTCCTTTTTATAAAATCTAATCTTAAATTATCTTACGGAGGAAAAATATGTCCGATTATACAAAAGATTTAATGGCTGATGTTAAAGCAAAAAATCCTGCTCAGCCGGAGTTTCATCAAGCAGTTGAAGAAGTAATTGAATCACTTACAATAGTATTAGAAAAACATCCTGAATACCGTTCAGCAAAAATTTTAGAAAGATTAATAGAACCGGAAAGAGTAATTATGTTCCGTGTGCCTTGGGTTGATGAACAAGGTGAAATACACATAAACAGAGGTTACAGAATAGAAATGAACAGTGCAATTGGTCCATATAAAGGCGGATTGCGTTTTCACCCATCTGTTAATTTAGGTATTCTAAAATTCTTAGCCTTTGAACAAGTATTTAAGAATAGTTTAACCACACTACCAATGGGCGGTGGTAAAGGCGGCTCAGACTTTGATCCTAAAGGCAAAAGTGATCTAAAAATAATGAGATTCTGCCAGGCATTTATGAGCGAACTTTTTCGTCACATTGGACCTAATACAGATATACCTGCCGGCGATATTGGTGTAGGCGGAAGAGAGATAGGTTATTTATTTGGTCAGTATAAAAAATTAAAAAATGAATTTACTGGTATATTAACCGGCAAAGGTCTTAACTGGGGCGGCTCACTAATTCGTTCTGAAGCAACTGGATATGGAAATGTATATTTCGGTGCTGAAATGTTGGCAACAAGAGATAATACTTACGAAGGTAAAACTTGTCTGGTTTCCGGCAGCGGAAACGTTGCTCAATTTACAACTGAAAAAATTCTTCAACTTGGCGGTAAAGTAGTTACACTTTCTGATTCTAATGGATACATATTCGATGAGGAAGGTATCGACGAGAAAAAATTGGCATTTGTTATGAATCTAAAAAATGTTAAACGCGGAAGAATTAAAGAGTATGCTGACGAATATAAAAATGCTGTTTTTACTCCATTTGATCATAATGCTGAACAAAATCCATTATGGGATCATAAAGCAGACTGCGCTTTCCCAAGTGCAACACAAAATGAAATAAACGAAAAAGACGCACAAAATCTATTGAACAACGGTGTCATTATGGTATCAGAAGGAGCTAATATGCCTACAACTCTTGATGGTGCTAAATTGTTCTTAGATAATAAAATACTTTACGGTCCTGCAAAAGCTGCTAACGCAGGTGGTGTTGCAGTTTCCGGTTTAGAAATGTCTCAAAACAGTATGAGAATTCCTTGGTCAAGAGAAGAAGTAGATAATCGTTTACAACAAATAATGAAGAATATTCACACAACTTGTAAAGACACAGCTGAAAGATTTGGTACACCCGGTAATTATGTTAACGGCGCTAATATTGGCGGATTCTTAAAAGTTGCAGATTCAATGATGGATCAAGGTGTTGTTTGATAGTAAATTAAACGAACATAAGAATTAATTGATTAACGAAATTTTGCTTTAATGCAAAACTTCGTTTTTTTTTATTATCCCTTTATATTTAACTAAATTATAATTACGTTAAATTTATATGTTTAAATACTTGAACGATATATAATTTTATATGAATGATTTAGAAGAAAAAAACATACATTCTTTTGATGATTTTTGGGTAGAACAAGTTTACGGAAACAGGATCCAGGATTTTCAGAATCTAATGCGTTTACGTATTAGGGATATTTTACTGGTATCAAGTTTGTATGACTTGTATTTGTTTGAAGAGGATGGAAGATTGTATGAACTTATTAGAAATGAATACCAAGATTTAAGTCTTAGTCAATCACCTGAGTTAACAAGAGTATCAAGTGGGAAAGAAGCATTACAACTTGCAAGCCAGGAAAGACGCTTTGACCTTATAATAACTACTCTTCACATTGAAGATATGAACCCCATTTATTTTGCAAAACTTGTGAAAGAATCTTCTCTAGATATACCGGTTGTACTTTTAGCACATGATAACAAGGAATTAAAGTATTTACTAATTAATAAAGATATTGATGTTTTTGACCAAATTTTTATTTGGCAGGGTGATTTTAGAATAATGATAGGCATTGTTAAATATCTTGAAGATAAATTAAATCTTGACCACGACTGCAGAAGTGTGGGCGTACAAATTATAATTATTATTGAAGATGACATAAAACAGTATTCTTCTTTTCTTCCTTTCATTTATAATGAGATACATAATCAATCTCAAAAATTAATATCTGAAGGAATAAATCTTACTCACAAATTTTTAAGAATGCGTGCGCGTCCAAAAATTATTCTTTGCACAAATTATGAAGAAGCTTGGGAATACTATAAGAAATATCAAAATTTAGTTTTGGGTGTAATATCAGATATAGAATTTCCACATAATGGAAAAGATGACCCGATTGCAGGCATTAAAATAGCAGAAAACATTAAAAAATCACACTCTGATATCCCTGTATTATTGCTTTCCGAAAATGATAAGTACAAATCAAAAGCAGAAGAGATCGGAGCTTCGTTTCTCTTAAAAACATCTCCGCACCTTTTTGAGAAAGTAAGAAAATTCATAAATAATAATTTGGGTTTCGGCGATTTCATCTTTACAAACAAAGACGGTAAAAAAATTGCCAAAGCATCTAATCTTAGAGAGTTAGAACAACAATTAAAAGTTATCCCTGTCGAATCAATAAAATTTCATGCTGAAAAAAATCATTTTTCAAATTGGCTAAAAGCAAGAACTGAATTTTATTTAGCACATCAATTACGACGAAGAAAAGTTTCTGATTTTGCTTCCTTGGAAGAATTAAGAAATACTTTAATTCAATCTCTAAGAACATACAGAAAACAAAGTCAACGCGGAATAATAACCGATTTTAAAAAAGAATCTTTTGACCCGCAATCAAGCTTTGCAAGAATAGGAGGGGGGTCTCTTGGAGGTAAAGCAAGAGGATTGGGATTTTTAAATTGGATTATTAACAATAATAATCTTAGAGAACAATTTGAAAACATTAATATTTATGTTCCTCCGGCGGTAGTTTTAACAACAGAAGTTTTTGATTTATTTATTGAAGAAAATCACCTCAGTGATTTTCTTCAAAGTAGTGAAGATGATATTGAAATTTTCAATAAATTTATAAATACAAAGAAATTCCCAAGAAAAATAAAGCACCAACTCGAAGATTTTCTTGAATTAATGAAAACACCTTTGGCTGTTCGTTCTTCCAGTTTGTTAGAGGATTCACAATACCATCCTTTTGCAGGTGTTTATAAAACGTATATGATACCTAACAACCATCCTAATCCGAGAATAAGGCTTGAAGAACTTATACTTACTATTAAAAAAGTTTATGCCTCAACATACTCAAAAGCTGCAAGGGATTATATCAATCTTACTTCCTATCGATTGGAAGAAGAAAAAATGGCTGTGATTATCCAAAAAATGATTGGAAAAAATTATAATAATAAATTTTATCCGGATTTCGCGGGTGTAGCAAAATCACATAATTTTTACCCTTTACCTCCTCAAAAACAGACAGATGGTATTGTTTCGGTGGCACTTGGTCTTGGCAAAACGGTTGTTGAAGGAGGTAATACAGTAAGATTTTGTCCGAAATATCCAACAGATCTGATACTATTTTATTCAATTACGGATTCATTAAATAATAGTCAAAGAGATTTTTATGCTCTTCCTATGGACAAAATTCCGGAAGAAGAATTTAGAAAGGTAGATGAGATATTAAAAAAATATAAAATTGACGAAGCAGAAAAAGATGGAACATTAAACTTAATAGCCTCTACTTATTCAGCAGAAAATGATATGATTACTGATGGTCTTTCAAGAAGTGGTCCACGTGTAATCACTTTTGCACCAATACTTAAGCATGGATATTTCCCTTTAACGAATATAATGAAGCTTTTATTAGAACTCGGTTCATGGGGAATGGGTACGCCGATAGAATTAGAGTTTGCAGTTAATATGTCCTCAAGCAAAAAAGAATTTGGATTACTACAAATGAGACCATTTGTTCTTAACTATGATGAAGATGAACTTAATGTTGACGAATTTTCTAACGAAGATCTTATCTGTTATTCAGAAAAAGTTATGGGCAACGGGTTGATTAATGATGTGTTTGATATTGTATTAGTTGATTTTAATATATTTGAAAGAACTAATAGCCGAGAAGTTGCCGACGAAGTTACATATTTCAATTCAAAATTAGTAGCAGATAAAAGACCTTATCTGCTTATCGGGGTTGGAAGATGGGGTACAAAGGACCCATGGCTTGGTATACCCGTTAACTGGGAACAAATTGCTGGAGCCCGGGCAATTATTGAATCAAGTTTTAAAGATATTTCTGTTGAGCCCTCTCAAGGTTCTCATTTCTTTCATAATATCATTTCATTCTCAATTGCCTATTTAAGTATTGACCTATACAAACAAAACGGATTATTGGATTGGGAATGGCTTCTTAACCAACATGCAGAAGAAAAGAAAAATTACACAAGACTTCTCAACTTTGAAAATCCTATTATTATTAAAATGAACGGAAAGAAAAATAAAGGGATTGTCATTAAACCCGGCATTTCTTATGATAATAATTAATTCTATAAATTTTAATTCTGTCCTTTATACGACATAATTAAGATGTGTATAAAATTATTTTAAATCAGTATTTCTTTTAAAAAAATTTTATTCAATATGAAAAATAAAAATATATCAAAATTCAATTTTGCCTTATTGCTTTTTATTTTCCTAGCATCAAACTTTATAGTGGGGCAGGATAATTTAGATGTTTTTAAAAAAGTATCTTCAGATTGGAAAACAGATTTTAGTAAACATAGTGTTGATTTTAGTGAACTTATGGGCGGTGGTCCACCGAGAGACGGTATAACGGCAGTTGATGATCCTCAATTTGTTTCTATTAAAGAAGCAAAAGACTGGCTTGGATTTGAAAACCCCGTTGTTTCTTTGGAAGTTGACGGAGTTGCAAAAGCATATCCTTTGGAAATTTTAATATGGCATGAAATTATTAACGACAGAATTGGTAAAACTCCTGTATCAATAAGCTTCTGCCCGCTATGTTATAGTTCCAGCACTTTTAAGAGAATTGTTAAAGGGAAAGAAACTACTTTTGGTACTTCAGGTTTACTAAGGAATTCCAACCTTGTTATGTATGACAGATTAACCGAAAGCTTGTGGCAGGAATTTACAGGTGAAGCTATTATAGGAGAAATGACAGGAACAAAGCTAAAATATTTTCCTTCTCAAATCATCTCTTTTGAGCAGTTTGAAAAGACTTATCCAAACGGGATTGTACTATCAAGAGAAACCGGATTCAACATGTCTTACGGACAAAATCCTTATGTAGGTTATGATAATATCAATACAAAACCATTTTTATACAGAGGAGAAATAGACGAAAGATTACCACCAAACGAAAAAATTATTGCTATTGAATTCGAAGATATCTACAAAGCTTACCCATATTCAATAACACAAAGAAAAAATGTTATAAATGATGTTGTTAATGGAAAACCTGTTTTGATTTTACATGTAATCGGTGCAGTATCTGCTCTTGATTCTAGAAATATTAATAAATCGAGAAATGTGGGCTCTACAGGTGCATTCAGTAGAATTGTAAATGGCAAAATATTAACTTTTAAGTATAATAATTTAAAAGTAATAGATGATCAAACTAATTCCGTATGGAGTATTACAGGGAAAGCCATTGATGGAAAATTAAAAGGAACCCAACTTAAACGTATTTTACACGGAGATTATTTTTCTTTTGCTTGGTTTGTTTTTAGACCTGATACGAAATTATATAAGGCTAATTGATTCTATTCGATGAAGTCAGCTATTTCATTCAACGGTTTTTTACGAATGTTCGGTACTTCAGCATTTTCCGAAGGGTAACCCAATACTAAAAGCAGAAACGGTCTTTCATATTCAGGACGATTTAAAATTTTATTTAAAAAACCCATTGGACTGGGTGTGTGTGTAAGGGTTGCCAATCCAGCATTATGAAGAGCAGCAATTAAAAAACCAGTAGCTATTCCAACAGACTCCTGCGCATAATATTGTTTAACTTTTTTCCCGTTTGGAAGGATATCAATTTTTTTTGAAAATATTGCAATGAGACAGGGTGCTTCTTCTAAATAATCTTTATGCTCATCTGTACCTAACGGTTCAAGTGCTTCAAGCCATTCTTTTGTTGCCCTTGTTGTATAAAATATTTTTTCCTTTTTCTCGGCTTCAATCCTAATTTCTTTTTTAATAGTTTTATTTGTAATTACAACAAAACTCCATGGCTGCATATTAGCACCATTAGGTGCTGTACCTGCAGCAAGTAAACAATTTTTAATAACATCAATAGGTATCTTTTTATTTGAAAAATGTCTGATTGTTCTTCTTTTTTTTATTTTATCATAAAATTCCTTTGACCGCTTCAGCATTTCTTTTTCATTCAGCAGTTCAAAATCAGTATACGGAATAAATTTTGGATTAGTCATGGTGTTTTATTTAATTTTATTTAACTGAAAACTTTTCTTTAAGTTTTTTCATTCCCCCTTGATCTCCAATAATAGTAAGCCTATCTCCCCTTTTAATGATAGTGTTACCTCTAGGAATTATTATTTGGTCATCTCGCCTCAGCCAGATTACCAAACAACCTTCCTGAATATTCAATTCACTTATTTGTTGTTCAATGATGTTTTCAGTATTTCCATCCTTTCCAATTTCCAAGAGCATATACCTATCTTCGTTTAATATAGCTTCTTTTATTTCGTGATCATCTTTAGCCATATTCCAATCAATAATAAAGCTGTCCTGGTCAACTCTACCGGCAATTTGTGCCAATATTCTTAAATGCAGTGCAGGGTCACTTTCCGGGCTTACAAGGAAAAATACTGCAGTTACTATTTTATCTTCTTCTTTAAAATCAGTGAGTGGATTTTTTAATTTTATATGCACACCTTGGATACATCTTACAAGTACCATTTCTGTTCTTTTAAACCATTTTAAACGAAGATGAGGTAGAGCTATTCCATGCGTTACCGGTGTTGCTCCTATTCTGGTCCCTTCCAAAAATAATTCAGTGATTTCTTCCGCAGAATGATTTACAAACTTGCAAAACCATTGAGAGGCTATCTTAACAACTTCTTCAAATTCTGCCTTTTGTTTTAAATCAATCACGTGACTTCTGGCAACAATTTGATCAAAAGGATCTTCGGCTCGTAGACCTTTTTCTTTCAATATCCCTCGTAATTCAGTATCTAGTCCTGTATATCGTGCTTTACCGAGACGTTCAAAAATATGATAAATAGCACCGTTTCGGATAACTTTATCTTTAGCATAAAACCAGTACCAAAAAGTACCGAGAATAACAAAACTTAAGGTAAAGATAATAGGCAGCAAACCCATTAAAATTATTAAAGCCAAAGATGCAAACATACCAAAAAATTGTAAATATGGATAAAAAGGTGATCTAAAACCCGGATCATATGAATCAATTTTACTTTCTCTCATAATTATAACTGACAAGCAGACTAAGGCGAATATTAGCAACTGAAAGGCACTGGCTAATTTTGCAATTTTAGTCGGGTCAAATATTATAAGAAAGGTTATTATAACAATAACGGTTAATATAATTGAGGCTACTGGTGTGCCGTGTTTGCTGATTTTATTAAAAAACTGTGGAAAAATTTTATCACGGCTCATTGCAAGTGGATACCTTGAGGCACTTAAAGTTCCGCCATTTGCAACTGATACAAAAGCAAGTAAAGCAGCAATTGAAACCAATATAGTTCCACTTCTACCAAAAAATCTTTCAGCAGCAGAAGCAGCAGGGGTTAAATCTCCTGCTAGTTTTTCAATAGGTAAAACACCTACCATAACAATAGTTCCAAGTGTGTAGATAATAAATGCAGTCCCCAATGAAAGAAAAATTCCAAGAGGTAAATTTCTCTCAGGGTTTTGAACTTCTTCCGATAAACTGGCAACATTAGTAATACCTACATAACTTATATAAACAAGTCCCGAAGTAGCAAGTATTGGAGAAAAACCTGTCTCAAAAATACTCTTAAAATGAATTTTATTTATTTCAGGAAAACCGATGGTGATAAAACATATTAGTATCAGTAGTAGTCCAGCTACCAGAAAAATTTGAAGCCTGCCGCTCTTTTTTGTACCATAAATATTTATTACGCCAATTAATAGAGCAAAACTAACTGCTAACGGAACAATCGGAAGTTTGGGAAAAAATATTTCTATGTATGCACCCATACCAATTAACGCAAAAGAGACTTTGAGAATTAATGCCATCCATGTACCTATTCCACCTATAGTACCTGCTAATGGACCTAAGGCTCTATCAATAAAATAATAAACACCTCCTGCACGGGGCATAGCAGTGGCAAGTTCTACAATGCTGAACATTGGAGGAATGATTACTATTGCAGCAATTATATATGCAAAAATCATTGCAGGACCGGCTTGTGTTGCTGCAAGACCGGGTAATAAGAAAAATCCGGCACTTAAAGTTGTACCGGTTGATATTGCATATACATCTATTAATTTTAATTGTTTTTTAAGCATATAAATCTTTTAATATATTTAAGCATCAGATGACCAAAACTCAACAAGATTTCCGTCTAAATCATAGAAATAATATGAAAGAGCATTCATCCATTCAAATTTAGTAGGACCATAAACTTCAACATTTGCTTTTTTTATTTTTGAAACGGCTTCTTCTAATAAACTTCTTTTAACATCTAATGCAAAATGAATTTTACCCCATCTTTTACCTTCCGGAAGCGGAGAGTATTCTTCAAATAATAATTTACCTTTGTGCAAAGCTAACCGTGATGATAAGTTCGCTTCTCCTGTCCAAAACCATGCCCATTTTTCTGTAACTTCAGTTTTGGGTATTAGCCCTATAATATCTTCATAAAAAGCAGCAGATTTTTTAACATCTTCAACTATTAAAACTATTTCCGAAATTCCGCTGCAATAATTCATACTTATTTAATTATGGTAGTTTTAATATTTTTAAAATAATTGTCAATAATATAATAGAAATTATGTGTGTAACAAATAAGATATGATTTTAATGATTTGCGTTTAACTGGATTACCAAATTTTAACTATCTCAGACTCAGAAAAAATATTACTAATTGATAATTTAGAAGGAAGTAATTTATAAAGTGAAGAAGGTACACTTATATCTGCTAAATATAATTGTTTAATATATTTTTTAATCTCTTCATCCTTCATACTTTCTTTAGGTAATGCTAACGTTAAAACAACATCAGCTAAAAATGTGGGCTTCATTGCTTTACAAACTGATAAATCAATACCGGCAGGAACATCCAATGATAATTTATTTACAGGCAGATCATTTGCAAATTCAATTATATCTTTAAGTGTACCTTTCGGATTACCATTTAAACTGTAACCGATCAAACCTTCAATTATTAATTCTGTGCTTAAATTATTTTTAATTTGATTAAACTGAACAATTTGGGCTCTCATATTTTTTAATATTTCAAGTTGAATTTTAGGTGCCCCGGTAAATTTCTCTTCATCTTTTGAAATGATTACATGTACATTTGCTCCCCAATTAATTAAATGTCTTGCTGAAACCAATGCACCTCCGCCGTTTGCACCGTGTCCGGAAAGCACAAGTATTTTTTTATTGTATACATCTCCATTAAAAAATAAATCGCGTGCAAGTATGGCTAAATTTCTTCCGGCATTTTCCATCATTTGGATGAGGCTGATTTTAAATTTTTCCACCATCAGCCTGTCAACTTCCATCATTTCAGCTTTTGTAATGAAAGGTATATCGGATATGATATGGTAATTCATCAAGCTTTTAACCCCCTTAATATTTGTTTTAATTATTTTAAATTAACTCATATTCAAAAAAAGTATGAACTACAAAACTCCACTAATTCATCAACCCAATAATTAGTCCAACTACAAGGCCATAAACTAAATGACCAATCCAATGAGCAATTGCAACTGAAAAACCTGCAGTTCTGAATTCTTCAAGGGGATGGTGCTCGGCAACCGTAATTACTAATATAAAACTTACGACAATACCGTGAATAAATCCTATAAGCAAACCGGCACCTATATTATTCAAGATTCCGGTAACATTAAAAACGGTAAAAACTAAAGTATATACAAAAGCAAAAAATATACCGGATATATAGTGAACAATAACACCGACTTTATAGGAGGAATCAATTGATTTTGTTATAAGACTACCAATAGCTCTTACCATATCAATATTTACAATACCCGATTTTGAACACATACGGAACAATAATTCCATCGAGGTTGTAGCAATTATTCCCGCTACGATGGATTTCCAAATTAAAAATCCAAAAGATGTATCTAACATAAATTTTCTCCGGAATGTACTAAATTATAATTAGGCTAATTTATTATAACAATATATATATAATTTGATTTTGAAGAATTGACAACTGTTTAACAAAAACAAAGATTACTTAAATTTAATTCCTCTTTCTATCAAATCATTTATTATTGAATTGTAACAATTTTCATCTTCACCAATAAATTCAGGCGGACATATTCCTTTTCTTTTAAATTTATTTGTTAATAACAATCGCGCAGCTGAAGTACATGTATAACCGGTTATTCTTGACATTGATGAAATATCGTCTACATGATTGTATCTATCAATTAATGTATATGTATAAATTTTAGGTTGATTATTTTCCTCACCTTTAATAGTAATTTTTAAAACAGTAAATTCATCTTCACCTTCTTCTAAAGACCACAGGGGTAAAAGAAGTTTGGAAGTAAGATCTATCGGTTTTATTTTTTTGCCATTAACTTCAATTTCTTTTGTGTCAAAGAATCCGCATTTTTTTAAGACTTTAATGTATTCAATATGTCCTGGATATCTTAATGTTTTTTCTTTCATAGTCGGTATATTCATTGTAGTTAGCAACGATCTTAATCCGTCTGTATTAAATGCTTCAAGCGTTCCGATACCTTCAAAATCAACAAGCTCCGGTTCACTTAATGCTGGTTTGGTTATAATATTTCCGTTTTCCATAATTCTGGATGGACGGATATATTCTTCTAATACATCAATTGGTGAAAAAGGTGCTTTGTATTCAAATGGCCAGGTTCTGTTAACAGGCAAACCTCCAACTAAGCATTCAAAATATATTACCTTCATCCTTTTGTTGTGATAACCTAATACTATGTTACTTAAACCTGGAGCAACCCCACAATCAACAATAGCGGTTACATTATTTTCTTTTGCCAAAGCATCTAATGTAAATGGGTCTTGGTTAAAAAAAGATATGTCTACTACATCTTTTTTCATTTCAATTACAGATCTTAATGTTTCAAAACCCATAAATCCCGGAACTGCACAGATAACTAAATCATAATTTTTTACAGCATTTTGCAGTTCGCTTTTATTAGAGAGGTCTGCACGTTCTGTTTCTAATTTATATTTATCAGATGCTTGTTTAAGATTTTTTTCTTTTATATCTATAATTTTTACCGAGTATTCTTTATTTAAATCTCCGGCAATTGCACTTCCGACCATACCACAGCCAAGAACAACAATTTTTTTCATTTTTCACCGATTTTAGGAATAAAAATTTTGACCATTTATCATTTTATTTTAACAAAACATTATTTACATTATTATATTATTTGCTTAAATAATATCTTACTAATAATGTAATAAGGAAAATTATGAATAAATTTATTCAAAAATTATCTGCCGGTATAATAATTATTGTAATATTTGGTTTTATTAATCTGCAATGCTCGTCGGATAATAATGACGGACACGGATTTGATTTGAAAGGAATGGATAAAACAGCAAATCCCACACAAAATTTCTATCAATATGCTGTGGGTAATTGGGTAAAAAATAATCCTATCCCTGATGAGTACAGTCGTTGGGGCAGCTTCTCTATATTAGCCGAAAATAACTATAAAGTATTAAAAGGAATTTTAGAAAATGCGGCTAAAAATAAAACAGCAAAACAAGGAAGCAACATAAAAAAAATTGGTGATTTTTTCTCAACCGGTATGGATTCTGTAAAAATTGAAAAACTTGGAATCAAGCCAATTGAAATGGAATTAAAAAATATTGCTTCTATAAAATCCAGAAACGATTTAATTAACGTCATTGCAAGAGGACATAAATTAAATGGTTCACCTATCTTTAATATTTATGCTGCTGTTGATGCTAAAAGTAGCAAGGAACATATCGCTACACTTTCACAAAGCGGTCTCGGTTTGCCTGACAAAGACTATTATCTGAAGAAAGACAAGAGATCAAAAGAAACAAGGGAAAAATATGTTAAATATGTTTCCAAAATGTTTACCTTGCTCGGTTATCCAAAAGCAGAAGCAGAAAAAAATGCTAATGCAGTTATGAAAATTGAGACCAGACTTGCAAAAGCATCAATGACGAGAGTTGAAAGAAGAGACCCGCACAAAACATACAATAAAATGTCTTCTACAAAAATTAAAAAACTTACTCCAAATCTGGATTTGGATAATTATTTTACTTACCTGGGATTTAGCACTCCTGATTATTTCAACGTATCTCAGCCAAAATTCTTTAATGAAGTAAATAAGATGATTAAACAAGTCCCTATTAAAGATTGGAGAATTTATCTAACCTGGAATTTTATTAATAGATCAGCATCTTATTTAAACTCAGATTTTGATATTGCCAATTTTGAATTTTACAGAAAATACTTGCGTGGATCAAAAGTCCAATCTGCAAGATGGAAAAGAGTGATGCGCACTATAAATGCTTATCTCGGTGAAGCACTGGGGCAATTGTATGTTGAAAAAACTTTTCCGCCTGAAGCAAAGGAAAGAGCAGCTAAAGTTGTGGTTAATTTGAAAGCAGCAATGAAAAGCAGAATAGAAAATCTTGATTGGATGAGCGATGAAACAAAAAAACAAGCCCTTCATAAATTGACTTCATTCGGTGTTAAAATAGGTTATCCTGATAAATGGAGAGACTACTCAAGTTTAGATATTGACAGCGAATCTTATATAGGGAACGTACTAAAAGGAAGGGCTTTTGCATTCAAAAGAAATATGAACAAGTTAGGAAAACCTGTCGACAAAACTGAATGGGGAATGACTCCGCAAACTGTAAACGCTTATTATAGTCCTACAAGAAATGAAATAGTATTTCCCGCAGCAATTCTTCAACCACCTTTCTTCAATCAAAAAGCTGATGATGCAATAAACTACGGAGCAATGGGTGCCGTAATCGGTCACGAAATTACACACGGCTTTGACGATCAAGGAAGAAAATTTGACGCTGACGGCAATTTAAAAGATTGGTGGACAAAAGAAGATGGGGAAAGATTTGATAAAAGAGCACAAAAAATATTTGACCAATTTGATTCATATGTACCGATAGATTCACTCCATATTAACGGAAAACTAACCGCTGGAGAAAACATTGCCGACTTGGGCGGATTAACTGTTGCATTTACGGCTTTTAAAAACACCGAAGAATATAAAAAGAATGAAAAGCTGGACGGTTTTACCCCTGCTCAAAGATTCTTCTTCGGGTGGGCTCAGGTTTGGGAAAATAATATGAGAGATCAGGCATTAAGATTAAGAATTAAAACCGATACTCATTCACCGGGTAAATACAGAGTGCTCGGTCCACTTAGGAATATGCCTGAATTCTGGGAAGCATTCAATGTTAAACCGGGGGATAAGATGCGAATGCCGGAAGATAAAGTTGTAAAGATTTGGTAGGATAATTAAATAAAAGTTCAATCTTATAGGAAAAATCTGCTCTGAAGAATAGTGTTATAAAACCTATCACTTGTCAATTTAAAAAAATTAAAAGATTTTTGAATATACTTCAATTACTTCAGTTTTATTTTCATTTGCCTCATTTGCTTTTCACAAATAATAAATGATAAACTATAGTAGTGTGTTTTACACTTTAATTAAAAACAAAAATAATCCTTCTTCAAATAAATGAAGAAGGACTTTTGCAAGTAGTTTATTTATTTTGTTTAATAAGCAACTTTTATGCTATAAATCTCAGCCATTTTAGAAGTCTCAGAATTTAACTCATAAAACTTTACCAATACACTTGCCGGTGAACTTTCAGTGTCTACTTCAACAACACCAAACACAGATGTTATTACAATATCATTATTACGTTTCACTTTTTCAGGCTTCGCCCATTCAGGTCTGAATATTTCATACGAAAAGTGTGGGTTTACCTGATTTGCCGGTATTAAAGGATGCCCGGTTGCAATTTTATAATTAAGCGGAGAAGCCGAAAAATCAAAAACAGCGGTACCCAAATTTTCAAATGAATATTCGATGGAACTATCAGTTCTGGCGACATATTTTAAGGGACTATTCCAGTTAAGAATATGCGCACTAGGGTAATGCTGGTCACCTGAAAATACAAGCACACCTTTTATATCATTATTATTAATAAACGTAAAAATCTTTCCCCGCTCGTAAGTATAGCTCATCCAATTATCAAAACCATCCCTGCCTGATGAAGTATCTCCTCCATAATCGTTGAAAGGGACACTGGAAAATATAATTTTGAATTTGGCATTCGAGTTTTTTAATTCTTTTAATAACCATTCCAATTGTTCATTACCCAGCATAGTCTTTAATTTTCCATCTTCATTTTGCATAGGAGAGCGGTACCAACGCGTATCAAGTACAAAAATATCTACATCTGCAACAGAGAATTTATAATAGATACCGCCATCTTTTTTTACAAACGAATAATTAGGAAAATTTTCCTTAAATACTTTTCTTGCTTCTTTTTTATATGGATATGTGGCATCAGTGTTATCTTTACCATAGTCGTGATCATCCCAAGTAGCCATAAGCGGAATACTGCTTGCCATATTTTGAAATTTTTCTTTGAATACACGATCATATTTATTTCTAAAAGCATCAAGTATTGTTTTATCATTCAGAATTATTTTACCTTCTTGAAGCAAAGCTTTTCTTAGACTGTCATTAGACAAATATGATTCGAGTATATTGAGATTGCCGTCATAATCCCCGTACATTTGATCCCCAAGTAATGCCACAAAATCCGGATTAAGTGCTGTGACGTGTTCAAAAACATCATACCCCATATACTTTTCTCTTAAGCATGCTGAAAATATAAATTTGAATTTCCCCGGCATACCCTGTTTTGGAAAAGTTTTAAAATTGAACCATTGAGAAAAATTACCCTCATCAAACTTAACTCTATATTTATATTCTGTGTTATAATTGAGACCACTTAGAACCAAGTTTGTCGTAAGTGCGTTAGAATCGGATAGCATTCCCCATTTGGTGAATGTGCCGGTAGATTCATCGGCTATTTTATATTCAATTCGAACTTTACCTTTAGAAATCGTTTTAATTAAAATTGGTACTTCGTTGTTCTGAATAATACCAACAATAGGTTGACGTAAAAAATCATTAGGTTCTTTTCTGCTGCAACCAAACAGAACAAAAATTAAGAATAATATCGTTAAATTTTTCCTGAACATTTTATTTCTCCTTTAAAAAATGTTTTGTGTTTTTTCTAGCAATAACTATTTAAGATAAACCATTCCTTTTACATCGTTCCATAATTTGCCTTTATTTCCGCCCGGATAAACAGTTATTCTATAAAAGTATATTCCGCTTGCCATTGCTGTACCATAAGAATTTTTACCATTCCAGGTAACTTTGTATTCACCCGCATTCTGAAAATCATTAACAAGAGTTATAATTTTAGTTCCAAGAACATCATAAACCGTAAGCTCGACCTTCCTGCTTTCAGAAAGTGAATAAATAATGTTTGTCTCCCCGTTAAAAGGATTCGGAAAGTTTTGTTCTATTAAGAAAGATGAAGGAATTTTTATAGACTGAGAATTTACTGTTGTCAAATTATCTCTTGTTACCGTTATATTATACAGAGCAATCATTATTCCATTTACTAAATCCAATTCATAAAATGTAACAGAAATAATTTTAGTGGAATTTCTTGTATCAATATTAACCAAACCATAAACTGAAGTTATCTGGTTGCCTGATGGAGGATGTCCCCATGCTGCTCTAAATACTTCAAAAGAGTAAAACGGATTATTCTGATTTCCCAGAATGAGCTGACGACCTGTTGCTCTTCTATTATGAAACCCCGAAGAAGAAAAATCAAAAACAGCCCTGTTTAAATCTGACAAAGAATAAACGATGGATGTGTCTGTCTGTGAAACAGAATTCAGTGGAACATTCCAATTAAGAATATGCGCACTAGGGTAATGTTGGTCGCCGGAAAACACCATAACACCATCGATCTTATTATCTTCAATAAATGATAAAATTTTATCCCTTTCAAATGTGTAGCCCATCCAGCTATCAAACCCAGCCTTGTCAGAAGAAGTATCACCACCGTAGTCATTCATAGAAACACTTGAAAATATAATCTTGAATGGAGCTGTGGATAGCTTCAATCCATTTAATAACCACGAAAGTTGCTCTTCGCCAAGCATCGTTTTATTATTATTATCAACTTTATCCATTGGTGTTCTGTACCAACGTGTGTCAAGCACAAAAAAATCTATATCTGCAATTTTAAATTGATAATAGATGCCCTCATTCTCTACCTGAAAAGGATAGATTGGAAAACTTTCTTTAAATACTTTCTTAGTTTCCTCTTTGTAACGATAGGTGCTATCAGAATTATCCTGACCGTAGTCATGATCATCCCAAATTGCGACTATTGGTATATTACTGCTCACTGCTTGAAAATGTTCATCAAAGTTTCGTACATATTTACCTCGCAAAGCTGGCAACACAGAATATGGAGGTCCTATATTAATATCTCCATCACTATCTGCATATATATTGTCTCCAAGAAGTGCAACAAAGGTTGGTGATAATGTTGATACATAATCAAAAATATTGTGAGGTAAATACTTATCCCTCACACACGCAGAAAAAATAAAGCTGAACTCCCCGGGTTGAGACTGTTGAGGAAATGCTGAAAAAGTAAACCATTTTGAATTGCTGCCATCTGAAAACATAACCCGGTAAGTATATTCAGTATTATAATTTATCTCATTAAGAATCAGGTTTGTTGTGAGATCATCACCAAAAGATAAACTTCCCCATTCGGTAAATTTAGATACTGAATTATTAACTTCGTGATACTCAATACGAACATTTCCGGGTGCCGTACCCTTAACGAGAATGGGAACTTGGTTATTTTGAATGATTCCAACTATCGGAGACCTCGCTAATCCATTACTGCCTAATGCAAATATTATATTTTGATGGAATAGTGGGAAAAGTAAAAGTATTTTTATTAAAAAAATAATATTTTTAAATTTGTTAATATTTAAACGCATAATTATTATGAATCAATCCATTTCATAGAGCGTTGCACTGCCTTTTTCCATTGTTTAATTAAAGTTTTTCTCTCGTCGTCACCAATAGAAGGTATGTATCTTTTGTTTAACTTCCAATTACTTTTTATTGCTTCTACCGAATTAAAATCACCAACTCCCAATGCACCTAAGAAAGCAGCACCCAAAGCAGTAGTTTCGTTTATCACGGGAACATCAATTGGAATTCCCAATATATCAGCTTGAAACTGCATAAGAAATTCATTTGCAACGGCACCTCCGTCAGCGCGCATTGTATCGATATTAATACCAGAATCTTTTCGCATAACATCTAAATTCTCTGCAACTTGAAAAGTAATTGCTTCCAAAGTTGCCCTAACAATGTGTGCTCTTGTAGTACCCCCTGTTATTCCTATAATCATACCTCTTGCATATTGATCCCAATAGGGCGCAGCCAATCCTGTAAAAGCAGGAACAAAATACACCCCTCCTGAATCTGATACTGATTTAGCTAATGCTTCGGTTTCATCAGCACTTTTAATAATTTTAAGACCATCTCTAAGCCACTGAATAGCAGCACCGGCAATATATACACCACCATCCAATGCATACGTAACTTTTTTATCTATACTCCAAACAACTGTCGTTATTAATCCATTTTTTGAAACAATCGGTTTATTTCCTGTATTCATCAGCATAAAGCAACCAGTACCATAAGTTGTTTTAACAGAACCTTTATCAAAACAAGTCTGACCAAATAGTGCCGCTGCCTGATCATAAGCACTTCCGGCAATAGGAATTTTTGCATCCATAAAATCGGTTGAAGAGTAACCATAAATTTCAGCGCTATCTTTTATTTCAGGAAGAATAGACTTAGGAATTCCTATAATATCAAGAATTTCATCATCCCATTTATTTGTTTGAAGATTAAATAACATTGTTCGTGAAGCAGTAGAAGAATCCGTAATATATATTTCCCCCCCAGTCATTTTCCATAACAACCATGTATCCAGGGTGCCAACCAATAACTCGCCCTTATCAATTTTACTCCAGGCATTTTTTACGTTATCCAATATCCATTTTATTTTTAGGGCAGAGAAATAAGCATCAACCGTTAAACCCGTTTTCTTAGTAATAAGGTCACCATATTTATCTTTCAACTCATCGGCAAGCTTTGCTGTTCTTCTGTCTTGCCAAACAATAGCATTGTATATAGGTTTGCCGGTGTTCTTATCCCATACCATACAGGTTTCACCCTGATTATCCAATCCAATTGCTCTCAAATCTTTAGCTTTTATTTTTGCCTGATTAAGAGCAACTGCAACAGACTCTTTTGTTTTACTCCATATTTCTACCGGGTCGTGCTCCACCCATCCGGGCTTAGGGTAATACTGTTTGTGTTCTGAATACCCTTTCCCGCAAATATTCCACTCTTCATTAAATATTAATGCTGTTGTTCCGGTTGTGCCCTGATCTATACCGAGATAATATTTCTTAGTCATTTTACTAATCTACTTCTTTTCACTAACCTACTTCTAAAAAATAGAAAATAACTGATCACACCAACAATTACCATTAAACCGGAGATGATCGTAGCACTGTGAAACTCTTTCGATATTGTGAGGATGCCAATTTCGAGAATGAGCCATAATATAGCAAAGATAAAAACAGGTTTTGAAAATTTACCAAGTGTAAAACTATCTGCCCTAAACTCCACATTTTTTCTGGCAAGTTCATATGTGATAATCGTAATGAGATAAATTAATGCCGGCAATAAGGCTGTCGCGGCAACGAGCACTGTCAGTGATTCAGCAAAATAGGTAGAGATTAAAGTTAAAATAAGAATTAAGAGAGTAGCTGCTATAGGTGTTTTTGGTGAGATTTTTTTAAATTTCTGACTAAAGAAAAATGCATTGTCCCGTGACATAGCGTATATTAGGCGTGATGCAGAAGTAGTAATAACTAAACCCGTGGCAAAAATTGATATGATAACTAATACTAAAAATGATTTTCCAATGACATCACCAAGAACTGTTTCTATGATATAAGGTAGAGGGTTATTTGAATTCAGGACATCATTAAGATTTGGAATTGCCATGACCGAGGCTATCAAAAAGAATAAGCCAAAAATTCCACTCAATGCAACTGAGGAAATAATTGCTTTTGGAACTGTTTTAGTTGCATTTACTGTTTCTTCACTCAAATTTGCAGCTGCTTTAAATCTCACAATTGTGAAAGCGCCCATCAACAGCCGGAATGACTAAAATAAGAAAACTAAATGAGATCCACCCCGTAATCCAACTAAGAAAGGGAGTAGATAATCTTTTTATCCATTGATAAGAATAACCACTGATAGGAATAATCCCGGCAAGTTCAGCAAAAATAAATGCAACCAATAATTGACCGACAATAACAATTGGCCATGACCATATTCCTGCAGGCCCACCGGTTTGGATAACAAAATTGTAATTTGTGAAAATACCAGTAGTAATTGAAATAAATGAGAAGGCAATAGCAAAAGAACTGAATAATTTCAGGTTTCGTTTCAATTCCTGTTTATAGTTAAATCCTTCTAGAATTTTTTCATCTTCACTGAATGCATCATCTTTTTTCAATCTTAAACTCCAAATCCATTAGGTCTGCGAAAGATAATTTACTACCCCACGGGCAACACGCCGACCATTGAAGTAACACCACTCAGCACCATGAAAGCCACCCAGCATATTGCCCGCTGCAAACCACCCTGGCTCAGACAATTGATAATCTTCCGCCACAACAGGTTTCCTTGAATGAAGTTCTACTTTTATATTACCATTTAGTGCAAGTTCGCTATTGGGAATAAGCTCCCCACAAATAACAATGCCATCACACGGAATATTTTTGCCGTTAAGTTTCACTCCCGAAGCAGTTTTGTTTCCTGTTATTTCAATTGATTTTATACTTAATCCCTGATATTTCGGATTGCTCCACAATCGAAAATAAAGGCGTTCGAAGAATCCACATTTTGGTCCACTTCTATTATCAACAATAACTGCATTTGATGCACCCGCTGCTTTTAACTTTGCCGCTGCCGCATAGCCAATTAAATCGGAACCAATGATAAGAGGATTATTCATCGGTAATAAATGGTTACCATCTAACAGGCAAAGCAATTGTTTAGTAAAAAATACTCTTACGGGTCTTGAGCCACCCAGCCAGCCCCGCTCAGCCAGTGTTTCTTCTCTTGAACCGCAAGCCATTACTATTGCATCAGCAGAATAGTTTACTTCGCCTTCTTTGGGACTTACTAAAGTCAATATCTTTTTTTTCGCATCTATATTGAGGACCTGGGTTTGTAGCTCAATTTGTACTTTTGTTTTTAATAATTGCTTTTCAAGCCATTGTGCATAGTCTTCACCGAAAACCGGTATGCCGCCCCGCGACCACCTAATAAATGTTCGTACCCCGCCTTTTTTCTTTTTGTAAAAGGAAGGTATTCCACCAACTTTATCACTGCGTTCTATAATTGCTATTGATTTTATTCCGCGTTTGGATAATGCAACTGCAGCTCCGATGCCAGCAGGCCCGGCACCAATGATAAGAATATTAAAATGTTTTGTTGAATTCATACACTACCTTTATTAATATTGTAGGGTATTGGTAGAAATAATCTCACTTCCTGGTCCTCGTTTTGTAATCTTATTTAATGGAATATTACAGTGGTTTGAAACAATCTCAGCAACATTTACCATACAATCAAAGCCCTGGCACCTTCCCATCTGGGCACGGGTTCTGCGTTTCAGGGCATCCAATGTGCGAGGTTTTAACGGAGAATCTAATTGCTGAATAATTTCACCATGGGAGATCTGTTCGCAATAACAAACTACCCTGCCATACTCCGGAAATTCTTTTACCAATTCATTATTTGAATATGGTCTTTTCCACCAGCCGGGCCAACTACTTTCAGAGCGGCTATCTATAGCTTCAGGGTTTGCTTCAAGATTTAATCCTAATTTTTCATGCAGTTCACTAATCAAATATTCAGCTAATGCAGGAGAAGATGTAAATCCCGTAGAGCGGATTCCGGAAACTGTAATTATACCCTGGTGGCCGTCATTGCAGCGTATCCAATAGCTCCCCTGGCTGCAATTGCAACGAACACCCGAAAAGGTACTGATCACAGGTTGTTCATATAATCCGGGATACAGTTTCGAAGCTCCATTTAATAATGCCTGCAACTGCTCAACAGTGGTATCTGCAACTGCGTTATCATTAATTGTAAAATCTTCTGCGGTTGGTCCCGCAATTAAATTTCCAAATATAGTGGGAATGACCAATACACCTTTAGTATTGGCAGTTGGTATTGGAAGCAGTATACGATTTATTGCTGAACGACTATATTTATCAAATATCAGGAACTGTCCCCGACGGGGATTGATATCAAATGATTCACCTTCATAAAGATCAGCTAATTTGCGGCTGCCCAGACCTGCAACGTTAATAATAATCTCAGTATCAATTCTCTTACCGCAACCGGTAACCAGAGTTTTAATTTTATCGTTTGCATTTTCAACTCCAATAATTTCTGTACCAAGAAGAATATTGACACCATTGGTCAATGCAACTTCTGCAAAAGCTATTGAAGTTGAAAACGGATCAGCAATGGATTCTCTTGGAATGAGGATGCCCCTTAAAACATTTTTTGTAATTTGAGGTTCTAACTCAAGTGCTTGTTCTGCACTCAACAGTTGAACATCTGTAACACCATTTTTTAAAGCTTTTTCATAAACATTATCTAAATGTGAATTCTGCTCATCATTAATTGCTATTAACAGAGCGCCGCATTCTTCGTAAGGAATTTTGAGTTTTTTAGCTAACTCCGGCCATCCCCTTGAAGCTTTTGTAACTAGTTCAGATTCGAGGGTGCCAACAGCAGCATCAAATCCGGTATGTATGATTGCGCTGTTTCCTTTGCTGGTTGCCTCTCCGACATCGTAGTTTTTATCGAGTAAAAGAACTCGAAGTTTGTGCAGTGAAAGCTTATATGCTAAAGCACAACCTACCACACCCGCACCAATAATTGTTACATCATATGGATCATTTCCCAATTGTTCGGTATCTATAAACTTTAACGATTCATCAAAATCTTTATCCGACCAATTATAGAACAGTTTACCGGGACAACTCATTTTGTAATTTTTTCCTCTAATTCTTATCCTTTTTAATTTTACCAGGGAGGGCATTCCATTTGGGTATCATCAATAAACTTGCAATAAAAATGGATGCACTTAAAAATATAAATACACCATCCCATCCCCAGCTATCTTTAAATAGTCCGGGTATTGTCCCACCAGCTATAGCACCAACAGAACCCATTCCATTAATAATACCCGAAGCAGTAGAAGCTCCTTTACGCGTTCCGAAATCAATTGCTGCTGTTGCACTTACAAGCGAATCAGGCCCATAAATCAAAAAGCCAACAAGAAACAAAAGTCCTGCTGAAACCAGGCTGCTCTTTACTGAAGCCAGGTCATTAAAAAAGAATAACAATATGGACAGGGCAAACAGTGAGATTACACTGTATGGCATTCTTCGTGATTGGAATATTTTATCGGAAGCATAACCGGCGGCCAGAACACTTAAAGGACCTGCTAAAAAGAAAGCTGCATTTATAAAGGCCGATTCCGCCATCCCGGTTCCCAATGATTCACTGATATATAATGGACCCCAGAATAGTATTGCATATCGTGTCGGTTTTATAAAAAAATAAACTGTACCTAAAAGAAGCACCATCGGATTTTTAATTACCTCAAAGATCGATTTCCAGGATCCTTCTTTCGGTTCACTAATAATTTCATCATTTGGAACCTTTTCCAAAGCCGGTTCCTCATTATGATATTCTTCGATAGGTGGAAGACCCATGTCCTGCGGTCGGTTCTTTTGCAATAGAAAAAATAAAATCAATATTACTGCAAGAACAATTACCGGAATAAAAAAGGCATATCTCCAATCCAGAAAATATGCTGCTGCTAATCCTGCAAGCGGAGCGCCTACTAACCCACCAATTGTATAATTAGTTGCCCACCAGCCCATAACTACTCCACGCTCTTTTAGCGAGAACCAGTTAGTAATATTTTTTGTAAGCGGTGCCCAACCTGTTGATTGACTTAATCCTTGAAGAAGAGCAAACACACCAAAAGCAAGCATAATAGAAGAGACCCCCATTGCAAAACCAGCAATGATAGACATTGAAAGACCGAGAAGCACAATCTTACGTGTACCGACTTTATCACCCAACATTCCCCAGACAAATTGACCGACAGCATATGCTGTCAAATATATACCATCAATCACACCCATATTTTCAACTGTTAATGATAGATTAGGGTCCTCAAGAATTCCAATTTTTGCAACAGAAAAGGATGCCCTGGTTAAATAAAAGCCGGCATAAGCGAGCCAGGTAATACCAAAAACCCTCAACCGCCAAAACTCATATTTGGGATCCTTTTTAAATCCTACGATTACATCTTTCAAATTTTAGACCTGATAATGATGAAATTTGTTATACCTCTTAATTAAGTGTTTCCGAAAAACAATAGAAAGTACTTTTCAATTATTTAACTTTACTCTATAACCCCCAAGCAGGATCAACTGTGGGAAAAGCCAATCTACCACTACTACTTTTAAATAAAAAAACATTTGTGGCGCGAGATTTATCCGAATCTGAAACCGTGATAGTATCAAGTACCGTTCTGTTTATTTTGATTAAAGTATTTTTTTTAAGCTGTTCAATCTTTGTTTCAAGAAGTCTTTTAGCTTGTTCTATATAAGCATCACGCTTCACTTGATTTACAAATTCACTAAACTTCGGCTGTTCTCTGTTTTGAGTTACATAGCGGGACAAATGATCGTAAAAATATTTTTTAGCTTCTGTAGCATCAATTTTTATATCCATAGTATAAAAGCGCCGCGCTTCTTCATAAACCCATTTGTCACGCCAGGCTTTTAATTGATTTACAACTACTTCTGATCTATCCAATCCTTGGGATATTGCTTCCTTCACAAAAAAGTAATTGCGTATAATAATTGCTATTTGATGTTTAAGTTGTTTCCGAAATAACTGTTTATCTAATGGTTTAGCTTTGATGGAATGTGGATCAAACCTGTTTAAAAATTCTTTTACTGTCCAATGATCATCATTAAATGTAATAAAAGTTGTTTCCAAATTATTTTTCAATTTCAATAATGCCGGTTTAGTTTTACCTGCTTTCTCTACACTTTCTAAAAAACTATTTGAATTAGAACTTTTCTGTTTCCATTCTGTTAAGGCATTCGCTAAGATTTTAAATTCATCTCCTTTAGCAATAACATTTTTGGGATTCATAAAATTTGCTACAAAGCTTGCGGCTCTTACCTTTTGTTCACGATAAAAAAGAATTTGTTTAAATCTGTTATATGTGTTTTCATAATCCAAGTCCGATATTCCGGTTCTAATAATATCCGTTATCTGCACAAGCAAATAAACTCCTTTTAATTCAATTGGTTTTGAAATTTCACCTATTTCAAGATTTTTTATTTTCTCAAGTAATTCAGGTAGAATATCCAACCATGTTAAATATCCAGTCTCCAAATCTTTTAGATCACGATTTTCTTCCGGATTGTTGGCTAATATTTCTTGTACTACTTTTGTATAACCACTTACTTGCATGGAATTATAAATATCGGAAGCATCTTTTGAATTTAACTCTACCCAATATCGTAATTTCCATTTTACAGTTGATTTTGTAATCGCATCTTTTATTTCATCATCAGAAATTATGATACTTTCATCCACTTTTTTTCTAAAGAGTTCTTCAACAAGTAGCTCTTCCAAAAGTTTAGCTTCTTGGTTTTTAACTCTTTCCGATTCATCCAAACCCAGGCGGTATCCTTCCTGAAATAACAATGCTTCATTAATCATATATTTGAGATAAAAATATTTTCTATCATTTGTTTTTTTTAAAAGTGCGAATCCAAATTCATAATTCAATTGGAAATCTCTTGCAGATATCTCTTGTTTTCCAACATACGCAACAATATCCGGATCAGATTCTGATTCATTTGTGCTACATGCACTAGGAATTAACAGCAGGATGAAGAAAACTATAAAAGACTTGATGATTGTGATTTTTAGGTTCCTCATAATCTAAAATTTATTGCCCCGTTAAAACTGAATCCTCTATGTAAATTAGAAGCGAAGATTCAGCCCGAAATTATGGACAGCATTTAACAATCCTAAATCAACGTAGGCATAGTCAACAATCACTTCAAATTTTGAATTCGAAGGAGATAATATTAAACCAAAACCAAAAGACAGACCCCCGGTATTTTCATCAAGAAAAAGTGATCTGTAACCTGCACGTAATGCAAAGGTGTTGAAAATTAAATATTCCATCCCAAGGTTTACGCTCTCCTGATCGTTATTAGGTTTTAGTAAATCGACAGCAAATGTCATCTCTGAACTGATTGAACTTAGAATCAACTGATAGGAAACACCGAACCTGAACAACAGTGGGAGCGCAAATGAACCGGTTTCATAGTTGACAGGAAGATTATCCACTCCTTCATTAATAATATCCGGATCAACGACATTAAGCAAATCTCTTCCCGATATCTGCATATCTGTGCCAAAATTAGAAATGCTGAAACCCAATTGTAATCCTTTAAACTGTGTCAGGTATATTGCACCAACATCAATTGCAAAACCTGATGCGCTGCTATGCCAAATTCTTTGGTTAATAAATTTTGTATTAATTCCAAATGAAAATCTGTCTGTAAGATTTATAGCAAATGAAACACCAATAGCTACATCCTGTGCAGTATAAAATTCGCCGGTTCCATCAACAAGTCTCACTGTACGAACCGGTTGCTCGCCTACACCAAAAATCGTAATGTTAGCTCCAACAGAAAAATTTTCATTAATTGATGTAGCAATACCGAAGTAATCATAATTAGTATCCAGTATCCAATTAATGTGTGAAAAGGTTGCTTCAAGCCCGGTAAGCCTGCCTATACCTGCAGTGTTCCAATACATTGAAGTAGCATCTTGTGTTATAGCAGTAAAAGCACCTCCCATTGCTTGTGCCCTCGCACCTACCCCAATTTCAAGGAAAGCCGCAGCCGTAGTTCCAACATTTGTTCCACTCGAACTAGAACCACTTGATGGTCCGTCCTTTTGTGCCAAGATTTTATTTGATGCTACAAATAGTATTATAAAAACTAAAATATACGAAAAATAAATTATATCTTTTGAATTGAAATTATCAAACAATTTATATATCCTATTTAGAAATAATAATTTGCTTTCTTTTTTAATCAATATATGCATTTAGGTTGTCTCTAAAATTTCTTATAATTTATAAAAAAATCATTTATTTTATTATAGCAAATCTGCCTACTTTTTGACCAATTCCAGGGGCATCTATGTGAAAGAAGTATACACCGTAAGATACCTCAAGTCCATCCGTACTTGTTAAATTCCAGGATTCACGACCATTATCTTGCCCGGCATTGTGCTCTATAAGTCTTACAAATTTTCCACTTACAGTATAAATTCGAATGGTACATTGCCTTGGCAGGTTAACAAAATCAACCCGGCGTTCTCCCCTTCCGGATAATGCAGATGATAGTTTAAACTCCAGAGAATTTACACCTACGTACGGATCCGGAACTACGAATACATTATCCAATAAACTCTCGTTTTGTTCTTTAGCAGATCGCCAACCAACCGAAGAAAATTCATAAACATCTTCAGAAGAAAAAGGTTTGTACGTTTGTACCAGTAAAATATCCCCGCCTTCTGGTAAGATGGGAGCTAACCCCTTTGTAATACCAAACTCAAGTCTCCACGTTGTTGAAACATTAAATCCCTGTCGTTTTGCAATTAGAGTCAATACATCTCCTGGGGTTATCATATTTTCTTGGCCAGTACCCGATTCAACAAATAGAAATTCCATCTTTACATTTTCTGTGATATTCCAAACCTGGAAATTAACCGGTATGCGAAATCTAACAAGCTGGGCATATGATGTGTCAACAATTTCATCAAAGAACCGAATTTCAAAGTTAATTGGTACACGAAGTTGTGGGGAATCATTTATATCCACATTAAAATTACTTTTGCCAGTCCATTCCATACTATTGATCTCTGGTAATTCATCATTATCAAAGCTAAACTTTAAACCTTCTACTACCTGTTTTTCAAGTATACTGGAACCAAATAGATTAGAGCTGCCCGTCAATAATATTTCGCCCGTTGCCTTGTCAAGAATAGTGAATTCCTTTGTAAGGTGTTCCAATGTTGAATCATCAACGAAGAATATTTTATAATCTCTATCCTTAACCTTTTCCGGATCTGCAATCACAACCAATAAAGAACCCGTTGCGTTTCCTGTTAAATGCTTTATTGCGCTTTCTATAACCGGTGGCTGGTTTCCTGCTGCCGGTTCTCTTGGTACTATAACAGCCACGTTTATATCTAATGAAATCACATTTCCAAGAATGTCAACCTCTATCCTTTTACTTGATTCACTAGGAGAGATAGGTTCTAAATTCTCTATTGCTGATATTCCTCTAACGAAAAAATCTATATCGTATCCCTGATCTACTCCAACAACCGCATAATAATAAGTTCGTCCATTATCAACCAAAGTATCTATATATGAATGCCGAAGCCCTGAATCATTTCCCATATCATAACTGACACCTAATCCTCCAAGTTGTATTGGATGCGGACCAAAAAGTCCATTCTTCAAATCGAATTGAGCTATAGGTTCCCATAATAGAGGGTTACCAAATGCATCGGTAATAGTTTTAATTGAGTTAAAAAATGGATCGGTAGAACGGTATATTTTATACATTTCAAAATCTTCGCCATAAATGGGATCCCGTGAATTTTCAGATGCATCATCCCACAATAAATAAACCTTGCCATCACCTGCAATAGCTTTAAGAGATGGAACTAATGGCGGTTTTACAAAATTGAAATCAGCATCATAAATTCTTTGCATAGTTCTTTTGTTTCGTAGAATATCATCAAAATCATTACCGAACAAACTAGCAATTGCAAAACTTTCCGATGAACCGGATGGAATACTGAAAAAACCGCTGCCATAGCTGAATGCAATATCAAATCCTGAAGTAGCTGTGGTAAACAGACCGGGTTGAATTTTCGTTTGCCAATAGTCTTCGTCATCGCGAGGCACAAATGTTCCGCCAGTACCACCACCAAAAAAACTTGTTAAACCAATTTGATCAATCTCATCGTTATCTGTAAACTCAAAATTTGGTTCGCCAAGATCCGGCAATCCATTTCCTTGTGTACCATCAGGGTCAGGACCATCATAGCCAGGATCAAAGGGAATCAAACCGTCTGAACCGGTATCATCGTTCAACCTCTCTCCAGGATCCCAAATCCCATTGCCATTGTCATCTGAAAATGTCCTCCAGTCATTATCATTATCTATCCCATCATCCTGACTTTCGTCAATCATTCCATCACCATCGTTATCTATACCATCTATAAGACCGGGACTTTGTAAAAAGGCGAATCCAAAATACCCTGTTTGTCTGCCCTGTAAGTCTAAACCATCCAGATCCCACTGAAAAGTTATATCATCAACAATATCAAATGATGAAGCGTCATCGTCCGAATCTGAACGTCCAATATCGGCATCCACATACATACCTACTATATTTTTATTCAGGGGTTTTTCGCTGACATTTTTTATAATGTAAATTGAAATTAAAATGTCCTCTGCAAGAGGATTACTCCACTGAAAATTACGCACTTCTACTTCAAGCCCAACACCCCGTCTGCCACCTTCAAGAAACGGTTTAGTGTTTTCAGGAAATGGGAAATATGGAAATTCATCGTTACTTCGATCATCCATCAAATAATAACTTTCTTGATCTGCGCGTACAAAAGCACCAAACAACCCGTTCCATTTATTACGGCGTGTGCCGGGATCACCCGGGAAACTACCTTCCGGCCAATCAAAAGGCCAGGTTTCCGGAAGATGACTCATAGCGGGGTATTCTACTCTGTTTATTAGCTCAAGATCGAGCACCCCATTGTTGTTCAAATCCTCTCCCGGATCTAATATTCCATTATTATTGAGATCCTCATTAACGCCTAAAAAGATATCTCCATCATTAAAATAACCTGCCAATGGCTCCCATCCCCAATTATGGTCCTCTGGTGATGGCACATCACGTGCACTGCCGCTATACCTATCACTTATGATATGAATGGTATCACCGTTATCGGTTATTACTTCTGATGCTACAAAGAATATGAATTCAAATCCGTATGTTACTCCACTACCCACCGGCCATTCCATTCTAGCTTCCTGAAGAGTACGGCTTCCAAGGTTTCCATAATTTGAAAAAGCAGTTCGGATTAGATTCCCAGTATGTATACCGGTTCGGTTTAGGAAGAAGCTAAATGTTGGTTTGGATAATTTATTTTCATCGCTTTTTTTCTGTGCTTGTAAGTATGGTACTAACAGCAACGATACTATAACAACTATTTTAAAAGATATAAATAAATTTTTCATATAATTATCTTGAATATATTCAGCTTCTTTTTTTTCAATTTCTACTATTGTTCCTTAAATATTAAAATTAAATTATCAATTCCATTTCAAAAAAATAAAATTTATGAGTTCAGAAAGAAAAAGTAAAACCAAGCTCAATTCTACGTGGCTGCGAAAACCAGTCCAGATGAGTGTCAACATCCTGAAGAGTAAATAACCCTACAAGTCTATCTCTATCTAATTGTTCTTCAATTGCAAATCTTTGATCTCTGTTGGCAGTACCTGTAACTGAAAAAACAGTTAATTCATTAGGTTGATCGAATACATTGAAAATGCGTAAGAATAAAGCAATTTTTGTGTTTCCAAGATTAAATCCTTTCCTAACAAACAGATCGAGATTATGCTTTAAGGGTTTACTTTCACTATTTCTAAACGTAGACTGTATATTTATCCTAAGGGCAGTAGGAGAATATGGCTGACCGCTCCGAAGGCGACCAATTGCACTTATTGTCCACGAATCAAAGTTCATTGCTAAAGTTGCATTTAATGTATGTGTTTGATTCCAATCAAGTGGTATGAACTCTTTTGTAGCATCTTTTATAGCACCGCCTCCCCCGCCTGCAGTTTGAATAATTGCAATATTATTCGGATCGGATTCGCTACCTAAACCAGATTGAAATGTATAGTCAATGGAACCGGAAAACAGACCGCCACCAGGTAGTTTTTCAAAAGCTACTGTGAATCCTCTGTTTGACGCTTTATCAATATTAGTTCGTTGCAAATAACTGCTTACGTTACCAATCTGCCGAACAACTTCGAGACCAATAAGATTGCTAAAGTCAGAATAAAATAGCGTTACATCAATACTGAAATTTTGAAATATTTCCTGTTGTAAGCCAATTTCATATGCAATTGTCTTTTGTGATTTAAGTAAAGCGTTACCTACAATTGGACCATTAATACCATTAACTTTATACTCAGAATTATCATAAATAAATTCAAAAGGAGGAGTTTTAAAGAAATGCCCATAGGCAACATGCACTACTCCATTTGTAGAAATTGGGTAAGCAATACCAAACCTCGGACTAATATTAGTTTGAATCTTCACAGGTTCTAAAGTAGTTGCACTTAGCAGGCTCACACTGCCTATACCAGGGGTAACTCTAGGGTTAGTGAGTGCTCGATGATCAGGATCAAACAAATCAAACCTTAATCCTGCATTTATTATAAGTTGATCAAGTTCTAAAGTATTTTGTACAAATATTGCAAATTCCAGTGGTTTATGTTCATACTGAATATTACTAAATCCTGTTTCTCCTGTAGTAGTTAATTGCGGCGTTACTAATTTAGCTGGTCTTGATAGACGTAAAAAATCTGCAAAAGAAAGATTTGGAGTAGATGGAAAAAAATTAAATCCTAAGAATGGATCAGAAGAAAATTCTGGTGTTATGCTACTTGTAAAAATCTTGTACTTAGATACTTCACCTCCAATTTTTAGGAGGTTATAATCATCTATCTGCCAGGTTAAATTAAACTTTGCCAATAACTTATCGTATTCTACAATATCAATACCTGCTTTAGTTCCGCCAAGATGAAATCTATTTTTAGTAGGTGATACAGTTTGCAATCGGGGATCAACAATGTCTTCAAAAAGGAATGATTTTTCACGTCGCGATATGTAGCTTACACTAAGATCATAAAAAAATCTTGCATTTAATGTGTGATTAAAATTGAGTATATGAATCTGACTTCTGCTCTCAATGTTTTTCAGTGCATCCGGTGTGTATCTATAGTTATCATCATAATTTTTCCCAGTTTCGTTTTGAAAGAAGACGTTATAACCTAATCGGATTAAAGGTGTTATTGCGTAGTTGAGTTTAAAATTTAGGAAAGTACGTTCCCTCGGATTCATAGCCACTATAGAGTTGTCTCCAGTTAGAAGTGAATCGGGTATTGCAATTATATCGCTTTGAACGCTGGGATCATTAGGGAAGCTTCTTCTAAACCAGGTTTCATATGCAAATATATTCCACGCATCTTCAGGTCTTGCTAACCGCTCACCAAATAAATAACCATTGTCTGATACATATCGACCGAAAGCATAAAGCCCCAAATTACTTATACCAGGTACAGGTCCGCTAAAAAATCCTTCAATATTTTTTTCATTGAATGGACGTAATGAATTTATGCCAACAAAGGGACTACTATTATTAGTTACTCTGTCTCCTAGAAAACCTGTAATTGAGCCGGAATAAAATTTTGCCGGGTTTTTAGTAATTACATTAATTACTCCTGCTTGTGCCTGACCATACTCAGCATTGAATGTACCGCTGATTACCTGTAACTGTTGTATATTGCCGCTTTGTATATTAATAAGGCTGCCACCTTCAGAGGAAAACTGATCACTTATAGGCACTCCGTCCACCAAATATGCAACTTCGCTAGATCTTCCTCCGCGAATATGTATACCACCCCGTGTATCAATAACCACACCAGCTTGTAATTGAACTAAGTCTTTCAATTCTTGCACGGGTAGTTCGTCTATCTGATCTGCGTTCATATTAGCTACAGTATTCGTTTGGTCCATCTTAACTATGGGGATATCTGCAACAACATAAATCTCTTCAATGCCAATAGTTTCTATAGTTAAATTAAAGTTTTGAGTAGTTGTTAAGTCAACATTTATTTGAACTTTAACTATTTTAGTTTTATAACCAATGTAAGAAACTTTTAGATTATATTTTCCCGGTGGAATATTTAAGACTATATAAAAACCTTCTGAATCGGTAGCTGTACCCAGAGATGTTCCGTCAAGCCATACGTTTACACCAATTAGTGCTTCCCCGGTTTGTTTATCGTAAATATGTCCTTTTACTTTTCCTGTTGTGCCGGCAAATACTAAATTAATACTCATTAGTACAATAAATAGAATAGTAACCTTGTGTAAGGAATAAAAAATATCTATGCGCATATTTTTAATAAATTTATTTTCTTATTCTCAATAAAAATTATGTTATCATTATCATTAAATCACTGACAAAATACAAACAACTACATTACTTAAAACAGGTGAGTATTCAAGGGCAGAAGTTATTTCCTCTGCCCATTGATTACTAAATAATCATTATATATTCATAAACAAATGAACATACAACTATAATTGTACTTACTTCAACAACAACATTTTTTTAGTACTAGTAAATTTACCCGCTGTAATTTTATATAAATACATGCCAGATGCTAATTTATCAGCATTAAAATTTACTTTATAAGATCCTGCATTAAGGAACTCGTTTACAACCGTAGAAACTTCTTGCCCTAAAGCATTGTAAATTATCATTGTAACAAATTCACTTTTAGAAATCGCAAAGTTGATAGTTGTAGTTGGATTGAATGGATTAGGATAATTCTGCCCTAAAGAGAACTTGGTTGGTAATCCAGAAGAAATTTCTTCTACACCGGTTACACCATTAGTAACATCAATCTTAATAGGGCTGGTAGTAGTAAAACTATTCGCCCCTTGCGGTGGTGAGTACATTCTGAATGCTTCAAAAGAAGAATTTACAATCATTATATTACCAGCAGCATCAACATTTACATCACGAATGCTACCACCTCCTCCACCAGGAAGATCTGTAGTAACTCCACCAACTACAGATTCTGCAGATGCAAAACTGCTCAAAAAGGCTCCTGTAGACATGTCGTATGCCATGACATTGTGTAATGGTCGTGCTGAACTTTTACGAGTAACATAAACAATCCCATTTGCCTCGTCCAGTCCAATCCCATTAAAATTTGTTGCGCGAGCATTCACGGTGTTGGCTGTGGTATTCTCATGGTCAGGCGCATCATCTAAACCTATATTCCATACTTTAGTTGCCGGTAATGATGATATATCCCACTTGCTTAACCCGTAGATATTACCCGCTACTGCTAATGTATCATAAGATTGCTGCACTACATAAAGGAAACCGGCAGCATCCATTTCTATACGAAATGCATTTTTCATCGTAGAAACTGGAATAACTACTTCACCGGCTCCTGTGAATAAACCAGTGGATGTACCAAGAGCATATCTCTTTACTTGAGAAGTGTCAAATCCATCCCCATCTGTTGCGCTATCATTATCTGAGCCTGTTCTTAGACTTATTTGTTCAACTGTATAAAGCATACGTGCTGAACCCAAACCAACAACTATTGCGTCGGATATACTATTATGGTTGTCCTGAGTATTGAAATCCAGAATGGTTTCTACACTAGCGGTAGACCACATGGCATCGCCAACAGCTACTCCACCCATTTTAACAGGATCACGGTTGCTTGGAACTACAAAACAATACACTCTATCATCCGGACCTATTGTAACTCCAAAAGGAGAACCTTCGTCAGTTGCAAATGTAGCCCACGGAATTACCGAATTTCCTTCTGCATAAGCGCTATTCTGCAGGCCTCCAAAATATTTTCCAAAAGAATCGTGCAAATACAGACCTTTTATAGTTAATTCACCGCCTGGATTTCCCGAAGTACCGCCAGTTCGTTCTGTAACATAAGCCATACCAAAATAAATGCTATTTTGGTTCTTGTTGCCAGCCACCCCGGATGAACTCCAATACCAGCTGTCCGGACCTGTATCATAACTGAGTAATTCATACCCGTCTGAACCAACAGAATCTTCGGCTTTTATCTTGATTTCCCAAACACCACTTGAAGCTGTTCCTCCCCCATCTAAAGATCCATCCCAATCTACATCGTTAAATCCAACCATTACACCATTACCTGTTGTTATTGTAATAGTCTTTACTCCAGATCCACCAACTTCCGAAATTGTTATTGTAACCTGAGTTGCAGGTTGATTGAGGTTGTATGATATATTAGCAGGAAAAGTACCAGTATAATTTACTGTTATGGCAGAGGCATAAACATTTGCTTTAATGTTTGTTGTGCTAAATAAAATCAGTATACCCATTAACAAAAATAATATAGATTTTCTCATTATTTTTACTCCTGTAATTAAATGGTTTATTAAATTTTTTTATTTGAATTTCCTTAAATTTTAACTCCTTTTCCTAAGGAAAGTTTAATTATTTGATAGAACAAATGATCTATTTTGTTTTGAATTAAATTTAGAGTTATCGAATTTAAACAACTTAGAAATTTCATAAAGAATCAATTCTAGAATAACTAGTTGCGAGATTCTTGCCAGACAGGAATAACTTCCCAATAAATTAGAAGGGACAACGGTTAAAAGTGGAAATTGTGCTGCATCAGCTAATCCGGATGGTAAAAAATTAGTTATTCCAATAGTTAAAGCTCCGTATTCCCGAGCTGTTTTTATAGCTGAAACTATCTCTTCAGTATCCCCTGAGTGAGATATACCCACTAATACATCATTTGATTTCAACATGGGAACAACATTCTGAATTATTGAGCGGTCTTGCAAAAAGCTGCTGAAAATACCGATACTATTGAGAGAATCACAGAAGATTTGTGCAACCCCAGCGGAACCGCCTAAGCCAATAATCATTACCTTGTTTGCTTTTGAAATCTTTAAAGCCAGCGAACTCAATATTTTAATATTACAATTATTAAGTGTTGATTCAGCCTGATTAATAAAATTCTTTTTAAATCCCTCTTTAATATCTCCTGCACCATCTTTATTGTCCACTTCCAAATAAACTTTTTTGCCGCTGCGAAGTAGTTCAGGTACCAACGAGATTTTAAAGTCAGCAAAACCCATATATCCTAAAGACCTACAGAAACGAAGAACTGTTGCGTCACTAGTATCACATTTCTTCGCAAGCCCCTGCAAAGTTAAGACAACTGCTTCGTCCATGTGCTTTTGTATATATTCAGCAACACTCTTTTCAGACTTACTTAGAGAGTTGTAGCGTTTATTTATCATAAAGATCGGGTTTATCTGACTAACACTCATCAAATACTTTCCAAGTTATAGTTTATAAATAGTTAGAAATAATTCTGCAGATAAATAAAGTGTTTACTACATATTCTTTATATTTACGTTTATTTTACTACATATAAAGTGAAAGTACTCTTTTTCGATATGAATGTCAAGCATAAACCATCATTTGAGAATTGTTAGAATTGACTCATAATTAATGTAATTATGATAAAGTTGAGAAAGTAGTCATTGCCTCAAAATATAGGTCGCCCAAAATAGTTGAGAGCCGTGCTATATGGGACAAAGGGAACAGAGGGGCTTTTAAGTCTAATTTTAATCAATCGAAAAATCACTTTCATTCAAAAACGCGGCTTTTATTTTGATAACGGTGATGGTGTGGTTTACACTTAATTTAATAAACAAAAAAAAGTCCTTCTTCAAATAAATGAAAAAGGACTTTTGCAAGTAGTGTATTTATTTTATTTAACTTAGTAACCGAAAGAAGCTCCTGTAAGTTTATATCCGCCATCCCATCTGTCTTTAAAAGCATCTCCGATATCGCTTCTTGATTTCATCCAATTGTAAGCTTGTTTGTAATAACCCGTACCTTTGGCAAAAATCATAAACCAAGTTCCGTCACCATAGGACATATCGGTAATTCTATAATTGTCATCCCAGCGGTCTTTAACTTTATCTATTGCATTGTCAAATCCTTTCTGAGTCCAGTTGTATGCTTGGGTTGAATATCCTGTACTTTTAGAAAAAATCATAAACCAATAACCATCGCCGTATTCAAGATCGGTTAAGTCATAACCCTGATCCCATCTGTCTTTAATTTTCTTGGCAGCATCTTCAACACCTTTACTTGACCAATTGTAAGCCTGCTTTGTAAAACCCGTACCCTTTGAAAAGATTATGAACCAAGTACCATTTCCGTATGCAATATCTGTAACATCATATCCATTATCCCATCTATCCTTAAGTAAGTCTGATGCTCTGCGGATTCCTTTTTGAGTCCAATTATAAGCCTGCTTAGAATAACCGCTTTTTTTCGCAAAAGAAATTAACCAGGTATCATTTCCAAAAGATAAATCAACAACATCATAATCAGCATCCCATCTGTCTTTAATTTTATCGGATGCATTGTCAACACCCTTGGATGTCCAATTATATGCCTGCGGTCCATAACCTGTACCTTTTGAAAAAGTTAGCATCCATCTTTGCCCAAAACTTTCTGTTCCCAACACTAAGAAACAGATTAAAACTAAAAATATTAATGAGTTTTTTAATATTTTCATTATTCCTCCAAAAAAATATTACTAAGATATTAATTATTTAAAACTTAAATTTATTTAAGAGTTTTTTATAATATGGGCTTAGTATTATATGATTATAAAATCATAATAAAAAAAAATAAGTGTTATATCAAGAATAAAATAATCTTTTGTGTTTTAAAAGAAATATAATTTTTTAGAATAATAAATTGCAATAAGGCAAATGGATTATTTTTTATTAAATATTAAGAATTCGACAAATATATATCTAACAAATAAATAATAATAAAAGTAACCTTTTTTAACTGTATACAGTCTAACGTATATTATATAACAATATTTTGGAGATAATTATGAAAAAAAGAGATTTTTCTTTTTTACCTTTTTTATTAATTTTAGTCGTTTTTATCAGTTCAACTGCTTTTTCTTGTAAATATAATAACCACGATTACTTTAAAGATAATCCTAATCTAAAAACTTTGCATGAAAAAACTTTTAAGACAGAAACAGGCAAAAAAATAAAAGTTAATGCATCCATGGGGGATGTTGAAATTTCATCTTGGACAAAGGATGAAGTTTACGTTAAAGTGCTTGGAAATAACAAAGCAGAAGAAAAAATTAAATTTTATTTTGATGAAAATTCCGGAAATATAACTGTTACTGCTAAAAAGAAAGGCACATTTACAAATTGGTTCACCAGAGGCATACGTTTAAGATTTGAGATTAAAGTCCCGGGTAAATTCAATACTGAAATTCACACAAGCGGTGGAGATATTTTTTTAATAGCTGTTGACGGAAAACACAAACTTAAAACATCCGGAGGGGATATCAATTTACAGGATATTACTGGAGATGTATATGTTTCTACTTCCGGCGGAGACATTATTGCAAAATATGTAAAGGGTGATATTACATTAAAAACATCCGGCGGGGATATTAAAGCATCAAATATTACAGGAAATCTTATTGCAAAAACATCCGGCGGGGATATCACTTTTTCTGCTGCAAATACAAAGATAGAAGCAAGTACATCAGGAGGTAATATTTTAGGAAGCTATACCGGTAAAAATTTGGGTATCGATGTTCATACTTCCGGCGGTGATATATTGCTAAAATTGCCAAGCGATTTTAAAGCTTCAGCAAGATTAATTACATCAGGTGGTTTCGTAAAATGCGAACACAATCTTACCAATGTTGAAAAGAAATCAAACTCAAAAATAATTGCTGATATAAACGGCGGAGGACCGGACTTAAGAGCGAGTACTTCAGGGGGAGATATCAACGTTATTAAAAAATTATAAAAAACACATTTTGGTGGGAACATTCAGAAACCCAGTCTGGCAGCTGACTGTCCAACGTACTTCGTATTAAGGTAGGTGGGCCGGACTGGGTTTCTTATTTTAATTAAAATCCATTGCTAAAAGCACCTTTCTTTTATACCTTTCCGTTAAAATAATTTACACTTATGCAAAAAAGACTTATTTACAACTATCTTTCCGACGACGAGCTGCTTCGCATTTCAAATAAAATTAAAGAATCAGAAAAATCTACCGCCGGTGAAATTTGTGTCAGCATTAAAGAGAAAAAAACATTTTTAACATCTTCCGTTTATGACTTAGCTAAAAAAGAGTTCTATAAACTCGGCGTTTATAAAACCAGGGATAAAACAGGAATTCTTATTTTTATTCTTTTAGAAAAAAAGCAGTTCTACATTTTAGCCGATGAAGGTATAAATGAAATTGTTCCTGAAAATACTTGGGATGGAATAAAGGATGAAATGCAGAGAATGTTTATAAAAGGTAATTTTTGTAAAGGAATTATTTACGGAATAGATGAAATAGGTTCACTTTTAAGTAAACACTTTCCTATAAAACCGGATGATACTAACGAGTTATCGAATAAAGTAGCCTTAGGCTAATAAATACCTTTTAATTTCATTTTATTAATCTCCCTCTTACCTTACTTTTTGTACTTCCAATTAACAATATTTGAATTTTTCTTAAGTCGTAAGTTAGTCAGGATTATATGAACATAGTTTATTTGCAAGTTCTCTAAAGTGAAAAAATTATTCCGAAGAAAGACTTTTTTCGTATTGCTTTTTGAATAATTTGATGCTGTTATAAATTGCTTTGGCTATCTGGTCCTGCCCTTTTTTACTGTTCAAATACCGAGCATCATTTTTGTTGGATAGGTATCCGGTTTCAATCAACACGCTTGGCATAGAAGCGCCGACAAGCACATAAAAACCTGCTTGTTTAATCCCCCGTGATTTTGGTTTTACAATCCTGCTCATTTCTCTGTTAAGCAAATCAGAAAATTTTTCTGAATATTTCATATATGAAGATTGAGCCATACTGACAAGAATAAAATTTTCAGCCGTTAACTTTTTATATCTTTCAGGGTTTTTTTCATATTTAATTACGCTGTTTTCTCTTTCAGCAATACTAATTGCTTGTTTTGTTTTTCCGGGTCTTAGAAGATAAATTTCAAAACCAGAGGCTGAACTGGGTTTTCTCGGCGTTGCATTACCATGGATTGATATAAATAGATTTCCTCCCTGTTCGTTCGCAAATTTTCCTCTTTCATACAAATCAACAGCTTTATCAGATTTTCTTGTATAAACGACCTTTACATCTTTCATATTTTTTTCAAGGAGTTTCCCCAGCTTTAATGCAATAGCAAGATTAACGTCCTTTTCTTTTATCCCGTAAACCCCGTAAGTTCCGCCGTCAATTCCACCGTGTCCGGCATCTATTACAATTACATCAAAATTCCATTTCTGTTTATTTTTATCCACCTCTGTACTGGTTGTAAGTATTTTATTATGAAGTAATATTAGAATATCATTCCCTTTGTTCGCATTTATTACATCGTTAGAGATATAATCATCTCCGACTTTAATAATTAATTCAGTATCCTCATTTATATTTCTTACAATGATGTCTTCAATAAAATTACTTGAATTGTTGTATTTAATATCTTCTGTTTTTGCATTGACATCTCTGAATATAATTCTTAATTCATCATTGTTAAAAGTGCTGTTATAAGTTGTTATTTTTTGTTTGGATTTAATTCTAACAAGCGTACCGTTTGATTTATCACTTACACTGATTCCCGTTATTCCGTATTTATATCTTTTAATCGGAGGTTTTGTAACAATTATATTTTCAGGAATATTTGTTTTTTTACCGATTATAAGTTTATACTTGCCTCTAAGAACTAAATTTTTTGCCAAGGATCTTTTCAACAAAGGAAGAATGTATTTTAGCGATACGAATATTTTATCCCTTATTATAAAAGAAGAGCTTGGCACTTGATGAATTTCTCTTCTTTTTGTAATCTTAGATGTAAAAATAAAGAATGGATTTCCGGCAGTTATTTTTAATTTATAACCGGAAAATTTCAATTCTATTTTTTTAGTCTTTGAATTAAAATATGTATTGATAGAAAGTGCTTTTGCAAAATCTACCACCGAGAAAAAAACATTATCCCCCTTTGTTACAGCCGGTATTGAGTAAACATCTTTCCCCGAATAGATTCTCACTTCATCATATTGTGCATACACACTAATTAAAGATGAGAGTATAATTGCAGAAATTATGATGGTTGATATTTTCTTAAAATAATTTATCATTAAAATTTTGGAAAGGGTAAAATAAATCTTGTTTTGTTTTTATAATCTATAAAATCTTGTTTAAAATGTTTCTCCATCAAATTTTCTTCTAACTTAGCCCTTAAAACTAAAAGCGGAATTTGAATAATTGCTAACGGTAACAGTACATAACTGATTGTCGCAAATGCAGCACCTAAATCAATTACAATCTGTGAAAGATATTGCGGATGTCTTATTACCCGATATAACCCTTGGTTAACAATTTTATGGGTCCTGAAAATTAAAACTTCCTGTGAATATTGTTCTCCTAAAGTTTTATAAGACCATATTTGAATCCAAGAAAAAAGAAGATATGCTAATAAAGCCACAATTCTTAAAACATTATATTCTGAGTTATATGATAAAGTGCCGACTTGAAAAATCCCTATAATTAATACAATCAGTGTTAAAGTAGAAAGTGACAATGGCAGTTGCTGTAAATAGGATTGAGGTTTTTCTCTTGCTACTGATATTTTTGACTTTAACCCCTTTTTGGCACCGGATACATTTGCACCAAGCGTTGCAATAATATTCAGTCCGATAATAATATTTATTGGATCCATAAATTTAATCTGTAGGTTTACCGTGTTCCTTCATTATTCTTCCCCATTCTTCCAAACTTAATTGCTCTGATTCTTCTATCAACATAATGGGAATATCTTCTTCGATTCTATAACGCCGGCGAGTTTTTTTATCAACAGAAACAAGTGTGTTACCGTCAAGAACTAAATCGGCTTTCGTTTCGGGGCAACACAAAATTTCTAAGAGGTCTTTGCTAATCATATTTACCTAACTAATTAATAAGTTAGTCTAAATATATAAAAAATGAACAACTATTTTAAATTATATCTAAAGCAGCTTATTACGTGGTCGTTTACTATTCCCACTGCTTGCATAAATGCATAACAAATAGTTGTCCCTACAAATTTAAATCCTCTATTTTTTAGGTCTTTGCTTATTTTGTCCGATAATGTTGTTGAAGCAGGTAATTCATTTAGATTTTTGTATTTATTTTTAATGGATTTTCTGTTTACAAAACCCCAGATGTAATTATCAAATGAACCGAATTCTTTTTGAATTTCTAAAAAGACTGTTGCATTTGTAATTGCAGCATTAATCTTTAGCCTGTTCCTTACAATTCCCGAGTCGGATAATAATTTATTAATTTTAACAGATTTATATTCGGCAACTTTTTTGGGTTCAAAATTATCGAATGCTTTTTTGTAGTTTTCTCTTTTCTTTAAAATTGTTATCCAGCTTAATCCAGCTTGAGCTCCTTCAAGAATGAGCATTTCAAAAAGTTTTCTTTCATCGTGTACGGGCACTCCCCATTCTTTATCGTGATAATTAATATACAATAGATCTGAACCTGCCCATTCGCAGCGAATTTTATTCACGTATAATTTCTTTTCTTTGTGTTAATAGAATATAAATTATAAGACCTTCAAAGTTTTTAAACCAATTGCCCAAGCCGTTTCAAAAAGACCTGCAATAAATAAAACCAACCAAAATATATAAAACCTTTTATTAATATTTCTCGTTAAAAATACAAAGATTTGTAGAGCGAATCAGGAGATTCGCTCTACATTTGATTAATAAATTATTTCAATTAAAATGGTAAAATACAGAACCGATAATCCTTGAATTAAATAATTATAATTGAGCTTACTCTAAAAAGATAATTATTGAGAAAAAGAGAGAAAAATAATTTAATTCCATTTAATTGAATACCATTGTTTCAAAACGTCTTCTGCGGGTTTATTATGCGGAGTGTAAAGATCGTTTTGCGGGTCCCCACCGTCAGAAAGATAACTCGGCCATTTCCACCAGTACATACCTACCAACCACTTTTTACCGTATGCGGTTTTTAATACAGCTCTGTAGCTTCTTGCCTGGTTTTGGAGATTAATACTTTTTCTTGTTTCTTTTTCGTGGGAAGTCATCCACGGATATTGAGAACTTCTGAATCCGACTTCCGTAAATATTACCGGTTTATTAAATTTTTTTTGAACCTCAGTAATTTTAGCAATAATTCTATTTGCACCGTCAAATAATTCTTTATCTGAGGGATTTTCTTTTTTGCTTAGAGGATAGTATTCGCTAATACCTATATAGTCTAATTTGTCCCAAAACTTTATTTTTTCAAATTCTTCACCCCAGTTCGCTCCGTAAGTCAACTTACCGCTATAAATACCTCTTATTTTATTTATCAACTCCAACCACTGATCGTTATGAGTAATTGTGGTTTTAACCAGTTCATTGCCGATACAAAGTATAGGAATTTTGTACATCTCGGCAATAACTGCATAGTGCATTATCCATTTTTTATAATTATCAAAAAATAATTCCCAGTCTTTTTCATTCTGCATTTCAATATCCCCGGGCCATCCGCGGCCAATATAAATATGAGGCTTCAACATCAAGTTAAGATTTAATTCTCTTGAAATATGTTCAAGATAAATTATTGTCTCATCATTTTCACTAAATGCACTCCTCCAAAATCTTAAAGGTGAAGGTTTTTTCGAATTTCTTATTGAAGTAAAAGGAATAATTGAAATTGAATTTACCCCAAGTTCAAGGGCTTTCTTTAATGATTCGTATGACGATTTAGAAAGATAGCCGTTGTGAATTCGGTAGCCTTCGTGTGCATAACTTAATCCTTTTTGAAAACCGGAAATAGGCTCAGGAAAATTGTCTTTATCACGTTTAATTTGCTCAGTATATTTTTTACTCAAACTCTTTAAATAATTTTCCCATCCTTTATTTAATTTTTCTACAATTCTACTGCTTATTTTCTTTTTGGATTTAAACAACGATATGAGTTTATCTTTACCGTATTTTTCTATATAAAACTGAATAAAAGTTGCAGATAAAGGATTGGAAATAAAATTTGAATTGTATGAATACATTTTGTTATCTAGTAATTCCTTAAGGCTAGGCAAATTATTTGACAAATAAATTTTGCTTGCCCAATATTCAAAACCTTTCCCTCTCCAATTTTGTGAGAAGTATGTTGATAAACCGTCACTTAAAAATTTATACTTTGATTCACCATAATTTTTTTCAATTAATAACCCTGCAATATCTGAAAAGTCATCGCCTTTTATCCAATCATTTTTAATAACATTTACTGAATTTTTTTCAATGTCATAATTTGAAAGATCTGTGTTTTGAATTATCAACCCCTTCTGTTCAAAGCTGTCGAAGATATGATAGTTAAAAGGTGACCCAATGAATTTATTACCAAAAAAATTTTCCAAGTTTTTAATTTTGTTTTTAAGTTCGGTGTTGATTGATTGAACAGAAGACGCCTTAAATGAATTTGAATGTGAAATAATGTTTCCAAAATCAAAAGGGAAACTTTTTCTTGATTTACCGAAATCCCAATATTTGTTTTTATCTATATGCCAATTGTTGCTCTTATCTATCTTAAATTCACCGATTACAAAATTCTCTCCATCTCGTTTAATTTGAATTCCTGAGAGATACCTAAGCCGGATGTTTTTTAAAACATATTCATCATCGTTACCAATTACAAAAAAAGAAATCTTTTTATCATTGAAGGGATTTTTATAAGCAAAAATTCCCATATCATTTGGATTATTAAATTTATACCCCGCATAATCAAATCCATTATTGTATATATTAATTGGTAGTTTATCTTTTATTCTTCCGAATAATTCATTTGATTTAGGAGTACCTACAATTAGTAATACTTTGTTTTTCAATAACGTGTCTGAAACTGATGTATCCGCGACAATATCCATTTTAATTTCTCTAAAAAACAAACGTAAATTTTTTAATTTATCTATATATTTTTTCTGAATTTTATATGAATTGTTTGTTGGATAAATAATTACGACCCCATTGTTAAACATATCAACATAAAGTTCTCTGAATTTTGTCTCATCAGAACTTTTCTTTTTTAGATTTTCTGAATTATCAACTACCGATAAGAACAAAAAAGAAACCGCAGTTATAAAAACTATAGAGAAACTATATATTATGGATTTTTTCATTTTTAATTAATTATAAGATTTACTAGTAAAAATTATTTCAAAATAGGCTATTTGTTTGTCCTTAATAAGACAAATTATTATAAACAGTTGTAATGCTTTGAAAAGACTTTTAATTCGAATTATTATTAAAATTTTATTGACAGTGTGAATAAAAGTAATGAAAAAAGTTAAAATTAAATGTAATTTAATTAAGATAAGCTTTTAAATACTTTCCTGTTAATGATTTATCGTTTGCAACAATTTCTTCGGGAGTACCCACAGCAACTATTTCACCGCCCTTTTCTCCGGCTTCGGGGCCAAGATCAATTATATAATCAGCACATTTTATTACATCTAAATTATGTTCGATAATTAAGACAGAGTTTCCCCTTTCAATCAACAAATTGAAGCAAGTAAGAAGTTTGTCTATATCGTAAAAATGAAGTCCGGTTGTTGGTTCATCGAATAAAAAAAGCGTGTGTTTCCTTTCCCTTTGTTTTGATAAATGTGAGGCTAGTTTAACTCTTTGTGCTTCTCCCCCGGAAAGTGTGTTAGACGGCTGCCCGAGTTTAATATAACCCAAGCCGACGTCGTCAAGCAATTTAATGTATCTTAATATTTTTGGTTCGTCTTCAAAGAATTTTACAGCTTCATTCACAGTCATATTAAGTACATCAACAAGATTTTTGTCTTTATAAGTGATTTCCCTAATTTCTTTTTTGAATCTTGTTCCCCCACATTCTTCGCAGGTTAAATATAAATCCGCGAGAAACTGCATTTCAACTTTTATAAATCCGTCGCCGGTACAAGTTTCACATCTGCCCCCCGGAACATTGAATGAAAAATACCCGGGTTTATATCCTCTTGTTCTTGCCTGATGTGTGTGGGCAAATAAATCCCTAATATGTTCAAATGCTTTAATATAACTTATCGGATTAGAACGGGGAGATTTGCCGATGGGTGATTGGTTAACTATTTCAACTTCGTCCAAGTAATGTGCACCTTCAATTTTATCATAAGCGCCTGTATTTGTGCGAGGCATACCCAATACTTTACTCAACCCGTTGTACAGAATATCATAAACAAGTGTGCTTTTACCGGAGCCGCTTACTCCGGTAATTACAACAAACTTATTTAGAGGAATGCTTACATCTAGATTTTTAAGATTGTTTTCCCGTGCACCATATATTTTTATTTCTTTTGTCTGATTTATATTTCTCGTTTGGGGAACAGGAATATTCATTTTACCCGAAAGATATTTACCTGTAAGAGAGTTCTTATCTTTTAAAATATCTTTATAAGTACCCATTGAAACAATTTCACCACCGAATTCTCCGGCTTTTGGACCCATATCAATAATTAAGTCCGCTTCTTTAATCATCTCAGGTTCGTGTTCAACCACAAGCACTGTGTTTCCAATATCTCGTAAATTTTTAAGAATTTTTATCAGCCTTGAATTGTCTCTCGGATGAAGACCAATACTCGGTTCATCCAAAACATATAGCGTGCCGACAAGTGAAGAGCCTAACGATGTTGCCAAATTTATTCTTTGAGTTTCACCACCTGATAAAGTACTGCTTAGTCTGTCAAGTGTTAAATATCCAATACCGACATTGTTTAAGAATGTTAGACGTTTTATAATTTCTTGTAATATTCTATTTCCGATTTTCAAATCATATTCTGATAATTTCAGTCTGTTAAAATACTTTAATGATTTTTCAATAGGCAGTTGAACAATTTCATAAATGGACTTTCCACCTACCTTTACTTGCAAAGTTTCTCTTCTTAATCTCGAACCTTTGCACGCTGAACAAAGTGTATAGCCCCTATATCTACTAAGTAAAACACGAATGTGCATTTTGTAAGATTTTCGTTCAAGTTTTTCAAAAAATTTATCAATCCCTTTGTAACTGCCGAACCCTCTTCTAATTAAACTTACCTGGTCATCTTTTAATTCATTGAACGGTTTATTTAAAGGTATATTATATTCTTTTACATTTTGTATTAAAGTCCTTAGATGTATACCGAATTTTTCAGACCTGAATGGTGCGATAGCTCCTTCCGAAATACTTAGCTCGGGTTTAGGAATAACAAGATTCATATCAATGCCTATGACCTTGCTAAATCCCTGACAGACAGGGCACGCCCCGAAAGGATTATTAAATGAAAAAAATCTGGGTTCAGGTTCTTCGTATCTTATTCCACAGCACTCATAAAATTTGTTAAAATTTTGTTCTTCGTTTGAAGCAGCATTTATAATAATTAGCCTGTTTTCACCTTCTTTAAAAGTAACTTCAATCGAATCAAATAATTTTTCTCTCATCCCATCTTTTGTAATTTTGAAACGATCGATTATAACTCTTAGATTAGCTTTTTTCTTTGGTATAGAATATTCCCTGTTAAGATCAATTATTTTACCTTTGTTAAATATTCTAAAGAAGCCTCTTTTTTTAAGAAGTTCCAACTCTTCTTTAACAGTTCTTCCTTCGTGCTCTCTTAAGGGGAAAGTAAGAAAATATTTTTCTCCCTCTTCCCTGTCATTAAGCCACTTAATTACGGTTGAAGTTGTGTCCTTTTTAACTTCGTTTTCGCATTGGAAACAAATTGTTTTACCAACACGTGCAAATAGAAGACGGAGATAATCGTACACTTCAGTACTAGTTCCAACGGTTGAACGAGAATTTTTAATCCTTTTTTTTTGTTCAATTGCAACGGCAGGACTAATTCCCTGAATGTAATCCACATCCGGTTTATTTATCCTTTCAAGAAATTGGCGGGCATATGATGATAGACTTTCAACATAACGGCGTTGACCTTCGGCATAAATCGTATTGAATACAAGCGAGGATTTACCGCTTCCGCTAACACCAGTAAAAACAACCAGTTTGTTCCTTGGTATTTCGAAGGATAGATTTTTCAGGTTATGCTCTCTGGCACCTTTAACAACAATCTTTTTATTGTTATTTATTTTTTTTGTCTTCATAGAAATTACAAATAGGTAAGTAATAAATTTACAAAATATTTTTTAAATGAATGTAATCCGAATGTATAAATTTTGTAAATGATTTTTTAAAACGATTTAATCGTGATATTTGTTTTTTTATATATCTTTATTAAGACTTGTATTTGTATTTTCTTAATGAATTATTGTAAATGATTAAAGGGAGTAAAAATGAAAATGATCAACAGAAAAAAATTTTTAAAAGCCGCTGCAATTTCAACTGCTGCTATAAGCAGCGGAAAGCAAAAATATAATTGCAAATAAATGCCATTCAAATTCTTGAAATCCGACACTGCTTTCCTTTAGAAAATAACGAACAAATACATCGTAACATACTACAAGAGTAAGTAAAGCAGTGAGCCAAGATACCCAATTGCCTATTTTTTCATTCAGATTATCTACAAATTTTATATATGCAGTAATAAACTTCATTTACTCAATACTTAGAATGCATTAATATAATGTTTAATTTCAGGTTTTTCTTTTGGTTGAAATAATATTGTAACAACATCAAATCTGCAATCAATATCGTCAATTTGTTTATCGTAAAGATATGAATCCGCAATTTTTCTTAATTGTCCCATTTTGCTTTTGGTCAACGCATAAACAGGATCACCGAAATTCAAATTTGTTCTTGATTTCACCTCAACAAAAACCAAATTGTTATTTTCATTATCCAAGCAAATTATATCAATTTCCCCTTTACCGTAGCGATAATTTTTTTTAATAATTTTATAATTTTTTTTCAATAAATATTTTGCCGCTAATTCTTCTCCCTTATTTCCTATTTTTTTTTTGTCAGACATACTTAAATATTAATTTCAAAATTTGCATTGTAATAATCAGGTAATATGTTCCTTAAAAAAGATTTTCTGTGCAACGGTGAAGGTCCGTATAATTTTACAGCATTTATATGCTCTTTTGTAGGATACCCTTTATTTTTAGCCCATAAATATTGGGGGAAATATTTATCAAGTCTTTTCATAATTCTGTCTCTAACAACCTTTGCAACTATGGAAGCGGAAGCAATAGCAAACGATCTTGAATCCCCTTTTACAACAGCTATACTATTTGTATTTGATTTAAATGTTTTATTGCCATCTATTAAAATTAAATCAGGTTTAATTATTAAACGGTTTACGGCGGTTTTCATACCTAAAAGTGATGCCTGTAAAATATTTATTTTATCAATTTTTCCGTGAGAGATTATGGAGATTCCTACACTTAAAGCTGAGTTAATAATTTCAGGAAATAATCTTTCTCTCTGAATTTCAGTCAATATTTTTGAATCGTTCACACCCTTAATTTTTTTATCGTTTGCGAAGATAACAGATACTGCAACCACAGGCCCTGCAAGTGGTCCCCTTCCGGCTTCGTCACAGCCGGCTATAATTTTTATTTTTTCGGAAAGAAAGGAGTTATCAAAATTTTTCATTAGCCGAAATAGATTGCTACTAATCCAAAAACCATGTTTAACTTCAAATACAAACTTATTTTTTTTAGATTTTCAACTGAATCATTCTTAAATAATTTATAAATAATAAAAATTAAAAACGGATCAACAATTATCAAAATAAAAAGGAAATATGTTAAACCGTATAAATTAAAAACATAGGGATAGAATGTAAAAATTATCAATAAAAAAGATGATAATAGTATAACCAATTTTGATGATTTAAAACCGAAAACAGAGGGGAAGCTTTTCATCCCTTGTGCTGTGTCGCCTTTTATGTCTTGCATATCTTTAACTATTTCTCTTCCGAAATTTATTAGCAGAGCAAATAAAAAAGGAATATATCCTGCTTTTATGTTATCAACTGCGGAAGCACCCAAGATAAATGCCGAACCTACAACTGAAGCAACAATTACATTGCTCAAAAGTATAGTTCTTTTTAGGACAAATGAGTAAAGAAAAAGAATGATGTTGGTACCAATTATAATTTTAAATACGGCTGTGTTGACATAAAATGAAATAAAACCAGATAACAAAACAAACAGAATATAAACGATAAATGCAGTTTGTTTGTTTATTTCGCCTTTAGGTAAAACTCTTTCGGGTCTGTTTAGTTTATCTGTTTCAATATCAAATATATCGTTAATAATATTACCGGCTGAAAAAGTCAGAGATTCAGCAATAGCAACAAGAAGTAAAATTTGTGGAACATAGTTCTTACCCTGTGCAATTATTCCGGCAACAATAACCGACAAAAAAGTTATTAGAATATTAAGAGGTCTTATAATTTTGAAAACAGCTTTTAGCTTTTTCATTTAACTTTATCTTTTATCCACAACATATACTAAGAATATTAAAATAACAAAATAAAATTATTAAAATATGTAGAGCGAAAGTCCCCTTTGGCTTATCAAAGCAATCTGGCCCGTCTACCGCCGAGGTAGAAGATTCGCTTTACAAATTAATTTTAAATTACATAGTCTTATTTTGTTTTGATAATCAATACTCTTTGATATAAATTTCTCGTTTCTTATCTTCACTATCAACTTATACCAAATTAAATGTTTATTAATGCAATACAGACAAGCTAAAACAGGAAAACTTTTAATAGATATTTTACCCAATAAATGCGACTTTTGCGGATGCTGTGTCGGAGTCTGTCCTGAAGATGCAATAGAGCTAAAAGAAGCTGAAATTTATATTATTGATTCTCGCTGCACAAATTGTTCAAAATGTATATGGGCTTGTCCAATAGAAGTTATCAAGTTTGATAAAGAAGGTGTTCCGGAAAAACAAGTCAACAAATAGGTAATTAAATTTGAAAGAAGAATATGACATAATAGTTGTTGGAGCTGGGCCAGCCGGAACAATAGCTGCACAGTACGCAGCCAAAGAAGGTTCTTCCGTTCTTGTTTTAGAAAAAGACAGGGATGTTGGTTATCCTGTTCGCTGTGCTGAAGCAATTAATAGAGAAGGGTTGGAAGCATTTATAAAACCTGACCCCAAATGGATAAACGCCGAAATAACAAAATTCGGTTTCGTTGCACCCAATGGTAAAAAGGTGATAATTGATTTGGGCAAAGTGGAAGGATATATGTTGGAAAGAAGAATCTTTGATTATGAGCTTGCAAAAATCGCTTCTGAAGCAGGTGCGGAAATTCTTACAAGAACATATGTTAATGGATTGATTCTTGAAGACGGAAAAGTCACCGGTGTTAAATATGAATTTCGTGGACAACAAATGGAAGTAAGAGCAAAAATTGTAATTGGAGCGGACGGTGTTGAATCAAGAGTGGGAAAATGGGCAGGATTAGAAACCTGCGTAGATTTCAGAGATATGGAATGTTGCTTTCAAGTAACCGCTGCAAATGTTCAATGCGATCAGGATACTTTATTTTTTTATTTCGGCAAAGAAGTTGCACCCGAAGGATATTTTTGGGTTTTCCCAAAAGGTGAAGGCACAGCTAATATAGGGCTCGGAGTAAGTGGAGGAATCGGCAAAAAAAGGTCTGCTCTTTCTTATTTAAATAGCAATCTAGAAAAATTTTTCCCTACAGCAAATATATTAACACAAGTTGCGGGCGGCGTACCCAGTGTAATTACTTTAGAAGAAATTGCAGCACCGGGTATTATGCTTGTAGGTGATGCCGCAAGACAAGTTAACCCGCTTAGCGGAGGCGGAATTTCAAGCGGAATGATTGGAGGCAGCATTGCAGGAAAATTGGCTGCTCAATCAATCAAGAATAATAATTTGAATTATATTAAAAAATATCCTAAGGAATGGCATAAAGCACGCGGTAAAAAACATAAAATTTTAGACAAACTTAAAGACGGTATTTATAGTTTTACGGACGAGCAGTTTAACAAACTGATTGAATCATTGATTAAACTTCCATCTAAGAAACGCACTATCGGCAGATTTTTTATAATTGCTCTTGCAAACAAGCCATCACTATTAAAAGAAATTGTAAAGGTGTTTGTGATTTAATTGCCTTTTATGAGTAGAGTTGTTTAACCTGTCCGCTGTATTAAGATAATCTCTATTTTTAATTTTCAGATTTTTTCTTCTCAACTTATCCAATAACTTATTAAATGTTTTTAGTTCTTTATCGCTAAGAGCAATTAAATTCTTGTCTGATTTCTCAAAAATTTTGTCCAACTTTTTTAAAAGAGCCAACCCTTTTTTAGTAATCAATACATCAACATTTCGTCTGTCTTTTACACATAAATGCCTTTCAACTAATTTTTTTGCTCGCAATTTTTCAACAATACGCGAGCAGTCGGACATTCTATCCAGCATCCTTTCTTTTATCAGTTTAATAGTAGATGGTTTTGGATACTGTCCCCTTAAAATTCTAAGAATATTAAATTGCTGAAGTGTTATCCCGTATGGTTCTAACACTTCGACTTGGTTTTTAATCAGCCAATTATAAGTGAATATAATGTTAACCATCGCTTTGTGGTATTCACTTTTAAATTGTTTCTGTTTTATCTCTTCTTCAATTTTCATAAGATAAATACTTTTGTTTAATTCTTAGGCACTTCAATTATCAAAAAATTTGCCATTTGTTTTACAGAAAAGTTAATAGTATCAATATCTTCAATTGAAAGAGTATCTTTCATTTCAAGCAAGTTATCGGAAATTTTTAGACTACCATCAATAACAAAAACATAAATTCCGCTGTTTTTCTTTATTGAATAATCGATTGATTTGTTTTCACTGAGATTACCAAGAATTACTTTTGCATCTTGGCTAATTGTTAAAGCATCTGATCCTTGGTTCCCGTCTGCAACAACTTTTAATTGATCAAGTCTCTCATTTAACGGAAAAGATTTCTGATCGTATCTTGGTTCAATATTTTTTTTATCCGGGAAAATCCACAGCTGTAAAAAATTTACTTTTTTCTCATTTGAGTGATTATACTCAGAATGCAAAATACCCTTACCTGCAGACATTACTTGTACATCATCTTTTTTAATTACCTGAATAGACCCCATATTATCTTTATGTTCCAGTGCGCCTTCCAAAACAATTGAAATGATTTCCATATTGTTATGTGGATGAGTTCCAAAACCTTTCCCAGGTTCTACAATATCATCATTAAGTACACGCAAAGCACCAAAATGTGTGCAACCGGAATTATAATATTCACCAAAGCTGAAGCTGTGTTTGCTGTCTAACCAATCTAATTTTGTCGAACCTCTATCATTGCTTTTATAAAGTACGGTTTTTATTTTCATCAATCCTTAATTTCACTTTCCGAAAAAATTTTCAAAAACTATTTCGTTCAATTCCTTTCTTTGCTTAATCTTGTCTTCATCGTTTTCGTTTTTATAACCGAGAGCAATAACTGTAACGGGTGTATAACCTTCAGGAATTTTAAATAATTCAACGGCTTTTTCCCTTGAAAATCCTGCCATTTGATGAACATAAATATCTTGTTCTATTGCTTTTAGTGTTAAATATGCAACAAATTGTCCAAGGTCATATTCAGAGTGATAATTCTTTTTTCCGTTTTTTGAAAATTCATTCTGAGAAATAGTTAATATCAAAACAGAAACCTGTTTTGCCCACTCCCTGTTGACATCAACCAACGTTTCCAATATATTGTTATAAGTTTCTTCATTAGATTTAGGAGCAACTATAAATCTCCACGGTTGTTCGTTATATGATGATGGAGAAAACCTTGCAGCATCAAATAACTTATAGATGGTTTCTTTTTCAATTTGCCTATCCGAAAATGAATAGGGGCTGTATCTTTTTTCTATTAATTCATTTAACATTTTTATCTTTTTTAATAATTTATATTTTGATCCGAATTACTTTTGTTTAATTACTTCTATATTGCAGGTGATAGTTATTTCTTTGCCAACCACGGCTCCGCCAGCCTCTAATAATTTATTCCACTTTAAATTGTAATCGAACCTGTTAATCTTGCCTGTAATCTTAAAACCTGCTCTCATATTTCCCCACGGATCTTTTATTGTTCCACCGTAAATCACATCCATTATAATATGATTTGTTATTCCTTTAATTGTGAAATTCCCTTCCAGTTTGTATTTATTGCCTTCAACTTTTTCAAACGATGTACTTTTGAAAGTGATTTCCGGGTATTCTTCTGCATCAAAAAAATTTGCTGATTTTAAATCGTTATCACGACGTGTGTTATCGGTCAACACGCTTCTTGCATCTAAAGAAAATACAATTTTACTTCCGTTGAAATCTTCTTTATCAGTTGTAACGCTTCCTTCAAAGCTCTTAAATCTGCCTTCTACTTCTGATATAATTAAATGCCGAACTCTGAATCCTATTTTGCTGTGAACAGGATCAATATTCCAGGTTGTTGTTTGTGCAAAGGAATTACTTGCAAATATCATCAATACAAATAGGATTATAAATTTTATCTTTTTCATTTTTACCTCTGTTATTTTAATTAAAATATATTTGTTGCGTAAATATATGTTATAACAGTATAAGTTACAACATTTAATATATTATTGTGATTGGTAACAACTATTTTGATACTAATTAAAAATTATTAATTATTCCGAAGTGTATTTTTCCGTCAGAAAATGAATCTCCTTCTCCGAATGCGAAGCTAACGCCAAGAATTCCCAGGCTTGTTTCAAGATTTATTCCTAAACCATAACCTGTTTTATAACCTTCAATTTTAGGAATGTTTCTATAAACATCTTCTTTTCGAAGGAAATATCCATTATCAAAGAAAAGGAAAAAATAAGTTCGATTTGTAAGAAGAAATCTATATTCAAAATTTCCCCAAATAATTCTTGAGCCAAGGAATTGATCTTCTTTATATCCTCTTAAAGAATTAAAGCCGCCCATTCTAAACAAATCACTCGTTTCAAAAAAGGGCCCGCGTAATTCACCGCCATGAAGTTTTACAGCAAGCACCTGCCTGTTAACAAAAGAAAAGTAAGCATCAAAGGAAAGCTCTAATTTTTGAAGATTTATATTTGTAGCTGTTGTTGGTGAAATAAATTGAGAAGGGCCATTGATAGTTTTCTTTCTGAAAGAATATGAATTAATAAATAATATTCCATTTGTAGGTGAAAATAAGTCATTGCGTGTATCTAATTTTAAATTTAATCCCGTATTAACAATTGTTGAATTAAAAACAGTAAACTTGGAATTTCCGTTATCCGTTGGTATTACGGATTCAAGTGACAAAGTAACTCCCATGGATAAAACATCCGTAGCCAAATATTGCAGTGATATATCGAATGTTCTCTGCACGTATGATGAGTCCTGCTTACGCTGAAATATCCTTGTAGATAAATTGATCGGCATACCAAGCAGCCAAGGTTCCAAATAATTTAAATCCAGCAATTGAGATGAGCGGTTCAGTCTCTGCCATTTTATTGAGACAACTCTTCCAGTACCAAAGAGATTTCTTAAATTAATATTGACTAAGCCTGTAACATATCCACTTTCGTCATTTCTTCCCCCAGGTATGTAGCCTATTATTCCGTCAAAATTATTTGTTTGTATTTCTTGTACATCAAAAGATAGTACGCCCTCTCCTTTTGAATTAATATAATATTCAGGTTTTTTAACAGGTTTAAAGAAACCCAGTTTATTTAATCTTTCAGGTAAAATATTTACATTTTGTTGTGAGTATTCTTGTCCTGACACAATTCTCAATTCCCTGATTAAAACATAGTTTTTGGTTTTTTTGTTACCATGTATTTCAATTTTATTAATCCTACTTTTTTTCTTTGCATCAATTAAAAGGAATATATCCGTAAGATTTTTCTTACTTAAAGTATCTTTGTAAAAATTAAATGATTTTATTTTTACAACTGCAAACGGATTACCGTTATTTTCATAATAAGATAATACTTCTGAAATGGTATTCTCTAAATCGAATTTATTGAATATTTCCCCTGATAAATTATTAAATGAAGAGATTACAAAATTTGAATCAGTTTTGGAAACGTTCTCAACATTTACTTTATTAAAAAATGTCGGTACTCCTTCGTTAATGTTAATCGTGATATCAACATTATTTTTAGTCTTGGCTGAATCAAAACTTATTGCATCGAATTTATAGTCGAAATATCCCCTTTGATTTAAGTTGAAAGAAATCCTTTTCATAAGGGTATCTTTTAGTCCTTCAAACATACTCTGACCGGGAAAAATATTTATCCACTCAAAATAATCGCTTTTGTTAAAGGATTTATTTCCATTCAGATTTATTGAGCCAATAGTCTGAGAATATAAAAAGGCAGTGAATAAAAGATGTAGAGATAATAAAATTTTAAGTGGGCGTAACATCAATTTTAATTATTTTTTTACCAACCGAATTTACAATAATATTATCAATTAATTCTTGGGCTTCATTAAAATTTACGTTTGATGTACCTGCACATTTTGCATTAGCAGCACCTAAAGCTGAAGCAATCTTTAATCCTGCTTCAAAGGTTAAATTATTATGCCAAGCATAAATTATTCCAGCTGTAAAACTATCGCCACTACCAAGTGAATCAACTTTATTTATTTGCGGTGGAATTATTTTAAAGTGGAAATCAAAATTAGAAGCATAGAAAGGGTTATCATCATCCGTTAAATACACTTGTTTGACATTTTTTTTATAAAGCGAATCAAGATATTCTATTTTACTTTTTTCATCTTTTAGAGAAATGTTAAAAGTTTTCTCAACCTCAGCTATGTTATTGTGAACTATCGTCGGAGATTTTTCAAGACATTTATTTAGATGCGGACCGTAAGTATCACAGATTGAAATTTTATCGTACTTATTAGCCTTTTCAATACCGAACGGAAAAATTGAATCAGCCTGAGTACATGGTGAACTACCGGAAAAAACAACCACCTCGCAATTCATTATCATTTTTTCTAATTTAGATTTGAATGCTTCTGTTTCTTCAATTGTAATCTGTGAATTTATTCCGAAGTATGAAGTTACTTTGTTGTTCCTTTCATTAATAATTACAACGCCGTCTCTGGTTTCTGATTTTGTAGGAGTAGAAGTAAATTCAATTTTTTCTTGCCGAAGAACTTCTCTTAACAATTTACCGTTTTTACCCCCTAAAAAAACAAACGAATGATTATTTATATTTAGATTATTTAACTGACGGCTTATGTTGATTCCCTTTCCGCCTGCTCTCAGTTCTTGATGTTTAGCTCTGTTACCACTTCTCTCAGTAATGCCGTTAAAAAAGAACCTGCGTTCTAACAAAGGATTGACTGTGACCGAAAGTATCATCTATATCTGAAATAATAAAAATCTAAAGGGTTTGCTAGCCTATAATCGCCAAAACCTGTTACATCGACAAACGTAAAACTCCGGTTTAAATCATAATACTCCCACACAACATAAGGTTTAGAATAGCTGTCAAAAGGACGCGAAGTAATGTTATTTGGCTGTCCTAAAACAATAAAGACCATCCCCCTATCTGTTTTCCAACCAGGTCTACCATAATAAGAAAAATTATTGTTTGCCAGATTAATTCTTCTGTAGTATTCGTTAAATACCTCGTTTTCATCGTCTATAGGATTAGGATCTTTCGACTTCCAAAATTCTTTATATCTTTTAATTTTTTCATCTTTATTTTTTGCTTCTTCAATATAATCTATCTGATCGCCTGTAGCTATATAATCTAACTGTTTAATCGCTGTTTCCAAGTCTACTATATTAGAAGGAGCACCTTCCCATTTTGAAAAAAATGTTTTTTTAGTTTCAGCTAATTTATCATTGTTATTATTTTTTATAACTATATCAAATTGATATGTCCCAAAGTTTATTGATGAGTCTTTAGCAGTATAAAAAAAATTATTTATGCCTGAATCAATTTTTACAGGCACTGATTCTTCATAAATAGCATCATGTTCTTTATCGGAAATAGTATAATAAGCAATTGCATTTATTTTTTTATTTGAATAAAGTTCATAATAGATTGGAATACCGTTTACTTGACTTGCAACATTCCTTGAAATATTAGGTACTATTTTGCTATTGCTATTTTTTACATTTGCTCTTGCAATAAACATAATGCTACTAAGAGATACATTTTGATAGAAACTCCTCACATTAAATTTTATTGTTTTAACAAATTCTTTTTTGGTTTCCTTATCCTCAACTGAAGTTCTTACTAAATACATTCCCGGTTGTAAATAGAAAGTACGGCGGCTTATGTTTGAGATCTTTTTAGAAGAAGTAGTTTTAAAATCTTTTACAAATATTTTTTCTTTCCAAATTTTTTCTGAAAATAATTTTTCGCCTTTTTCATTAAGAAACGACACGGTAATTGTATATAATCCGTGAAACCCGTCGTCGGTTTTTACAAACAAAATTGAGCTATAAGGAACCTGAATAAAAACCTCTACTTTTGTTTGCTCTATTTTATCTGATTTGAAATTTAATATATCTTGAAAAAAACTGTCTTTTGTACCAATATTTGTTTTTTTCGGAGAATCTTGATCTTGCCCAATAATAACAGAAGTAAATAATATTATAACCGTTAATAAATATTTAATTTTAATATTCACATTCCTTCCAATTATTTATCAATTTTTCCGAACAAATCATATTCATTACAATCATAAATTTCAGTTTCATAAAAATTTCCATATTCAATGTTTTTATCTTCTACAGGCATCAATATTTCTCCGTCAACTTCAGGTGCATCTCTGTAAGATCTTCCAATATAAAAATCTCCTTCCTTCCTTTCAATTAAAACAGTTAAATTACTGCCTATTAAATGTTTATTCTTTTTAAATGAAATTTCTTTTTGAATTTCCATTAGAATATTTTTTCTTTCCTCTTTTATTTTTTCAGGCACCGGGTTTCCTAAAATAAAACTTGATGTGTTTTCTTCAACAGAAAATGTAAATACTCCTATTCTATCAAATTTTACTTCTTCTACATAATCACATAACAACTTAAAATCATCTTCAGTTTCATTGGGATAACCCACAATAAAAGTCGTTCGCAAAACAACATCAGGAATATTCTTTCTAAATTTATAAACCAGTTCCCTGATTCTTTCGGATGTTACACCTCTTCTCATTGATTTAAGTACGCTATCTGAAATATGCTGAAGCGGTATATCTATATAGTTACAAATTTTTTTGTTTTGTGCAATTACGTTTATTATTTCTTTAGGAAAATGTGACGGATACGCATACATTAATCTAATCCATTCTACTCCTTCAATATTGCTAAGTTCCGTAAGTAGTTTGTGTAAACACCTTTCACCGTAAATATCTTTCCCGTAATCAGTAGTGTCTTGTGCAATAATTATTAATTCTCTTGTCTTGTTTTTTACTAAAAATTCGGCTTCTTTCACAAGTTCTTCAATGGGTTTTGATATATGCAAACCTCGCATAAGTGGAATTGCACAAAAGGAGCAAGGATGATCACAGCCCTCTGAAATTTTCAAATATGCTGTATGTGCCGGACCTGATAAAATTCTCTCACCTAAAAGTTCTCTTTTTAATTTTCCACCAAGCTCATTTAATATATCTTCATATTTCTCTGTGCCAAAAAATGCATCAACTTCAGGAATATCAGTTTTTAATTCTTCGGCATATCTTTCGGAAAGACATCCGGCAACAATTATTTTCTTTATATTACCTTTTTTCTTTAGTTCAACAGCACTCAAAATAGTATTTACTGATTCTTCTTTTGCAGCTTCAATAAAACCGCAAGTGTTAATTATTAAAACTTCAGCTTTATTAGGGTCATCGATTAAATTAAATTTGTTAGACTTAAGTTGTCTCATCAACCTTTCGGAATCAACGGTATTCTTTGAACAACCAAGCGTAATTATATTTACGTTAACTTTGTTTTTCACAATTTTTAAAAATAATTATTTACCGAAGTATGTAAGATATAAAAAAATTATGGGAGCGGAGAATAGGAGAGAATCAAATCTGTCAAATATTCCGCCGTGCCCCGGAATCAGATTAGATGAGTCTTTTACATTTGCAGATCTTTTAAATAATGATTCAATTAAATCACCGATTTGACCGAAAACACCTATTATAAATCCAATTGCAATAACCGTTTCCCAACTTAAAAAATCCAATATAATTACTTTTGCAAGAGCCATAGTTCCTATTGCGAATAAAAATCCGAAAATAGATCCTTCCCAGCTTTTTTTAGGACTAATTCTCGGAAATAATTTATGTTTGCCGAATGCCGTACCTCCAAAAAAAGCTGCCGAATCACAAATCCAAATAGTTGCAAAAATGCATATAATAATGAAACCCCCTCTTTCATAAAGGCTGCCAATATGGGGATATATTTCCCTTATACCGATTATTGTGCTTGCAAAAAAACCGATGTAAAATACACTCATTAATGTTGAACCAATATTAGCAATAGTAGCTCCTTTTTTTCTAAAAAGCTCTGAGGAAGAAAGTATTAACATAAACAGCAGCACAAAAGAGTAGGTATCTAAATAATGATATTTGCTATTAAGTAACACAAATAAAATACCCCCAAATCCCACCCAAAAATTTGCGCTTATATCAATTTTTTTTATAAAAGTTGTAAACTCGTAATAAGAGATAAGAGAGATAAACATAACAAAAATAAAAAACAGTATGCCCCCGGTATAGCTTATAAATATAATTAGGGGAATTGTTATAGCCGAAACTAAAATACGTAGGAAGGTATTATTAAAAGACATTTATATGATATTAATGTTTTAACTTCTTAAAACTTCATTAATAAAGTTAGCTGCTTCTTCAGCTTGTTCTTTTTTTACTAAAAGACTAATTACGGACATATCACCCGGGGTTGGAAAATTTCTATCTCTCTGAGAAAAAATTATAGTATCTATTCCTGCACTCGTTAAATTATCTTTAAACATTTGTAATTCATATTCACGATTGGAGGTATAAATAATCAGCCAATCTTTTTCCACTAATTCTTTAGGCTGAATATGTGAAGCACTATCAACTATGTATTCTCTGCAATCGGGACAAATTGTTATGCCGTTTATATATTCATATTTACAATTAGGACAAATTAGCATTATACAAGCTCAATATTTTTCTTTTTGTAATAAACAAAAATGAAATAAACAATTCCTATAAAAATTACAGTAAATAAAATCAAAAGGAAAAAAGACATTCTAATATCCAAAACTCCGCTTGCTGATGGGTCGACTAAATCTTTATCTCCAATTATAAAGTACATTAATATAGCAATGAAATTGTTTGTGAAATGAAGTATCATCGGAACAAAAATAGAGCGGCTCATATAAGCTGCAAAACTGAAATAAAGTCCGAGTATAATTAATGGAACTAAACCATATGGGTTAAAATGGTATAATCCAAAAAATACTGCTGTTATTACAATAGCCCACCTTGCTTTTAATTTTAGTTCAAAACTACTTTGTATAAAACCTCTGAACATAATTTCCTCAGAAACGGCAGGAACAATTGAAACTACAAAAATTACAAATATTGCATCAAATATTGTCTTAGTTGAAAGCAGATTTATATAGGATTTTTCGACAAGTTTGTTCAAGGAATCCAATAACGATTTAATTGAATTTATAAACGGAGATATTTCAGCCATTTTATCAATAAAATGGTTTTGAATAGATACATAGTTTTGAAGTAAAGGTGTAAGAACAAAGATGCCTATTATAAATAATATTATTTCTTTGTAGTCAGGGGCTTTTAGCTTTAAAATTTTATTAATATCATTATAAAACCATTTACTGAATAATATAGCAGGAAGTAAAATAAAGAGCAGCTGGCTTACCATTGTCATAATACGCAACCCGTTTACGGGTGCATTATTTAAGTCAAATCCAAAAATTATAAAGGTAAACAAACCACCGACAAACTGATAAAGAAAGAACCCTCCTATCAATCCAATAAAAGCGGCAGTTATAGGTGAAATCTGTGGTTCAAAACCATTTATTATTATTCGTTTTTCTTCTTCATTTTGGTCTTGTCCTAAATTATTCTCACCTTTATTATTATCCATATAAAAAAAATATAAAATTAAAGATGGAATTCCTACAATTTTTTTTAAGAAGCTGGTTTTTTTGAAGTTTCTAGTCGGGAATCTTTGCTTTAAATTCACCTGCTAACCCGGTATAGTCCGAAAGCACAGCATCAATAGAACCAACAACTATTTTTGACTTTATTTTTATTGGTACTTTCAACTCATCATCGGAGAACCAGATATAAATACTTCCTTTACTTTTAAATAAGCCACCTGCTTTCACTAAAGGTTCTATTAATATACAATTAAATTTACCCGCAGGTACATCAATTTCTTCTTTCCCTTTATATATTAAATCAAGATTATATGATTTACCTTTGTGAAAATTCTTTAGATGAATTGCATCATTGACCTTTAAGTTTGAATAGTCAAATGTTCTGGCAAGATATAAAGCCGAAATAATATCATTTACATATTCCGGAATATCAAAAATTCCTTCGCTTGTAAAAGCTTTATTATTTCTTTGGTCAAAATAAGCTGAATAATCTCTTTTATACCCCCCCTCTCTAATATGCTGTTCAAATCTCCAGGGGAAAAGTCCTTCTTTATCTATGAATGTTTCGTATCTGTCTCTAACTTTATATATCCAATCAAAACTTGGTACAGAATTAACCTCGAAAATAACGTGATGAACTTTTCTGCCAGATATAACTCTTTCATCTTTTATCTGCATAATTGAAATACCGGCTGTTACAAATCCATATTTAATTTTAAATGTAAGCTTTTCCCCTACTTTAAAAGAATTGTTTTCTATTACTCTAAAAGAATCAGGTATAGTTTGAGCAAAATTATTTCTAACTAACAATAATGCAAGACAAAAAAATAAATATGTAGTTTTTAATTTGTAATTCATCTCAATAACTGGTTTAAGAAAAAGTGAATTTTAATTTTTTTATATAATCAGCAACATCATTCATATCTATATTATTCATACATTCTACACTTGAGCACTGTTCCTTTTCACAATCTTTACAATTTAAAGTAGGGCTAAAAACTTTGCATTTTGAGTTATATGGTCCCCATCTTTTAGATGAACAAGTCAATAAATTGGGATAAAAACCAATCACGTTCTTATTTAAAGCTGAAGCAATATGTAATGGTCCGGTTGAATTTGAGATAAACAAATCACATTTATTAATTAAAGCTATTAATTCAGATAAACTAAATCTCCCTGCAAAATTATAGACTTTTTCATTAATAATTAATTTAGTACAAATTACTTTTTCATCATTATTACCCGTAATAATGATTTCAACATTCGAACTTGAAAATATTTTTTCAACTAACTCTTTATATTTACTAATAGGTAAACTGACAGAACTTCTACCGCTACCCGGATGAATAATATATAGGGGTTTGGTTAAATTTATGTTTTCAGTTTTTAAAATCACGTCAATTTTTTTTTGAATATCTTTATTTATTTGTAAAGAATAATTTACATTTTCTTTGTTTATTTTTTCATCTATTCCAATTTCTTTTAATAACTCAATATTAAATTCAAGCTCATACTTTTCGGCGAATTTTCTATGAACAAAAACTTTTTTATTAAATAAAAACGAATACCAGCGAAAGCCTGTTCCTATTCGGTTTTTAATTTTTGATAAAAACACTAGTAAAGCAATTCTTAGATTTGGACTCACAACAATAACCGTATCAAAATTCATTTTAATAATCAATTTTAAATTAGACCAAAAAAATAATGTTCCTTTTGTGTTTTTTGTTTTTATAGAAATTAGTTCGTCAACAAATGGGTGATTATATAAAATATCTTTTGTGTAATCTCTAATAAGAAATGTAACCTTGCATTTAGGATAATGTTTTTTTACTATTTCAGCGAGAGGTGTTGTTAAAACTAAATCTCCAATTCTATCGGTGCGGATAAATAATAAATTGTTCGGTTTAATCATTTTTTTGAAACGTGTGGATTATCCTTTAAATAATAACGCCAGGGCAAATCTATAGATTTTTTTATACCGATTCTTGTAGTAGTAACGATTTCTTTATCTTTTATTTTTTTATTTTCTAATAAATAGATTTCGTTTCCTGTAAGATTAATTCCATAATGAGATTTATTTATTTCAAATGCCTGACAAATTTTTCCCGGTCCATTTGTTAAATTGAATTTTTTATTTTTCGGCAATTCGGACAAACCAAACCTGTTTTTGATCATTTTTTCAATTCCATCCAAAGGTTCAATGCCTCTTATTAAAACGGCTGTCCCTGCATCTTTTCTGCCTGTCACTATGTTACAGCAAAAGTGCGCACCGTAAGTAAAATAAACGTATAAAAAACCGCCTTGCTCAAACATAATTTCATTTCTTTTGGTCTTAGCAATAAATGTATGTGCCGCTTTATCAATACTTCCATCATAAGCTTCAACTTCAACAATAATACCCGATAGTTTTTTAAAACCAATATTATGCACAAAAATTTTGCCGAGTAAATTTTTTGCTACAATGTTAACATCACGGATATAGAAATTTTTATTTAATTTTGAAAGTTTTTTCAAATCAATCATTTGAAAATTGTGTGAGTGATTTAATCGGTTTGCTTATCTGAACTGGTTTTTAGATCAATGATCCGGTTGGTATATTCTTCTTTTTTTTCAGGATGTTTGAGTATTAATTTTTCATAAACTTTTATTGCCTCTAAAAATTCGCTCTGAGCTTCATAAATTTTTGCAAGTGTTTCGGAAACTATCATCGTATCTTCAGCAATAAATTCTTTGGTTGAAACATTATCAATTTTAGATTTATCTATTTCAGGCATACGTGCAGTTGCTATTTCGTTGGCAAGTTCATCAAGTTTTTCATCAAACTCCTTTTCTATATATGGTGTGTCGTCAATTTCTTTCTCAATTTTATCAATCTTTATTTTATTATTTTCAATGTTTTCATTTTTAAATAAAGCATGTTCATCTTTTTCAATTGCTTGGTCTTCATTAACTAAGAATGCTGTTCCTCTGTCTGATTTAAACAATGCTCTCTCTGCTTTCAAGGCTTCAATTTCTTTCGTATAAAAATTATAAGTAGTATCAGAATAAATAATATCCGAACCTTTTCTATACGCTTCTTCGGCGTCTTTAAACTCACCTTTTAAAGTATAAGCTTTGCCCAAAACCAAATAAGCTGTTGGATAATCAGGATATTTATGTATACCATTTATTAAAATATCAATTGCGTTATCAACGTTGTTTTTGGTTATTTCGGTATTGGCATTTCTTACGAACAAAGATGTTGATTTATCATATTCATAAATCAAACTAACTTTGTCGTTAAATATTTCAAAAAATGATTTAGCCAATTTTACTACTTACTGTTTTTTTTGAAAATGTATGCCTTAATGACATTATTGATACATAAGAAAATCCGATAAAAAATAATAACTGAAAGGGTAATGCGGCAATCTCCATGAAGTAAATTGAAGAAGCAACGCCTATGAAACAATAAACAGCCATAATTAATTCAATTAAAACAGATACACCAATTTTTTTTGTCAAATATTTGTTATCTGTCCACGTATCTTTTGAAGAAACCACTTTAAATTTAGGTGTTCTCACAAATTCACTTTTTCTATTTAACAATCCTTCAAAAACGGCGCGTGAGTTGTTTACGGCAAAGCCCATACTTCCCGCCATAAATAAAGGAAAGAGAACTATAGTTTTCCGCCAATCGTTTCTGATATCTTTTTGTGAATATAAATAGAACAAAAAAGAACTAATAAAAGCCAAAACAAAAAGTGAAAGGACACCGAAGTACAAATCGTGTGCGCCGCTGTTCTTTATAAATATTAAAGGAACATTTAATATGGCAGTGAGAAGTATAAAAGGGAAAACAATATTATTTGTTAAATGGAAAGTAGATTGCAGCTTTATTCTTAATGGTTCATTTGATTTCCAAACTAAGGGTAGAATTTTTTTTGCTGTTTCGATTGCGCCTTTTGTCCATCTGAACTGCTGTGTTTTTAAAGCATTAATTTCGGAAGGCAATTCGGCAGGTGATGTAAAATCATTTAGAAAAACAAATCTCCATCCGTTTAATTGTGCCCTATAACTTAAATCCAAGTCTTCTGTTAGTGTATCATCCTGCCAATTTCCGGCATCTTCAATACAACATTTTCTCCAAATGCCGCCGGTTCCGTTAAAGTTTATAAAAAAGCCTGCTTTATTTCTTACATTCTGTTCAATTACAAAATGACCGTCTAATGCAAGTGCCTGAGCTTTAGTTAAAATAGAATAATTTCCATTCAAATGTTCCCATCTTGTCTGTACCATTCCAACATTTTTATCACTAAAAAAGGAAAGGGTTTTTTTAATGAAATCTTTTTTGGGTAAAAAGTCAGCATCAAAAATTGCAATAAACTCACCCTTTGCTGTTTTTAATCCTTCTCTTAATGCTCCTGCTTTAAAGCCTTTTCTGTTGATTCGTCTTATTTGTTTTATGTCGAATCCTTCTTTTTGCTTCTCAGCTACTATTTCTGAAATAATATCCTTTGTCTCATCAGTTGAATCATCTAATACTTGAATTTCAAGTATGTCTTTTGGGTAATCAATTTTGCAAATCGAATCTATCAATCTTTTTACAACATAAAGCTCGTTATATACGGGTAATTGAATTGTAACAAAAGCATTTTTATTTAATTGGTCGTCAGACTTTTGTTTTTTATTGCCGTATTTTCTGTGATAATATAACATAATAAATCCGTGTGAACCGAAAATGAACAACACAGAAAGTGTTATAAAATATGATATGAGTATTAAATTATCCATAAATTTTTATTTACCAACCCGAAACAACGCTTAATAAAATATCTTCCGTGATTCTGTCAATAGCAGTATTAATAGCTTCTTTTCTATCATTTAAATTACTAGCAGGGGGATAGTTACCATAGTTTGAAAAAACTTTATCAAATATTTTTTTTTTATTAACATTATCATTATATATTACTTTTACGTTTATAGTCAATCTTCTTGATGTAATATTTTCACCTGCAGCAACAATATTCGGAATATCTGCAAATCCAGTTATTGTGCATTCCAAATTTGCATTTGCTTTCCCTCTTTCAGAAACCTGCAAACTGTTATCATCAATAAATTTCTGAATTAATTGATTTGTTAGTAACTCTCTCAGCCCTGGTTCCCCCGAACCGCTTCTGTCTTCAGCAATCGGTATGGAAATTGATTTTAAATGCGAGGGAACAGACGCACCTGAAAAAGAATACACACCGCAAGAAGTAAAATTAACAATGGAATAAAATATAAACAAGAAAAAAGTGAGTGAACTTAATAATTTATATTCTTTTTGTTTGTTCAATAAAATTTCCGTCATTATAGCTTTTCTTATAATATTATAATTGATATTCTTTTACTTTTCTGTAAAGTGTTCTTTCACTTATATTTAATAATTTAGATGCTTTTCTTTTGTTTCCTTGAGTAAACTCAAGAGCATTTTTTATTGCTTCATATTCCATATTATCAAGAGGAATAACTTCCTGGGGCATTAGGGATTTTTCTCTTTCGTAATCTTCGCGCTGTTTGTATAAAACAATATCTTTTAATTCCATTATGTCTTTTTTTAACTCGAACAAAGCCCTATATAATAATTCTCTGTCTGCTTCATCAGATGATTTATTTAAAAATACCGGGAGATTTCTATTTTCAATATTTTTATTAACGCTTATTAAAAGTGATTCAAAAACTCCTTTATCAATTATTCGTTCTTTGTTTAGTATTACGGCTGTCTCAATTGTGTTTTTCAATTCTCTTACGTTTCCGGGCCATGTATAGTTTCTTAAAAAATCTAATGCATCAGAAGTGATAGTTGGTAAAGGAAGATTATTTTCATTAGAACTAATTTTAACAAAATGATCAACTAAATCATCTATGTCAATTTTACGTTTTCTTAACGGAGGGACGGTTAATGTTACTGCCTTTAATCTAAAGTATAAATCATTTCTAAATCTTTTTGTATCAACTTCTTCCTGTAAATCTTTATTAGTCGCCGCAATTATCCTAACATCAACCTTAGTCACTGTTTCGCTACCGAGCCTCATAAACTCTTTTGTCTCCAAAACCCTTAAAAGCTTTACTTGCGTTGTTAAGGGCATTTCAGCAATTTCATCTAAAAACAAAGTTCCTCCATCGGCAATTTCAAAATATCCTTTTCGTTTACCTACCGCCCCGGTAAAAGCACCTTTTTCATGACCAAATAATTCGCTTTCTAAAATACCTTCTGGTATTGCACCGCAGTTTAGGCTTACTAATGGTTTATCTGCTCGTTTACTTTCTCCATGTAATGCGGAGGCAAAAATTTCTTTACCAACCCCGCTTTCACCATAAATAAGAACAGAAATATCAGATTGAGCAATTTGCAATGAAATATCTGCTAAATCTCTAATTTCTTTTGATTTGCCAATTATACCATATTTATTTTTAAATTCTTCTACTGTCATTTAATAAATTTCAACTTTTTGATAATATTACTGCCAAGATGACACATAACTGTTAATTTTTTTCAAATAGGGATTAAAATATAATATATTTTTAGTGGTTAAAAAAGATTAGAAGGGATTAAATAATAATTTTTAATCCGTCAACAGCTTCTATTGTAGGAACATTAAATGCTGATATTTCATATATTATTTTTTCTATTTTTTGTCCGTCATCATCACTAATGTGTGTTAAATATAATTTTGACGGTTGTAAAAGTTTTACCGCTTCTAAAATATCTTCAGTTGATATATGTGTGATTTCTGTTATCATGTAATCAAATTTTTCTTCGTAAAATAAGAACAGATCATCTTTCGATGCGATATCGCCGGTATAAAATAATTTTTTGTCTTTAAGATTAAATAAAAAACTTGAAGAAGAAAAATAATTCTTATTATCTTCATCGTATTTTTTATATGCGTCGATGTGTGTGTTGTTTTTTGATTTAATCTGAATATCATCACACACACTGAACGTTTCATTATGGTTAAACCCAATAAATTCAATATCAAAAGAAATTCTTTTTTCAAACAGATATGAAAGGTGGAGGTAATCTTTAACAAAAGGGATCAATTTATAATGTGTAAAAATTTGTAACGGTTTTTCTCTTTGCAAGAATTCCATTTGTATAATTAATCCACCAAATCCGGAAAAATGATCGGGATGAAAGTGTGTGAAAATAATCCCATCAATTGAATGATAATTAATTTTTTGTTTCAATAACGCCTTTGATACACCATCCCCTGCATCAATTAATAAATTGTATTTAGTTGTTTGAATAAAGAAAGAAGAATGAAAACGATTTAGGGATTCAATAGCTGAGCCGGTACCTATAAAAATTAGTTCCAACATTAACTTAAAAATTATTTGCTGATAGTTGTAACTCTTGTTTGTAGATTAAATTGCTTGTCGATAATATTCAGTGCTTTCTTTGCACTTTCCTCTGTTTCAAACTTACCGACATATACTACATGGAAAATAGTTCCGGCTACATTTTTATCTTTTATAGTAGAATAAAAACCTGCATTTTCAAACCTTGTTTTTAAATGACCGGCATTAGCACTTATTGTAAAAGCACCGGCTTGAATAGTGTAATTATATATAATTTTATTTTTTGATTTAGGAGGAAGCGGCTTCTTTTTTGCTGAGAGGGGCATTGTTGTAGTTTCAGTTCTCTGTTCAGCAATTTTAATATAAGGTGATTTTGGATAATCTTTTTTTAGTCTGTTCAAAAATGAATTAGCAGTACCGTAAAGACCTAGTGCATAATAATACGAATATATTCTGAACACTGCTGCATCAGCATATTTCGAATTAGGATATTCATTTATAATTTCAGTATAGATTGCAACTGCATCTTGTCCGTTTTCTGTTAGTACTCCTTCTAAAAACATAACTGAAGGATCATCCGGGTAATCATCTTTCAATTCTGCAAGATGAGATAGTGCTTTAACTTTTTGGCCATTATCAATTTGCTTTAAATAAGGTACAATATTTACTTCTTGAGAAAATACATTAATGGAGGAAATAAAAATAAAAGAAAGGAGGAATAAAAATTTAAATTGCTTTTCCATATTCATAGAATCTATTATGCTATAAGAGCAAAATCAGATTTTACATCGTAAAAGTCAACAAAATCACCAAAAAGAGTTCCTGAAGTAGCCCTATTAATTTTTACTTTAACGTAATTGCCTGTTTTAATTCCATTGTCTGCCGGAATTATAACCACTTTATTTCCGTCTGTTCTGCCTGCTAAATATTCATTTGACTTTTTACTGTAACCTTCAATTAAAATGATTTCATTCGTTCCAATTTGTTCTTGGTTTTTTTCGAATGATATTTGCTGTTGAAGATCAATTATTTCCTGAAGTCTTTTAACTTTAATTTTTTCGCTAACATCATCCTTCATTTTATATGCTTTTGTGCCTTCCCTTGGAGAATATTTAAACATATAAGCTCCGTCGTATCGTATTTTTCTCAAAATATCCAATGTCATTAAATGATCTTCGTAAGTTTCTGTTGGAAAACCTGCTATAATATCAGTGGAGAAAGAAACTTTGGGAATTATCTGTCTTGCTTTTTCAATTAAGTTCAAGTAATGCTCAATCGTATATGTTCTGTGCATTGCTTTTAAAATTCTGTTCGATCCGGATTGAACGGGAAGATGAATATAATTACAAATATTATGATGATCGGAAATTGTTTGCAATAATTTTTCTGAAAGATCCTGTGGATGAGAAGTTGTGAATCTTACTCTTACTAAAGGATCAACTTCGGCACAAGCAGCGAGTAAATCTGCAAAATCATTTTCGTTGTCGGAATATGAATTTACATTTTGTCCGAGTAATGTAACTTCTCTAAATCCTCTTGAAGATAACTGTTCAATTTCTTTAATAATTGATTTTAGCGAACGGCTTCTTTCACGACCTCTTGTAAAAGGAACAACACAAAATGTGCAAAATTTATCGCAGCCTCTCATTACGGAAATCCAAGCTTGAAGTCCGTCTTCTCTGTATGGGATTAGATCGTCGTATGTTTCTGTTTTTGATAACTGAACACCAATGCCTTTACCTCCGTTAAATGCAACATCAATCAGCTCAGGCAAGCGTCTGTATTCATCAGGACCAACTATTAGATCTACGATCTTTTTTTCTTCCATTAAATCTTTGCGAAGTCTTTCCGCCATACAGCCTAAAATACCAACCACCAAATTTGAGTTTGAATTTTTAATATTTTTAAAATTACCGAGACGACCGTAAATTCTTTCTTCTGCTTTTTCTCTTATGCTGCAAGTGTTAAGCAAAACAACATCAGCATCATCGGTTTTTTCCGTTAATTCATAACCGTGATTAATTAAAATACCCCGTACCAATTCAGTATCAGCCAAGTTCATTTGACAGCCGTAAGTTTCGATATATACTTTATTGTTTTTCATAAATCCATATAAAATTGTAGGCAAATATAATGGTTAAATTATTGTAGTTCAATGTATTACACATTAAACGTGAAACCCCCAGGGTTATTAAAAAATTCAAAAAACTATTTCAGAGCAGGAAGAACAAAAATCAATTTAACAATATTGGTTAATAATACCAATTATTTTTTAATTTCAGTCAAGTAAATCCTTTGTACTATTTCGTTTATATTTCCCCCTTGTTTTAACTTTTTGCAGCTGCCTTTCAATTATTAAATCCGCAAGTAGAGATGCTTTATAATTATTGTTTGATTGTATTACATCTCTGACTTTACTTTCATTTATATCTATTTGATATAAAATATTTAGCACTTCGTCAAAATTTTTAACCATCAAATCAGATAATTTTTTAGTTAGAAATAATTTAAATTCTTCTAATGTGTTTATGTCAGAATCCCTTAGCAAAGAGAACTCTTCAAATTTATTAAAATCGGATGAAACATTTTTTTTTAATTGATATATGTTTTCTTTTTCAGTCATCAGTATTCAGCTTTTAATTTTCTGCTTAAAATTAAGAACTATTCTGTATGAAACATAAACAAAGAAAGGGGCAGTTATAATATCAATTGTATAGTGAACATGTTGGAAAAGTAAAGCTGTGCCAACTAGTAAAGTAGAGGCTAAAAAAATCGTTTTGTAAATTTTCTTATCAAACACAAGGGACAACATAAAGAGTGTTGCAACGTGCCCGGAGAAAAAAAGATCACGCGAAAGTGTCTCACCGGTTCCGAATAATTCCACAAAAGGATCTTGCAAAGGAAGTAAACCCTCAGGTGGATTTAGCGGTAGTAGATACATCAACAACATTCTTACTATTAAAACAAGACTGTAAACTTGAAGTGTAAATAATAATAGAGATGGATTGTAAAATAGAATGATTAATGCGGTAAAAACCGAAGCATAAATTATTATAAATATTATAACAGTTAATTCAACTGGGGGAAGCAACCACAAAATTGGGTCAGATAGTGTATAGCCTGTGCGTGTTTCGTTATAAGTTAAAAAGTTTGTAATTATACTGGATATTATGACAAAGAATATTATAGTAACTATTAATTCCCAAGTAAATTTTTTTTCTTTAAAGGAATCCTTCCAAACAGCAATTAATTTATTTCTGCTCATTTTTTAGTTTCGCATAATTCTGTTAAAACGCCGTTTGTGGCTTTTGGTTGAATAAAAACAATGTTTAAATCATCTGCACCTTCTTTTGGCTCAACATCAATCAATTTTATGTTTTTATCGAACAGCTCCGATAAAGATGATTTTAAGTTATCGACACCAAATGCAATGTGGTGTAAACCTTCACCTCTTTTTTCAATAAATTTTCCTATCGGTCCTTCGTTATCAGTGGATTCCAACAATTCAATTTTTGTATCGCCTACTTTAAAGAATGCAGTTTTTACTTTTTGGTTCTTAATCTCTTCAATTTTATAGCATTTTAAACCAAGCACATCTTCATAAAACTTGATAGATTTGTTCAAATCTTTTACGGCAATTCCTATATGTTCAATCTTTTGTATTTCCATTTTATACCAATTTAATTTGAATATTAAATAATAAGATTTTCTTTATATTCACCGAATACATCTCTTAACGAATCACAAATCTCCCCTATACTTGCATAAACTTTAACTGCTTCAATAATAAACGGAATTAAATTATCATTACTTTGTGCGGCTTTTTTTAACGCGAATAACTTTTCATCCACAGCATTGTTATCTCTTTTTTCTTTTATAGAAGTGAGAAATTTTATCTGATCTTCCTGAACTTTTTCATTTATTTTCAGAAGTTCGGGCTTTGAGTTTTCATCAACAGTAAATTTATTAACACCCACAATTATACGGCTGCCGTCTTCTATTTCTTTTTCATAATCATAAGCAGCTTTTTGTATTTCTCCCTGGATGTAGCCTGTTTCGATTGCCGGAATCACTCCCCCAAGAGAATCTATTTTTTCAATATACTCTTTTGCTTTTCTCTCAATCTGATCGGTCATTTCTTCCATATAGTAGGAACCAGCAAGAGGGTCAATTGTATTTGTAATACCGCTTTCGTAAGCTACAATTTGTTGAGTACGTAAAGCAGTTCTTACTGAATCTTCTGAGGGTAGAGCAAGTGCTTCGTCTTTTGAATTTGTGTGTAGACTTTGAGTTCCGCCTAAAACAGCGGCTAATGTTTGAATAGTAACTCTCGCAATGTTGTTGTCAATCTGCTGAGCCGTTAAAGTGGAACCTGCTGTTTGTGTATGGAATCTTAACATCATTGAACGATCTTTTTTAGCATTAAATCTTTCTTTCATAATTTTTGCCCACAACCTTCGGGCTGCTCTGAATTTTGCAACTTCTTCGAGCAAATCATTATGCGAATTAAAGAAAAAAGATAATTGTCCTGCAAAATCGTCAACATTCAATCCAGCTTTTATTGCTGCTTCCACATAAGCAATTCCGTTTGCAAGTGTAAAGCCTATTTCTTGAGCCGCTGTAGAACCCGCTTCCCTTATATGATAACCTGAAATTGAAATTGTGTTCCATTTAGGAATTTCTTTTGCACCAAACTCAAACATATCTGTAATAATACGCATAGAGGGTTTCGGCGGAAAAATATATGTACCCCGTGCTATATATTCCTTTAAAATATCATTCTGAATTGTGCCAATTATTTGATTCAATGAAACACCGTTTTTTTCTGCTACAACCATGTACATTGAAAGTAAAACTGCAGCCGATGCATTAATTGTCATTGATGTAGATATTTTATCAAGCGGGATTTTATCAAAAAGAATTTCCATATCGGCAAGCGTGTCTATAGCAACACCTACTTTGCCTACTTCCCCTAATGCTAAATCAGAATCACTATCATAACCAATTTGTGTGGGCAAATCAAAAGCAACTGAAAGTCCTGTTGTACCTTGGGAAAGTAAATATCTATAGCGTTCATTTGATTCTTTTGCCGTTCCAAATCCTGCGTATTGTCTCATTGTCCACAATTTACCCCGGTACATTGTCGGCTGCACACCTCGTGTATAAGGATAAACTCCCGGGAAAGAAATATCATCTAAAAATTTTTCGTTTTTTTTCTCATTAATTAAGTAAAGAGGAGCAACCTTTTCGAATGAAACGGTTTCAAATTTTTTCCTTCTCTCCGGTCTTTTTTTTGTAAATGGAATATAAATTTTGTTCAACCATTTTTGGAATGCTTCTTTTATTTTATCTTTTGTACCATTCATAGATGACTTGTTCAAATTATGTTTTAATGAACAAAAAAGTTAAGTAAAACTAATTTGTTTTTAAAGTTGAAGTGAAAAATTGAATATTAATATTGTGATTAAATTTAGCTCACTAGCTCACTTAGTGATTCTAAAAATTTTTCTTTTGTGAAAGGTTTTATTAAAAATTTATCCGCGCCCGCTTCTAAAAAGCGTTGATATTTAGTTTCTACAAATTCACTTGAAAGAACAACAATGGGCCTTTTAAACGGATCATTTTTCTTTATATCTTTGCAAATTAAAAGCCCTTGTTCCCACCTGTGGGGATTTACATCGAATATAATGATTTTATAATCATCGTTCTTTAAATCGTCTAAGTTAAATTCTCTGAATGTGTAAGAATCAATTGAGTAACTATTTTTTAAAAAAGCATTCAGTAATTCTGGAGAATCTCCGGAATCATCAACCATAAATATTTTAGGTTTTGTTTCGTTAACAACTTCCTTTTTTTCCTTTTCTTTTTTTACTTTAATTGCACTCTTTGATAGCGAAACTGTGAAAGTAAATGTAGAGCCAACACCTTTTATGCTGTCAACCAACAAAGATCCGCCCATTTTTTCAACGTATCTTTTTGTTAAGGCAAGTCCAAGTCCGTTTCCTTCATAAGTTCTTCCAATTTCTAAATCTTCCTGACTGAACGGTCTAAATAAATGCTCCATATATTCTGTTGATATACCGATACCTGAATCTTTTACTTTAACTAATACCAAATCTTTTTCAGCCAGAGTTATGGTTTCAATTTCAATAAAACCTTTCTTAGTAAATTTTACAGCATTTTCTAGAAGATTTTGCATTACATTTTGTAAGCATTGAATATCTACTTCAACATATATCGGTGATTTGCTTAAATTGGTTTTTATATCCAAGTTCTTTTCTTTTGCATATTCTGTAATTGTATTTATACTGTCTTTAAGAGTAGAAATTAAATCGATTACATCTATATTTATTTTGTATGAACCGGATTCAAGCTGAGCAAAGTCAAGCATTTGTGATAAACTTTTAAAAAGTCTCTCACTTCCACTCAACAGGTTATCAAGATAAATTTTGTCATCAGGGTCTATTTTATCCTGTAAACTTTCTTTAATAAGTGAGGCATAACCAAGAATGACATTTAGCGGTGTTCTAAGTTCGTGAGATAACACACTTAGAAAAGTATCTTTTAATCTTTCTAATTCTTTTGTGTTGTCAATTGCAGTAGTAACTTCTTTTTGGGCAAGCATGAAATCCGTCTTATCTTCGTGAAACATCACAATAAATCCCTCGGATTCTAAAGAAATATAAAACATCTTAGTACGTAAGAAAGGAACAGTAATGTCTTTTTCCTTTAGCAGATTGTCGGAATAGTTATCTATAAAATTTTGATTCTTTTTTGAAAAAGTTTCTTTTATTATTTTCTGTATCCCGTTTCTTTTCAATTCAATATCTTTAAAAACAGAATAACCGGTTAACTCAGGGATATTAGTATTCCATTGCATGGCAAATGTTTGGTTTAAATAAATAATTTCTCCGGATTCATTAACCACTTGTATAGGAAAATGAATTGAATTATATAAAATCTCAAAATACTTAGAAATCTTTTTGTCCATTATATATTACTTTGTAATGATATCCGCATCGTAGTTCCTTGATCCGAATCAATCAATTTTATTTCCCCGTTGTGCCTATCCATTATACTTTTGCAAAGGAATAATCCGTAACCTGCATCCATTTGAGTGGGTAATTTAAATAAGTGGTCCAATTTATCTTTTGGAATACCGGGACCGTTATCGGCAACGATTATATTTATTGTATTCTCTTCTATAAATGTTTTTATAGTAATAGTTACATCAGGTTTGGCTTCCGTAGAATTAGAGAAAATATGGACCAATAAATGTTCAATTTGCTCCGAGTCATATTTACAAATTGGAATTTTATTAAACTCATTGTTAAAAGTTACCTGTGAAAATTTCTTCATTGGTGATGTGTATGTAATAACAGATTCAATAGTTTCGTTAAGATCACCGCTATTTGTGTTTAAAGTCAGTGCAGAAGATTCCAACAAAGCGTGTGCATATTTTTGTATTGTTCTAATGCTGTCAATTGCAACTTTAGATTTTAGTTTTAATCTATCGAACAAAATAGATTTTTTTCCAATGGAATTATCGTCTACCGCATCTTCACTTTTTTCAATTTGCCTGTACAGGCTTTCAATTTCAAGCAAAGCCATATGAACAAGCCCCTGCAGTTCGTTCCCTATCTCAGAGTCAATGCTGGATTTTAATGTTTTTCTTTCTGCCTGGATTAATTGAATATTAGCTTCATTTAAGGCGTTGTAAGCAGAAATTTGTCCGTCATATAATTGAGCATTTCGGATTGCTGTTGCAGCCTGTCCTGCTAAAACTTCAAATGTATCGGTTATATTTTGATCTTTAATTTTATGAATTTGTGTACTGTCCACATAAATTACACCTATTTTTTTTTCTTCCGTTAACAACGGCGAGCAAAGTATTGTTTGTAATTCCAGGCTTAAAATACTTTTACTAGAGTCTAGATTGGTATCACTTTGAGCACCTTCTATAAATTTTGACTGTCCGTTAAAAAACACGTCTTTAACTACAGTGGTACTTATTTGGAACATAGCCTCAGTTAAATTATTGCCTTCAGCATCCAATCCTAATTTATACTCAAGCTTATCAAATGAATTTTTAAGAACAATGAATCCTCTCTCTGTTTCAGATATTTTTATAGCATTTTTTAATACAACCTCTAATACATTTTCTAATATCAAAGTGCTATTAATGCTTTTTACAACATCTAAAATTGCTTCAAGATTTTTTAGTTTGTTGTATTTACCATTCCCATTATCCAGGTTTTGGTTATCTACCTGACTTTTTAATTCTGAAAATTTCATATTGCAAATTTAACTATTTATCTTCTTATAATAAAAAATAAATTTATCTGGATCTAGGAATATCGTTTTTTACTTTTTTCACCATTTCATTCATTTTAAGCTGTTTAAAAACAGTTAAAGCAGAATTCAAATGTTTTCTTGTTTCTTTTGGTTTCCTCATATCATTATATAATAAACCTATTTCATAATTTGTTTCAGCCAAGTTTAATAAATTCTCCAACTCAGTATTTATACGTATGCTCGTTAGTAAGTGATTTTCAGCCAGAGTATAATTGCCTAAGCATCTTTCAATTATACCCTTAATCTTATAAATATCTGCTATAGATAATCTATCATTAATTTTATAGGCAATTTCTATAGCCTTATCAGCAAATACATTTGCAAGTGGATAATCTTTAAGTTTTGTATAAATAAGAGCTTTGTTAAGTAAAGCGACACACATCGGATTTAACACATCTGCTTTTTGCGCAAACATAAAACTTTTATCAAATGATTTTAAAGCAAAATTGTATTCACCTTTTTGAAGATACAACACGCCGATATTACCCGTAACCTCTGCCATTCTTCTCAGGTTATTATCTTTTTCAAAAATAATTAAAGCCCTTTGATAATAGTTATACGCCTCATCATAATTCTGGAGTATATTATTTAGTATCCCTAAATTCATCTCCAGCATTCCGTAGATTGTTTTATCTCTTTTAGGGTTTAAAAAACTTAAGCTAAATTCAAAATGTTTCTGTGCATTTTTAAGATCACCTTTGTCACCATAAATTGTACCGAGAAGGTTTTCACATTTTGCTATTCCTTTATAATCGTTTTGTTCCTGGAACACTTTTTTAGCTTTTTTAATAAAGTTTTTACTGTTAATCCAGTCTGCTTGCCTGCTGTATATTTCACCTAAGGCCATCATTGAATAAGCAGCAACGTTAATGTACTTGGACTTTTTATTAGTAAATGAGATTAAATTTTTAAATAAAGAAACAGCGGAATCAAGTTCTCCTTTTTGAGTTGATATATCACCCAAAAATAAAAGCAGCTCAATAAATTTTAAGTCGGCAAGTTTTCTTTTTGCAAAAGTGATTAAAAATTCAATATAGGAATTGTAATCTGATGAGGAAGTTAGCTTTTGATTAAGCTGTTTGCTTGATTCAGAATTAATTGAAGATACTTTCTTCCTTCTGGTTTTTTTATTTTCGGATAAAAGTTTACTGTACTCGTTAAAACTTTTCCGATCCAGATATTCAGAGAGTATCTTCTCTATTGCATCAACATTTTTCAATGTTTTTCACCCTACATTCTTTGGTTATAATATCTCAATATACTTATTAAAATATGAAATTTTCTTATTTTGCCCAACCGTATCTTGAAAAATGATCTAATTGTGCATTTACTACATATAGAACTCCATCGTTTATGCCTGAAGCTTCGCTTACAATATTTATAAGTTCGCCGTTCGGACCAACATAAACAAAGTTAACATTATTACCATCTAAATCCAATCCGCTTATAGTAGCGCTGAACAATAACGGTATGTCAAATGTTCCACTCGGACCAAATTTAAAACTTGCTGTAGTTTTGTCTGTTTTTATTGAGATTTTTCTTGTACCGGTAAAAGCACCTGCTGGTATGACTAAGGAACCTTCAATTTTTATTTTACCTTTACTAAGAGTTCCTTCAAACTCAATTGTACCGCCCTTCGCCCCATCAATTTTTTCGGATGCCTTAATTGATTTATCAAGAGAAGAAACAGGTAAATCAATTAATGTTCTGCCCTGCTGTTGTGATATTTGTTGAGTCGGTCCAACAAGAGAAGACTGGTCTGAACAGCCGGCCAAGATAAGCCCCATAGCAACAAAAGTAAAATAGATTAAACGTCTCATTATAGCACCTCATATAGATAATTGAAAATAGTTAGTTGAAAATTAAATTTTCATATAAAGCTGCTATTTGAAATGCAAGTTATATGCCAAAAAAAAATGTTCGATTTTTTCTTGTTTTTGAATTTTTTAAAATAAGAGGAAGTAATTATTACTGATTTATACAGGTAATAAAGACTGATTGTAAAAAAATTTTACACTTATAAAGTGCCCTGTCTTTTGATGACAGGACACTATATTTACTTTTTTTATGAGATGCTTAACGCTTTATATTATAATTTAACTGTTGTTTATTTAGCCCAATTGTATCTTGAAAAATGCATAAGGTGTGCATTTGTTACAGACAATGTACCTGAATTATTATCTATATTTACACCATCGTATGAAATTTGAGAAAATGTACCATTAGGTGCTGTATAACCAAATACAACATCTTCAGGATTTATTGTTGTTAAATCCAATCCTGAAATTGTCATTGTAAATGATAGTGCTTTATTAAATGATACAGGACTCGGTCCAAAATCAAAACTTGCAGTATGATCATCCAATGTTACCGAAATATCCATCATTCCTACAAAAGCACCTTCAGGAATATTTAGATTACCATGCAGTGAAATATTTCCACCATCTAAATTCCCTTCAATTTCAATTGTTCCACCTACAGATCCGTCTATATTTTTGCTAACTGTAATTTGTTTACTTAATGTACCTAAATTGAGATCAATTGGTGTTTTGTTTATCTGTTGACTAATATTTTGTGATGGACCAACTAAAGATGATTGATCTGAACATCCAGCAAAAAACAAGCCTACTGCCAAAAAAGATGTGAGTACGATGCGCTTCATAAGAAATTCCTTCAATTATTATTAAATTTTAATTCTCATTCTATTAAAAGAACATCTTTATTATAGCAATCATTATGCCAATTGAAATGATTTGTTTTTTAAGTAATTTTGGGGTATTTAATAATAATAAATAGGTAATAATTGCCTGTTAGCATAGATTCGTGTAAAATTGGTAAGTTTTTTTACACTTTTAGCTATAAAACGCACAATTTGTTGTGTATTAATCTGGATAAGTGAATTTTTTTGAGATTTGTTTTATAGTTAGTTATTATTGAGTGAATTTAATTCTTCTTTTACTTCTTTAATTTTATTTATAATTTTTAGATTGGAAAATAACTCTAACGACTTCTTAAAATAAGTCCTGCTTTTTTTAATTTCTTTCATTTTTTTATACAATAATCCAAATTCATATAAAGTCTCTGCCTGGTTTAACAAATTTTCCAATTCAACGTTAAGACGCAGACTTGTATTCAAATGGTTTTCAGCTAATACATAATTGTTAAAATTCCTTTCAATAATTCCTTTTATTTTAAATATATCTGCAATTGAAAGCCTATCATTTATTTTGTAACCGATTTCCATTGCTTTATCCGCCAATACATTTGCAAGCTTAAAATCCTTCAGTTTTGTATAAATGAGTGCCTTGCTTAATAGAGCAACACACATAGGATTTAAAGCTTCTACCTTTTGTGCAAAGGCAAAGCTTTTATCAAATTCTTTTAGAGATAGATTAAAATTGCCTTTTTGAAGATATAGTACACCGATATTACCTGTTACCTCTGCCATCCTCCTGTAGTTTCTTTCTTTTTCGAAAATAATAAGTGCTCTTTGGTAATAATTATAAGCTTCATCATAATTCTGCAGTATATTATTTACTACTCCTAAATTTATCTCTATCATTCCATAAATTGTTTTATCTTTTTTAGGACTTAAATAACTTAAGCTTGAATCAAAATGTTTGTGTGCCTTATTTAAGTTTCCTTTATCACCGTAAATTGTTCCCATTAAATTTTCACACTTAGCCAAACCTTTGTAATCGTTTTGAAATTTATAGATCTTTTTAGCTTGATTTATATAGTTTCTACTCTTTTCCCATTCTGCCTGTCTGCTATAGATATCACCCAAAGACATTAAAGCAAAGGCTAATACATTTTTATATTTTACTTTTTTAATACTGAAATCAACCAATTTATTAAAAATTCGGGAAGAAACATCCAACTCACCTTTGATGGTGGAGATTTCACCTAAGAAAAGTAATAGTTCCAAATATTTTGAGCTTGAGAGATTTTGTTCAGAAAATGATAGCAAAAATTCAATATATGTATTATAGTCTGTAGAAGAACTTAATTCGCTTTTTATACTAATTTCTTTGAGTTTTTTTCCAACATCTTCTTTTTTCTTGCTGGATTTCTTAATATTAGATAAAAGCTTTTTATACTCTTCAAATCGTTTACTATCAAAATATTCTTTTAAAATCTTCTCAATAATTGAGATATTGTCTAACAATTTAATAACCCTATTTAATTTTTTTTATAATCTATAATAGAAATAAAATATGTTACTTAGCCCAATTATACCTTGAAAAATGATTCAATTGAGCTTTTTTGACTTCTAGTTTTCCTTTTTTAATATCAACTTTAACCTTTTCATATACAGCGGGTTCAAAATTTCCATTATTAAAGAAACCAAATTGTAAGGTCTTCGGGTCAACACCGTCCAAATTTAAACCTTCAATTTTTCCTGAAAAGAGTAGTGGTTTATCAAACGTTGTACCTTCCGGACCGAAATTAAAACCGGCATATTTTTTATCCAGTTCTATTGTGAAGTTCAAAGTGCCTTCGAAAGCGCCTGCAGGAATTTCCAGTTTCCCTACAAATTTAATACCGCCTTTAAGTTCACCTTTTATTTTTATTGTACCGCCAAAGGCTCCGTCTATTTTAGACGTTACTTTAGTTGTTTTACCAATAGAAATTATTGGTAGTTTGATTAGTGTTGGCATTGTCCCTTGAACAGCTTTTTTTGTAAGTTCTGAATTTGTGGGATTAATGATTGTTGAATTGTCTGAACAACCGATGTACAGCAAGCCAACTATCAAAAACGAAAATAGCAACTGTCGTTTCATGCTTAGCTCCTTTAATTAATGGGACATATAAATTAACAATTATTATTTAAAAGTCAAATTATTTTAGACGAAAGGTTAATAGACACTTGATTGAGAGTTTGAAATTATTATGTAAAATAGTTATTAATAATTTAGGATTATCAGTCTATAAGCTCTTATTTTTATTTATAAAAGATTAAAAATTAAGTAAAAGGTATGTTATAAATAATAGCACCTTAAATAATTTTTATCTTTTATATTTTAAGTACTTCAGTAATTTCTTCTACTTTATTATATATTTTTAAGTATCTGTATTTATTAAGTGATTTATTGAAACAGGATCTGCTCCTCTTAAAATCCCTCATCTGCTTATATAAAAAACCCATTTCATATAATGCCTCTGCTTGATTTAATATGTTTTCCAGTTCTGTATTTATGCGAAGACTCGTGTTTAAATAATTTTCCGATAAAGTATAATTCTTCCTGTTCTTTTCTATTACACCTTTAATTTTATAAATGTCTGCTATTGAAAGCCTGTCGTTTATTTTATAGGCTATATCCATCGCTTTAACTGCAAAAGCATTTGCCAATGAATAATCTTTTAACTTATTATATATAAATGCCTTGTTAATACAAGAGATACACATAATCTGCCATACATCGGCTTTCCTTGCGTGAGTAAATGCTCTATCAAATTCTTTTATCCCCGATTTATAGTTTTTCTTCTCTAAATAAACCATTCCCAAATTATGGTGCACTTCAGATAGTCTTTGATGATTATTGTCCTTTTCAAATTTGAATAGCGCTCTTTGAAAATGAATATATGCTCGATCATAATTGCCTTGAATATTTTCAAGTATACCTATATTGGATTCAAGCATACCAATTAAAATATCTGACCTTTTAGAATCTAAAAGTGACAGTGCGGATTCAAAATGTTTTTTGGCACTTTTTAACTCTCCTATTTCTACCTTTATTGTACCGAGTATGTTTTCACATTTTGCCATTCCGTGTTTATCATTTATACTTTTGAAAATTATTCTTGCTTTGTTTAAGTAAGAGATGCTTTTCTCCCAAAATGCCTGCCTGCTGTATATATTACCCAAACCATAAAATGCTTTTGCTCTTACACTGTTTTTTAATTTATCCGGCGATATACTTAACAGATGAGAAAATACTTTTTCTGCTGAATCCAATAAACCTTTTGCAGTAAGATCTTCGCCTATAAATAAGAGAAATTTTGTTAATTTGTTTTGTGTTAGTTTGTCTTGAGAAAATGTAATAAGAAGATCAATATTAGAATAGAGGGTCAAAGAAGAAAATTCTACTTTCAGCTGCTTTTCTTCAGCTAATGTAGAAGAAGATACTTTCTGTTTCTTTGAAGATTTCTCTGTGAGCAAAAGTCTTTGAAACTCTTCAAATCCTTTTTGTCCGAGAAATTCAGAAAGTATCTTCGACAATATTTTCTTCTCTTTCTTCATAAGTTGTTCCTTTTTCTAAAGTGTTAAACTTACTTAGTTATTTAATTACAAATAATACTGTTTATATTACTTAGCCCAGCCGTATCTTGAAAAATGAGGAAGCTGTGCATCATAAACGGATAACGATTTACCATTTGCAGCAACTACAGTAGTCCCTTGCATTTCTACAGGAGTTACACTTCCGTCATCAGCTATATAAACAAAACGTATGTTTTTAGTATTTCCTGTTATTTTAAGACCGGTTATTTCCATTGTAAAGTTTAACGGTATATCAAACGTAAAAGGACTTGGACCGAAATCTAACACAGCATATTGTCCATCCATCCTTACTGTAATAGTCTGGTTTCCGGAATAAGCTCCAGCCGGAACTGTTAAGGTACCGTTTACCTGAATTTGTCCGTCATCGAATGAACCTACTATATCGATCTGTCCGCCGTTATTACCATTTATTGTCTTTGAAACAGTAAAGGATTTTGACAGTCCATTTGTACCAAGGCTTATTAGGGTTAAGTCACTTGAAGACTGGGGATCTTGCTGTGATGGCCCGGTAAGAGACGATTGATCTGAACAACCGCTTAAGAAAAGACCAACTGCTATGAATAAATTAAGTATTATGGCTTTCATAATATACTCCTTGTTTATTATGATTGAAAAAATTTCAAACTATGACTCTGTACAACTTTAGTCTACGGGACAATATCTAAGCCATTATATTACAAACGCTATACCAAACGTAAAGTTAAGTTTATTGAGTTTTTTGATGTTTTTGAAATATTGTGCAGGTAAATATTACCTATCAACAGGTAAGATTGGGGTGTAAAGGTAAAAGAAAACCAATTTTACCCCTTTGGGGTTGGGGGCAAGAAATCGGGTTTCTAAATAATCTAAGTTTGTAATCTCGAAGTTGTTCCGTTTAAAGAAAAGTTTTAATTCTTATTCTTTTGCAATAATGAATTCAATTTGGGGCGAGAAACACCAAGTAATTGTGCAGCTTTTGTTTTATTACCCTCGGTTTTGTTCAACACTTTTTCGGCATATAACGTTGTAAGTTCTTTCAAACCAATTCTTTCATATTCTAATTCAAGTCTGATAAACTGGGGTAAAATCGATGTAGTATATATTTGAGATTGCATCTGCGGTTCTTCTTTTTTTTGCAGCACTGAAAAAGTATCAATTTTCAGCATTTTACCTTCGGAAAGCAAAATTGCTCTTTCAATAGAGTTCTGCAATTCTCTTACATTACCAGGCCACTGATAATTTAACAAAAACTGTTTTACATTATCGTCATAACCATCTATAGATTTATCGAACTGTGCATTATAAATATTTATAAAATTTTCAGTAAGCATAAGAACATCTTCTTCACGTTCACGGAGCGGTGGGAGTGTAATTTCAATTACATTAAGTCTATAAAAAAGATCCCTTCTAAAAAGTTTCTGTTCTATCATTAATTCCAAATTCTTATTAGTTGCGGAAATAAAACGTGCGTAGATGGAAATATCTTTCACGCCTCCCAATCTTCTAATTACTTTTTTTTCTATTGATCTTAACAACTTAGCTTGAATATTTAAACTGATATCTCCAAGTTCATCCAAAAATAATGTGCCCTTTTCCGCTAATTCCAACAGACCGTATTTCCTACTTTCAGCCTGCGTAAAAGCGCCGGCTTCATATCCGAATAATTCCGATTCCATTAATGAATCCGGAATTGCGCTGCAGACTATATCAATAAACGGGTATTGTTTTGTCGGACTGTTTTCGTGGATGGTTCTGGCAATCAAACTTTTGCCGGTTCCGGTCTCCCCCAATATCATTACATAAATATCTGTTTTATTAGAAATTTTTTTGGTTATTTCAATAACTTTTTTAAATGATTTTGAACTACCTATCAATTTTTCAATATCGTAATTATCATTCGCTAAATCACTTTCTTTTCTTTCTTTAAGTTTATCCGATTTTGAATTTATTATCTCCGAAAGAAATGCTACAAGTTTCGGCAGTTCAAAAGGTATTACAAATATTGAATAAAAGCCAAGCTTAACTAAAGAGCTAATTAATACTGCTTCATTTTTTTTTATAACGAAAATAATTTTGTTAAATGTATCTTCTTTTAAATTAATAGCTTCGCGTACAAATGTTGAGCTAACTGAATCAACTTGTATAATTATTATATCATCTTCACTGTTTTCAAATTTCAGAGGGTATTTTAATTCGATATTCTGATCTTTTATTTTAAGCTGATTTACTACCAAAGATATTGAAGACGTATCATTGGTATCGGAATAAACATTAATATTTACAGTAGTATCAGGCATTTAGTCTTTTAAAATTTTACTGATTGATTTTAGAACTTTTTGTCTTTGTGTTTCCGCCAAGTAATTTTGCAGCATTTTACTGTCCGTTATTTTTTCCGCAATATGTTCAATTGTTGCTTTTGTAAATTGAGCAAATTCTTTTGCTTTTAATTTATTACCCCTATCAAAGTAATAATCCGACATTTTATATAAAACTTTCCAGGTTAATTCGGTTATAGTGAAGTCTTCTATAAATTGATATACATTTTCAAAATATTCAATTGCAGAATTTAATTTTAAATCCGATTCTTTCTTAGCCAATTCGCCCAATAATAATTGTCTCCTTGCTTCAAAGTATTTATTCTTTGAACATAAATCTTTAAGGTTTTCGTTTTCTATTTCATCATATGCCTCTTTATATTTTCCGTCTTCAATATGAATACAAATAAGATATTCTTCTGCCTGGAAATAATGGAAAGTGTCTTCATTTGATAGGAATACTTCTTTTATCTCTTTTAAGTCTTTTATAACATCCAAAGTGTTTTTGTCTTCAAAGTTTACAAGTAATTTTAAGTATCTGAAATTATTCTTGTTTTGTTCGCTTATTGAGTCTTTATTCTTAATTTGTTCAAATTCATTTATTGTGTTTTCTACTTTTGCTTTAGCACCGATAATTAAGTTAAGCTGCCCGATTAGAAAAAGTGTAGACAACAATTCGTTTTCATTTTGGCTTTCAGAAAGTATATTTTTGGACAATTGCAGTTCTTCATCTGCTTTTTGATACTCACATATAAATAAATAATTTTCACCACCTAAGTTCGATTTTATTATTCCCTGGTTTTGAACATCACCGATACTTTGAAATATTGAATAAGCCCTGTTATACAAGTCAACACTTTTTTTAAAATTAAATTGACCAAAATGATAAATTCCTAAATTCATTGTTAATAGGGCTTCATTTTCCAAGTTGCCTATTGACTTATTCAATTCTACTGCTTTATTCCAGTAAAGCTCCGCATTGGTGTAATCATTCTTAATATTATAAATATTGCCAATGTTATTTCCCATTCTTGTCAATAGTACTTTCAAATCTGCTTCTTGATATATTGCTTCGGCTTTTAAGAATAATTCAAGCGCTTTGTCAAAATCATTATTTTTATATATTTCCTTCAATGCAAGGGTTGCGTTAGCCCTTCCTTTTTCTTTCGGTAATGCCAATTTATCATTTATTACATCATTACAGATAACGGAAACATTTTCAAAATTATTCAAATCTAAATCAGCTCTTGCAATTTCAGAAAGGACGGTATATTTTTTTTCATTGTTATCAATATTACTCAACAGACTTTCAAGCAATTCTTTCCCTTTCTCAATTTCATCGGTTTCTATTAAAGAATGTCCTTTTGTTATTTGCAGATCAATACTTACATCCTGATTGAGCAAATCAAAATCAATATTGTTTATAAAATCCAATGAATATTTATATTCGCCTAATTTATCGAGCAAAATAGCTAATTTATACATAATCAAATTTAATTTCTCTTCGTTTAACTCTAATTTCAGCATATGTTCCAGTATTTGTTTCTCATAAGAAAAAGCCGATATTCTTTCTGCTTCTTCCGCAACTTCTATTAAAATGGAATAACATTTTTCGTCTTCTTTTGCTAATTCATATTGACGTGCTAATTCATTTTTGTTAAAATCCGGTAATGTGCTTTCAATGCTTACCGCTAATTTCAAATGATATTCTTCTTTTTCTTCAATTAATGAATTGATATATGATTTAAATCCATCAGAGGAAAACTGTGCGGTTCCGGTTATGGTGTACTGCTTTATTATTTCTTTTTTCTGTAAATCAAGTAATAATTTATCTACATCGAGTACGCTAATTTCCATTAATGCTGATAAAGCATTTGCACCGATAGTGATATCTAAAGCCGAAATGATTTTTATTAATTTATTTTCAGTATCGTTAATATCCTTTAAACGTATTTTATAAATTTCTTCTTGAGAACTCTTTAAAAGTTTAATTGCTTTTTCATCTTCATTTAATTTTACACCGTCTTTATCATACTGAAGTATATTAAGCAGCAGCATATCTTTAATAGATGCCCTAATTCCGCCAGGCAGCAAATCAGCATAAAGCATAATTAAATTTTTAATTTCTTTTTTAGGGAATGATGTATGCAGACTTCTGTTTATTAACTGCTCTAACTGTTGATCTGTAAGCGGAGAAAGGTTCAACGTCAGCAAATTATGAACTTTATTGCTTACATCACTTTCATCTGAATCTTCAGTTAAAATTATTTTTATTTTGTTTACTTGTAAAATAGGTATAAGAGTTATTAGCGTATCATATGTAAAACGATCATATTTATTAAAATCATCCAGTATTAAAATAAAACTGCAACTTGAAGCAATATTTGTAAAGATAATTTTTAATTCATCAATTAAATTTTCGGGTAATTCTTTAAAGAGATGTTCTACTTTTTTAAGGGTAACGTTATTTAATCTGGAATAAACATATTCGTTATAAATTATCTGTTTGACTATAAATTTTACAAAAGAAGTGTTTGTTAAATTTTTGTTGTCTTTTATAATTATGGAAGCAGGTACTGTAGAATAAACCTCTTCCGCAACAGTTGATTTACCAGCACCGTCAGTACCTCTTACTGAAAAAACTTCGTTGCTTTTAGCATCATCTAAATATTTTTTTAATATAGCAACTGTATCTTTTCTATCCGCTGAAACTTTTGCAGGCATCCATTGATTTGTAATTTCGTTATCAAATTTTACACTTAAATCTGATAAAACCTCCAAGCAGCTTTGGTATCTTTTTGCAGGATCTTTAACCAATAATTTTTTAACAATACTAATTGATTCATCAGAAAATTCACATTCGGGAAATTTAAATTCATTTTCTATTTGAGCTTTTAAAATATTCAGCTCATCATCTGTCTCAAAGGGAAAAGAATCATAAATAATTCTGTACAAGAGTATCCCCAGTGAATACAGATCAATTCTATGGTCATAGTCTTCTTTTTTAAGTAATTCCGGTGCAATATATTGTATTGTGCCTGTGATTCCGGGAATCTTATCGTCAATAATATGCCTCGCAAAACCGAGATCAATCAGTTTAATAACAGGTTGACCGTCTTTTTCTGCAACTAATATATTTTCCGGTTTTAAGTCATAATAAATGTAATTTGATTGATGCAGGTAGTAAAGAACAGAACAAATTTGAATGAGTATGATTTTAAGTGTATCCTCGTTTTTACACCCCTTATAATCTAATAGTTCTTTGCCTTTAAAAACTTCCATAGTTATGTATTTGGAACCGATTTCTACATTTTGTTCGGGTGAACTATCAGAAACTATTGTTCCCAGTTCAATAGCATTTATAATATTGGGATGCTGAAGTTTTTGAAGAGTAAAATATTCTTTTCTAAAGGTATTAATTTCTTCTTCGGGAACTTTATTGGGTAATACTTTTAACGCTACGTCCTTTTCGGGAAAATCAATATCTTCGCATAAAAATACTTTACTTCTTCCCTCACCAAGAATGTTTTTAATTATATAACGTTCATTAATCATATTATTATTCTACTATTAAAATGATGTTCAATTTTTCTGCCCAATTCATTAGCAGTCAGTAAAGTTATAAAAAGCATTAAACCGGGAAATACTATCATCCACCAGGCAATTGTAATATAACTTTGTCCTGCTTGTATCATTCCGCCCCAAGACGGATAATTATTACCTGCTCCTAGTCCAAGAAAACTAAGTGCCGCTTCAGCTAAAATTACATTTCCGTAAAGAAAAACCAAGTTTACAACAACGGGAGAAATTATATTCGGCAGAACTTCTTTTGTAAGCAGTTTATAATTCGACAGCCCGATTAACTTAGCAGTTATAAAAAAATCCTTGGTTTTTAATTTAATAACTTCGGCACGAACAATCTTAAATAAGCTCATCCAGCCTGATGCACCGAGCACCAAAATTATTGAAAAAACAGAACTATCGAACATTGCTATTATGAAAATAATTAAAAAGAGAATGGGAAATGCCAAAAACATTTCCGTAAATCTGTTTAATAAAGAGTCAAAAAATCCGCCTGCGTAACCTGCAATAAAACCAAGAATTATTCCGATAAAAAATGAAACAATAACAGCTCCAAGTCCTATAAATAAGCTTAATCTTGTACCATAAATCAATCTTGATAAAATATCCCTTCCGTATTGGTCTGTACCTAAAATAAAAGTTTTGCTTTCAATTAAAGGTTTGCCTTCCACAAACAGTATTTTATCCTTTTCAATTTTTATCTCTTTGTTCTTCTGTATATAAATTACATCAGAGCCGGAAGTTTTAACACTGTTTACAAAAATAAAATCTTGGCTAAAAGATTTTTTAATTACTTCATCTTTCTTTAAGATGAAGTAATCTAAATTGTTTTCTTGTTTGATTTCATTCTTCTTTAAAAACAATTTCTGTACAGTACTGAAAGGTGTTAGTAATTTTGTAACTCGTAAGTCTTTTTGAAAATTCGGATTTGAAGATGCTGTTAAAGGAGCAAAAATTGTGACAGCAAGCAACAAAGTCATAATTGCGAAAATAAACGTTAATTTGTCTTGTAAAATTTTTATTTGTTTATTATAAATCAAAATAAATACGGGGATAATAATAATCAGAAAAGTAGAAATTAAATAATCAATAATTGAAATATTTATTTGTGTGTTTGCATGTTTGAAATCTGAAAATAACAATACAAGGAACAACCAAAGCATTTCAATTGAATTGACTAGCATCCCCACATTTAATAGAATAATAACCCCTAATATTAAAATAATAAAATGCCAGAGTTTAATTTTCATTAATTTATCATCTCTTTTAATATTCTTTTGTCCAATTTCGCTCTAACAATATCAGCAATTAAATTACTTAAAATTATAAGCACGCCCGCAACAAAAGTACAACCTATAATTAAAGGATAATCTCTTCCTAAAATTGCATTTATTGCAAGTCTACCCATTCCGGGCAGACCAAAAATTACTTCCGTTATCAAAGCACCGCTCAACAATATTCCCAATTCAACACCGGCCACAGAAATCATCGGCCCAATTGAATTCGGTATTACGTGCTTTTTTATTATTTCCTTTTCAGTTACACCGTAACTTCTCAGATTCATCACAAAATGCGCGTTAAAAGTTTCATCTAAATTATCTCGTAAATATTTATAAAAGACTGCTATTCCACCCAATGATAATGTGATCAGAGGAAGAATTAAATGCGATGCATAATCACCTAACTGTCCAAAAAAAGAAAACGACTGATGATCAAATGATTTTAAACCCGAAGATGGAAAAAGATTAAGCTTCCAAGAAAATAAATAAACAAGCAAAACACCGATAACAAACGAAGGCAAAGCATAGACCGAAAGGCTGAATTTTTTTATAAAATTATCTATCCAACTTCCTTTTCTTTTTATAGAATACAAAGCCAGGAACAAACCGAGTGAAATCTGAATTATAAAACTCAGCAAGGAAAAGATTGCGGTGAAAGGAAGATATTTACCTATAACGGAAATAACCGGCTCTCGGTATGTGTAAGATATTCCTAAATCACCAGTGGAAAGATTAACTAAAAAATTCTGGTACTGTTTTAAAACCGGTTTATCAAGGCCGAAGGATTCTTTTACTTTTAATGCTAGCTTTGGACTTAATTTTGGTGATATAAATTTTTGAGTCGGATCACCCGGTGAATACCTCAGTAATACAAACAAAAAACTTAACATTAAAAGAAGTACAACTATAGAAGTGACTAATCTTTTGGTTAAGGATAAGATTATTTCCTTATTCATTTTTTATGTTATTTGTTAACAGACCAATTCCAACTGTAGTGAATAGGTTCAAGCGGTGTAATTTTTACGTTTTGTATTCGCTTGTTGTATGCAATTAAATTTTGTATCCAGTAAAGAAATGTTACAGGCTGATCTTTATGAATGAGAGCCTGTATTTTTTTTGCTAATTTCGATTTTAATTTTTTGGATTTTACTTTTTTGTATTTCTCTAAATATTTGTCAACCATATCATTTTTATAGCTTGTAAAATTAAGCTGACTTGCTTCGGAACTTGAGTGCCAAAACGTGTATAGGTCCAGCGGAATGCCCACGACCCAACCAAGCATCCATGCATCAATTTCTTTTGCAAAAAGTTTCGGTATTAAAATCTGAAGATCCATTTTTTTAACATTAATATTTATCCCGATAGACTTTAAATTATTTTTCAGTAAAGTTGAAGCGAACTCTCTTCTCGGGTTGCCTGCAGTTATGTAAAACGGAAAAGAAAACTTTATACCGTTTTTATCCAGAATTCCGTCCCTATCGGTATCATTCCAACCGGCTTTTGCCAAATAGAATTTCGCGGAATCAAGACTAAATACAAGGGAATTTAAATCTGAAAATGATGTTTTAAAAATCGGTGCAACCGGTCCAAATGCAACTTGTCCGTAATCGCCCAAATATTCATCAACTATTTCCTGCCTGTTAACGGCAAAGGTCAGAGCTTTTCTTACTAAAGGATCACCGAACAACTTATTTGGTACAAATTTTTTCTTCTTTTTAAATACTTTCGGATCAATATTATTCCAGCCGATATAATCATATTCTCTTTCGGGTAAAGGAGATATTTGGATAAAATCCAAAGATTTCAACGATGGAAGATCATCGGTTCTAACATCCTCCATTAAATCAATTTCACCCTTTTTTAACTGTGTTAATCTCGAGTTGTAATCGGGTACAATCTTAAAAATTATTTTTTGAATATTCCCGGGATTATACAAAAATGAGTTTTTATTTGCCGTTAGAATAATAGCCTGATTTTTATCCCATTTAGTAAAATTGAAGGGCCCGTTAGTAACCGGCGTAATTTCTTTTTCTAATGTTGTAAATTTTTTCCTATCAAGCTTACCATAAATATGTTTTGGAATAATGGGCAGATCAACATCTATAAATGAAGGAATGGAGTTCTTTTTAAATTTTATCGTTAATGTATACGGGTCTTTAATCTCAAATGTCTCATCTAATATTATGTGTTTTGATCTATGTAGGAAAAAATTATCAAAAGTATCATAAAGTTTGCTTTGTATGTTTTCATGGGAATAAACATCAAAAGAAAAAACAACATCTTCGGCTGTTACTTTTTTACCGTCGGACCAATTAACATCATCTCTCAAATAAAATGTTATAGCTGATGAATCACTATTCCATTGCCAGCTTTTAGCAAGCATGGGTTCGTAAATTAGAGTGCCGTTTTCATCGTCCCAATCGCTCTGTACTAATTTTAGATAAAGAAGCTCGCTAATGTTATTTTCATAACCGCTGAATGAAAACAAAGGGTTGAGTGATTCAATATCTGAATCAATGCCGATAATAACTTGATTGGAAACATGAGAGGATTTTTTTGAACAGGACGGAAAAATTATGATTAAAACTAAAAGTACAGGAATTATAAGTAAATTTTTCTTCATATAATAATCTTTGAAATTATAAATATTCATATAATAGTACTTAATTTATTATTTTGTAGAATAAATACAATAACTAAAAACCAAGTGCTTAAAATAGACATTCAAAATATAAACATTAAAACCACCAACGGCGAAATCCAACTACTTAAAAATATAAAATTTGAACTAGAAAAGAATAAAATTTTTACAATACTCGGTAAAAACGGAACAGGTAAATCAACATTGATTAAATCTTTTATGAAATTATTAGACCCTAATATTTATAACATTTCCGGCAGTGTTATTTGGAATGATAATGATATTTATAAACTTAATTATGAAGATTTACTTGAAATAAGATTAAAATATGTAAAATATATTTTTCAGGATCCTGTTAACAGTTTTGATCACCTAAAACAATTTAGATATTATTTCAAAAGATTTACAATTGATAAAAATGAAATCAATGAATTACTTGAATATTTCTTTCTCCCAAAAAAAGAAAAATTATTTAAAATGTATCCTTACGAAGTAAGCGGAGGAATGGCGCAGAGAATTTGTCTTGTCCTGGCATTAATGACAAAACCTAAAATTTTAATTTTAGATGAGCCTACTTCCGGGATCGATACTGCAATAGCAAATCTAATGCTGCTTAAATTAAAAGAATTTGTTAAAAAAGATGAGCAAGCCGTTTTATTGGTAACGCAGGATATTTTATTTGCAAAAAAAATCAGTGATAAAATTGCACTGCTTGCTGAATCAACTTTAACAGAGTTTAAAAACACAAATGAATTTTTTAATTTGTATCATAAAGATTTAGAAGAGGAAGGAGTTTGATGGAAATAATATTATCAATAAAAAATTTATTTTATACTGTTGAAGATAAAAATCTATTGACTAACAAAAAAAAGACTATTATTGATGATATTTCGTTGAATGTAATTAAAGGGGAAATTCTGGGCATTGCCGGGGAATCCGGCGGCGGCAAAACAACATTAGCAAAATTAATTACTGGAATAATTAAACCTTCAGCAGGAAGTGTTAAATTAAATTTAACAAAGAATAACATTAATTCTGTCCAAATTTTATTTCAGAATAACGGCCTAATACTAAATCCACACAGAAAAATTGAAGACATAGTGGAAGAAGCTATCAAGCTGAAAGAAATTCCATCTGGTGAATTGGAAGTTGAAAAAGAAAAAATTTTTTCGGCAGTTAATTTCCCTAAACAATGCCGTCAGAATAGGGGTTATCAACTGAGCGGGGGACAACAGCAAAGGGCAGCCCTGGCGAGACTTCTTGCTGTTAAACCGGAAATATTAATATTAGACGAACCATTTTCAGCACAGGATTATGAATCGCAAAAAAATCTGTCAACCCTTTTCAAAAATATCAATAAGGATCTGGGCATAACATTAATTTGTGTCTCTCACGATTTAAAAACATTACGTAAACTGTGTAATAGAGTGATAATTATTTACAAAGGAAAAATTGTTGAAATAGGAAAAACAGAAGATGTTCTTTCTAATCCTCAACACTCTTACACCAAATACTTAATAAAATCAGAGAATTATGATTTAACCCATAAAGAATTAATGACAAGAGTTGAGTAAAATAAGAATCAATAAAACCAAATTAGCAGCGGCAGATTTTCTTTTATTAATATTTTAAAATCCATATATTTGTCATCTAAATTTTTATAAGGAGACCAAGCAATGGCAAAACAGCAATCATTTGCTGAAAAATCAAAAGCAAAACATAAATCTGACCACATTACTGTAAAATTGATAAAAAGTGTTAAGTCACCGAAAGGAACTATAAAGTTTAACGAAAGGTTTGTTCGTTTGGATAACATCAGCAAAGTAATAGAAATTAAATAAAATTAGCGGTTTTTACCGCTTTTTTTATTTCCGCCTTATTTATATTTTCTATAAAAACTTGACACTGAGATTATTTTTTTTATTTTGTACATACACAATATTATAAAAGCATTCAAGGTTTGATTTAGTTACACTGTAAATCAAACAAATTTCCAATTGTAAACTAATATTACAAGAAATTTAAGGATGATTACCCCTAAAAAGTTGAAAATATATAATTCAAAGGATATTGATTCTATCCCACAAATTAGTATTCTGAGCGAGAACGAACTTTTTGCATTAAAAGTTGTTGCCACTGTTTTGCCGTTCAGAACAAATAATTATGTTTTAAAAGAACTAATAAATTGGAATAATATACCTGAAGATCCGATATACCAATTAAATTTTATGCAGAAAGATATGCTGACAAGAATTCAATTTGATGAAATGGCATCGGCAATAAAAAGGAATAATCCTTATGAAATTAAAAATACTGCAATTAAAATTCGTACTGAATTAAATCCCCATCCTGCAGGGCAAACAAAAGTAAACATACCAGAACTAAACAATGAGCCGGTACCGGGTTTACAACATAAATATAAAGAAACCGCATTAGTTTTCCCTTCAAAAAGTCAAACTTGTCAAGCTTATTGTACTTTCTGTTTTAGATGGGCACAGTTTGTTGATGTAAATGACATAAAATTTTCTACTTGTAATAAAACTGGTTTTTTAAGTTATCTGCAACAGCACAAAGAGATAACAGACATACTTTTAACAGGCGGCGATCCGATGATAATGAGTGCTAAAAATTTGAAGGAATTCATATCACTTTTGCTGAAACCCGAATTTGAACATATACAATCTATTAGAATAGGTACAAAATCTTTGTCCTATTGGCCTTATAGATTTGTAACAGATAAAGATGCGGATGAAATACTTAAGCTATTTGAACACGTCAAAAATTCCAAAAAAAATATCAGCTTAATGGCACACTTTAATCACTATGTTGAACTATCAACTGATGTTGTTAAAGAAGCGATAAAAAGAATACTTTCTACTGGTACACAAATTAGAACCCAATCTCCTGTGATAAAATACATAAATGACGAGCCCAATGTCTGGGAAAAAATGTGGAAAGATCAAGTTGCCTTAGGCTGTGTACCTTATTATATGTTTGTTGAAAGAGATACAGGTGCTAATAATTATTTTGAAATCTCTTTGCTTAAAGCATATAATATTTATAGAGAAGCAATTATTAAAACATCAGGACTTTGTAGAACAGTAAGGGGTCCCGTAATGTCAGCACTTCCGGGCAAAGTAATGGTAAACGGTATTACACAAATAAATGGGGAGAAAGTATTTCAACTGAACTTGATACAAGGAAGAAACCCTGAATGGTGTTACAAACCGTTTTATGCAAAGTTTGATCCATCGGCTAAATGGTTAAGCCATTTAAAACCTGCTTTTGGCAAAACAAAATTTTTCTATCAAGATGAAATAAATAAGATTTTAATTGACTCTGAAAATTATGATCTGTCTTTTAATGATGATTTACTTAATTCTCAATTTCAACTAAATTATGATTAGAAGGTTTGATATCATTTTAAATAGAATTAAACAAATCCAGACTTTTACAGCCTTCAAGTTCAAGCAGTTTCTCTTTAATTGATAAGCCCGCAGCATAGCCTCCTATATTTCCGTTTATATTTACAACTCTGTGACATGGTATAATTATAGCAACGGGATTTAAAGCATTTGCATTACCAACAGCACGAAAGGCATTTGGTTGCCTGATCTTTTCAGCAATATATTTATATGAAACTATTTTTCCAAAAGGAATTTTCTGTAATTGTTTCCAAACACGTTTTTGAAATGGTGTGCCTTTTATATCAATCATTATATCAAATTTTTTTCTTTGATTATTAAAATATTCTTCTAATTCATTATAAAGATTAAACATAAAGGGATCGTCGGGATGCAGTTTTGTTTTTTTTATATCTTTAAATTTTTCGTGGGGTGCATTTAAATATAATTTTGATATCCCTTTTCTTGATGAAAATGCATCAAAGTGAATTCTAACAATATCAAATGAACTGTGATATAAATTTTCTCTGTTTATCATAATGTAGTTTTATATATGAACAACATTTTAATTTATAAAATTATACAAAAAAAGGGAAGAACTAAAAAATAATAATTCTTCCCTGATACTTTTTTTAAATATAATAATTAAGCAGCTACAACCTGAATAGCAGAATTTATATCACGCTGAAGTAATGCTTCTATCGCTTGCAATGTACCGGAAATAGAAGTTGGACAAGAGCCACAAGCTCCTTGGTATCTTATTTTTACGGTATTGCCTTGAATCCCTAAAACTTCCAAACCGCCTCCGTCACCTGCTAATGCAGGACGAACACTTACATCTAAAATATCATTGATTTTCTTCAATAATTCGCTTGCATTTTCATCCAATGTTTTAGTGTTTTTTTCTTCGGGAATATTCGCTTTATCAAATGACTTTAAAAAATTCAGAAAAGGTCCTTGAATTTTACTCCAATCAGTATCTTTTGTTTTTTCTATAGATACAAACTTCTCCATATAAAAAACCGAAACGACCCCTTCAATTTCAAAAATCCCTGCAGCAAACGGATCATTAACAGCATCCTCTTTTTTAGAATACTGCCTTGTCTCAATGTCTAACAATTTTTCATTTAATATAAATTTTAATGCGTGCGGATTTGGTGTTAAATCCACATCTTCAACCATTAGCATAATATCTCCATTTATTAAGCTTAAAAATATATTATAATAACCCCCCTTTCAAGTCATAAAAAAAATATGTATAAATTAAAGTTTCTGTTATATTTAAGAAAAAGAAAAAAAATTTATGAAGAAAAACATTTTAGTGGTGTTTACGGGCGGTACTTTTTCAATGATGATTGATAAATCAACCGGTGGCGCTATACCAAGATATTCGGGAATTGAATTAATCAATAAAATTCCCGAAGCAAAAAGGTTAGCAAACTTAACTTGCTATGATTTTGGAAAATATCCCGGTCCGCATATGACACCAAAATTAATGTTAAAGCTTTCAAAGAAAATTAAAAAGCTAATTAAAGAAAAAAAATATACAGGTGTTGTTGTTACACACGGCACCGATACATTGGAAGAGACTGCTTACCTGCTCGACCTTACTATTGACACTGACATTCCCATTGTTGTAATCGGTTCTATGAAAAATAGTTCTGAACCCGATTGGGACGGTCCGCAAAATTTAACTGATGCAATAAGAGTTTGTTTGAGTCCTAATTGTAAAAATCTTGGTGCACTTGTTTGTTTAAACAGTCAAATTAACGCGGCAAGCGAAGTAACAAAAACATATACTGATGAGCTGGACACATTTTACAGTCTTGATTTTGGTGCTCTTGGTTTTGTAGAAAACGGGAAAGTAACCTTAAATCGTTTACCCAGAAAACTTGAGAAGATAAAGACGAACAAAATAAATGATAATGTCGATCTGTTAATTGTTTATGCCGGTATGGACGAGAAATTTTTTAGATATTCTGCGGATAGCGGAGTTGACGGAATAGTTGTTGAAGCTTTGGGCGTAGGTAATGTTCCCCCCGCTGTTTTCAAAGGAATTGAATTTGCAGTTAAAAAAAACATACCTATTGTTCTCGTTTCTCGTTGCCCTGCCGGAGAGACTTTGGATATTTACAGCTATCCCGGTGCCGGGAAACATTTACATAATTTGGGTGTTATTTTTGCCGAATACTTAAACGGGCAAAAGGCAAGAATAAAATTAATGTTGGCTTTGGGTAAAACAAAAGACAAGAAAAAATTAAAAAAATTATTTGAGGAGTAAATTAAGTGTAGGAAAGTAATGCTTTACATTCCAGCTATGCCCAAATTTCATCAAGCTCTACTTTTTTAACTTCTTCCACAGGTGAACTTAAAAATAACTCTGCAATTTCTTTAAACTTTTTGGGAATATCAGTAACATAAAATTCTTTGCTTCCTAAACTATTTGAATTGTTTATTAATCCAATTCGTTCTATTTCAACTTTTATTAGCTCTGCCGCAGCAATTCCCGAATCAATAAGTTTCACATTTTCACCAATTACCCCTTGAATTACTCCTGCTAAAATTGGATAATGTGTACATCCTAAGATTAAAGTGTCAATATTCTGTTCTTTTAATCCCTTTAAATATTCCTCGGCAATTTCATAAGTGGCTTTGTGTTTTGTCCAGCCTTCTTCCGCGAGAGGAACAAACAATGGACAGGCTTTTTCAAAAACATTTATTTTTTCATCTGCTTTTTTGAGTGCTTTGGAATAAGCTTTATTATCAGTTGTTGTCCTCGTTCCAATTATACCTATTTTTTTGTTTCTCGTTATTTTTAATGCAAATTCTATCCCTGGTTCAATCATACCGATTATTGGTATATCATATTTAGCTTTTAATATACTAATAGCAACTGAAGAAGCAGTATTACAAGCAACAACAATTGCCTTAACATTTTTTGTTGTTAAAAATTTTGCATCCTGCAAAGCATACTCAATTACTGTAGAATTTGATTTAGAACCGTAAGGAACCCGCGCAGTATCACCAAAATAGACAAGGTTTTCATTCGGCAGGATTGCCGCCAATCTTTTAACAACTGTCAGTCCGCCGATCCCCGAATCAAATATACCTATCGGTCTTTCTCTATCAATAAAATTCAATTTATCTCCTCTATAGAACTTATTAGTTCTGATTTTACAAATTCGTAATCATTTAAAGAAATCTTTTTGCCTTCACGGTCAAGCACATAAAAGGAGTCAACAATATCATCTCCTCTTGTTGAGATTTTTGCAAAATAAATCATCAAACCGAGTTCGTTCATCTTATTTGTTACCTGGAAAAGAAAGCCAAGCCTGTCCGGTGAAAAAATATCTAGTATTGTGTACTTATCGTGTTTCTCAAAGTCAATTTGAATTTTACCGCTTCGCCTGAAAAACTTCTTTTCGATTCTCCACCATTTCGTCTTTAATTTTTCAATTTCCTGATCCAGTTTTAAAAATCCGTTTATAACATTATTAAAATTATTTTCAATAGTTGAATATTTATCTTCGTTGATTTTTTCTTTTGTCCTAAAATCAGAAACGTTAAAAGTATCAATTACAATGCCGTCTTTTCTTGTAAATATTTTTGCATCGTGAATGTTAAGATCATTAATAAGCATTACACCACAAAGTTTTGAAAGCAATGCCGGAAAATCTTTTGTTATAATCGTGATATTTGTAAAGTCACTAATATTGTTGAATAATACGGATAAATTACTTCCCTTCTCTATCTCAACTATGTGCTTAGCTATTTCTTCTTCTGAAAAATGATGTGTGTAACCTATGTCATTAATAGATTCAATATGATCCTGTACATTTAATTCAGTCAGTTCAGGGGAGAACTTGCTTATATCTTTGGGGATAACATATGTTTTTGAAATCAGAAATTCTTCGCCTGAAATTTTTTGTTCAAGCATAGCTTTTACTTTGCTGAATAATTCGGTAAGTAAATCACTTTTCCAAGATGTCCACACAACTGAATTTACGGCAGAAAGATCTGCATAAGTTACAAGATATAACATCTCAAGTTCTTCAAAAGTATTAAAATTACTGCCAAATTTATCGAGTGTTTCGGCATCGTTTAAATTTCGTCTGAACGCAACTTGCTCCATCAGTAGATGATTTTTTACCAAGAAAGCAACTTTGTCAATTTCGTCATCTTCATATCCTAATCTTTGCATAATTGAAGCACCCATTTCGGCTCCGATTATTTCGTGTCCTGCAATGTTTATTGATTTAGCAATATCGTGGAACAACATTGCCAGGTAAAGAATATCTTTATCTTTAATACTATTATAAATGTTGCTTAGTGATGTATTTAAATCCTTTAACTTTTCTAAATTTTTGATTGTCATTATTGTGTGTTCATCGGTTGTGTAACAATGATAAACCCCGTGCTGCATAAATCCCGTGACATCTTTAAACTCAGGCATAAAAGCACCTAAAACACCAAGCTCATTCATGGCGGATAAAGTATGCCCTACATTTTTGGGAAGCTTTAAAATTTCTCTGAAGAAAACAGAGGATTCGGTTTCGCTTTTATAATCTGCATCTTCAACTATTTCAACTATTTCTGATCTAAGACTTTCATCAAAACGCGCAGTGTGTAATCCCCTGTAATAAAAAGCCCTCATTACATCAGAAAGATCTAATTCCGAATCTGAATTATGTGAAATTGTCTTCCATTTTAATACGAACTGCTCGTCCAAAATAATATTCAATGCTTCAGGTAAAGAATTGGAAATTTCTTCATCAAATTTTTTCCTCATTGATTTTGTGAATCTGTAAATAACATTAGTGGCTCTAAAATACTCCTGCATAAATTGGGAAAGAGCTTTCGGATTGTTGTACAGATGTTTCACAATTTTTTTCTGATACCTGAATTCAAATCTGTCTGTTTTTTGATCCTCGATAAGATGTAAAATATTTCTGACGTACAAAACCAATTTATAGCTTTCAATCAGGCGTTTACATTCTTGAGAAGTAGTTAATTTATTCTTTTTTAATTGATCTATAAATATTTCTGCTTGAGTAAGTTCGTTTTGCTTGTGCAGCATTGATTTTGTAAAAAGTATATACATCCACTCTACCGTTTGAAAATCTCTTAAACCGCCTGCAGACGTTTTAATGTTTGGCTCCAGAACTTTCGGTGAATCACCGTATTTTTTATATCGTTTCGCAATATCATTAATCAGCTCGTTAAATAATTTTATTTTTACTTTTTGTGTTATGGCTTTAAATAGCTTGTCTTTCCAATCTTCATAAACCTGTTTTGAACCCAAAAGATGTCTTGTCTCAAAAAATTGTGTAAAAACGTGAAGGTCTTCTCCTAGATATTTTTTAATATCAGAAAAAAATCTAACAGTATGCGAAACTTCAATACCGTTATCCCAAAACTGTTGAACTAAGTTTACAATATCATTTTCACTTTCGTTTAATGAGTTAGTTATGAAGATAATGTCTATATCCGAGTAAGGTGATAATTCGCGGCGGCTGAAACTTCCGGCTGAAGTTAGTGAAAAATTATATCTTTTCTTCCCGGCAATTGTTCTGATAAAGCCTTCAACAAGCAGACTGTACTCTAAAGAAAATTTTAAAGAATCTTTTTGATGTAAACCTTGTTCAAAAAGTTTACTCTTCGTATTCAAAAATTTTTCTTTATGTTTTTGAGCGTCGGTCATAATTATTTATTTTCTTTAAAGTATTCTGCTTCAACAGTAGACGCGATACCGCCTCTTACATTAAAGTCAGCTGTAACAAGCATATATCTCGGTTTGCAAATCTCTACAAGATCGTCAAGAATTTTGTTTGTCACGTTTTCAAAATATATACCGTCATTGCGGTATGAATTTAAATAAAATTTTAATGATTTTAATTCAATACACAATTTATCCGGAATATATTCAATTGTAATAGTTGCAAAATCAGGCTGCCCGGTTTTAGGACAAACAGATGTAAATTCGGGAGCTTCGTGAATTACAGTGTAATCTCTGTCGGGATAAGAATTATCAAACACTTCTAATAATTTTAATTTTTCGTTCATTTTTTTGCCTATTAATTTTTATGAATAATCCGGTCTTACTTTATATTTTATTGGGTCTTCTTTGTCGGCTTGTTTAAATCCTCTTAGCCTTAAAGCACAGCTATCACAAACACCACACGCCTCGTCTTCGTTTTGGTAACACGACCAGGTTAGCTCAAGAGGTGTATTTAATTCAAATCCTTTTAATACAATTTCTTTCTTGGACATATTTATAAGCGGGGTTATTAATTTTATTTTTGTCCCTGGTTTTGTCCCAATATTTACTGCTTTTTCAAACGCATCAAAAAATTCCGGTCTGCAGTCCGGGTAACCGGAAAAATCCTCATAAACTGCACCCATCAAAACAGCTTCCGCACCGATTACCTCCCCCCAACTTACACAGGCGGAAAGAATATTCCCGTTACGAAAAGGAATATACGAAGATGGAATTTTATTACTGTTCAATTTGGCTTGTGTTACTTCAATTTTTTCATCTGTTAATGATGAACCGCCTATATTTTTAAAATGAGGTAAATCAATAACCAGTTTTTCGTCAACATTATAAAAATCTGCAATATCATTAAAAGCTTTCAGTTCTCTTTTCTCAGTTCTTTGCCCGTAGTTTATGTGAATTAAAGCAAGGTCATAATCTTTAGAGGCTATAGCAGCAGTTACGCAGCTATCCATCCCACCGCTTAAAGCTACAATTGCTGTTCTTCTTTTTTCCATGCTAAAATTTTTTCTGTAAAAATAATGAAATGAACGGTTACATAAAATTATTTGAAAAGATAAGATTTTGATCTACAATTTCTTAGACAACATCATAAATATAACAATCACAAAACTAACTACTGAAGAAATAAGAAATGGTACCTCAGCGCCGAACTGATCCCACAAAACACCGGCTAAAAAAGAACCGAGCATAATTGCTAAACTTGAGCACATTGTTAAAAGTCCTATTGCGGAGCCTCTAAATTCATCGGGAATTAAATCCGTTACCCAGGCTTTAACAACCCCTTCTGTTGCTGCGGCATAAATACCGTATAATGCAAACAAAGCCCAAATAATATATACGTTTTCCAAGGTAGCAAAACCGAGATAAACCAACGAAAATATTAAAAGTCCCCCGGAGTAAATTTTTTTCTTTCCGTATTTATCGGACAATTTACCAAGAGGGTACGAAAGACCTGCATAAACAATATTGTAAAAGACATAACCCAAAATTGCCATAGTAGCTGAATCCGAAATTACTTTTGTTTTTAATATTAAAAAAACATCGCTGCTGTTTACCAATGAAAATAACGTTACAATTAAAAGAAGCATCTTATATTTTGATGAAGCCGTCTTCCAAAAAACAGAATATCTTTTATCTGATTTTACTGTTGTGTTTATAAAATTATCTTTAACAAATAAAGTCAATGAGACGGCAATTAAAGACGGGACAAATGCTATTAAAAATATAAGCTTGTAATTGTTGTTAAAGTAATAAAGAAGTCCTATTGCAAGCAATGGACCCACTGCCGCACCTACCGAATCCAAAGCACGGTGAAAACCAAAAATGGCACCGGTTGTGTTCTTATCAGTATAACTGCCTAAAAGTGCATCACGCGGTGCGGTTCTTATTCCCTTTCCGACTCTGTCGCTAGTACGTGATATTACAACCGCTGATATATGAGGAAACAATCCCGGAAGCGGTTTAGCAATCGCTGAAAGTGTGTACCCAATTTTAACAAATAAAGCGCGTTTGCCTATTTTATCCGATAAATTTCCTACAAATCCTTTTAACACACCTGCAATAATAGATGCGGCTCCTTCTATTGCACCAACTACAGACATTGAAGCACCCAAAATTGAAGTTAAGAAAATGGGTATAACCGGATATAACATTTCACTGGCGATATCAGTAAAAAGACTTACGTATGAAAGTATCTTTACGGGTTTGGGTATTTTATTCTTTGACACAATCTAAATTTACTTAGATAATTTATTTAAACAAATGTGTGATGAGTATGCATATTTATTAACATATTTTTTGATTGAACCGGCACTTGTTTGTAAATTAGTTATTATAATTTTAAAAATTGATAAAACAAAAGGATAAAATGCGGAGAAGAATAATTGCCGGAAACTGGAAAATGCACAACAATTTAAGCGAGTCACAAAACCTTGTTACAAAATTGGTGAACGAATTAAATAATCAAAACATCAACAGGGAGGTAATCATTTGTCCTCCTTTCACATCATTAACCGAAGTAAGTAATTTATTAGACGGTACAAAAATAGAACTTGGTGCACAGAATATGCATTTTGAAGATAAAGGTGCTTTTACGGGAGAAATATCAGCCGATATGCTTAAAAGTGTCGGGTGTAAATATGTAATTCTCGGTCATTCCGAAAGGAGGACTATTTTTGGTGAATCAGACGAAATAATAAATAAGAAAATTAAACAAGCGTTAAATGCTGGATTAATTCCTATATTCTGCATGGGCGAAACTCTTGAACAGAGAGAAGATGGAATTACAAATGACGTTATTAATAACCAGGTGTCGGAAGGAATAAAAGAACTTAGTGAAGAAGATGTTAACAAAATAATCATTGCATATGAGCCTATCTGGGCAATAGGTACGGGTAAAACCGCTACCCCGGAACAGGCACAGGAAGTTCATAAATTTATTCGTTCTTTATTGAGGGAGAATTTTTCGGAAAATACATCCCAAAATATTCCTATTTTATACGGTGGTAGTGTTAAGCCAAATAATGCCGAAGATATACTTGCTAAAGAAGATATTGACGGTGCTTTAGTCGGTGGTGCATGTTTGGACACAGATTCATTTGTAAGCATAATAAAAGCTTAAATAATTAACAAATCAAACCATTCGGTGGAAACATCACATTGATTTCCCTTTCCAGCTTTGGTATATTTATAAGATTAATTTCTACTACTTTTAGGCTTAAAAATTGCAGAAAAGAATTTCTTATTTCATCATTTTCATTACTACATTTTTTTCTCTATCGCTGTCATCATTGCTTCAAGCACAAATTATATTTAAGGAACTCCCTTCATATAAATTACCCGTTAATTCTACAGATATATTTGGTATATCACAAACAAGAAGAATAATAAATTTAAATGGTGATTGGACAGTAAGGACCTCGGAAAGTAATTCAAAACCGGTAAATGTTTCTGTTCCTTCAGAATTTGACAGTAACGGAAGATTAATTTTTGAAAAGTCATTCACACTTAATGATGATATAAATAATCACACGTTAATTCTTCACTTCTTAGGTATTAATTATTCTGCTGAATTTTCTATAAATAATAATATAATATACAGACACATAGGCGGAACTTTCCCTTTTAGTTTTGAGCTACCGAAGGATATTTTGAAAAGCGGTGCCGATAATACACTTAGGATAAAATTATCACACAAACTTTCAGAAGACACAATCCCTCTAAAACAAAGAATATATTTCTCGAAAAACTTCGGCGGTATTTTCAGAGATGTATTTATTTCAATACTGCCCACCACGTATTTGAGCGACATAAATTTTACATCCATTGTGGATTTTAAAAATAATACAGTACGGCTAAAGTTTTCATCCAAATTTATTTTTAATGATTTTCGATCGAATGACGACACTTTAACAATTAAAAAAAATTACTCAATAAAAATTAATCTGAAATCATCTGACGGCAGACAAAATATAGTTCTGCCGATTAAAAGTTTTGAACAGGGACAAAATATCAGTACAATCATTAACAATACTTATAAAATTTCCAATCCTATTGTCTGGTCGCCTGACAAACCGGTTTTTTACAGCGCAACTATTCAATTGTTAAAAGACAAAGAAATTATTGACGAAGTAAAACAAAAAGTTGCAATACTTTCTATAAAATCCGGTGAAAACGGTTTTGTGGTAAATAACCATCAATTCCAAATTAAAGGGGTTACTTATCTGCCATCGTTTAGTGATAGAGGGGAAATGGCAAGTTATGTAGAGATGGAAGACGATATAAGAATTATTAAACGTACAGGATTTAATTCTGTAAGATTTTCTAAATCGGTGCCTCATCCATACTTTATGGAACTCTGCAGAAAATATGGGCTATTAGCTTTTATCGAACTTCCTCTTAATTATATACCACCTCATTTTACAAGTGATATTAATTATTCATCAAATATTGAAGCTTATTTAAATAAATATTTGATGAAATATAAAAAATATAATGTTGTTGCTGCGTTTGGACTTGGAGGCGGTTATTCCACAGATCAGGATAGTCATAATTCTTTGATATCAAATCTTGCAAACATTGTAAAAACAGAAACAAGTTTTTTAACATATGCATCATTTTCAAATTTAAATTTAAAACAAATCAACAATCTTGATTTTTTCGGTATTGAACTTTTTAACAAAACAATTGTCGATAAAAAAAATGAAATTGAAAAATTAATTAGCACATTGGGCAAAGGGAAAGTTTTTATCAGCGAAGCGACATATACGGTTAATGCGGGACACAGCAACGGGTACACCAATCCCTTTACATTTGAAGCACAGGCAAAGTATTTTGAAGATTTAATTTCAGCTTACAAAAAGCCGGTTAACTCTGGATATTTTATAAATTCAATGTTTAACTATACCGGTGATTACGCTTCCCTAAGTTCAGGTTATTCCGATAATAATAAGTATAATATCGGTCTTATTGGAATAGACAGAAAATATAAAACGTTAGCTTATAAAGTTATTTATTCAAAATTCCATAATACCGAGAAAGTAACCATTCCCATTGGCAGCAAAACAGACCAGGCTCCGATGCTTTTTATAGTTTTCGGACTGGTGCTTGCATTAGGGATGGGTGTGCTTGTAAACTCAGGTAAAAAATTCAGAGAAGACTCATCAAGAGCTTTACTCAGACCATATAATTTCTTTGCCGATGTCAGGGATCAGAGAATGATATCCGGATTCCATACCGGTTTGCTTGCACTTATTTTATCAGGTACTAGTTCATTGCTTTTAAGCAATTTACTCTTTTACTTCAAAACTGATTTTAATTTTGAAAGGCTGCTAATTTCTTTCGGCAGCCCGGGTTTAATTAAAACAATTAGTTTATTATCGTGGAATCCATTAATGTCTATTATATGGCTTACAATCTGCACCGCAATAGTCATAGTCTTGATAATGGGAATAATTAAATCATTTTCATTATTGATTAAAACAAGGGTGTATTTTTCAAGTATATATTTTACGGTTATTTGGTCTTTTTTACCTTTAGTTTTAATGATACCTGCAGGAATTATATTGTTTAGATTATTAAATGCTGAGATAGCAAATTTAAATATCTATCTTTATATCCTTATTTTTGTGTTCTTTTTGTGGATGATTCACAGAATATTGAAAGGAATTTATGTAATTTTTGATGTTAATCCTGGGAGAGTATATTTTTATAGTTTTTTAACATTTATATCAATTTTTGGCGGAATTTTACTATACTATCAATTAAAATATTCACTGTTTTATTTTTTAGTCTTAATATTCAATTAAAATAAAAACAATTGCATTTATCAAAATTAGAAATATTTGGTTTTAAGTCTTTTGCTCAAAAGACAGTTATAAATTTTAACCACGGTATTACTTCCATTGTGGGGCCCAACGGCTGCGGAAAAACAAATATTGTCGACGCCATAAGATGGTGTCTTGGCGAACAAAGAAGCGGGATTTTAAGAAGCGACAAAATGGAGAATATTATTTTCAACGGCACCTCAAATAAGAAGCCCATGGGAATGGCTGAAGTATCTCTAACAATCCTAAATGATAAAGGAATTTTACCTACCGAATATTCCGAAGTTACGATAACACGCAGAATCTTCCGCTCGGGTGAAAGCGAATATCTACTGAATAAAAACATCTGCAGGCTAAAAGATATTACAAATCTTTTTATGGATACAGGTATCGGTGCAAATGCTTATTCTGTAATAGAGTTAAAAATGGTTGAAACCATATTAAGCAACAAAGCTGATGAAAGAAGGACGATGTTCGAAGAAGCTGCCGGTGTCAACAAATATAAACTCCGCAGAAGACTTGCTCTGAGAAAATTAGAAGAAGTAAAATTAGACCTATCAAGAGTAAATGATATTGTTTCCGAAATTGAAAAGAAAGTTAACTCGCTTAGCAGACAGGCAAAAAAAGCGGAGAGATACACAAATATTTCAGCTACACTACGGGAACTTGAAATTGATTTTACAGAGAAAAAATTAGCCCTATTTTCAAATCAAAAAGAAGAATCACTTCAAAAGAAAGATTCTAATTTTAAAAGAAGGTTATTAATTGAGTCGGAAATATCAAAACTTTCCGATGAACTAAAAGGAATTAAATCATCATTAAATGCAATAGAAGACAGTTTACAAAACAAGAGAAACAAAATTACTTCGGTAACAGAAAAAATCTATTTCAGTCAAAAACAATTATCCGTTGCAGAAGAAAGACGCAATTCCCTGGAAGATAACATTAACAGATACCATCAAGAGCTTGAAGAATTAAACCATCAGGCTAGAGAAACGGAAGATTTTATTAAAGATAGCAAAAAGAAAATAGACGACTTTACAGGTTTAATTGAGACTAAACAAAATGAAAACGAGGAATCAGCAATTTCCGTTAATCTTGCAAAAGAAGAACTAGAAAAGAAAAGAGGGGAACTAAACGCAAAGAACGAAGAACTCCTCACAAAATTTAAAGAGTTAACAAATAAAGAAAACGATCTGTCTAACATCGAAAAAACTCTTGATGAAAAAAACAAAATGATTGAAGAACGCAACGAAAAGATATTGGGGTTAACCAATAAGATTGCTAAAACAGTTGGTTTTATTGAAAAACTTCAAAGTGAAAAAGCTGATGCACAAAAGAATCTTGAAGAAGCAGAAACGGAATATTTAAAAGAACAGGAAAGAAAAGACAATTTAGAAAGCAAACTGAACAAACTGAAAAACGAAGAGCTTGATAGAAAAAGCCTCTTAAATTCTATGAAGGATAAAATAACATTTATCCAAAGTTTAATTGACAATCTTGACGGTGTTTCAAAAGGAGTAAAAGCACTTTTAAGTGATAACAGCTGGACTAAGAAAGAAAAAAATCTTCTTGCTCAAGTCGGTACATCGGATGAGAAGTATAGATTTGCAATTGAGGCTGCTTTAAGAAATAATCTTAATAATATTTTAATTGAAACTGTAACTGAATTAAAAGAGGCAATAAATTATTTAAAAACTAATTCGGCGGGTCGTGCTGCTTTTTATCTCGATAATTTTGGACAAAACGGCAAAGAGGATTTTTGGGGTAAGCTGAATAATTTTACTGTTAATAAAAGAGTTAAAAAAATTCAATCTTCCCCCGGCTTTATCGGGTGGGCAATAGATTATGTAAAAGCAGATAAAAAGTGGAAAGGTCTATTTGACAGAATTCTCAAAAATACTGCTGTCGTAGATTCTTTGGAAAATATGCTTGAAATGTCATCTAAATTTTCCGGGTTTAGTTTTGCAACTTTAGACGGTGATTATGTTGATGTTTCCGGACTCGTTGAAAGCGGAAGCTCACCCCAAGCAGATAATACTCTTTTTGGTAGAATGCAATTGCTTGAAGATTTGAAGAAAGATTTTCCTGTTGAAGAACAAAAATTTAACGAACTCAACAAAAAGGTCGATGAAACAGAGAATGAATTAAACTCGATTGATTTAAAAATATTTTCAGATAATGGAAGAATCCTTGTAAATGATTTGGCTAATGTAGACAAACAAATCTCTCAGTTTGAATTTGAAAAGAAAAAAGCCAACGATGAAATTGAAGCTGCAAGAAAAGATATTCAAATCATGGCACAAAATTCAAATAAACTTGACCAGGAAAAAATTGATCTGCAAGAAATTATAAACACACAAAAAGAAAGTGGGAAAATTGAGGAAGAATCAAAACTAAATCTGCAAAATGAATTTAAAGAATGCGAAAGTAAGTACGATACTAATCTGAATGAAAAAAATAATATAAGAATAGAACTTGAGAAACTGTTGGCTGAAAGAAAGAACGTGGAAAATTCTATCGGACGTGCTCAATCAGCTTTAGATACAATAGACAAAAACATTGAAAAGAGAGAATCGGATATTAATTCAGCTACAAACGAAAAAGCAACTCTTTTTAATGTAATAGAACAAAGTCAAAAGGAAGCTGATGAGAATGAAAATGTTAAAACAATACTTCAAGATGAAGAAGGAGAAATAAGTTCAAAGTATAAATCAATTCAATTAATTATAAATGGAAAAGAAGACAAACAAAATGATTTAAGAAAAGAAAGAGAAATATTAACAGAAGAAATTCATAAATCAGATTTAAGATTGAACGAAATTGAAATGAAGATCGAAAATCTTAAAGAACATATTAAAGAAAATTACTCGTTGTCTTTAGAGAAAAAAGAATTTGATGATCTGGACAGTTTCAACTTTGAAGAAAAAGAAAGTGAAGTTTTAACATTAAAGCAACAAATAAAAAACCTCGGTCCGATAAATCTATTAGCATATTCAGAATATGAAGAAGAAAAGGAAAGGTTTGATTTTCTTAACAACCAACGCAACGACCTTATAGAATCAGAAAAAGATATCATAAAAACTATTGCAGAGATAAATATTACGGCTCAACAATTATTTACAGATACTTTTGAAAAAATAAGAACAAATTTTTCCAAAGTATTCGGAGCATTATTCAATCCCGGTGATGAAGCCGATTTAAGAATGGAAGAAGGGGAAGATGTACTCGAAGCAAAAATAGAAATTATTGCAAAGCCTAAAGGCAAAAGGCCCACGTCAATAGAGCTTCTTTCCGGTGGAGAGAAAACACTTACAGCTATCGCTTTATTATTTTCAATTTATCTTGTCAAGCCGAGCCCTTTTTGTATTTTGGATGAAATAGACGCTCCGCTGGATGATGCAAACATTGACCGTTTTAACAAAATTTTAGACGACTTCAGTGAAAGCACACAGTTTATAGTTGTTACTCATAATAAGAAAACTATGGAAGCTGCAAGCACACTTTACGGTGTTACCATGCAGGAAGAAGGAATTTCAAAATTAGTCAGCGTTCGTTTTAATGAAGATTTTGAGCTTACTACTAATTAACGAAAGTAAAAAAACAAAATTGATTTAAACAAATAAATTTTTTAAAAGGGGAGAAGAATGATTGAATAGATGTAAGGAAAATGATAAATGAAGATATACTAAATTGGACATCAGAATACCGGGTATTCAAACATATCTGAAGAATACCTGATGATTCATTGTTTACAGCCATACACCGCCCGAAGGGGCATACAAGCATACTCTAAAAACAGTGTTAAACAATTATTATGATTCTAATCCAAAGCTAAAGATTAAACTAGTAAAACAAATATATGAAAAGAATTTTTAAAATATTTATTGATTTTGACGGAACCATAACAACTAAAGATGTAGGGGACGCAATTTTTAAAAAATTCGGTGAGCCCAATTCTGTAAAGAGAATAATAAATGATCTTCTCTCAGACAAAATTTCCGCTAAGGAAAGCTGGCTTCAACTTTGTAATTCAGTAAAACAAATTTCTTCTAATGAATTAAATAATTTTATAGATACATTAGAAATCGACCCTACATTTCACCAATTCTATAATTTTTGTGAACAAAATAATTTTGATTATTACATTTTAAGCGATGGATTTGATTATTATATAGAGCGTCTTCTTAAAAATGACGGCATAGAACACATTAAATATTATGCTAATCATTTAACAATTACTGAAGATAATAAACTTGTCCCTTCATTTCCCTATCAGGACGAGGAACTTCTGACCTCCGCTAATTGCAAGAGAAATCATATTATCAATCACAGCAGCGACGATGATTTTACAATTTATATTGGGGACGGAAACTCAGATAAAGAAACCGCACAGTTTTGTGATTTTATTTTTGCAAAAGACGATCTTTTAAAATTCTGTGAAAGAGAAAGAATATCATATTTCCCATATAAAGATTTTAATGACGTTAGACTGAGAATAGAAAAACTTATTGCTAAACGAAACTTAAAGAAAAGACATCAAGCAGAATTGAAACGCAGAGAAGTCTATATGCAGGGTTGAATATGATTGACATTGCAATAAAATTTTTTAACTTCCGTAGTTACACACCTATTCCCTTTTTAATATTAATGTTTGTATTTCAAAGAGCAAATATTCAAAGTATGGTTATAGGGTTTTTAATTGCCCTCTGCGGAGAACTAATCCGTTTTTGGGGTGTGAGCTGGGCGGGAAGCGAAACAAGAACTACAGGGGGTGTAGGAGGAACTTTTTTAATAATCAGCGGACCGTTTGCATATGTCCGGAATCCGCTTTATGTGGGTAATATTTTATTATATACAGGCTTAGGGGTTATGTCACTTGCATTGTTTCCCTATTTACAAATTATTTCTTTGATTTTTTTCCTTATACAATATTATTATATAGTTAAAGAAGAAGAATCATTTTTAGTAAAAAAGTTTGGTGAAGATTTCGAAAATTATTTGAAAAAAGTTCCGAGGTTTTTCCCGAGGTTTCATGCTTACAAAATTAATAATGCCGAGCAGCCCGAATTTAATTTAAAAGCAGGACTAAGATCAGAAAAAAGAAGCCTTCAAGCTTTTGTAATAGTAACAATTATATTAATTGTGCTAATGGTTATAGTTTAAGATAGAAAAAGATATCAATCAAAAATTTGTTTAAAGATGCAAATAAATGAAGAAAAGAGTTTGCTAATCATAGCAGGAGAATCTTCCGGTGACCTTCACGGAGGTGCACTTGTGAAAAATTTATTGCAACTCAACCCAAAATTAAAAATTTATGGTATAGGTGGTGATAAAATGCAGGGAGCCGGTATGAAGCTAATTTATCATATCAATAAAATGTCTTTCTTAGGATTCTTAGAAATACTTGAACATCTCCCTTTTATAAAAAAAGTTCAAAAAGAATTGATAACCTACGTTAGAGAAAAGAACATTCAAGATATTGTTTTAATTGATTATCCCGGGTTTAATCTTAACATCGCAAAAAAATTTAAAAAATTAAATTTAAATATCACTTACTACATTTCACCGCAGATTTGGGCTTGGGGCCCGGGTAGAATAAAAAAGATAAAAAAAATAATAAACAAAATGCTTGTTGTTTTCCCTTTTGAAGAAAAAATATATAAAGAAAATTCTGTAGATGTTAGTTTTGTCGGGCATCCATTAATTGTTAGTTTAAATGACTATCAATTTCTTTCAAAAGAAGAATTGTACGACAAATTTAAATTTGAAAAGTATAAAGATATTTTACTCTTACTTTCCGGTAGCAGAGATCACGAGGTTAAGTCAATTTTTCCCGAGTGTATACAAGCAGCAAATATTCTTTCCGAAAAATATAATATGCAAATCGTGGTCGCTTGTGCGGATAACATTGATGAGTTATTATTTTATACGTTAACTAATTACAAAAATTTTAAAGTTATAAAAAATTATACCTATGATCTGATAAAGCATTCAAAACTTGGAATTATAAAATCGGGGACTTCAACATTAGAAGCCGCACTTTTGGAACTACCGATGGTCATTGTTTATAAAACAAGTGCAATAACATATTTAATCGGTAAAAGTTTAATAAGAATTAAAGATATAGGTATGGCAAATATTTTATCGGGAAAAAAAGTTGTACCTGAATTAATACAGCAGAAAGTTAAATCAAAATTTATAATTGAAGAAGGAGACAAATTATTGTCGAATAATACATTATATATAAACACAAAAAATGAACTAAAAAAAATAAAGGAGAGTTTGGGAAAAGAAGATGCATCAAAAAAAGCTGCAGAAATAATACACTCCTCGCTTTATGAAAATTAGAAAATTAGAACAAGCATTTTTAAGAAAACTCGGGCATTACACATTATTTCAAATCGTAAATGTTCTGTGTAAATCTTTAAGAATTACATTTAAGAACAAAGAAGTAATTAAAAAACTCGAGAACGAAAATCAAAAATTTGTTCTTGCTTTTTGGCACGGTTCAATGCTCTTGCCTTGGTATCTTCAGCGGTATAAAAATTTTGCGGGACTTACCAGTAAAAGCAAGGACGGAGATTTGTTGGCAAGAGTTTTAAATTTATGGAGATACAATGTTGTAAGAGGTTCAAGTACTGAAGGCGGAGAAATTGCGCTGGGTATTTTATTGGACTATGCAAAAAACGGCTATTCAATATCAATAACCCCTGACGGACCACTCGGTCTTTACAGAAAGATGAAAGCCGGGGCGATAATTACTGCAAAGAAAAGCGGTCTGCCGTTGGTTTTAATAGGCGTTGGCTTTAAAAGAAAGAGTAACCTTAAAAGCTGGGATAAATTTACTGTCCCAAAACTATTTACTAAAGCTACAGTTATATATTCCAATCCAATCAGAATAGATAAAGATTTAAGTTATAATGAAACATCAAAAATGATAGAGAAATGTGAAAAGATTTTGAATCAAATTCAAAATGAGGCTGAGATTTTTTAATTAAATGAAATTTTTACGATTTATATTATATCCTTTTGTCCCTGTTTATGCTTTTATAATTTCTATTAGAAATTGGTTTTTTGAAAAAGGTATTTTTAAATCAGTTTCTGTAAATGCCAAAGTGATTTCTGTTGGAAATATTACTGTTGGAGGATCAGGTAAAACTCCATTGGTAATCTATCTTACAAAATTACTTAAAAATGAAGGCAAAAAAGTGGGTGTCTTGAGCAGGGGCTACGGGAGAAAATCAAAAGGATATTTTCTTGTCTCTGATGGTGAAAAAATGATTGCCGATGTTGAACAAAGCGGTGATGAAATTTATCACACAGCAATTGAATGCAGGGTTCCGGCAGCCGTGTGCGAGAAAAGAGTTGAGGGCGGAAATAAAATGATTAAAGAAACAGGCGTTGACACATTGGTTTTAGACGATGCTTTTCAACACAGATGGATAAACCGAGATATTGATTTGCTTATCTGCGAACAAAAATTTATAAATGACCCAAGTTTTTTTACTCAACGTCTTCTTCCAACGGGAAACATGAGAGAAAATTACAGGTCTGTCAGAAGAGCCGATGCAATTATTATAAACAAAAAATTCTCTCATGCTCTACCCCTGCCCGAGGAAATTATTAAATACGGAAAAGATAAAAATATATTTTATTCATATTATAAAACTACATGCTTTGTGAATGCAGTTACAGAAGTTGAATATAGCATAAAGGATTTTGAGGGACAGAAAAGTTTAATAGTTTCCGGAATTGCAAATCCCTATTCTTTTATAAATGCATTAAAGCAGACAAATGTTGATACATCAAACCAAATTATCTTCCCGGATCATAAAACTTATACACTAAAAGAAATTCAAAAAATTAGATCTGGTTTTTACAGAACCAATTCGCACTCTGTGATAACAACTCAGAAAGACGCAGTGAAATTGATTAAATATTCCGATGCATTTGACGATGTAGAAATATTTTATTTAAAAATTGAATTGGAAATGGAAGACAAAAAAGGATTTAAAGATTTTATTTTAAGTAAAATAAATTAACATAAAAGAAGTTTTCATTGTATATTTGCCAATCTTATTTTAAGGAGGTTTCATAAAATGCCCAAAGCACATAAATATGTATACTTTTTCGGTAACAAAAAAGCCGAAGGTAAATCTGAAATGAAACATTTATTGGGTGGAAAAGGTGCAAATTTGGCAGAAATGGTCAATATTAGATTACCAGTTCCCGCAGGTTTTACAATTACAACAGAAGTTTGTACATATTATTATTCTAATAAAAACACATATCCTAAAAAATTAAAAAATGACGTCTTAAAAGCTTTAAAAAATGTTGAGAAAACAATGAAAGCTAAATTTGGCGAAGCAGATAATCCGTTACTCGTTTCCATAAGAAGCGGTGCGAGAGCATCAATGCCGGGAATGATGGATTCAATTTTAAATCTTGGTCTTAACGATACAACTGTTAAAGGACTCATCAAAAAAACAGACAATCCGCGTTTTGCATATGACTCATACAGGAGATTTGTTCAAATGTATGGTGATGTTGTATTAGGATTAAGACCGGTAGACAAAACAGACGAAGATCCCTTTGAAATTATGTTGGATAGAAAAAAGAAAAAACACGGTTTTAAATTAGATACAGAATTATCAGCCGATCATCTTAAAGAACTTGTTGCTGAATTTAAATCCGCCATAAAAAAGAAAACAGGACACGACTTTCCAAACGATCCTATGGAACAACTTTGGGGTGCAATCGGTGCCGTATTCAGTTCCTGGATGAACGATAGAGCAATTGTATACAGACAATTAAACCACATCCCTTCCGAATGGGGAACTGCAGTAAATGTTCAATCAATGGTATTCGGTAATATGGGTGAAGATTCAGGTACAGGTGTAGCATTTACAAGAGACCCTGCAACAGGTGATAATTTATTCTATGGTGAATACTTGTTTAACGCCCAAGGTGAAGATGTTGTTGCGGGAACCAGGACCCCGAACCCAATTTCAGATCTTAAAAAAGAAAACCTAAAAATTTATAAAGAACTTATATCAATACGCAAAAAATTAGAACAGCATTATAAAGATATGATGGATGTGGAGTTTACTATTCAACAAGGTAAACTATGGATGCTTCAGTGCAGAATTGGAAAAAGGACAGGTTTTGCAGCTATTAAAATGGCAGTTGATATGGTTAAGGAAAAATTGATTTCAAAAGAAACAGCTATTTCAAGAATAGAACCTAATCAGCTAAATCAATTATTGCGTCCTATTTTTGATTCAAAAGAGATGAAGAAAGCTATAAATAAGAACAAACTTTTGGCAAAAGGATTAAATGCAGGCCCGGGAGCAGCTTCCGGAAGGGTGGCATTAAGTGCACATGATGCTGAAGAAATGGCTTCAAAAGGTGAAAAAGTAATCTTAGTAAGAATTGAAACTTCACCCGAAGATATTAAAGGTATGAATGCCTCGGAAGGAATTCTTACAGCAAGAGGTGGAATGACTTCGCACGCAGCTTTAGTAGCAAGACAAATGGGTAAGGTTTGTGTAGCAGGTTGCAGTGCATTAAAGATAGATTATAAAAAAAGAAACTTTACTGTTGATGGAAAAAATATTGTTGTTAAGGAAGGAGATTATATATCAATTGATGGTACAACCGGAGAAGTTATATTAGGAAAAATAAAGACCAAACCTTCGGAAGTGATTCAAGTTCTAATTTCAAAAACTATTGAAGGTAAAAAATCATCTGTTTATAAAACTTATGCAAGTTTGATGAGTTGGGCTGATAAAATAAGAACGATGAATATTAGGACTAATGCTGACCAAGACGACCAAGCAGAAAATGCATTAGCTTTCGGTGCCGAAGGAATCGGATTATGCCGAACCGAACATATGTTCTTTGGTGATGATAGGATTATGCTTTTTAGAAAAATGATAGTTGCCGATACATTAGAAGAAAGGAAAAAAGCTCTTGCAGAACTTCTTCCTCTTCAAAGGAAAGATTTTTATTCAATATTTAAAGTAATGAACGGAAAACCTGTAACCATCAGAACTTTAGATCCGCCATTACACGAGTTTTTACCTCATTCTGAAAAAGAAATAAAGAAACTTGCTTCAGCACTTAAGATAAAGGTAAGCGTTCTAACATCTAAAATTGAAAGCTTGAGTGAAATTAATCCGATGCTTGGCTTCCGTGGTTGCAGAATAGGTATTATCTATCCTGAAATTACTGAAATGCAGGCTCAGGCTATAATTGAAGCAGCCTGCAAGGCAAAAGCAAAAGGAATAAAAGTTAAACCAGAAATAATGATTCCTTTAGTTAGTCATATAAATGAATTCAAACTTCAGGAAAAAATTGTTAGAAGTGTAGCAGAAAGAGTGATGAAAAAAAAGAAGATGAAAATTGACTATCTTGTCGGAACAATGATTGAGTTACCGAGAGCCGCACTTACTGCGGACCAGATTGCAGAACATGCAGAATTTTTCAGTTTCGGAACCAATGATTTAACACAAACAACATTCGGTCTTTCCAGAGATGACGCAGGTAAATTTTTGCCACTTTACGTAGAAAAAGAATTACTACAAAATGATCCTTTTGAAGTATTGGATCAAACCGGTGTCGGTCAATTAGTAAAAATTGGAACAGAAATGGGAAGGGCAACAAGACCAAATTTGAAGGTTGGTATTTGCGGTGAACACGGTGGAGAACCTGCTTCGATAGAATTTTGCCATAATATTGGTCTGGATTATGTTAGTTGTTCTCCTTTTAGAGTCCCTATTGCAAGACTTGCTGCAGCCCGCGCAGTCATTTTCAGTAATGACAAAAAAGTGAAAAAAATAAAATAAATTATTGTTATTTGTATTTGTAAACTAAAATAAAGGAAGCTAAAAATATGAAGCTAACTGATTTTAAATTTAATTTGCCTAAAACATATATTGCTAAATATCCTGTTACCCCACGTGACAAAGCAAGGCTTATTGTTTTAGACAAAGAAACTAAGACTATAGAGCATAAAGTTTTTTCTGATGTTGTTGATTATATGTTAAAAGGTGATGTGCTTGTTGTAAACGAAACACGAGTTTTTAAAGCAAGGCTTTTCGGTAAAAAAGAAAAAACTAATGCAAAGATTGAAGTCTTTCTGTTGAGAGAACTGAATGAAGAAGATTGTATTTGGGATGTAATAGTAGACCCAGCCAGAAAAGTAAGGATTGGAAACAAAATATATTTCAACGATAAACTTTGGTGTGAGGTTATAGACAACACTACATCAAGGGGCAGAACTGTTCGCTTCAACCAACCTGGAAATGTTTTTAATGCAATTGAAAAAATCGGGTTGACTCCTCTACCCCCATACATTAAAAGAGACGTAGAGCCTAAAGATAAAGAAAATTATCAAACAGTATATGCCAAAGTAGACGGGGCAGTTGCAGCTCCAACAGCAGGTCTTCATTTTACGGAGAAACTCCTTAATAAGATAAAGAAAAAAGGAATTAATATTACTCCTGTAATACTACATATTGGTTTAGGTACTTTTAGACCAGTCGAAGTTGAAGATCTAACTAAACACAAAATGGATTCCGAATTTTATGAAATAACTCAGGAAACGTCTGAAATTATTAATAAAGCTAAGACTTCAAAGAAAAAAGTATTTGTTGTTGGAACAAGTACAGCCCGTGCTTTAGAAACCGCAATAACTGCTGCCGGATTTTCTAAACCTAGCAGAGGCTGGACTGATAAGTTCATTTATCCCCCCTACAAATTTAAAATAGTAGATAAATTAATTACTAATTTCCATTCACCGGAATCGACATTAGTAATGCTTGCAAGTGCATTTGCCGGGTATGATTTTTTTATGAAATCTTATAAAAAAGCTATGAAAGAAAAATATAGATTCTTGAGTTACGGTGATGCTATGTTAATTAAATGAAAACTTTTACAATTATACCGGCAGGTGGTAAAGGGCTTAGGAGCGGAAGTTCCGTTCCTAAGCAATATCTAAAATTCTATGAAAAGGAATTAATTGCATATACAATAGAGATCTTTCAAAAATCCAGTTTAGTAGATAAAATAATAATAGCTGCTGAACAGAATTATCATAAAAGATTATTTCAAATAATAAAAAAATACAAATTAACTAAAGTTAGTACCATTATAGAAAGCGGAGTAACACGACAAGATTCGGTTTTTAATTGTATTAAAACTCTAAATGCAGAAAAAAATGATCTGGTTATTGTACACGATGCCGCCAGACCCCTTTTGACAAAAACTATATTAAATAAAGCAATAAAATTTGCTAAAGAAAAAGGGAACGCTGTCGTAAGTATTAAAGCAAAAGATACTCTTGCTAAAGGTAATAATACTGTAAATGGTTATATTAAAAGAAAAAATGTACGTTACATACAAACACCCCAAATTTTTAAGTATAAAGATTTTGTAAAAGCAATAAAATACGCAGAAGAAAATAATTATAGTGGAACGGACGAATCAAGTCTGATGAAAAAAATTGGTAAAAGAATATTCCTTGTAAACGGCTCTGCAATAAATATAAAGATTACAACTAAGGAAGATTTACAGATATTTAAAACTTACATTAAATCCTCAATTTAATTTCGTATTCCTCGTTTCAATTTTTTAAATTTAACGTTTCGTCTGAATTTCATTGAAAATAATTCTTTTTATGATTAAGTTCGTACAATATTTAATAAAATAAATATATATGACAATGATAAATTTACTGGCAATAGCAGTAACCTCTTATTTGCTGGGTTCAATTCCGAACAGCATAATTTTAAGTAAAATGGCTAAAGGAATTGATATACGCGAACATGGAAGCGGTAACGCAGGGGGTACAAATGTAATTAGGGTTTTGGGATTTAAACTCGGATTGTCGGTGATTTTTTTGGATGCTCTTAAAGGAGCTCTTGCTGTAATTGTAATTGCCCGATTATTTTCAGGATCAATGCCGTTCAATAACTTAACGCCTTTTGACGATTTCACACTTGTACAAATAATTGCCGGTATTTCTGCTGTAGTTGGTCATATTTGGACTATCTTTGCCGGATTTAAAGGTGGTAAAGGAATAGCTACCGCTTTAGGTATGCTGCTTATCATAATTACTATTGATATGTTAATTGCTGTCGGTGTATTTCTAATAGTTGTCTCTATTTCAAGATATATATCGCTCGGTTCTATTTCTGCTGCAATTACTGTTCCGTTGGCTTTATTTGCAAGAGAAAATATATTCCATGTAAATATTCCGGGTTATCATATTTTACTTCCATTTATTATAATTATTTCTTTGTTAGTGATTTTAACACATCGTGAAAATATTACACGCTTGTTAAAAGGTAATGAAAGTAAATTAAACTTCACTAAAAAGAAAAAATAAACTATACAAATGATATGAGAATTTCCGTTCTTGGGGCAGGCGGTTGGGGAACTACTTTAGCTATTCTTCTTCATTATAACGGTCACTCCGTTACACTTTGGGAATATAAAAAAGATTACGCAAAAATATTGGATAAGAAACGAGAAAATAAAACTTATCTCCCTGGTATTCCAATCCCTATTGATTTAACAATTACTCACAATCTTAATGAAGCTGCTATTGATAATAATATGATTGTGCTTGCAGTTCCCTCTCAGTTTTTAAGAAGTGTTATAAAAAAGATTGATAAAAATTTGTTAAAGAATTCAATCTTGGTAAGTGTATCAAAAGGAATTGAAAACAACACCCTGATGACTATGTCTCAAATGCTTCTCGATGCAGTGCCTACATTATCAGAAAATCAGATCGGTGTACTTTCCGGTCCGAGTCACGCTGAAGAAGTAAGCAGAAGAATTCCTACAACCGTAGTAACCGCATCAAAAGATATTGAAACTTCAAAATCGATACAAAGTGCTTTTATTACTTCTTACTTTAGAGCATACGCTTCAACTGATGTTTTGGGTGTTGAACTTGGTGGTGCTTTTAAAAATGTAATTGCAATTGGTGCAGGAATAATTGACGGTGTAAAATACGGCGATAACACTAAAGCCGCTATAATGACTAGAGGAATTGCAGAAATATCTCGCCTTGGTGTAGCAATGGGAGCAAATCCGGAAACATTTGCCGGACTTTCAGGTATGGGTGACTTGATTGTAACCTGTATGAGCAAACATAGCAGAAACCGTTATGTAGGTGAACAAATAGGCGGCGGGAAAAAATTAAAACAGGTATTAAAAGAAATGACAATGGTAGCCGAAGGAGTAATGACAAGTAAATCTGCATCTCAGCTTGCAAAAAAAATGAAAGTTAACACTCCGATTACAAACGAAGTTTACAATATTCTTTTCAAAGATAAGGACCCCCTCAAAGCCACAACAGATTTAATGACCCGCGATATGAAAATGGAGTGATTATTATATTTTTTATTTACACCGTAAGGACGTTTAATCCGTTTACGTTCGTCAAATACGAACTACATCGGACAGGTTAAACGTCTCTGTTAAAAAATAATTAAAACCATTCTATGCAGATGGCAATGATATGCCCTTTATTCTTCTGAATAAAGATATTGCAAAAGAATCTGTCATTCCTGAAACATAATCTGTAACTCTCAATAAACGGTTATACAAATTACTCCCAACTTTACTGTCTTTATTTAAATACTGTATTGGTAAAAGTTGTACTATAGATTTATTTTTTGTGGAAAGTTTACCTTCCACAACTTCGTTAACTGCTTTTATAAATATATCCAGCAAACCGCCAATTACTTCATAACCTGCTGCTTCTCTTTCAATTACACTTTTGTAAGAATAATTTTTTTTAACTGAAATCTTTTTAATTGTTTTCAATGTTTTTTTTGTGGGAATGTGTGTAATTAAATCATCATACATTTTCCCATTTAAAATTCTGTTTTCGTTTTCTAAAAAACATTCGGATAATTGCTTAACAAGATTGCTTATTGTTTTTGCTCTTAAATAACCGATTTTATCGTGTTTGTTTCTTTGTTTATATAAAGGAAGATTTTGATTACTTACAAATGGCATAAGTAATTCTTCTGTTTCTTCGAATGTTAAAAGCCCCAACCTGAAAGCATCTTCCAAATCCATAATTCCGTAACAGATATCGTCTGCAGCTTCAACCAAATATGTAAGGGGATGGCGTGCCCAAATAGAATTACCTTTTTCTTTATTCATTTTACTTAGACCAACATCTTCAGCGACTTTTTCAAAAATATGTTTTTCGGACTGAAAGTACCCGTGTTTTCTGTAAATCTTTTTTCCTTTAATATTGGTTAAATCTTTCCCGGTCAATTTTGATTCTCGTGGATACTTGGTAAATGCACCAAGAGTTGCAAGACTAAGGCGTAACCCTCCTGTAATATTGGGGTTTTGAAGTATCGTTATTATTCTAAAGCCTTGAGCGTTGCCTTCAAAGTTTATTAAATCACTCCATTTTTTTTCGCTTTTAATTTTTTCTTTTAAATATTTACCTTCACCATTCTTAAAATATTCTGATATCGCATCTTCACCCGAGTGACCGAACGGAGGATTACCAATATCGTGCGCTAAGCAAGCGGCAGCAACAATTTCTCCAAAGTTAAATGAAATATATTTATCCATTAAATTCGGATGCCTTTCGATTAAAGTTTTACCAACAAGGTTACCGAGAGACCTACCTACGCAGGATACTTCCAAACTATGTGTAAGGCGTGTATGAACAAAATCATTTTCTGGTAATGGAAATACTTGCGTTTTATCCTGCAGCCTTCTAAAAGCAGAACTGAACACAATTCTGTCAAAGTCTCTTTGAAACTGACTTCTGCCGTCACTTTTAGATTTTTTTGTTTGACCGTATATTTCTGTCGATAATAAATTTTCCCAGTTCAATTGGATATCCTTTAACATTCATTAGATTTATAAACATAAAATAAACATACTGTTTTAATTATAAAAAGTAATAATCATTTAAAATATTGTTTTTACTAATCACTTCAATTAATTTAATTGTTAAATGAATTCCATTAATGAAAATATTCTTAATCAATCTGTGCAGTATGTTAAAGCTGTCGGACCAAAACGTGCAGAATCCTTTGAATCGATTGGAATTAAAACAATAAGGGATTTGCTATTTTATTTCCCTTCTAAACACCTTGACCGCAGCACAACTCTTACAATTGGTAAAGCATACTCATACCTGGTTGACGGCTACGAAGGAGAAATTACAATAATTGCAGAGGTTGTTAAAAAAGGAAAAAGAAGATACGGGAAAAAGGAAATGATAAAAGTCTCTTTAAAAGATTCAACAGGTTTATTTGAATGTGTCTGGTTTCAGGGTGTTAAATACATTTATGATATTTTCCAAGAAGGAAAAACTTATGCGGTTTCAGGTAAACCTACAAGATCAAAATATGGAGATATGCAGTTAATACATCCTGATTACGACAGAATAAGTCAAGATGAAACCAATGAGTATTTAAACACAGGTAAAATAATCCCTTTTTACAGAATTCCGAAAACAATAAAGAACAAAAATCTTGGTGATTTTAGTCTCCGCCGTATTTTAAATAATGCTGTAGAAAAATATGCTGATCTTTTGCAGGAAACCTTACCGGAAAACATCGTTCAAGGAAATGATCTATTGAAAATAAATGAAGCCGTAAAAAACATCCATTTTCCCTTAGGCAAAGAAAGTTACAACAAGGCATTAAAGAGATTTAAATTTGAAGAAATATTTTATCTTGAAATTTTAATAGCATTAAGAAAATACCAATATAAAAGTACTTTCCCGGGTATAGCAATGAACATAAATAATAATTTGCTTAAAAACTTTTTAGATTTTCTTCCATATAAATTAACTGATGACCAGCAAAATACATTAAGAGATATTTTTGCTGATATGAAAATGGCCCAACCAATGAACCGACTTATACAAGGAGATGTGGGAAGCGGAAAAACTATTGTTTCTTTAATTGCAATGATAATTGCTGCAGATAACGGTTATCAATCAGTGCTGATGGCGCCAACAGAAATACTTGCTGACCAGCATTACAAAAATATTTCCAAAATGTTAAATGACTTTGCGAATAAAAATAATTTTGATCCAATTCAAGTTTCTCTTTTAATCGGCGGACAAAATAAAAAAGATAGAACAAAAGTATTGAAAAAAATAGAGACCGGAGAATCAAAAATAATTATTGGAACACACGCTTTGTTTGAAGAAAAAGTATCCTTCAACAACCTCGGTTTGATCATAGTTGATGAACAGCATCGTTTTGGTGTTGAGCAAAGAGGAAAACTTTTAAAAAAAGGTAAGGTCCCTGATGTAATTGTAATGAGCGCAACTCCTATTCCGAGAACTTTAACAATGACTGTTTATGCTGATTTGGATGTTTCCTTAATTAAAGAATTGCCCAGGGGAAGAAAAAAAATAAAAACCGTTTTACGCAGAGGGTCAAATCTTCCGGATATTTACAATTACATTGTTAATAAAGCAAAAGAAGGTATTCAATCTTTTATAGTCTATCCTCTTGTTGAGGACTCGGAGAAATTGGAATTAAAATCTGCAGAAACTTATTACAATAACTTAACAAATACTTTTTTTAATGATATAAATGTTGGATTGTTACACGGGAGAATGAGTTGGCAGGAAAAAGAAAATATAATGCTTCAATTTAAAGCACATAAATTTAATGTTTTAATCTCAACTACAGTAATTGAAGTTGGTATTGATATTCCTAATGCAAATATTATTTTAATAAATGATGCTCATCGTTTTGGTCTTTCGCAGCTTCATCAATTAAGAGGAAGAGTAGGAAGAAGTGAAAAACAAGCTTATTGTATTTTAGTTACCGATGATAAAAATATAAAATATAATTTAAAAAAAGATATTAGTATAGAATATTTATCAACAGTTCAATTAAACATGTATAAATCTTCTATAAGATTAAATTCTATGGTTAAATATTCCGATGGTTTTAAACTAGCAGAAATTGATTTAAAACTTCGCGGCCCCGGAGATATTTTCGGAACAAAGCAAAGTGGTTTACCGGATTTAGTTTTTATTGATATCGTTAATGATACTGATATTATTGAGGATGCTAAGTATATAGCATTCAAATTAATTAAGGATGACATTAAATTAGAAAAAGAAAAAAACAATCTTATCCGTCAACAATTAAAAAACAATTACTCTTCACATTTTTTCTATTCAAAAATAGCTTAATTATTTTTTTTTATTAAAATTAATTAATAATTTTTTTTATTGACTTAATACTTTTATTAATTATATTTATAAAAAAAATTTTAAAGGATATTTATTTTTTCTTCATTGTACAAAAATAAATTAAATGTTGGTTTAACTTTTAATGTTAAGCCTGATGATGAGGTCTTATCACAAGAGTTTTTTGCTCCATCACCTGCCACTGATGTGCAGACACAAACTTCAATGGATACTTACGCTGAATGGGATTCTTGGGAAACAATAGATGCATTAACACAAGCACTTGAATTATATAATAACGTTATTTTAATTGAAGGAAACCAAGAAGCTTACATTAAATTAAAAGAAACAAAACCTGATATTGTATTTAATGTTACAGAGGGTTTTAACGGTATAAGCAGAGAGGCACAAATTCCGGCTATGTTAGATTTGTTAAATATCCCTTACACCGGCTCTGACCCATTAACTCTTTCAACTTGTTTAGATAAATCACGAACAAAAGAAATTTTATCTTATCATAAAATTCCAAATTGTAAATTTACAACCACAAAATATATTGATCAATTAAATTTAGGGGACATACGTTTTCCTTTAATTGTAAAACCCGTTTCCGAAGGTTCGAGTAAAGGAATTTATTCTTCTTCTTTCGTATCAAACGAAAACGAATTATTTATCGAAGTTAAAAGAGTTACAGAAAATTATAATCAAACAGCTCTTATAGAAGAATATCTCCCGGGAAGAGAGTTTACCGTAGCATTACTTGGTAACGATGATGAAATTGAAATTCTTCCGATTGTAGAATTAAATTATAAAGATTTTCCTGATGATTTGACACACATATATTCTTATGAAGCAAAATGGTTGATTGACACAAAAGATAATCCGCTTAAAGCATTTACTTGTCCGGCAAAAATTTCGCATTCATTAGAACAAATAATTAGAAGAACTGCCTTGCAAACTTTTAATGTTTTAAATTGCAAAGATTGGGGTAGAATAGATTTAAGATTGGATACCGACGGAATACCTAACGTAATAGAAATAAATCCGTTACCCGGAATACTTCCCGATCCAAGAGAAAACTCAAGCTTTCCTAAAGCGGCATTTGCTTCCGGTCTTACTTATAATGAAATGATTAATAAAGTTTTATATATTTCAGCTAAAAGACATGGGCTAGTTTGAAACAGAATAAAAAAATACTAATTACCTACAATGCTCCTGTAAGTATTTATTCTATTTATACAGGTAAACCAGGTACAATTGATACTGATAAAAAAGACCTTTCTGAAAAAGGATTTGCCGCAGAGATTAAGTATATAAAATCTTCACTTAGTAATTATTACGATGTTGTAGAAACCCTTGCTGTTACTAAAAATATTGAGTCTACAATATATAAAATTGATGAATTTGAACCTGATGTGATCTATAATTTTGTCGAATCAATAGAAGGAATTGCAAGCTATGAATATTGTATAGCAGGTATATATGAATTACTCGGTTATGAATATACAGGCAACACTCCACAAACTTTAGGTAATTGTTTAAACAAATCAATAACAAAAAACATTTTACGTGCTTTTAATATAAATACACCTAAGTCAATAATTATTTCCAATACTAATGATTTAAAGGATGGTGAATTTCCAATAGAATTCCCCGTGATAATCAAACTGTTAAAAGAGGATGCAAGTATAGGTATATCCGAATTCTCTGTTGTTAATAATTTTAAAATGTTAAATAAACAAATTGAATTTTTATTTAACACTTATAAAAGTGAAATAATAATTGAAGAATACATCGAGGGTAGAGAATTAAATGTTGCCGTGTTGGGCAATACTCTTCTGCCAATATCGGAAATATCATTTAAAGGTTTACCGAAAGATTTACCTAAAATTGTAACTTATGAGAGCAAATGGATTGACGATAGTGTTTATTACAACAACACAAAATCGATTTGTCCTGCGAAACTTAATGGACAATTAATGAAATTAGTAGAAGATGTTGCTATAAAAGCAATAAATGCTTTAAATTGTAGAGACTATGCAAGAGTTGATATTAGATTAAGTAATGATAATATCCTTTATGTGATTGAAATAAATCCTAATCCCGATATTTCGGTTGACTCGGGTTTTAGCAGAGCAGCAAAATATCATGGTTTAACGCACGGACAGTTACTTTATAAAATTTCAGAATTTGCTCTTAACAGATCAATAAATGATACGCAAGATAAAGCAGTCTGATAAAAACGTTTTAGAAGAAATGCTGAATAATATACCTACTTTTACGGGAGATGAAGTAAGAGTCGCAATGGAGCTAATAAATATAGCAGTTACTATTACAGAACAAACTGATTATAATATTTTTGTTTACGAAGAAAAAAACAATATTCTCGGTTATCATTGCACAGGTAAAAGACCTTTGACAGATGCTGTTTACGATTTATACTGGATTGTAGTTGATGTAAATTATCAGGGTAAAGGAATAGGTGAAAAGTTATTACAACACGCTAAAAATTTTGTTAACAAAAAAAAAGGAAGATGGTTATTAATTGAAACTTCTTCAGTGGATAATTATCAAAAGACAAGAAATTTTTATACACAAAATAATTTTGAAGTAATTTCAAAAATTCAAGACTTTTACAAAGTTAATGATGATCTAATTATTTACGGTAAAAAATTTAATAACATTTAAGGATAAATTATGGAACTGTGGCAGCAAATGATAAGAGACAGTATTCATACTGTTGATGAACTTGTTGAAAAATTTGGCTTAGACAAAAATATTGCTGAAAACTTGGATGAATTTTTTCAAGCAAGAATAAATCCTTATTATGCAAGTCTTATAAGATACCCCGGAGATCCTATTTGGTTGCAATGTGTTCCGGACAAAAAAGAACTCGAAGACTTTGATGCCAAAGAAGATCCATTAATGGAAGACTTTATGAGTCCGGTTCCAAATATTACACATCGTTATCCAGATAGAGCTTTGTTTCTTGTGACCAGCCAATGTGGAATGTATTGCCGTTTTTGCACAAGAAAAAGAAAAGTTGGTGATTATAAAAAAATTTCAATGAAGGATTTAGAAAGTGCCTTTAATTATTTAGAAGAGCACACAGAAATTAGAGATGTAATATTATCGGGAGGCGATCCTTTAATGTTAACCGATACCATGTTTGAAAAAATTCTTATCAGATTACGTAACATTCCCCACATTGAAATAATAAGAATCGGAACAAAAATGCCATGTGTATTGCCTCAGAGAATAACCGATAATCTTTGCGAAATCATAAAAAAATATCACCCGATTTACGTTAACACTCACTTTAACCATCCTTGGGAAATAACACCAGAAAGCACTGAAGCCTGTGAAAAATTAGCTGACGCAGGATGTCCGGTCGGTAATCAAATGGTAATAATGAGAGGTGTAAATGATAATCCAGAGGTTGTCAAAGAGTTGATGCAGAAATTGTTAAAAATAAGAGTCAGGCCCTATTATATGTATATGGCCGATGAGACAAAAGGCGCGAATCATTTTAGAACATCAATTGAAACGGGGTTAAATATTTATGAACATTTACGCGGGCATATAAGCGGTTTAGGTGTTCCCCATTTTGTTATAGACGCTCCGGGCGGTGGCGGTAAAGTGCCTATTATTCCAAATTATATTCTTCATCACGATGAAGAAAAAATAATTTTACGTAATTATAAAAATGAAATTTATGTTTATAAAAATTATCATGATGAAAATAATCCAGGCACACAAGGAGTAAATAAATCGAAAGTAAAGAATATTGTAAAAGAGGAGAAGTCTGATATAGATGAAAATAAAGACACTTTACTTAATATTTTGCAGGAAGTAGAAAAGTTATAATTTACTTTTTTGTAACAATATTTGCCAGATCTTTTTCTAAAGTTACTTTAGGTTCTTCAATTATTCTTCCTGTCTCTTTATTATTTTTATAAAAAATAATTGTCGGTACTTTTTGAATATTTAAAGAATCGATTTCATTATTTAAACCTTTCTTACTTCTGTCTACAGCATATATTTTTATTTTATCTTTTGGATAATTTAAGTAATCAAGAATTTTTAAAAACCGTGGCACTTCCCTTCTGCTGTCGCTACACCAGGTTCCCAATACCAAAGTAATATCGTAATTTCTTAATTCATCAGCATCGCTTTTTAATGATGTTGAATCAACTTCATACATTTGATATTCTGAATTAAACCACCAGGAAAAGACAGAATCCTGAAATGCTTGTCTGTTGATTTCACCAATAAGCATAGGTGCTGAAGTTTTGGTATCTTTTATTTTTTTATTTTGAGCAGCAGTTGTTACAGAAAATAAAATCAGAAAAGTAAATATTACAGTTAATTTCATTTTAGACTCCGTTATTTCCGTTTTTATTCCTTAAATCAATTCCCCACATCAATTTATTTCGTAAAGTTTCAAAATAATTATGAAGCGAAGTATGAACTAATTTAAATGACCTTTTACTTTTATTTATTTTAACAGTAATCGGAGGGGGAAAAGCAAATACTCTTTGTCCGTCACAATTAATATGAATATCTTTATAGGGAGAATTTGCTGTAATTGTAATTTCCTGATTACTTGCTAAAACAAGAGGTCGCATGTTTAGGCTATGAGGTGCAATAGGACACAAAGAAATAACATCCGCTTTTGGATTTACAATTGGACCTCCCGTTGAAACAGAATAACCTGTAGAACCTGTAGGTGTTGCAATTATTAAACCGTCTGCACCGAATGTAGTAACATAATCACCGTCAACTCTTATAGTCAGTTCAATCATTTTAGGCCAGGCACCTTTATCGATAACAAAATCATTAATAGCATACATTCTTTCAACATTATGACCTACACACTCTGCTGTTATTATCATTCTTTCATCAATTGTGTATCTTCTGTTTTTAATTTCGTCTATAAACAAATCTAGCTGACTAAGCTCTGCCTCAACTAAAAATCCGAGTTTGCCTGCATTTATACCAAATACAGGTTTATCATAAAACTGAGCATGATAGCCTGTTGCAAGCATTGTACCATCCCCGCCAATTGAAATTATCAAGTCACATTTTTTGCAAAGTTTATCAATCTCCAAAAAACTTTTTTCTGGAATTTTTTCAGTCAGTTTGTCCTTTACTTCTTTTACCTTTTTAGTGATATAAAATGTAAATCCTTTACCCTTTAACTTTTTTATAAGTAAAGAGACAATATCAATACCGGCTCCTTTGGTAGTATTAACAACTATTCCAACTTTAATGGGTTTTTTATTCTTTTTTGTCTTCGCCATTTTCCTTATTTTCTTCTTTCAGATTTGTGTCATTTGATTCTTTAGATTTATCCTCACTCGAAGCTTTATCTTTATTTATCTCTTCCACGTAATTTAACTTTAATTCTTTTAAAACTTCTGTTAAATGCTTTTCTTCGTAATCACTTAAATTACCTTTGGTTTTTACCGCGAGCATATCAAGTGTATCAATTGATACTTTTGCATAGTCTAAGTTTCTATCAATCTTATTTGTAACAGGGTTTTTTAATTTGCCCATAGCCATCATTGCTATTTGATGGTTCTGCATAATTAACTGCATAAATAATAATTGTCCGTTAGCTAACGGATTATCTGTTTTCATTTTCAGTCTTTCTTTTTTTTAGCTCCCAAAATTTACAATATTTTGCAAAAACATATAGAGATGAAAATACAGATAAAATAAATCCTTCAATACCGTCTAAAAATCCAAGTTTTATAAAATACATTTTCATAAAAATTACTATCGGTCTGAATATTAAATCAAATATTCCAAATTTTTTTCCACTGTTTAATAAATCTTCTGCTGCTAAGGAAGTATATTCATTAAACTTTTTAAAATAATGTTTAAGGTCCGGATCTGTAAAATGGTTAAGGTCCGCAGATAATTCTCCAATGCTTCCTTCAACTATAAGTTGCTCGTGTACCTGCATATCACTAAATTTTGCATTATGTTTGTTGAATAATCTTGTTACTCTTCCCGGGTACCACCCACAATGCTTTATCCATTTACCTAAAAAATATGCTTTACGCGGCATTGAATATGCTGAGTGTTTTGGAACTGATGTTTTAAAATTATTTATTTCCTTTTTTAATTTATCACTTAAAACTTCGTCGGCATCTATCCATAAGATCCAATCATTCTTGGTAAGACTTACAGCGTATTGCTTTGTTTTAACGTATCCTTTCCAACTTACTACATAAAATTTTACTGCAGAAAAAGTCCTTATTATTTCAATAGTTCTGTCGGTTGTTTGATCATCTACAAGAACAATAATATCTTCAATGCAATCCTTTAGTTTTTCCAAACATCTTCCGATATTATGTTCTTCGTTTTTAGCTATTATGATAGCCGATATTTCAATCCCAGCGTTCAATATTTAATCCAAATCATTAAATTTTTTATAAAACCAAATCTATTTTTTTTATATTGTTTATAATAATTTTAAAATAGATGATTATACTTAATACTACTCCTATCTTTAAATATCTAAATTAAAGAAAATGTTTGTTTGAATCATTTAAATGTTGATAAAAAGAGATTAAATACCTTTAACGATTATTTATGAAAAAACTTTCTGAGTTTTATTCCGTTGTAAAAAAATCCACAAATTCAAAATCGATTGAAGAAATAATTTGGGTTATTTTAGGACAAGGTATTAATGTTATTTTAAGCTTAATTATAGTTAAAATAATCTCACAAATGGGCCCCAATGATTACGGTGTTTACGCTCTTATTCTTACTGCCGCTGCTTTATTAGGATTAATATATGGTTCATTTCAACAAGGTTTTATAAGATATTATTATGATTATAAGTACGAAAGAAAAGAAGAAATCTTTGTTAATCTATTCCTTAAATTTTTAAGTATTTCTGTAATTATTCTTTTGTTTTTCGTATTAATTTTTTCTTTTTTCGCAGGCAGTTTCCTAAATGGCTACTCTATAATCTTTCTTTTAATTGCAGGCTTAATGGTAATAACAACCAAGGTAAGTGAATTATTTAACTCTTGGTTTAACATATTAAGAAAAAGAAAAATTAACACAATTCTATTTTCGTGCGAAAAGGGATTGATCATTATATTTTTTGTCCTCCTACTATTTAATAATTCTTTAACTCTCGGTAACGTAATACTTTTTATATTTATTTCTACATCATTGTTTATCATTATAAAATTATTCACATTTAAAAAATTTATACCTAATGAAAAACCTTTAGAAAAAACTCAAGTAAATGTTTTGCAAAAAAATATGCGGAAACGCATATGGATTTATGCAACGCCTTTTTTAATTTGGGCAGCAGCAGGCTGGCTACAGTTGAACGGAGAAAAATGGATAATCAACGGAATACTTACGATTAAAGAAGTGGGTATCTATGCAATAATGATGGCTATTGTAAATGCGCTGGTTGTTATTCCCAGTAACATAATTAATGAATTTGCCACGCCCATTATTTTTCAAAATTATGCCGATTTGGGAGTTCTTGAAAACATTAAAAGGGGATACATATATATTAAAATTATTACGCTGTTAGTTTTTGTTTTAACAGTTATTTCAACAATAATAACATATTATTTTGCTGAGAATCTTATAACAATTATAAGCAGCAAAGAATATATAAAATACTGGTATTTGCTTCCTCTGCTTACTTTCGGGACCGGTTTGTTTTACACAGGTCAAACACAAACAATATTAGGTATGGCATTAGACAAACCAAAAAAATATCTTTTTCCAAAGTTACTAATTGGTGGTTTGGCAGTAATTTTAAATTTAATATTTATAAAAATTTTTGGTCTGAATGGTGTTGCTTATACCATATTACTTATCGGGTTTATTTATGTTATTCACATAACCATTGTAAACAGAAACATTGATGATTCATTTAATAAACAAGTAAATTAAACGGATTTTTATCTTGCCGAAAATATTTATAAGCATAATGAAATACGATTACGGAATTGCAAAGAGAGGTTACTCGTATGAGTACAATAATTTATATTTACCTCTTTGTGATGTTTACGGAAAAGAACAAATTTTTCTTTTTGATTTTTATACGAAATTTAAAAATTTTGGCAAATCCGAAATGAATAAAAAATTAAAGCAGTTGATAACAGAACAAAAACCAGACATTGCTTTGTTTGCATTATTCGAAAATGAATTTGACCCACAAATTATTAACACATTAAAAAAAGTAACAAAATCCGTTGTTTATTTTTTTGATGATCCTTGGAGAAAAGATTTTGCAAATCATTGGAGACGGTATTTTTCTTTTTTCTCTACCCCGGATTATACAATGTACAAAAAGTATCTTTCCGATAGTATTGAAAATTCAATATTCTCACCTTTTGGGTTTAATAAAAACATCTACAAAAAATTAGGGTTAGAAAAAATATATGATGTATCTTTTATTGGCGGTTACAGTCCACTTAGAGATTGGATAATAAGGAAATTAAAAAAGAAAGGAATAGATGTTAAAGTATTCGGAAGGGGATGGAATAATGAAAAAAGCTGGCTCACGGAAGAAGAAATGGTAAAAGTCATCAATCAAACAAAAATAAATTTAAACTTATCCAATGCTGTAAGTTATCATTTGCTTTTTTTGATTTGGTCATTGCATTCACCGAGGGCTGTAAAAGAACTGCTATTGCTTCGGAAAACTGTTGAGCAGGTGAAAGGAAGACATTATGAAATTAACGGCTGCGGCGGTTTTCAGCTAAGTTACAATATACCCGGATTAGAAATTGCATTCGAAATTGATAAAGAAATTGCCGTTTATGATTCTCTTAAAAATTTACCACAAAGAATTAAATACTTTTTAGATAATGAAAATGAAAGAGAAAGTATTGCTCTTAACGGTTACAACAGAGCAGCAAGAGATCACTCGGCGCAAAATTATATGCAGCAATTAATAAATAAAGTATTAGGCTGATAGTTAATGAATAACAAAAATACGCCTCTTATTTCTGTTGTAATTCCTTCCTATAATTCTAGTGAATTTATTCGCGAGACTATTGAGTCGGTATTAAATCAGACATACAAGAATTTTGAAATTATTGTTGTTGACGATGAATCATCAGATAATACGGTTTCTATATTAAAAGATTTATCTAATAAAAATAAAAGGATAAATTATTATCAAATCCCTCACAACGGCAGACCATCAGTGCCGAGAAATTATGGAGTTGAAAAATCAAACGGAAAGTTTGTTGCTTTTCTTGATGCAGATGATATTTGGGTAGAAAATAAATTAAAGAAACAAATATCAGAATTTGAAAAACATTCTGATTATATTCTCGTCTATTCAATGAGTGTTACATTCGGAGAGGCAAATTTATTTTCACCCTATTACGAAGTTTTACCTTTGCTGCATAAAGTCTGTAAAAGAAAACAAGAATTGCTCAACATGGGAAATTCAATTACCTGTTCAACAGTTTTAATAAATAAAGAACATTTTCAAAAAGTCGGCGGCTTTGACGAAGACCCAAATTTACAGATTGAAGATTATGATTTATGGATAAGATTAAGTGAGTTAGGCCATTTTGGATTCGTATCCAGAATTCACACATATTATCGTGTTCACGGAAAACAATTCTCTGCCGATTGGCAGACCAAGCAAGACAGAGTAAAGTATTTATCAAACAAACGAGGTTGGAATTTACCAGAATATAAATATTATAGAAACAAAGGTGTTTTGTTTTTATTATTCAGAAACATTGTTCATTATTCAAATTTTTTGTTCGTTAAATTCTTATCATTATTTGATTAATAAACTTTATAAAGAAATTGGCTGAAAATAAAAAACCAAATATTTTAATTATAACTTCCAGAGCAGACTTTGGCGGCGGACCGAGACATATTTCAAGTTTATTAAATCATCTTATAGATAAAATCAATTTCCATATAGCATGCCCTCAAGATTATCCTTACTACGATATATTTTTATCAATCGTAAGTGAAAAAAGAATAGTCCCAATTCCACACAGAAAGTTCAGTTTACTCAAGTTGATCTCGTTAATTAAATTTGTTAAAAGAAAAAAAATTGATCTATTACATTCTCACGGTAAAGGAGCCGGGATTTATTCACGTATATTATCACTATTTACAGGTATACCTACCATCCATACATTTCACGGTTTACATATTGGTGAATATAGTTTAGTAAAACGAACATTATATTTATTAATTGAAAAAATATTTTCGCATTTCACAAAAGCATTTATTACTGTATCCGATAGTGAAAGGAATAAAATTTTACTGAATAAAATAACTAAGAAGAACAAAGTGAATAAAATTGAAAATGGTGTTGAGATACTCCAGGAGAAAACTGCTTTGTTTAACACTAAGGAAGGGAAATTGAATATTATCACAATCTCACGATTTGACTTTGCAAAAAATTCATTTTTACTGATTCCCATTTTGAAAGAGTTAAAAAACCAACACAGCAAATTTAATTTTATTATTAATATTTTAGGTGAAGGAAAGGGAGAAGAGAACTTTAAAAATGAAATCGCTTCCAAAGGTCTGTCCGCTAATTTCAAATTGTTTGGTGCACAAATAAATATTGCCGAGTATTTAATTAATTCATTTTGTTATATTTCAACATCAAAATGGGAAGGAATGCCCCTTGGTGTTATTGAAGCTATGGCAGTTGGTTTACCAGTTATTGCGACTAATGTAACCGGTAACAAAGACGTTGTAAAAAATAATGTTAACGGATATTTATACGATATTAATAATCCCAAAGAAGCGGCTGAATATATTATTAAAATTGCTAACGATAGGGACTTATGGAACAGATTATCAAAGTCTTCAAAAGATTTAGTGCGAAAATATTATTCAGTTGAAAGAATGTCTAACGAAACTTTAGATTTATATAACAGAATTTTAAATAACTAATGAAAATTACTGATATAAAAAAAGCTGTTGTACACGACTGGTTTGCAGGTTATGCAGGATCAGAAAGAGTTGTCGAGTCAATCACTAATATTTTTCCTGATGTTCCTGTTCACGTGCTTTTTAATTTATTAACAGAAAAAGAGCAAAATATTGTAACTAAAAATTCAAAAGTCATTACTTCTTTTATTCAAAAACTTCCGGGTATTAAAAATAATCACCGTAAATATTTGCCTTTATTCCCTTACGCTGTTGAACAATTTGATTTAAGTAATTACGATTTAATACTAACCAGCTCTCACGCTGTAGCAAAAGGAGTTTTAACAAATTCTAATCAGCTGCATATCTGTTACTGTCATACGCCTATTCGATATGCTTGGGATTTAACACACCAGTATTTGAAGGAATCGAATTTAAACAGAGGTTTGTTCGGGCTCTTTGCTAAAATTATTCTTCATTATATAAGAATTTGGGACGCTTCAAACGTAAACCGTGTTGACTATTTTATGGCAAATTCAAATTACATTAAGAAAAGAATTAAAAAAGTTTACGGAAAAGATTCCGAAGTAATTTATCCTCCAGTAGATACGGAAAAATTTAAATGCGAAACACAAAAAGATAATTACTATTTAACAGCTTCAAGATTAGTGCCTTATAAAAGAATAGATTTAATTGCCCAGGCATTTACAAATATGCCGGACAAAAAATTAATAATCGTCGGTGATGGTCCAGAAGAGAAAAAAATCAAAACACATTCAGGCAAAAATATTGAATTCGTTGGTTATCAGCATGGTGAAGCACTCGTCAAATATATGCAGAAAGCAAAGGCATTTATATTTGCAGCCGACGAAGATTTTGGTATAATGGTAGTAGAAGCACTTTCTTGTGGAACACCCGTAATTGCTTTTAATAAAGGTGGTGTAATGGAAACAATAAAAAATGGAGAGTCTGGTGTTTTATTTAACGAACAATCCGTTGATTCTATTATTGATGCTGTAAAAACATTCGAACAAAAAGAAAACAATTTTGACTCCATTTCACTTTCAAATTATGCAAAACAATTTGACAGAAAAATGTTTGAAGAAAAATATAATAAGTTTGTTACTGATAAATGCGAAGAGTTTTTTAACTAATCTTCTCCAATAATGCTTACAAATACAAAATCAAAATATTATTTAAATCTGTTTTTAGATCTACTGCTGCTCAATATTTGTTTTGTTTTATCGGCTGTTGCATCGCAAAACTTACATATTCTTTTAGATAGGTACTATATGTTCATACTAATGGCAGCATTGAACTTTGTATGGTATTTCACTTCAAATGTTTCTTCTTTTTACGAAGACTTTTTCATACGGTCATATTCTTACCAACTTACAAACATCATTAAAAATATTACCGCACAAATTGTTCTTGCCGTCTTCTTTATTTTCATTGCTAAAGAAGATCTGTTTACACGTAACTTTATAATTTTTTATGGTTTTCTACTTTGGTTAACTGTGAGCACGCGTATTCAAATAGTTAAAAAAATAACAGTAAATTATAAAAGTAAAAAACACAATCTAAAGAATGTAATTATTATCGGTGCCGGTGAGATAGGTAAAAATTTTCTTAAACTTATCACCGAAAGAAAGGATTTAGGATTTAATTTTTTAGGGTTTGCAGATGACAATGTTAATGATAACAAAATAATCTGCAAGATAAATGAAATTGAAGAAGTAATAAATGAATATGCTGTTGATGTAGTTATCATTGCACTTTCTTTGGAATCATCAAATGAAATTGAACGAATTATAAAAATTTGCAACAAGCATGCATTACGTGTGCATATAATTCCGGATTATTTCAGGTTTATTTCAAAAAAATATCAAATAAATATGATAGCAGATTTCCCGATTATTACTGTTAGAAACGAACCTCTTTCAGAAGTGCATTGGCGATTTGTAAAAAGAACAATTGATATAATTCTCTCAGGCCTGGTTATTATTTTAATCTTTCCTTGGCTTTTACCTGTTTTATTTGTCTTAAATTTATTTTATTCAAGAGGTCCTTTGTTTTTTATTCAGGATAGAGTCAGCAATGTCGAAAATTCTTTCAGGTGTTACAAGTTTAGAACAATGAATTCTAAAAATAATTTTAGTAATAAATTTATACCTACATCCAAAGATGACACGAGGATAACCAAAATTGGTAAATGGTTAAGAAAAACAAATTTAGATGAACTGCCCCAGTTTATTAATGTTTTCAAAGGTGAAATGTCCATAGTCGGTCCAAGACCTCATCCAAAAGCTTATAACGAATTATACGAATTATTTGTTGACGAAATAAACATAAGGGGATGGGTAAAACCGGGAATAACCGGTTGGGCACAAGTTCACGGTTACAGGGGTGATGTTGAAGACAGGGAAGAAAATAAAAAAAGGATAAAAATGCGTATTGAATATGATCTTTGGTATATTGAAAATTGGTCGTTGTGGTTGGATATTCAAATAATGCTTTTAACATTTTGGCAAATGATAAGAGGTCAAAATGCAGGAATTTAATTTTATTATTTGTAGTTTACTTTATATAATGTTCTTGACATTATTTGTTTTGAAAACTAATTTACTTTATATGAACTTGTATTTTATTAAACGAGTTAAATAATGCCTAATAACTATTCGGTTAAAAATTCCTTAATTAAATTTGTTATATTTTTTATTCCCTTTTTACTATTTAGCTGTACACCGGATTCTACGGTGGTAACAACGGGGGGCGGAGGCGGGATAACGCCTGTTCTTCAAAAATCAACCGTTGCAGGACAAGTAATAGACGATTTATCCGGTATACCTATAGACAGTGCAGACGTATTAATTTCCGGTCCATCATTAAGTATAAATTTAAAAACTGATACCCAAGGAAAATTTGCAACAGAAATAGAAACTGATGTTGATATTACCTTAACTATATTTACTTCCAAATCCGGATTTGTAACAGATACAGCAACAGCAACAGTTGTTCCTTCCACCACTCTTAATTTGGATTTAATAAAACTGTCTCCAATAACAACGGGCACACCCCCTTCAGGTGACCCTGTTAGTATATTCCTTTCTTCTCAATCAACAACTTCAATTGGTGTTAGAGCAAGCGGTTCCGTTGAGACAGCAAGTCTTATATTTGAAGTAAGAGATTCCTCGAACACACCTATTGATTTAGCTCACTCTGTTAATGTTAAATTTACTTTACTTGCAGCCCCCGGCGGGGGAGAAATTATTAGTCCTTCATCTGTTACAACGAATAACCTGGGTCAAGCAACTGTCAATATAACAAGTGGGACAAAAGCAGGTGTGGTTCAAATAAGAGCTCAAATTGATTTAGCATCTGTAACAATTATTTCAGACCCGGTAAGTGTAGCAATACACGGAGGGCTACCAGATTTATCTCATTTTTCCGTTATTCCCTCACTCGTTAATTTCCCTGCATTGGATCAATTTGGAACAATTATGACTGTTTCTGTAAGTGTCGGAGATAAATATTCAAATCCGGTGAAAACGGGTACTGTTGTTTCATTTATAACAACGGGTGGAATAATTGAGGGTTCAATTGCAACTAATGATCAAGGTGGTGGTACAGTTAATTTAATTTCCGGTAATCCTAAACCTGTTGATGCCATTTTGGGACCAGGTTTTGCTACGGTAACTGCAACTACTGTCGATGAAAATCATGTAACTATAAGCCGGGATGCGATTATATTATTTTCGGGTATACCAACTATATCAATCTCACCTTCTACATTTGCAATTGCGAACGGTGGATCCCAAAACTTTACTTATACTGTGTTTGATGAGAACGGAAATCCATTGGGTAAAGGAACACAAATTACAGTTACAGTTGACGGCACAAGTGTTTCTGCACAAGGACAGATAAATGTTGAACTACCCGATACTCAAAGCCCTGTGTGGACTCAATTTAGTTTTACTGTGTTTGATACAGATGATTCTACAAATGTAGTCAAGCCGGTTAGTATTACTATTAATTCAACAGGCCCTAACGGAATCAGTGAAAGCATAATTTCGGGAACGAGCAGATAACATATTATTGCTATAATTTTAAAATAGCAAAGGGCAAATCAAAATGATTTGCCCTTTTTCTTTAAGTAAGTAAAAATCATTCGGAAGTGGTCTCGGTCTCTTCAGCTTTCCCTCCGTAAACTTGAGCTGCTACAACACCGATAATTACACACTCAATTACTCCATAAATAAACCACTGTAGAGCAAGGCTGTAAGGAATAGGCTGAGTAGCATATGTGGCGTATGCCATTGGAACACTTACCATCATTCCAACATAAAAACCGTAACGAACACCTTCCATCAATCCTTTGCCTTCGCTGCCTTTTGCAAATATTAAGCAGAAGAAAAAGATGAAGAACAATCCGGCAACATAAAGAATCCACATTTTCATGTCGGCTTCAGGACGCATAATTTTCATCACAGCTTCCGTTGCGTAAGTGGATTTCAGCAATACACCGTGAATTATAAATTCCAGAATTTCGTAGACAACATAAGTTGCTGCGAAACTTATCCAAAATTTTTTATTCATAATGATTCCCTCGAGTTTGTTTATAAATATATTATTTAAAACTCCCTCCGATTAAAACTATTTAACTTAAACTATTTATGCAACAAAAATTTGAACATTTAAAATTTAATTTAATAAATTGTTTGTTTTTACCTATTTTCTAACTATTAAATTTTCAAATAATTTTTAGGGGATATTATGTCTGTAAATCTGATAGCACATGTTGAAATTCCTTCCACTAATCTTAACACAACAACAGATTTTTTTGAAAAGGTCTTTGACTGGAAATTTAAACCCTTCGGTAAAGGATATTTGCTTTACAATACACATAATCAGTTAACTGTCGGTCTTAGAAAAGTAGATAGTGTATCAAACGGTGATACTACAATCTTTCACATTAGAATTGATAACATAGACAAAATTTTGGAGAAAGCAGAAAAAGAAGGCGGCAGTATTTTTAGAGGCAAAACAGTAATACCGGCAATGGGTTATTATGCATTAATAAAAGACCCTGATGGCAATACAATAGGATTATATCAAGGAAATTAAGGATAAGTAATTAATTAGGTTCATTTAAAAAGTGAAAATACCAGAAATGTCATTCCCGTGAAAACCTGTCCGCCGTACTTCGTACTATGGAAGGCGGACAGAAATTTTAAATACTTAGAAGATAAAATAGATTCCCACCTAGGCAGGGACGACATTCTTAGATTAATAAAAAACCCGATTTCTTCAAAAAATCGGGTTTTTCTACACAACACTAATGTCAAAAAGCTTATTTATCATTACGGCATTTGTCGTTATTTCATTAATACTTGTCCGCCGTAGTATTAACGAAGGAGGATCATTTTCTTTGTCTGTACAAAATTATCCGCACGTCCCGGTGTGTAAACTTGTAATCTGTAGAAATAAACACCACTCGATAATCCGCCTGTGGCGGATGAAGCGTTAAAGTTTACGGAATGATTGCCAACAGAAAATTCTTTGTTTACTATATCTTTTACCTTCCTTCCCAAAGCATCGAACAATGTTAATTGTACGTTACCTGTTTGCGGCAAAGAGAAATTAATTGTTGTTGAAGGATTAAAAGGATTGGGATAGTTTTGAGATAAGGTATAGTTAGTGGGTAATTGATTTTCATTATTAATTTCAGTAGTACCTGTGTAAGTGCCTGTAAATATTCCTCTACCGTGAGTACCTATTGCAACATATTTATCAACTTTTCTTAAAGAAATATAATTAACAATAACATTACCTATAAGATTACCACCTTCTTGAGTCCAAGTTGTTGAACTTCCATTTAAAGTAGTAGTTGAATATAAACCGGTGCTTGTACCAACTAAATACACTGTACCTGAAGGATCAGGCAAAATTCCTGCACTACGTACTGAAGGGCCTATTGTTCCTCCTATTCCATTATCACCCAAATTACCTTCTATTGCCGTAAAAGTTATTCCCCCATTACTTGAATAATATATACTCACTATTCCATAACTTGAAAGTACAACCAATATTTCATTAGAATCATCCGGATTTATTGCAATGTTACTAATATAACCCCCTGTTGCTACACCGGCAGTAGCTAATGCTGACGAAAGATCTGAAGGAGCAGAAGTATTTGTTTTAGCATTATCTAAACGAAATAATTTAGGTTTTATACCACTAATAATAGCACTGGCTGCAAAATATAACACATTGTTGGAATTACTTTTTGATATTGCAATTGCAGTAAAATTAACTTGAGTACCATTAACAGCACTATTATTAAGTGAAGTCCAGCCAGTAGATGTCTTATTTAAAAAATTAGGTAATGTAGTTGCGCTATTTTGACGCCATAAAAATCCCCCCGCTAAATAATAAATATAATTCTCATCGTTAGCATCTACAGCATAAGGATTTATAAATAATTGACCCGAAGCTCCAGATGGTGTAATAATACTCCAGTTATTATTCCAATCAGGCATTTTACCGGTAGTATATCTTAAGCGGTTAACACGCCCATTTTGAGAGCTCGTAAAAGCAAAGACACTTCTAAAGAAGCCATATGCACCATCACCGCTACTAACATCTGATGATGAACTTGTTGTTGTTCCATTAAATGTAAAATAAGGAGTACCATTGTCCTGCGTTCCACCCATAACCCTATTATCCCCTAAAGAATCATAAATTGCAACCGTATAAAATTGAGTTACATTATAACCGCCGTTTTTGTCTGTCCACGGGAAAGTAGCAGAATAACTTGTATTGGTGATATCGGAAGTATAAGACAAACCACCGTCGTGTCCACTCCAAAATGCATTAGGATTAGAGGGATCAAAAGCAAAAGAATGTTGATCTGGATGGTGTTTTGGATAAAGAAAATCTGTCGGATGGAACCCAGCAATCCAAACATCTTTTCTACTCGAAACAGAAGGTGTTGTCGCAAATCCATCTGTTGACCTAAATAAATTTGTACCTCCAATTATAACAAAATTAGGATCGTCAGGCTTTACTGCAACCATCATATTATAAGTACCTTGTACATTAAAGACCCCTTGTCCTGAGTATATCAACCCCTCACCTGAAAAATCAGGAATATGAGATGATCTATCTTCTGAAGCACCCGTGCTAACAGTAATTTTATGAAAACTTACAACATCCCTACCACTACTTTGTACACCGTGATCTGTTAAAACATATAAAATATCTGCATCAGATGGTGCAGATGCTAAATAAGCTCGGGTATAAGTAGTAGTTGGATATGTAGTAGGTGTTATATTTGTCCAAGTATTCCCGTCATTGGTAGATTTAAAAATTCCGGGCGCGTCTGTTTGTGTTACAAATGTAGACTTTGAAGTATAAGCTATAACAGTACCGTTAGAAGTAACGACAACGTCGTTCCATATATGCTGGCTAACTGCACCTTTTACAAGTGAAAATGAACTCTCACCCACTTTTAATCTGTAAATTCCAACTGCATTACTTGCGCAAAATACACTTCCAGTAGTTGGACTTATTACTATTCTAGATACAAAATCAGTTACTGAATTAAAAGATGATACATCACTACTGAACGTTGATGAAATTACAGCCCAAGTCTCTCCATTATCTGTTGATTTATATATACCGTCACCTGAAAAACTAGCACCACCAGCACCTGCAGAATTCCCTTGCCATTCTCCTGTAGAATAATACCAAGTATCTTGATTACCTGAGCGTGTATCTTGTGCAATAGAAGTAACACTTAATATTTGAGAAGTTGTGTTTTTCATAGACCATGTAGAACCGCCGTTAGTTGATTTCCAAATTCCTCCGGAAATTCCGCCAGCTAAAATAATATTGGAATTTCTAACATCTATAGCAAGAGCTCTTGTTCTGCCGCCAACATCAGTAGGACCTGCCTCTTTCCAAGTAAAACCGTTTGTGGAATTGTATTTACCAAGTTTCGCATTCAGATTTTTTGCAAATTCCAATTCTCTTGCCCTGTAATTGGGAGGTAACTGTCCCGTAGCTGGATCTTTTAGCATACGGAAGAAATATTCATCTCTTGCTTTTTTCATATCTACCGATGCGTGTGGCGAGGACGATGAGATATCCTTTATATTTGTAGTATTATGTGTTTGCATATCTTGCGAGTATGGTAATTGAAAGAGAAAAGTTGCAACAAACACTATACTTAAAAACGTTAATAGTTGGTATCTTTTTTTCATTATTAATGCTCCATATAATTGGTTATTTAATACTTAATAAACTCCATTTAGAAGGAAGATTTGTTCCTAAACCAGCTTTGGATTGTCCTAAAACTATTTCTATAGTTCTACCGATTTTAAATAATTCGTTTTTACTAATATTACTTTTAAAATTTTCCGGTACCTCAATTTCAATTTCACCACTTTCTCCTATGGGTTGGGTATTCATCCCATATTCATTAACTTTTATAATATGAATTTTACAAATAGTTCTACTGTTATTCTCTGAAACATCAAGAATTTTTGCAGAAACAGAGACAGTCCCCGGTGCAATAGTTGGTTTGGGGAAAGGATTTTTAGACATGGTTTTGTTTTCTTTACTTGTGCTACAACCTGTAAATAATACAGTTACTGAAAATATTAATAGAACAAAATATAAAGTTTTTGATTTCATATTATCGCTCACTTAATAATATTATTTGAAAATAATTTTATACCGGAAAGAAACAAAAATAATTAGGTTCAACTCTTGATTCTTGAAAATGTAGATTGAAAATAATAAAATATTGTTTTTAATGCAATAAAAAAATCTATCGCTTTATTACTTTTAATTTAAAATAAACTTCCTCGGGTGAGAAAACACCGGCAAAAAATCTTTCGTAAATAACAGGCTCAATGTTTACAATATAATCCATCCAACTAAGTGCCGAAAAATTAGATGTAATGAATTTTTTCTCTATAATTTCAAATTGAGCTTTACCTTCATAGTTGGTTCGGTGGTCTAATTTCCATTTTTCGTAAAATTTTAGTTCTCGGTTTCCAATAAATTCGTAATTATCAAAAGTCCTGATTGAAAAAGGAATTTTGTGGTCGGGTTCTCCAAAGTACTTTGTATTTAAAAAGAAAGGGGCATAAACTATTATTATTCCGTCAGGTTTAGCTATTCTGTAAAGTTCGGAAACAGTATTGTGGAAATTATCCAAATGCTCTAAAATATGAGATGCATAAATTTCGTCAAATGTGTTTTCTTCAAAAGGATAGGGAAATTTATTTAAATCGTGAATTTGGTTTCCTCCGTAATCTACAACATCCAAATTTACATAACCTTCTTTTAGATCTTTACCGCAGCCGATGTTTAGTTTCATTTTGTAATTATATGTTTGTTCTTGAAACTTAAAGTTAAAATAAATACAGATAATAAAAAAACTATACCAAAACAAAAAACCCGATTTCTTCAAAAAATCGGGTTTTTCTACACAACACTAATGTCAAAAAGCTTATTTATCATTACGACATTTGTCGTTATTTCATTAATACTTGTCCGCCGTAGTATTAACGAAGGAGGATCATTTTCTTAGTCTGTACAAAATTATCCGCACGCCCCGGCGTGTAAACTTGCAATCTGTAGAAATAAACACCGCTCGATAATCCGCCTGTGGCGGATGAAGCATTAAAGTTTATGGTATGATTGCCAGCAGAAAATTCTTTATTAACTATATCTTTTACCTTCCTTCCCAAAGCATCAAACAATGTTAATTGTACATTGCCTGTTTGCGGCAAAGAGAATTTAATTGTTGTTGAAGGATTAAAAGGATTGGGGTAGTTTTGAGAAAGCGTATAGTTAGCTGGAATGCCCAATTCATCCTCTACAGAAACAAGTGTCTGTTTTGCACTATAAATACCGGCTCCGTGAGTTGCCACAACCACCAATCCATCAGAGTCTCTAGTTTTGACCATTGGGCTTACAACATTCCCAATAGTAGTAGAACCTTCCTGCGCCCAAACAGTTGATGTTCCGTCTATATCAGAAGTTGAATACAAACCTGTACTTGTAGCAACATAAAAAATTGTATTATTTGGATCAAAATCACTTACCGAGATCCATCTTACTGAAGGACCGTTTCCTGAACCATCGGCATTTTCTTCTAAATTTCCGCTTATATCACTCCAGGTTGTTCCACCGTTATCTGAAGACCAAATACTTTTAATGCTATAGTTAGAAAAAACAACAATCATATTGACACCGGCATCGTCTACAGCTATACAATTTACATAACCTGTTGGTAGTCCTTTACCTGTACTTATATCTGTTGCTGTAGGGTTGCCTGTGTTTGCCCCTGTAATTTTAAGTATTTTACCGTTACTACCACCTACAAATAATATGTTTGCAGGAGACTTTGTAACAGCTAATGCTGAAACTGATCCGCCTGTGGTAGCATTAGTTAATACATTCCAAGTAGGTGTCCCTGACCCTCCCCCAACATCATTACTTCTAAGTACACTATCGCCTTGAGCAAAATACATAATATTATTATCATTTCGGTCTAATATAAATGGATTAACAAATGCAAATTGACCGGTATAAGGTGGCTGTATGAAATCACCAAATCCGTTTTGAAGTACACCTGCTGAATTATATATATGTCTAAATAGCCAACCTCTCTGGGCTTCTATATAAATTGTGTATTCATTTGCACCCGTTTTTCTAACAGCAGCAAAAGCGCCGTCACCGCCGTGATTCCAATCAACCCAATCTGTGTTAAAATCAGTTGAAAATGTTATATAGTTTCCGTTATCCTGCATTCCGCCTGCAATAACCGGATCTCCAGAAGTTGTTGGATCTATATCAATTGCATAAAATTGTGAAGTAACATACCCTCTGTTGCCATCATCCCAGACAACATTTGCAGCAGTTATATCATCAGTCAAACTTATTCCTCCGTCGCTACCTGATATTGCTGCATTTGGTATTTGGCTGCTACCAAAAACAAACGAGTGTTGGTCGGGATGATGGTTTGCATATTGAGTTATATTATTAACAATTGCATATCCTCCAATCCAGTGTGTCCCTGAGTTTGCTCCGGAGTTTGAAGGAATTGCTGTAGAAAAACCATCCGTAGTTCTATATAAATTTGTCCCGCCAAAAACAACAAAATCTGGGTCATCAGATTTCACTTTAAGTAACATATTATAAGAACCTTGAACATCTACACCTGCAACATCACCAGCAGGTGCAGGTAAATTTGCAGTAAAATTTTCCCAAGTTCCGCCTGAACCTGAACCGTCACCTGAAACATATGTGTATTTCCAAAGCTGGGTACCTGTTGCACCTGCATTAGTATATACCCAAAAATAAACAACATCTTCATTTGAAGGAGCAATTGCTATAACATTACGGCCATATACTGTAGGAAAACCTGTTGGTGTAATGATTGTCCAGGTAACACCATCATCCGGTGAACGTGAAATACCTGCATCATCTACACCGGATGGAACAGTTGCATATATAACACCGGTGCTCGTTATTTGTACATCAGACATAGTGTTATTACTAATAGTACTTAGGTTAGTAACCCAACTCGTACCACCATTTTGACTTCTTTGTATTCCATTTATTGCTGCAGCAAAAACAGCACCCGTGGCTTTATTAACAGCAATATTATTAATATATCTCCATTGATTACTAAAAGTTTGAACTTTACCATCAGAAGTTGAGGGTAACAATGTCCAGGTTTCACCGTTATCAGTAGACTTATAAATACCATCACCTCTAAATGGTGCTCCATCAGCACCAGCAGAGCCTCCTTGTGCTTCACCTGTGCCAACATACCAGGTATCTTCATTACCAAGCCTTGTATCCTGGGCAATACATGTTATACTATGTATTGAATCAGGTGAAAGTTTATTAACCCATGTATCACCGGCATCTGTTGATTTATAAATACCGCCTGAAGCACCGCCGGCAATAATTATTACTGTATTGGCATTAAAATGTGTGAGATCATTTGTCCTAACATCAACAGCTAAAGCTCTGGTTCTTCCGCCCCTGTTAATCGGTCCTCTTTTGCTCCAGGTTAATGTGTTTATTCCTTTACCTTTTGCCAGATTAATGTTCTCGACTTTAGGTAAGGTGGAAGCAAACTTCAATTCTTTCTGTCTGATGTTTTCCGGTATCTTACCCGTTGCCGGATCTGCAAGCATTTTTCTTTCAAATTCTATTCTTCCATAAGGATCATCGGCTATTGCGATTGAGGCTTTGGCAAATACTTGTTTTTGAACTACTGTAGTTTTACTTGTATTATTTAAAAGAAAAGCTGCAGCACCCATAATCAAAATGATTACAGGTATAAAAAGTAGATTCTTTTTATGCATAATTATATCCTTGATTTATTATTAATTATTTAATTTCATTTTAATGTATAACCATAAACTTGATAATTCGGTAAAGTTTTATCTATATTTTCTATATGTGATACTAATGCGGTAAATTCTTGTCCTTCTTTTAATCCGGGATAAGAATCTTCCATATTAGGGAACAACTCTTTGGAAGTAGGGGCTAATGTAAATTGGAACTTAATTTTTATTTCTGAATTAATTGTAAGAGAAGGAAAGCCTGCACCGTATTCTGCACCTTTAACCTTAACCATTGCTATACAAGGTGCTTTAGAGCATGGGTCATTTGAATCTTTATTTTCTGCTACGGATTCAATTTTTGTTATTTCACCATTAATTCTGGCGTGTCCGGGGGGAATTTTACTTATTATCTTTTGAGGAGGTATTTTTTCTTTTTTGATTGTACTGCACCCTGTATATAATACAGTCACAGAAAATATTAATAGAATCAAATAAAAAGTTTTTAGTTTCATATTATCAATCACCTAAGAATATAATTTAAATATGAATTTATGTCTGAAAGAAACAATTAATAATTAGGATTAACTTTTGCTTCTTGAAAATGTAGATAGAAACTAATAAAATATTGTTTTTAATGCAATAAAAAAATCTACTGCTTTATTACTTTTAATTTAAAATAAACTTCTTCTGGTGAGAAAATACCTGCAAAAAATCTTTCGTAAATAACAGGCTCAATGTTTACAATATAATCCATCCAACTAAGTGCCGAAAAATGAGATGTAATGAATTTTTTCTCGATAATTTCAAATTGAGCTTTACCTTCATAGTTGGTTCGGTGGTCTAATTTCCATTTTTCGTAAAATTTTAGTTCCCGGTTTCCAATAAATTCGTAATTATCAAAAGTCCTGATTGAAAAAGGAATTTTGTGGTCGGGTTCTCCAAAGTACTTTGTATTTAAAAAGAAAGGGGCATAAACTATTATTATTCCGTTAGGTTTAGCTATTCTGTAAAGTTCGGAAACAGTATTGTGGAAATTATCCAAATGCTCTAAAATATGAGATGCATAAATTTCGTCAAAAGTGTTTTCTTCAAAAGGATAGGGAAATTTATTTAAATCATGAATTTGGTTTCCTCCGTAATCTACAACATCCAAATTTACATAACCTTCTTTTAGATCTTTACCGCAGCCGATGTTTAGTTTCATTTTGTAATTATATGTTTGTTCTTGAAACTTAAAGTTAAAATAAATACAGATAATAAAAAAACTATACCAAAACAAAAAACCCGATTTCTTTAAGAAATCGGGTTTTTATTATTAGATGGAGATGTAAAATTAAAACATTACCGGTGAATTTATCTCATTAAAATGTATTTCTTCTATTTTAACTTTTATTACTCCTCTTGGTATCATACCCAAAGCTAAAGCAGATGCTTTTGAAAGATCGATGCTTCGTCCTTCAATATATGGACCTCTGTCATTAATCCTTACAATTACTTCTTTACCGTTTTTTAAATTAGTAACTCTTAGGTAAGTGCCGAATTTCATCGATTTGTGAGCAGCAGTAAATGACATTTGATCATAAATCTCCCCGTTTGCCGTAAGACGACCGTGAAATTTTGGACCGTACCAAGATGCAGTCCATATCCCTAATTTAAAATAATTCGGTTCAACTGAAATATCAGATTTTGTATTTGAAATAAGACCATTGTTTTCAATAATGATACGGGTAACAAAATCCGGGGTAGTTGAAAGACCGGAAAATTTAAACCCCCCTGCAGCAAATAATACAATTATTATCAGAATTTTTATAAATCCTTTCAAAAAATTGCCTCTTTGGTTGTTATAAAATAATCTTACACTTTAAAATTATCTCCATTATAACAGTTCGGCAATAGAATCTACAGAAAATAAGCTGTATTTAGCAATATACAAATATCCGACTATTCTAGTTTTTTGGTCGAAAATTAACTTTTTTTATTTGATTTTATTATGAAAACAGTGTTTCTATTTGTTTTATAATTGATTATGATTTTTCTCTCAACTTTATTCTATATAAATTGATGTAACTTGTAAAATACAAAAAGTATTTGAGGTTAGTTAAACTTAGGTTTTAAAAATTTAATTTAATGGGTTAAATTGTAGAGATATTTTCCCAAAAGGATGGCTATGCTATAAGAATAAATTAAAAAAAACAGACCTACATAATTATTAAACTTTGATATATCTATTGATATTTTTTTTAATAACTTATATTAATTGTCGCATCCGTCAGCTGACGGATTGAAATTGCGGGTTTAATTCACTGTATATAATTTGACAAGAGTACGTTTAATATATATATTTCAAACCTAAATTTTACATAGTGGGTCCGTCATTGAAGCAAAACTTCATTGACAAGATAAAGTGGAGCAATAAATAAAAGCGAGTCGGGTTTATCCGCCGTAGGTGGACTCATAATTCGACATAAAATAGAAATTTAGTTCTTTATAAAATAATTTACATCGCGGGGTGGAGCAATTGGTAGCTCGTCGGGCTCATAACCCGAAGGTTGTTGGTTCAAGTCCAGCCCCCGCTACTAAATAAAATCCGGCATATACCGGATTTTATTATTTTAAATATGAAATCTTTTACAGTATATGTTATTAAAAGTAGAGAAGGTTTTCATTACACCGGTATGACTGAAAACCTTCCTCTAAGAATAAAACAACACAACAATAAAGAACTTTCTTTCTGGACTAAAAGAGGTTCAGTTTGGAAACTAGTCTATAAAGAAAAGTTCTATACAAAAAAAGAAGCGTTGAAAAGAGAAAAGTGGTTTAAGTCAGGTGTTGGTAGAGAATTCCTAAAAAATAATGTTAATGAATATTAATTATTGCTGGTTCAATCCGCCGTGGCGGACAGCCCCCGCTACTAAATAAAATCCGGCATTTGCCGGATTTTTAATATCCACTATTTGTGTAAAAAACATCCTTTTTATTTGTACTTACACAATCTTTTCTCAATATTTAAAATATTAATTAAATCTTTTATAGATAGATATTTACTTTCTTAGGAGAAGTTATGAAAACTATGAAACAACTATTAATCTTATTTGTAATTTTCCTTTATATCCAACCTATTGTTGCGCAGGAAGCTGACAAATCAATTTTAACAATTGATCGTCTTTTCAAAAAACCTGAATTCCGTGGTGAACGATTCGGGCCTGCACGCTTTTTAGATAATGGAAAAAGTTATACAACTTTAGAAAAATCTGAAGCCGTAAAGCGTGCGAAAGATATTATAAAATATGATACTGAATCGGGTGAAAGAACAATATTAGTTCCCGCTGAACTTTTAATTCCCAAAGGTGATACAACCGCTCTTTCAATATCTAACTACGAGTGGTCTACAGATAAAAATATGTTATTAATATTTACAAACACTAAACGAGTTTGGAGATATAAAACAAGAGGTGATTACTGGGTCTTAAATCTTAAAACTGAAAATTTAATGAAACTTGGTGGTGATGCTCCTGAGTCTTCCCTTATGTTTACAAAATTTTCTCCTGACAATAAAAAAGTTGCGTATGTAAGCAAGCATAATGTCTTTGTGCAAAACCTTTCAGATGGAAAAATTACCCAATTAACTTTTGACGGTTCAAATACAACAATCAATGGTACCTTTGACTGGGTTTATGAAGAAGAACTTAGTAACAGAGATGGTTTTCGATGGAGTCCGGATAGCAAATATATTTCTTATTGGCAGTTAGATGCATCTGGAATTGGTGAGTTTTTAATGATCAACACCACTGATTCTATATACTCACACACTATTCCGGTTCAGTACCCAAAAGTCGGGACTAAAAATTCAGATTGCAGAGTTGGAGTTATTAGTGCCGAAGGTGGAAAAACTGTTTGGATGAAAGTACCCGGTGACATGCGAAACGACTTTTATATAGCAAGAATGGATTGGGCTAAAACTTCCGATGAAATATATATACAAAGATTAAACAGACCTCAAAATAAACTGGTGATAATGTTTTGTAATATAGAAACCGGGAACGTACAAACAATACTAACAGAAACGGATGATGCTTGGATAGACATAAACGACGATATGCATTGGTTCAACAAAGGCAAAAATTTTACCTGGGTAAGTGAACGTGACGGCTGGAGACATATGTATGTTGTTTCCAGGGACGGAAAAGATGTAAAATTAATTACCCCAGGTAATTTTGATGTCATTAAAGTTTCATCAATTGATTTTGAAAATGGATGGATATATTACATCGCTTCTCCTAATAACCCAACTCAAAGATATTTGTTCAGGGTATCATTGGACGGAAAAGGAAATATTGAACAAATAACCCCCAAGTCATTTAGTGGAATAAATTCATATCAGATTTCAGACGGTTCTAATTATGCAATTCATACTTATTCAAATATAAATACCCCATCAATTAAAGATTTAGTAGAATTGCCTAATCACAAAGTTATAAGAAACTTAGTTGCAAATAAAAAACTTTCTGAAAAAATAACCGCCCTTAAAAAAATACCGACAGAATTTTTAAAAGTTGAAATAGGTGGAGAAATTGTATTGGACGGATGGATGATTAAGCCTCCTGATTTTGATCCTTCAAAAAAATATCCGGTACTTTATTATCTTTACGGACATCCAGCCGGACAAACAGTACTTGATCGCTGGTCAGGCCGTTCGCTATGGTATTGGATGCTTGCACAACATGGATACATTGTTATAAGTGTAGATAACAGGGGAACGCCCGCACCAAGAGGGCGTGCATTTAGAAAATATATTTATAAAGATGTAGGTACTTTAGCCTCTATAGATCAAGCAGAGGCGATGAAAGCAATAATTAACAAATACAGTTTTATTGATCCTACACGAATTGCTGTATGGGGATGGAGCGGCGGTGCGGTTTCCACTCTAAATCTGATGTTTAGGTATCCGGATATATTCAGCGTTGGTATCGCTGTTGCACCCGTAACGGATGAAAGATTGTACGATACAATTTATATGGAAAGATATATGGGGTTATTAAAAGATAATGAAGAAGGATATATACAATCAGCCGCACTTACTTTTGCAAAAGATTTAAAGGGAAAATTATTGGTTGTACACGGTACAGGTGATGATAACGTTCATTATCAAAATACTGAAAAATTAATAAATGAATTGATAAAGTATAATAAACCTTTTACAATGATGTCTTACCCAAACAGGTCACACGGTATTTACGAAGGCAAAGGTACAAGACTTCATTTGTGGTCACTTCTAACATCTTTTTTGGAAACAAATCTTCCGGCAGGTGGTAGATAATATTTAATTGATATAATCCCCTTCTCTTATTTTAGAGGAGGGGGTTAGAAAAAATTAGGGATAACAACTTGACAGACAAGAAAAGAAAACTTTTGTTTTGAATGTAAATCAAAGAGTTATTTTTCTTTCCCAAAGGTTAATTTAATTACAACGGGGGTTAATAATAAAATACCGATTAAATTTATAATAACAGTAACCCCGTTTAACAGGTCACCCAAACTCCAGATATTTTCGGCTTCACTTGTTGCGCCCAAAAGTATTGCCGAGCAGAATAACCATCTGTAATAAACTCTAATTTTATCACCGAACAAATAACTTGCACACTGTTCGCCATAAAAGCTCCATGCAATTAAGGTAGAATATCCGAAAAGCAAGGAAGCGCCGAGGACAATCCAATTTCCTATCGAAAGTGCAGAAGAAAAACTTTGAGATGCCAATGCGGTGCTGTTTAGACCTTCATTCCAAAAACCTGATGTTAGAATAACAAGGGCTGTTATAGTGCAAATTATAATAGTGTCTATAAATACACCTGTCATTGAGATAAGTGATTGCTTTACGGCACTCCCAGATTTTGCAGTTGCATGCATTATTGCAACTGATCCGGTTCCTGCTTCGTTGCTGTATGCACCTCTTGCGGTTCCGTATCGAAGAGCCATTAAAACAGTAGCTCCGGCAAACCCTCCCTCTATTGAACTATAATCATTAAAGGCGTAATAAAATATTTGTTCCATCGCAATTAATATTTGATCGGAATTAATTGTTAAAACTATCAATCCACCAAGGAGGTATGAAATAGTCATAAACGGAGAAAGAAATTCAGTTGTTCTTGCAATTTTTTTTAATCCTCCTATAATAACAAGCCAGGTTAAAAATGCTATTACCAAACAGGACAATATTTGTGGTGTACCGAATTGATTCTTTAATATAATTGACATAGAATTGGATTGAATTGATGTGGTTGCAATCAAAGTTTTAATAGAAAATGAAATTGCAAATGCAGTAGATAACCATTTGATATTTAATCCTTTTCTAATGTATACCATCGGTCCACCCAAAAAAGTACCGTCTTTACCTTTTTCACGAAAATGGAAACCCAATAAGGATTCCGAATACATTGTTGCCATCAGAATTAATGCAGATACCCACATCCAGAAAATAGAACCAGGACCTCCGACAACAATGGCTGTTGCGACTCCAGCTATGTTTCCATTACCTATCATTCCGGAAAGTGCAGACATCAAAGCCTGATAGGGAGTGATATTACCCTCACCTGAAATAGTTTTTGATTTTTTTAATTCACGGAAAGCTTGTGTAAATTTTCCGAATTGAATCCCCTTCAGTCTTAGTGAAAAATAAACGCCACTACCAAGAATAAATATCAGCATTTGCGGTCCCCAAATAAAATCCGCTATACTTTTAACGATGCTGAAAAAATCCATTTTAGATAAATATATTTAGGTTATATGAATGCTGCACGTAAGATAAAATATTTTATTCTTAATAGGTAAAAAAGTTTTAGGTTTTAAAATTTTCTTTTGAATTCTGTAAGAATTTTTCTAAAAGAATCTTATAAGTATTTATGTAATGAAAAGAAGTGTTTGTAAAATGCTAAATTGAATTTATTTTTATTAAGGTTTATAACCCCATTTTTCATTATTTGCATTTAATTCATCAGGAGTAGGAAGTTTTTGATCCTCATCTCTATTAGGAACAAATCTTTCAACACCCATAATACGTGCATTTAGTTCGGTATCATCATTAAAAATATCAGGTACATCATCTTCTTCAAAAATTGCTTCCCAAGGACATTCTGGAACACAAGCATTACAATCTATACATTCATCTGGATCGATCAATAACATATTTTTAGGAATGGATTCATCATCACCACTATATTCGTAAATACAATCAACAGGACAAACTTGTGTACAGGCAACATCTTTGCAATCAACACATAACTTGGTTATTACATAAGTCATTAATTTTACTTCCCTATTTTTTATAAAAATAAAATAACAAAAAAATAGTTTGTTTTTGTTTATAATTAAAAGTATTGAATCTATACTAAAAGGTCAAGATAAAAAAATAATAATTAGTCTCTCTTAAAAATTAATTGATAACTATGACACAGAAAAAGATAATATCTTTAAAAAAAAAATATTTTTAAGATAGTCTCAACAGAAGAGTAAAAGTTGTATCTAATTTGTATTTATAATTGCATTTTGATAAAATGTTGCCCAGGCGAACCAATATGCAATAAAGGATTTTGTTGATTTTAATCTTGTTCCTTTGCGGGGTCCTTCAATTGCAAATCCGAATACATCCCATTTATTACCTTCGTTGTCTTTCATTATTAATGGAAGCATATTTTGCAGCGCGGTAAATTGCAGTTTAGTTCCGTCATCTAAAGTGCTTTGATAAGCAACAGCAAAATTTTTAGGTGTTGTTCCCACAACAACAATGGGTGTTCCTCCAACTATATCGCTTATTACTTTTATATCGGCACCAAAAGTATTTATGCGGTAAACTTTTGATCCACCGTCAAATAAAACTCCGAGTATCCTGTCTTTTTGTGGCAGTCTATTATCAGAATTGTTTATAGGGAATAAAAGATAGTTGTTGTTTGTTCTGTAATCTCTGTAAGGGAATGTGCCGTAAGGCCTATTAAAGCCGGTATTTCTTGTTAACATTTTAGAATCGGGATACATTAATTTCCAAGTAGAATATTTTGTTTCAAATACTGGGGTGGTAGAAATTTCCTGCCCTTTTAACTGACCGTTAACACATTTTAAAAGAAACTGCGACCAATTACTTGATGTTTTTCTGTCGTAAAGGATTAAGTTTGTATTATACAATAACCCAGATCCACCGAAAGTTGTTAAAGAACCATCTTGTAATGTTCTGTTCCATACTACTGCTGAACCTGTAAGGGGACAATAAGTTATAGAAACTTTTAGACCTCCAATATCGTCATTAACAATTTCGTGCCAGTCCATTATTGGATGAGGAAAAGCTTTAATCTCATTTCCCACTTTTACGGCTACTACAAGATCATTGTCTAATAAATAGCTTTCTGAAATTGATGTCGCATATTTAGGTTCCTCAATAGGGGGAATTCCGTCCTTACCAGGTCCTCCGTCAAAAACCTCATCTTGAGGAATCAACCAATCAGAGCTCGGCGCTACATTATCTCCTCCTACAGGACCTTCAGTAGAAACATCACTGCAACCAATAAGTATGATAGAAGATAACAGCAAGTAAAATATTTTTTTATAAAGCATAATACACCTTTTAATTAAAATCAAAGATTATTTAATGTATAAAAAATTGTAAAGTTTGTAGTATATGTTGTTGTAAGCTGGGTACCTGTTAAATCTCTGTATAAAGGAACTGAACCTGAAACTCTTACTGTAATTTGATTATTTAAATTTGCATTAATTCCCGGTACTATATAAAGCCAGTTACCGCCGGTGTTTGCAATTTCATTTTGAGCAAATTCATCAGGTTGTGAATTTCTATACCTGAACATAAGTGAAAAATCCCAAATAGAATTAGTGCGATAACCTGCTCCTAATGTAGCAATAATTTCATTACCGAATGAATAACCTTCAAATTTATCACCGAATCTATTATTTATTCCATTAATCCTAAATGAAGCGTTACCGAAGATATTTAACGGGAGAGAAGGGAAAAATGATTTAGAGCCGTATGCAGAAATTATATAATCCCAAGAGCCACTGCCCAGTTGTAAGTCAGCAGGTAAAAGAATACCCTGATTTTTTAAAGTTGATTCCCCGAAAGGTATTTTAACACCGGCACCTATGGAGAATTCATTTTTATTCAGTATTGACAGAGGCATAAAGTTATACTTGACTAAAACTACTGCATCACCTATGCCAAGAGTACTTATTTTATTTTGTGTAGCTAGCGAGGAAAAAATAATTCTTCTTTGATTTATAAATGTGAATAAAGATGAAACAGAGAGATTTCTTGTAATTCCGTAGTTAGTTTCAAATAAAACAGAATGAACAATCCTTCTTCTTGTATTATCATTAATATTTGTGGTCTGTGTAAAAACATCGTTTAAATAATTAAATTCATATGTAAATCCGAAACGAAGCACACCTTTTTGTAAGGAAGATACTTCAATAGAACTTAAAAGCGGTGAACCTGCCGAGCAGCAAGCTTGTGAATAAACAAGAGTAGATCCAAGGAAAATAAAAATTATTATATATCGCATAGAGTTTCCAAATATTACTTGCAAAAGTATATAAATGTATAACCCTATTTTTTGTAAGAGAGTTTACAGTACTGTCTTTTTGACCTAAACAAATAGTCGAATTGAAATTATTTAAAATAAAAAAGCCCGTCAAAAGACGGGCAAAATATTATTTTCTTTTTCTAGCTTGTGCCTTTGGTTTGGCTTTTGCTCTTGCTTTGTTTTTAGGAGCAACTTTTTGAGCTGGGAATACGGCATCAACTGCAGTTTTAGATACTTTAAATTTTAATACATTCTTTGCAGGAATAACCATAGTAGCACCAGTGGCAGGGTTCCTACCCATTCTTTTCTTTCTTCTTGCAACCTTAAACTTTCCTAATCCGGGAAGTACAAAAGTTTTTTTTGCTTCTTTATATGTTAAAGAAGTAAGTTCATTTAAAAAATCACCAGCTAACTTTTTAGTGGTGTTTGTTCTTTTAGAAAGGTGAGCAATAATTTCGCCCTTGGTCATTGGTTTTGAAGCCATGTTATGAACCTCTATAATTAATGTTAATGTTTATTGCATAGTAAAAATATATAATAATACTATAAAAACAAACAGATAATTAAAAATCTTTTTATGAATTGACAACTCGTTTTCCCCTATTATTATTGAGCTAAATACTTATTATAATATTTCACTAATGCACCTTCCCCCCTATTGTGTTTTGCCCTTTTGTTATTATTATTTATTTTCATTTGTCAACGTTATAAGTGTTTGTTATATTTTTATATGAGCAAATATTTCCTTTTATTTATTCTGCTGATGTTTTGGTGTGCTTTTAGTGATGCATTTTCAAATACTATATCGTATCCTTTGGACTCTTTAAATACAACTACCATCAAAGATAATAAGACAATAGTAGATACAATTATCCCTCTGCATTCATCTTTTCTTTATTTAAAAAGTAACACGATATCTAAAAATCAAATAAAACAAATGGATTACCGCTACACCGGTGACTTCTTAAAAAAATCTCCTTTTAACTATACAATTGATTTTGGTTTTATAGGACAACCAAATGTTTCAGTGCTCTACGGTGTTGGACAAAATGGGATTAATTTTATGCAGGACGGTATATTAATTAATAACAGGTATTCAAACTTTTTTGATTTGAACAACATACAATCAGAAATAATTGATTCAATTGAAATTGTTCCATATCCAAGGGGGTTCCTTTACAGTCCGTATAATAACCCTGTTAGCGTAAATTTTATAAGTAAGGATTTTGTAACAACCGTTGCTTATTCTAAAATTAAATATTATCAAGGTCCAGACGGAGAGGCACTTGCAGATGTATATTTTAATTCAATGATATCAGAAAGAATTAATTTTTCATTTGATATAACTAACAGAAAAAAAGATGACAAATATTTTAATTCTAATTACAGTTATTGGCAGGGAACTTTTAAACTAAAATATTTAAGTTCAAATAAATTTAATATTGTCGGCACATATAATATTGAAAAATCAATAATCGGTTTAAACGGGGGAGTTGATACAGACAGTATCAGCACTATTACATCAAATATAGACAGCCTGCTTTATGATGCTGTTTTTGCACCTGTTAGATTTGTGGATAGAAGTAAAGAATTCAGGACACATAATTTCAATGTAAAATTATTAACCAAATTTTCTAATTCACTTAAAAGCAATATTTCACTTTATTATAGATTCAGTAATGAAAGAATTGCACAAACTAATAACACCCCTCTGCTTAACTCTACAAACAATGAAAAGCTATATGGTTTTATATTTAATAATAAATTTGAAAATGAAGTTTTCAATTTAAATTTTTTAACGGGTTATGAATCAACCGACATTATTTCAGATTCCACGTTAAATCTTATTACGGTTAACAGATCATTTCATTCGGCTAATTATTTTGCATCTTTAATCTTATCTACACAATTACTTCGCGGAAAAATTACGCCTTCTATCTTTTATAAATATCAGTACTCTTCTTCAAACAATATCAATAATAATCGTCGCGGTTTTGGTGCGGATTTAACGATTAAAATCAACTATAAGACAAATATTTATTTAGGGTTTTCGTCATTTAAAAATGAATTCACAGATAATTTTACAAAAAATTATGAAGCAAGAATTGATTACACTGATAATAAATTCATAATAAGTGCTGGCGCTTTCTTTAGAAAAGATTTTTATCAACCTATAAATATTTATACTACAGAGATTTTTTTTAAAGAGCAGCAATCTTTAAAGGGCTTTTCTGCCAAGCTTAATTTTAGGTTGGGTGATTTTTCAATTGAAAATAAAGGTGAAATTTACAACAGTTCATCCAGTACCAGTGATTATTTATGGGTGGTTCCTAATAAATTATTTGCCTCTGGGTTGTATTACAATAATTATGTTTTTAAAAAAAATATGCTTTTAAAGGCAGGAATTATTTTTACTCATAATGGAGTAAGAAAAGCAAGCTATGACAATTTATCCATTGCTACAGTTCCGTCGTTTAATAGGTTTGATCTACATCTTTCGGGTATTATTCAAGAGGTTGCAACGATTTATTTTACTTGGGAAAATTTAACCAATGAACAATATTTTATAGTCCCATATTATCCAATGCCCGAAAGAAATATACGATTTGGTATTTCCTGGGAATTATTTAATTAATTATATCTTTAAGAAAACTAAACCTTGCTTATTACAGACAAAAAAAATATTTTTATTTACATTTTGCTTGCAGGCGTTGTTACTGAATTATATTATTTAGCCTTTCTTATATTCAGCGATAAGGATATTCCCCTTTATATGTTTATCTATCTCGAAACTTTTTTGATTATGCTGTTATCATTTTACTTTGTTAAAAACTTAAATGAAAATAATTCGGGTGAAGAAAATGAAAAAGAGGAAAAAAATAATCCCGTTTTATTGTTTTTTTCAAAAGCACTAAAAATTGGAAAATCGAAGAGATTAAAATTACCTCTTACAATAATTTTTTTCGGTATCTTTTTCAGGTTAACTCTTTTCCCTGCTTTGCCAACAACCTCAGATGATGTTTACAGGTATTTGTGGGAAGGGAAAGTTTTGACTGCCGGGCATAATCCTTTTACAAAGGCACCCAATGATACATCGTTGATCCCTTTAAGAGATGGGGTATATGATAAAGTTACTTTTAAAGATATTCCGGCTATTTATCCGCCGATTTCTCAATTAGTTTTTGCAGCAGGTTACGGTATTAAAAATAATAGTGTAACAGCTTTAAAATTGATATACCTGTTGTGCGAATTAATTACTCTTCTTTTCTTGTTGAAATTATTAGATCTTAAAAAGAAAAATTTAAATTACATAATTTTATACGCGTGGCTTCCACTAAGCATAATGGAATATTTCATCAACGCTCATTTAGACCCTATCGGCATAATGTTTATGATGATGTTTATCTATTTTATGGAAAAGGAAAAACATATTTTATCTTCGGTAGCATTTTCATTAGCCATATTATCTAAATTATATCCCGTAATTTTATTTCCTCTTGTTATTAAAAAACTTGGACTTAAAAAAACAATTGTTTTTTCTTTGATCACTGCAATACTTGTAACAACTTTTTATTTACCTTTTCTTAACTGGAACTTTACTGCTTTTACAGCATTAAGAAATTATCTGTCAAATTGGGAATTCAACGGATCGGTATACAATATATTAAAATATTTTTTGGATGATGGAAATCTTATAAAAATTATTTGCGGGTCGGCGTTTGTTATAACAACAGGAATAATAGCATATAAATACAAAAATTTTACAAAAGCCGCGTACGCAGTTTTCATCACTTTAATAGTGTTCAGTTCAACTCTTTATCCTTGGTATTTAGGATGGATAGCAGCGCTAAATCCGGCTCATGCATTTTATTCGGTAACAAGTTTATTGTTTACAAGTAACTTTGCAAACTTTACACCTCTTGCGCCTGTGTGGAGGGAATATCTTGTGGTTTTACTAATTCAGTACGTACCTTTTTTCATTTTTTTAGTGCTGGATGTTTTCTGGTTAAAAAATGAAAAAAGAAAACCTAAAAAATCGTTATCAGTAAATTTTTAAAGACTTAGTTTTTCTTTAAACTTGATAGCTTGTCTTCTCGACACTTCTATTTTATGATCACCTTTTAATTTTACTAATAAGCCGCCGTTTAACCAGGGTTCAATATTTAATATCCACTTCAGATTTAAAATATGTTTTCTGTTAGCTCTGAAAAAGGTTTTGCTGTCCAATCTTTCATCAAGATAATTTAATGTTCTTAAAATAAGCGGTTTGTTACTATCAAAATAAAGTCTAACATAATTACCCTCGGATTCAAATAACCTGATAGAAGATAATTTAACGAACCAGCATCGTTCACCGTCTTTTACAAAAATCTGATCATCTTCTTTTAATATATTAGAAAGTTCGCTTGTCATCACTTCCTGATTACGCAGGAGAACTTTTTCAATTGTTTCTGCTAATCTATCGGGGTCAATTGGTTTTAAAAGATAATCCAGAGCGTTATATTCAAATGCTTTCAATGCATATTCATCGTAGGCTGTAGTAAAAATAACTGTTGGGACTGTATCTAAACTCTCTAAAAGTTCAAAGCCGTTTTTACCCGGCATTTGTATATCTAAAAATATCAGATCCGGTTTTAATTCTTCAATTTTTTTTAATGCATCATCAACATTTTTTGCTTCTCCTATAATATTAATCTTTTTATGCAGTGCTAATAATCTGCGAAGCTCAACACGTGCTAATCGTTCATCGTCAATTATTATTGCTTTCATTTTTATCTCCTTCAATTGGAATTACTATTTTTGTTAAAACAATTTCGTCCGTCTCGTTTTCTATAGTAAATCTTGCTTTCTCCCCGTAAATAAGATTTAATCTATGTTTTGTGTTTTTAATACCGAAACCTTTTGCGTTTTTTAAGTCTTCGTCTTCAATATTACCAGTATTCCTTATTTCAATTATAAGGTTTGTTGCAGTAAGTTTCGTACTTAAATGAATTTCCCCTCCGTCTTCTCTGTTTGAGAGACCGTGTTTTATTCCGTTTTCTACCAATGTTTGTATCATCATTGGTGGTATTTTAATTTGTCTGGAACCTTCATCAATATCAATTTTATATTTTAGTCTTTCCTCAAACCTAATAGATTCAAGTTTTAAATAATCCGTAACTATTTGTAGTTCATTATCTAAAGCAGCAGTTTCTATATGTCCTTTTTGTAAAGAATATCTGAGAATATTAGAAAGATAAGTTACGGCAGTTTGTGCACTTTCTGGATTTTCTTTTATCAATGCTCTAATGCTGTTTAGTGCATTAAAAATAAAATGCGGGTTTAATTGTGATTTTAATGTTTTTAGTTCATAATCTTTTACGGCGGCTTCCCATATAAGTGCTTCAACTTCAACCGCTTTATAGTTTTCAAAGAAATGAACCGAAAAATAAATCAGTTCCCAAACTAAAATTATTCCAGTAAGATTAAATAAACTCCAAATAACTGTACCAGTTTGTATTTTATGAAAGTAGACATATCCTATATAATACGAAACGGTAAATGTAATGATGTATAAAATTGCACCTAAAATAAAAGATGACAATATAATTCTAGGAATAATTTTTTTAAGCGGAAGTTTTAACCATTTTCTATTAATGGTATAAGATCTGAAAATATGGGTTACACTAACGCCAACAATTCCCATATATAATGTTGTGGTAAGCCTTTGCCAAGTAAAATGCCCGAATAAGGAGATCATACTGATATTAAAAATGACAAAAATTGACCATCCGATTATTTGGTTGATCCAATAAATTTTATTACGTGTAAGTTTGGTCTTAAATGTAAATCCATTTTTGGTTGGAATCGTATTATTTATGTCAGACTCATTTTTCATATATTAAATTTGTTTTCTTTTCTTTTAATCAATATAAACTTTTAACATTTATTCATCAAAATAAATCTTTATTTAATTTAGAGATCAAATGTACCTCAGGCGTTATTTACCGATTGATTTTTTTTTGTAAACGGTAATAAAAAATGATGAAACGAAGATTGACGTATTAAATGAAGTATGAGTTAAAAGTAAAAAGCTCTGCAAATTTTTACAGAGCTTAAATTACAAATTCAATAATTAAAGATTTATGATGTCGCTATAAATTATGTATGCCATTAAAAGAAGCAAAATAGCAAAACCCGCATTTTGAATCGCTATTTTTATTTTTATGGGTATTTCTCTTCTAAATATTCCTTCTATTAAAATAATTATCAAATGTCCGCCGTCTAATACCGGAAATGGTAATATATTTAATATTGCCAAGCTTAAACTTAAGAGTGCTAAAAATACAAGGAAACTGGAAATACCGGCATTAGCAGATTGAGCAGCGAATTGCGCTATTTTTACAGGACCACCAAAAACTTTACCGAAAGCTACATCGCCGTTGATAACTTTACCTAACATATTAAAAGTAAGTTTAGTCATTTTTACGATATCCAGCCATCCTTGATAAAAAGAAGCAAAGAATCCAAAAGTTTCAAAGTCAACCTGACCTGTAAATACTTGTGCGATTTGAATACCTATCATACCGTCACTGCCGGGAGTTACTGCAAGACTTAAAGTATCTTTATCGCGTTGAATGACTAACGGTAAAGAAACATTCTTGTTGGAGGAAATAATCTTTGTGGTTTGTTTTGGACTGTAAAGTTCCACACCGTTAAGTTTTAAAAAAATATCATTTGCTTTTAAACCGGCTTTTTCCGCAGGAGAATTAGCTAATACAGCAGCTACAGCAGGTTTTATTCCTGAGGGAATTAAGAACATCTCATTTTCTTCTGAAGCAGGTATTATTGAACGAAGTGCTTTTAAATGAATTATTTTGCCGTTTCTTTCAATTTTAAAATCAACATCAACTCCTGCTGTATAAATAAATATTTGACTGCGTAACTCACCCCAATTATTTACAGGTTTTTTGTTAACGGCAAGTATTTTATCATTTCTCAAAAGCCCAATTGAATCAGCCGGTGAATTAGGCACAACGTAACCAAGGGTAGTAGTTTTTGTTATTTGTTTTCCTTTAAAGAAATTTGCTCCCCAGAAGATCATAAGAGATAAAAGCAGGTTCATTATAACTCCGGCAGTAATTACAACTACCTTTTGATATGTTGGTCTTGCTCTAAATTCGTAGGGCTTGGGTTTTTCGTTTGCAAATTTTGTGTCAAAACTTTCGTCTACCATTCCTGCAATTTTTACATAACCGCCTAAGGGTAGTAGACAGATTCTGTAATCAGTATTGCCTTCACCGTTAAAATCTTTATCAAGTTCACCAAAAGTAAACCCGGTAAGTTTATTCCAACCGAAAAGTCTCTTACCGAAACCTATAGCAAATATATCAACTCTCATTTTAAATGATTTGGCAGCTATGAAATGTCCAAACTCGTGAATAAATACTAAAATGCCAATCGTTATCACAAAATAAATTACATATTCCATTGAACTTTAATTCTCCTGTTATATTTTAATAAATTACAAAAAACAAATTATAAACAACAAACCTGCCTCCCAGACTACTCTGTACTTCGGGCAGGTAAATCTCAAATTTCAAATAACAATACTTTTTTTTAGGATTTTGTTATTTGTTATTTATTTCAGTTAATTCTATTAATTAATATTGCTATAAATTAATAACATATTCCCTTGTCAACCTGTCGCACTCAAATATTGTTTCAATATCGGGAGTTGCATGATTTACAAATTTATTAAGTGCTTTTTCAACAGAGACAGGAATATCAGAAAATTTAATTTCTTCCTTTAAAAATCTGCTTACAGCAACCTCATTTGCCGCATTTAAAATACACGGCGCAGTTCCGCCATCAGCCAAAACTTGAAACGCTAATCCTAAACAAGTGTATTTTTCATAATCCGGTTTATAAAAAGTCAGCTGATTTATCTTGGGCATATCGGTTCTTTCCATATCGTTTTTAAAACGTTCTGGGTATGTTAAAGCATACTGAATTGGCAAACACATATCCGGGTAACCCAACTGCGCTTTAATTGAACCGTCCACAAACTGAACCATAGAATGAATAATTGATTGAGGATGAATTACTACTTCAATTTGATTTGACAAAAAACCAAATAACCATCTCGCCTCAATAACTTCAAGTCCTTTATTCATCATTGTCGCAGAGTCAATTGTGATTTTATTTCCCATATTCCAATTAGGATGATTGAGGGCTTCTTTAACTGTAACTGATGAAAATTTTTCCTTATCAATATTTAAGAAAGGACCTCCAGATGCAGTAATGATCAGCTTTTCAACCTGCTCTTTTTTCTCACCAACTAAACATTGGAATATAGCACTATGTTCAGAATCTACAGGAATGATTTCAGCATTGTGTTCCAATGCTAAACTAGTTACCAATTCACCTGCGACAACTAAAGTTTCTTTATTTGCAAGAGCAATTCTTTTTCCTCTTTTAATGGCTTCAATAGTAGGTGCCAAACCTGAAAAGCCAACTACCGCACCAAGTAAAATATCATAATCCGATTGTGATGCCACTTCGCATAAAGCATCTTTCCCTGAAAGTACTTTGCAATTCTCTTTTAGATTACTCTTTAATTCCCCGGCTTTATTTATGTCAACCACCACAACGGTTTCAGGATGAAATTCTTCAATTTGTTTTTGAAGGAGTTCAATATTGTTATTTGCCGTTAAAACCGAAACAGAAAACCTTTCCGGGAATTTTCTGATAACATTGAGGGAATTAACACCGATTGACCCCGTTGAGCCTAATAATAAAATCTTTTTCATAAATAAAATTAATTGAAACTAAATTTAAAGATGTATGGCTTCGCAATCAATATATATAAAAATATGATGAGTGGACTGTATTATAAAAATAAGGGCGACTTGTTGAGTCGCCCTATAAAAAATACGTTTTTCTTCTTACGGTTCACGTTTTCCGATTGTCCGCCCTAACTTTAGCTAAGGTGGATTTTACGTAATCTATTTACTATTACGACATTTGTCGTTATTTCATCAATATCATTTTCTTAGACTGCACAAATTGATTTCCGTTTTCAGCTTTTGCAATAAGTCTATAGAAATAAACTCCACTGCTTGTTCTAACTCCGCTGCTGTTTAATCCGTTCCAAATTACTTTTTGAATACCTGCAGGTAATTCTTCATTAACTACTTCGTTTACTTTTCGTCCAAGCACATCATATATAATAAGGCTTACATTAGATTTTACAGGAAGCGAAAAATTAATTGTAGTTGAAGGGTTAAACGGATTGGGGTAATTTTGCGAAAGAGAATAATCATTCGGTATTACAGATGTAATTGTTTCAACACCGACAACTATATCGGATAGCGGAGCAGTCCAAATTCCTCTGCCGTGTGTTGCAACAATTACCTGACCGTCAAATGCAAGCATTTCCCAAACGGCAACAGCGGGGAAGCCGTTGTTTGAATAGTGCCAGGTTGCGCCTGCATCAGTAGATTCAAATATTCCTATTTCAGTACCTGCCCAGATTATATTTGTGTTTGTAGGCATTACAAGTAAACTGTATACAGCAACATCTGGAAAATCGTTTGAACTTGATGTGTTAGAACCGAAACCCGAAAGCTCGGACCAGGTTTGACCTAAATCAGTTGTCATTATAATTTTAGCTTTTTGTGCATTTGAGAATAGTACATAAGCCGTATTAGCGTCGGTCGGATGAGTGGCAAGACCTGAAATAGATGCATTAGGCGTAATACTGGGAATTTGTGTCTGACTAAAAGTAACTCCGCTGTCTGTTGAAACAAAGAAAGGGAAGCCTATTGTTAAAGCTCTGCCTGACCAAATAATTGAAGGATCGGCAAGAGAAAATTTTATTTGCGTTGACGACCTCGAACCATCCCAACCCGGTTGCCCACTCATTGAGATTGCCGTCCATGTATCACCAAAATTTTCAGAACGGTAAATAGCATTTTTAGATACTATCAGAACTCTATCGGGTGCTAATTTTGATTTAGCAATTTTTGTTATAAACGGTGCTAAGGCGACTGATTTGGGAATACCGGTTACTGATGTCCAGCCTGCACCACCGTTAGATGATTTATAAATATCGTTAAATTGTGAGGATTCTAATAGTTGGTTGAGATCACCGTAATTCCAAACTGCTTCAAAACCATCACCACCTGGTGTTGATGACCAAGCGCTGCTTGCAGTTGGATTTAATGGGGAAAGCCAGCTTCCGTTATCCTGTGTCCCACCTATATATTTGTTTTTATTAGGCATTTTATCGACACCGTAAAATTGTGTCGTATTATAACCGTTCAAAGTTTTTATGAACGAAATACCTTTATTATCAGAATAAGTAACTCCGCCGTCGTTACCGTTAATGAATCTAAAGCTTTGTGTAGCGGGGTTTGTTTTTATTATTGTTAAATTATGATGATCGGGATGGACAAAAGATATTGAATTTGGTCCTGGACCGAATTCTCCATAAGCATCTGAAATAACAGTAGTAGTAATATTTTTTTGCGTGATTGTTCCCCAATTAATTACAATTTTAGAATCAGGTAAGTTGGCTCCGTCAAAAACAGTTCCTGCAGGTGATTCTGGCCACATTGCATATATATTTTTATAAGCCATTCCTGCAGTAACTGTTATGTTCGCATCAGGTGTTGATGCATTGTATGGAATTGCATTTATAAAAATATAATCTCTTGAAAATCCCTCGGTTCCATTAGCCCTGGTTTTAAGATTCCATGTGCCGTCGTCATCTTGATCTCTGAAAGATGCCATTAACTGCCTGTTATTATCAGTATCCCAAACTTCAAATGGAACGTCTGCATAATTTTGGTAGGTATATTGAAAGCCTGATGCCCAAAGAAAACGGTGTGCTTTTTGGGTTAATCCGGGTCCGAATCTTATTTCTACAGTACTGAAATCAGAAGAAGTTGTATTTGCAGTTAGACCGTGGAAATTTTCTCCTTTATCTAATCCTCCATTACCGAAACCGCTTCCCCAGTTTACAAATGCCCAGAATGATGAAGTGTTTACTTCATCAACTCCTAAAATTTGAGGAGCAGAAGTTGATGTACCTGTACCAACGGTTAACTTCATTATATTAATACCGCCCACATAAACGGTAGTGGCATCGTAAGGATCAACTGCTATTGCGTTATCATACCAGCCCTGTCCATTGTCCGGTCCGCCAAACCAGTCTTTATTACCGCCTAGATCTGTTGAAGGATTCCAGGTTGCACCAGCATCATCTGAAACATAGAGTGTTGCATTACCTCCAATACCAAGTTCTGAAGAAGCATAAATCTTTGATGTGTCGGTGGGTGCAACAGTAATTTCCATTCTTGCAGTACCAACAATACCAGAAGAAGAACTAACCCAAGAATTACCTCCGTTTAATGATTTTATAACACCGGCTGCGTTAACCGTTGCATACTGAGTGTTAAAATTGCTTGGGTTTGCGACTAAATCTTCAACCGTACTGGTTGTGCTGTATTTTTGGGTCCAGGTATTGCCACCGTCAGTAGACATCCAAATACCTGATGTTACATTTGCGCCTTTCCAGCCAGCACTTGTGGATGCAAGCACTATATCGGGATTCGTGGGATCAATTATTATACGGGTAATGTTTTGAAAATTTAAATTCGTCGTACTTGAGAGTTGAGTCCAGTTAATACCTCTGTCTGTTGTTTTCCAAATGCCGCTTCCGTGAACTTGGTCAATATTTCCAAATCCTTCGCCTGTACCCAAATACATAATATTATGATTAGATTCAGACATAACTAAAACACTTGCGGCTAAAGTTGGAAGTGAGGCAGTTAAATGAGTCCAGGATGCGCCCGCATCAGTAGTTTTCCAAACTCCCCCGCTAACATTACCTACAAACCATGTATTAAAAGTAGCATCATCAGGGTCAACTACTATCGATCTCGTTCTGCCGCTTACATTACCGGGACCTCTTTCGGTCCAATTAACAATGTTAGTTTTTGCAAGTTTGCTCAAGCCGTAAGTAGAATTTAAATTTGTGGCTTTCAGCAGTTCCTTAATTCTGTAATTTGCCGGGTAGCCGGGATTATCTTCACCAAATCCTTTTCTAATATCGTTCATATATTTGGCGAACAGGTCCGGTCTGTCATTTTTTAATCTTTTTGTTTTGACAACCGGCTGTAAATCGTCATAGTTTATAATTTGTTTAGCGTTTTTGAACTGAAGTAAATCAGTATATGAGAAGAGAACAACTGCAATAATTAAGAACAAAGACATCCCCAAAAATTTTTTTGTTTGTAGAAAATGTTTCATTGATTATCCTTAAAAGTTATTTAATAAAAAAAAACTATTGTAATTGATTGTTCCCCGGTTTTGATAAAGGTAATTTATTGTTATTTTTTAAATCATAAATATAGCCGAGTAATTTCAAATTCTTTTTTGGGTCTACGGAAATTATGCCCGGTCTTTTTAATACTCTTAATTTAGTATTGTCAATCCATTCAATTTTATCGCTTCTGCCCTTGTCTTCAAAAACAATTTTATCATTATTTAAATCGTAAATAAAAAACTTTGATTGAGGAGTTGAGTTCTCAGTTGTTTGTATTTCGGTTTTATAACAGATAACAAATGCAGAATCGGAAGAAAACATATAACTTATATTGTCGGAATATTTTTCTTCGGCTGTTTTTAGGTAGGATGCTTTTTGATTATCAGCTTTATACCCGTTATTATAATTGGAACAAGAAGGTATAAAAATTGTTATTAAAAATATGAATATGGAAAAAAGAGAAAATTTGTTCTTCTGCATTAGAAGTGCTCAAATTATTTTATAGACAAAAATAGATAGTTTAAATTCAGATATAAATGTAAATTTGCTTTATTTTTTTTTAATATGCAAGTTATATTTTCATCTTTTAATTTTCAAAAAAAAATTCCATTAAAAATATCTTTATTATTTTGTTAATATGATCAAAAAAATATCCTTACTTATATTAATTTCCATTTTTGCCGGCAACGCTCAGGTAAAAAACAACACCAATAATCTATATTTATTGGGACAGTCATATATGCGGGGTGCACAGTATAAGGACGCAAAAGATATATTCGAGAAAATTTACAAACAACAGCCCGCCAATTACCAATACTTTAATTCTTTAAACCAAGCGTATCTTCAATTAAAAATGTATAAAGAATCTGTGGGTTTAATAAACATAAAGTTACAAAAAACCCCAAATGATATTAATTTATACGGACTTTTGGGGGCAACTTTCTATTTATCGGGTGATGAGAATAAAGCATTTTCAATTTGGGATGAAACATTATCAGATGTTAAACAAAACTATGTTAACTATAGAATAATTGCCAATTACGCCATTGAAAGAAGGGCTTTTGAAAAAGCAATAGATTATCTTCAAGCAGGGAAAAAGATATCGAATGATCCCAAGTTTTTTTCTTTTGACTTGGGTAATCTTTACACGCTTACAATGCAGTTTGAAAACGCCGCAAGAGAATACTGCACAATCCTGGCAAACAACCCCAAACAATTAAGAGTTGTTGAATCAAAAATATTAAATTATGTTGGCAAACCAAATGCATTAAACACAACAATTAAAGTAGTAAAAAATTGGAATGAAAATAGGAATATCAATTTTTCATTTCTGCTTGCAAAACTTTATCGAGAAAATAACGAAGACGAAAAAGCTTTTGAAGTGTATTTGAAAATTGAGAAGGAACAAAATTCAAACGGACGCCAATTAATAACTTTTGCAAATGCACTTTTAACCGAGAATAAATATACTTTGGCATCAAAGGTTTACAACAAAATTATAAGCGATTATAAGAATTCACGTTATATTTCATCGGCAAAACTGGGATACATAAAATCATTGGGTGCTGAACTTTGGGAAAAGATAAAAAAATCCAGCCCAGCTTGGAAACCGTATTATAAAATAAGAAATAATTATCCGGGAAAAACCGAAGAAGTAATTTCTACCTATATGCAGTTAATAAAGAATTACAAATTATCGGAAGTGGGGACGGAAGCTTTTTTAAGAATAGGCGAGATAAATCTTAAAATTAAAAAAAATCTTGTTGAAGCCATTTTTAATTTTTCAAACATAATTAACAATTACCCTACTTCCAGATTTATCCCCGATGCTTTTAATTTAAGAGGACAAGCATTTATTAAAAACGGGGAAATGGAAAAGGCTTCTTCCAATTTTAATTTTATGACAAATGATAGAAGAATATCTCTTCCGATGAAAAATGCTGCAAAATTTCAATTGGCAAAAATCAACTTTTACAATGGAAATTTTGAAAAAGCAGTAAATCTATTAAATCAAATCATTAAAAATAAAAATGACAATTCATCAAATGACGCTTTAGAACTTTCATTGTTGCTGTATACCACAAAAAGTGATTCTGTACATTTATTAAAATTTGCCGAAGTTGATCTTTTAATCACTCAAAATAATTTTGATTCTGCATATTTTTTACTAAAAAAAATATACACCGATAAAAGTACTTTCTTTGTTTTAAAATCTATTGCAAAGTTCAGATTTGCACAAATAGAAATAGCATTGGACAGTTTACCAAATTCTCTCATTACACTTTCAGAAATAATAAAAGATAAAAAAAGGAACATTTTTGCTGATAAAGCGTTATTTTTAAAAGGTAAAGTATATCAATTTGGCTTGAATGATAAAAATGAAGCCGTTAAAATGTATTATGAGTTGTTAACAAAATTTCCAAATTCTATTTATGTTGACAAAGCAAGGAAATTAATAATAAAATTAAAAAATAAGCAATAAAGATGAGTAAAAAAGAAAACCAAAAAATAGTTAAATGTTCATTTTGTGGAAGAAGCGGGAACGAAGTTGGCAGTATGATAGCCGGACCAGATGTTTATATTTGCGATGTTTGCGTTGGCAGCAGCGTGGACATATTAAAAAATAATTTAGCCGCATACAGCAATTCAAATTCAAATTTGGCGAACATACAAAAACCGGAATCTATCAAAAAATCATTAGATGAGTATGTTATCGATCAGGAAAAAGCTAAAAAGACTTTAGCCGTTGCTGTTTACAATCATTATAAAAGAACAAGTAAAAAGAATTCTTTTTTTGAGCTTGATGATGTAGAAATTGAAAAAAGCAATATATTAATGTTAGGTCCTACAGGTGTTGGAAAGACACTTCTTGCAAAAACACTCGCTAAAATTCTTGATGTACCTTTTGCAATCGCAGACGCAACAACTTTAACAGAGGCAGGTTACGTTGGTGACGATGTGGAAACAGTGCTTGTTCATCTTCTGCAGGCAGCGGATTACAATCTTGAAAGAGCACAGAAAGGAATTGTTTATATAGATGAAATTGACAAGATAGCGCGCAAGAGTGAAAGTACCTCAATCACAAGGGATGTCTCAGGCGAAGGAGTTCAACAGGCACTTTTAAAAATACTTGAAGGTACTATTGCCGGTGTGCCGCCAAAAGGCGGGAGAAAACATCCCGAGCAAAGTTTAATAAATGTAGACACAAAAAACATTTTGTTTATTCTTGGCGGAACTTTTGCGGGAATTGATAAAATAATTGCTGCGCGGTTAAACAAAAACAAAATGGGCTTTTCTGCTGATGTAAAAAAAATTAATGCAAACGACGATTATTTGGTTGAACAAATTTTACCGGAAGATCTTCTTCGTTTCGGCTTGATACCCGAATTAATCGGCAGGATTCCAGTCGTTGCACCTTTACAGACACTCTCAATCGAAGCATTAAAAAATATTTTAATAAAACCTAAGAATGCGATACTAAAACAATACAAAAAGCTTCTGCTTATGGACGGTGTAGAGCTTGAGTTCGATCCTTATTCAATTGATTCAATAGTTGAAAAAGCAATAACTCGTAAAACCGGTGCACGCGCCTTAAGATCAATAGTTGAAGAATTTATGCTCGATATTATGTACGAACTGCCTATGAAGAACAATGTAGAAAAATGCTTAATCACAAAAGATGTTGTTGAAAAAGGGGCAGAACCAATTTACATTGAACAGGACAGAAAGTCGGCTTGACTTATTTTACTATTTGTTCAAATTATTCTTTTCAAAACAATTCAAACCCTAAATGCTAAAAAGAATTTTAATATTATTTATTTTTACTCCTGCTTTATTCGCTCAGTCAAAGCTTTTGATAAATATGGACTTTAATCAAACCGATCACTTAAAAGCTTACGGAATAACATACAATGCTTTGGGAAAAGGACTGAAAGCAGACTGGCTTTTAAACTATAAAGGCGGTTCTTTTCTAATAGATTATACTCAGCAGCTTGCAGACGAATGCAGAATTGAAGGTGTCTCATTTGTTTTTTTAGATGCCGTTAAGACGGCAGAAATATATTCAGTGGTTCAAAGCAAAGATAATAATATGAATGTAGTTAGATTGGAAAAAGCACCGCGGATTGCCGTCTATGTTCCCCCTGGTTTTCAACCATGGGACGATGCAGTGACAATGGTTCTTGAATATGCCGGAGTCCCATATACAAAAATATGGAACGATGAAATTTTACGGGGTGATTTATCAAAATACGATTGGGTTCATCTTCACCACGAAGATTTTACCGGGCAATACGGAAAATTTTACGCAAGCTTCAGTAATGCACAATGGTATATCGACAATCAAATATTATACGAAAACAATGCAAAGAAAAATGGGTTCAAGAAAGTTTCCCTAATGATGAAAAAAGTTGCCGAAGATTTAAAAAACTATTTGGGTAACGGCGGTTTCCTTTTTGCAATGTGTTCGGCAACCGACAGCTACGATATTGCCCTTGCTGCACACAACGTTGATATTAGTGCAAGTATGTACGACGGCGATGCGGCTGACCCTGATGCACAAAGCAAACTGGTTTTTAACAACACTTTGGCGTTTACAAATTTCAAATTGGAAAAAAATCCTTATGTTTATGAATACAGCAACATAGATATTCAACCATTAGAGATCGGTAACGAAGAAAACGATTACTTTACATTATTTGAGTTTTCTGCAAAATATGACCCTATACCTACAATGCTAACTCAAGACCATGTAAGTGTAATTCACGGGTTTATGGGACAGACAACAATGTTCAGAAAGGAAACAATAAATAAATCTGTAATTATTTTAGCTGAAAGAGAAGGAACGGACCAGGTTAAATACATTCACGGAAATTTCGGAAGAGGAACATTTACATTTTATGCAGGACACGATCCCGAAGATTATCGTCACGCCGTCGGTGATCCGCCGACTGATTTATCATTGTACAAAAATTCTCCCGGTTACAGATTGATATTGAACAACGTTCTTTTCCCAGCAGCAAAAAAGAAGAAACAAAAAACGTAAAAAATGTATGATTGTATGAATATATGAATGTTTTTTTTACATTCAATCATACAGCCATTCATTCATACCTCTTAAAATATTTGAGGAATTATCAAAGAATGAAACACATTACAATTAAGAATACAGATCAACAAATCCCTGTCGGTAAAATGGTTTGTGTGGGAAGAAACTACAGTGAACACGTAAAAGAACTTGGGAACAAAGTGCCTGAAAAACCCGTGGTATTTTTAAAACCGAATTCATCTTTAATCTTTTCGGGTGACAAAATTATATACCCTACATTTTCAAACGAAATGCACCACGAAGTTGAACTGGTTTTGTTGATCGGTAAAGAGATAAAAAACGCAAATCCAGGAAAAGCCGAAGATGCTATTGAAGCGTATGGTGTAGGTTTGGATATGACTTTAAGGGATCTGCAGACAAAATTAAAAGAGAAAGGGCATCCGTGGACAATTGCAAAAGGATTTGACACATCTGCTGTTGTCTCTGATTTTATTTCAAAAAGAGAATACACTTTAACATTGGACGAAAAAATTATTTTAAGTGTTAACGGTGTAAAAAGACAGGATGACTTATTAAATAAAATGATATTCTCCCCTGCAGAGATAGTTGAATATTTATCTTCTTTAATGACACTTAACAAAGGTGATATAATTTTTACAGGCACACCGAAGGGAGTGAGCAAAGTAAATAAAGGTGATAAAATTTTTGCACAGATTTCAGGCATTGCAGAACTTAGCTGCGAGGTGGAATAAAATTTATAAAAACTTGGTTTCCTCTTTGGGGTCTCAAGGGCAAGAAATCGGGTTTTTTTATTATAGATTTTAGTTTCTATAAACCCAGTTTTTTAAAAAACTGGGTTTCTTTTTTAAACTTTCTTTTAAAAAACAAAATTATAACCCAAATCAACATTCACACCGAAATTTACATTTCTCCCGAAAAAATCCGATGAAAAAGATTCGGCGTAAGGACCGATTCTCATGAAAAAGTGCCCTCCTTTTTTATTTAAAATCATTACACCTGCAGTGGATGATAAATATGTTAATTTTAGTTTATCTGTTACTCTATTTTGAAAAGAACCAATAAAACTAAGAGTAAAATTCTTTTTATCTAAAAGATGGTAATTAATTCCGAAAGACAAATTCATGCCTCTGGAAGAAGGGATAATAAGAAGTGTAACCGGTCTACCAATGGATGTTCCAAACGAAAAATGTTTACTGAATAAAATCCGTCCCCCCATTCTTAAACCGCTTACTTTACCAATTCCGATGTTTAAATCAAATTTGTGGGTTTGATTCTTTGTAGTATTATTATTGGAAGTGGTTGACTGCGAGTATAAGTTTAGTGATAAGAAAACAATACATAACAAAATAATCAGAAACTTCATATTACCCTCCACTGTTTTTAAGAGATGACACCTCTTAAAAAAATATTTATTTACTTAACAAAGAAAGAGATTCTTTCAGCAGTTCTTCTATGCCAATATTTGGTTTTTTGGTCAATATTTCTCTTACCACTATTTCAGCTTGTTTTAAGTTATAACCAAGAGTAGATAAAGCGGCAACAGCTTCTGTTCTTATGCTTGAAGCCGGGGTGCTTCCTTCAAGTTCAACAATATCAGCTACTTTATTTCTTAATTCCAAAGTAAGACGCTCTGCTGTTTTTTTGCCTATGCCCGGTACGGCAACTATTCTGCTAACGTCACCGGATTGAAGGGCGTATCTTAAATCTTCCACTTTTATTCCCGATAAAATGCTCAAAGCAATTTTAGGTCCCACCCCGCTTACGGAAATAAGAAGCTCAAACATTTGCTTCTCCGTTTCGGTAAAAAAACCGTAAAGCTTAATTGAGTCTTCTTTAACATTCGTGTGAATAAACAAAGAAACAGTTTCTTTATCCGTGATCTCTTCAAATGTGGTTAATGTAATGTAAACGGAATATCCCACACCGTTCACATCAAAAATTAAGTGGGTGGGTTTTAAAGAAATTATTTTACCTGTTAAATAGCCTATCATTTCTTCAACAATTTATTTTATGAATTTATTACTCTCTCAGGAAAAGCTTCTACAAAAGCCTTCCAACTACCGCCCTTTTTTGTAGGGCTTTTCATTTTAAAAATATGACACAAAGCAATTGCAAGTGCATCGCTTTCATCGTAATTCATTTTCTCTTCAAGCTTTAAAATATTTTTCACCATGTAATTTACCTGTTCTTTTGCCGCTGCACCGTTGCCCACAACTGCTTTCTTTACTTCACGAGGTGAATATTCATTAACGGGGATTTTGTTATGTGCGGCTGCAAGCATTGATACTCCGCGAACGTAACTTATTTTTAAAGTTGACTGTACGTTCTTTCCGTAAAAAGCAGTTTCAATTACAAATTCATCGGGCGAATACTTTTTAATTAACTCGTTTAATTCATCGTATATAATTTCAAGCTTTTGTGAAAGTGATTTAACCGAAGGAAGTTTAATCACTCCGCTTGTGGTGCGTGTGATAACGTTTTTATCATTTTTAATTACAGCATAACCTGTAAAATTAGAGCCTGGGTCTACACCTAGTATTATCATTCATTATCCTTTTTTAAGGAATAACATTGTTTCAGTAGTACTTTAAAGCAATAACAAAAAGAGATCCCTAAATAAATTCGGAATGACAAATTATATTTGTTCTACTTCTTCAAAATCCGCATTTGAGTAAACATTTTGAACATCGTCATTATCTTCCAAAGCTTCTATCAAATTTACGACTTTTTCGGAAGATTCTCCTTCAACTTTTACAGAATTTTTTGCAATCCACTGGAGAGAAGCATTTTCAATTTCAAGTCCTGAATCAACAAGTTTTTTTCTTACATTTTCAAATGCTTCAACCGGAGTAACTACTTCAATAAATTCTTCTTCTATTTCCAAATCCTCAGCACCGTCGTCCATTACAAGTTCTAAAATTTCTTCTTCTGTTTTACCCTGAACGGGCATTGTAATTACACCTTTATGTTCAAACATCCAGGCAACAGAACCGGTTTCTCCTATGCTTCCGCCTGCTTTGCTGAAAATGTGTCTTACTTCTGCAACGGTTCTATTTTTATTATCCGTAGCAACTTCAACAAGTATTGCTAAACCACCGGGTGCATAACCTTCATACATTAATTCTTTATATGTAACGCCTTCTAATTCCCCGGTTGCCTTTTTAATTGCTCTTTCAATATTATCCTGGGGCATGTTTGCAGCTTTAGCATTATCAATTGCAAGTCTTAATCTTGGGTTACCGGCAACATCCCCGCCGCCGCTTCTTGCGGCAACAGTTATTTCTTTAATTAATTTGGTAAATATTTTTCCTCTTTTAGCATCTATTACAGCTTTTTTTCTTTTAGTTGTAGCCCACTTTGAATGACCTGACATTTTTAATACTCCTGTAAATTACCGTTGCTAATTTTTAAATCTTTTATTCTTAACTGCGGAAAAGTATTTCCGTTTCTTGTTGTTTTGTCGACTGTAAAAACTATATCCAAAAGATTTTGATTATTATTTACAATATCAAATTTTTCACCCAAACCAAAACCTATAGCATCAAAAACTCTCTTTACACTTGTCTGCCGACCAGGCAGGCCAGTCTGTTGACAAGGCAGGCCTTCCTGTTTAAAACAAACCAGTAAATGATTTTTTCCTACGATCTTTGGAGAAAAAGCGGTTTGTACTTTTTCAGAAAGAAATACAGGCCGCATATTTTTGGGACCAAAAGGTGTAAACTGATCAAGAATTCTTAAGAACTTAGGTGTAATTTCCGAAAATTTTATCTTGGAATCTATATCAATCTCCCGAAAAAGTTCTTCTTTACTCAAAGATTCTTTTACAACTTTTTTAAACCTCTCTTTAAATTCATTTATTTTATCAATCTCAAGTTCTAATCCTGCAGCAGCTTTATGTCCTCCAAATTGAAGAAGTACATCTTCACACTTTTCAAGTGCATTGTAAATATTAAAATTAGGTATGCTTCTTGCTGATCCCTTTGCAACTCCGTTGATTGTTGTAAGCATAATAGTTGGCCTATAATACTTTTCTACAAGTCTTGAGGCAACAATACCTATTACCCCTGGGTGCCACTCGTCTTGATGAAGAACAATCGGAATATCAACATTTAAGTCTAATTCGTTTTCAACTAACTCGAGTGCATTATTAAGTGTTGTTTCATCAATTTTGCGTCTTTCATAATTTTCATTTTCTAAAATAGAAGCATATTCTTGAGCCGTTTCAAAGTTATCTGTAACAAATAAATCAACCGCTCTTTTTGCATCTCCCATTCTACCGGCGGCATTTATTCTTGGAGCAATAGTAAACACAATTTGTCCCGAGCTTAAATTACCCGGTGTTATTTTACTCGATTGAATAAGAGCTTTAATTCCGGGTCTCGGATTGTTGTTTATATTTTCTATACCAGTTCTTACAAAAATTCTGTTTTCGCCTGTAAGCGGAACAATATCCGCTGTAGCTGCAAGTGCAACCAAATCTAATAATTTAAAAGGTAAGTCCCTTTTGCCTATTCTTTCAGAGACACCTTGAGCAAGTTTAAAAGCTACACCAGCTCCTGATAAATATTTAAAAGGATATTTGCAATTTGGTTTAATAGGATCAAGTATAGCTAAGGCATTGGGCAATCTATCTTTTGGTAGATGATGATCGCATATAATGAGATCCATACCGAGACTGTTTGCATAATCTGTTTCTTCAACTGCCGTAATTCCGCAGTCAACGGCAATTACAAGCGAAGTTCCATTTTTATTAATATTATCAAACCCGATTTTTGATAAGCCGTATCCTTCGGAAAGTCTTTTGGGAATATAGTAATCAACTTTGGCTCCTAATTCTTTTAAGAATAAATAGAGCAATGCGGTTGAACAAGTACCGTCAACATCATAATCTCCAAAAATAGTAATAAGTTGGTTTTCAGTTAATGCTTTTATTACCCGGAAAGTAGCGACTTCCATTCCGTCCATTAAAAAAGGATCGTGAATGTTGTTTAAAGTCGGTCTGAAATAATTTTTAGCGTCTTGGAAGGTTTTAATGTTTCTTAAAATTAATATTCGTGCAAGTATTTCAGAAATTTTTAATGAATCTGCCAGTGATTTTACTGAATATTCATCATCAACTTTTTTTATTATCCAACGTTTTTTCATAATTATAGTAAATAAATAACATTAGAATAATAAAACACACGTCCTATAAGCCGAATTCTGTTATCCCGACAAGTCGGGATGGCAATTATTTATCTAGACCCACTGTTACCAACGGGTTCAAGCGGCCTACCCTGAAGCCATACAAAGCGAACAACCTTGTTACCTAAAAAAGGAATGACTTCTATATTTGGCCTTGCTTCGGGTGGGGTTTACCTTGTTTCGTCAATGACGAAATCCCTTTCGGGACCGGTAATGTTACCACTACCGCGGTAGGCTCTTACCCTGCCTTTTCACCTTTATCCGTTAGCTAACGGATAGTTTATTTTCTGTGGCACTTTCCTTAACCCGATCATTACAACCGAGCCCCCGGGTGTTACCCGGCACCCTGTTCTATGAAGTTCGGACTTTCCTCTCTCCCGCTTATGCGGGACAGCAATTGCCCGGACAATGTATTTTATTATTCTAAAAAAATAAATCGAGATAATTTATATTTACCTCAATTTTGTCGATTACATATTTAAAGATTTGATAGGCAGTTATCTATCAATACATTAATACAAAGTTTTTAGTTAAACAGCAACCGATTCCGAGATTTCTGCTGAAACTAATATTCTTCCACAATATTCACAATAAAACAATCTGTTATTTTGTCTTAATTCTAACTGTCTTTGTGAAGGAACTATATTGTGACAACCTGAACAAGCAGAACGTTTGATAGTTGCTACTGCTTTGCCTTTCTTAGCTTTTCTAATTCTCATATAAGCTGAAAGATCGCCTTTCTTTATCTGAGATTCTAATTTCTTTCTTTGTGTGTTTAATTTAGCTTCTTCTTTTTCGTTGGCTTTAATAATAACCTTTAAATCATCCTTTTTCTTCTTAATTTCATCGCTTAGTTCATCAAGTTTAGGTTTAATCTCATCTATTTCATCAGCTAAAGTTTTACTTAAATCCGCAAGTTCATTGTTTTCTGCTTCGTGTTTTTTAACAAGCTCCTCTGTATGATCAATCTCCTTTGTAAGCGCATCATATTCTTTATTGTTTCTTACTTTATAAAGTTGAGCTTTAAATTTTTTCTGGCTTTCAGTTGCAATTTCAATCTGACTCTCATTTTTCTTTCTTTTTCCCATCGATTCTTTACGTTGTAGTTCTTTTTCAGAAATTGTGTTTTTTATTTCATCAATTTCAGTTTCAAGGTCTTCAACGGTTTTAGGAAGATCGCCTCTAAGTTCTTCTAATTCATCCAACTGATCATCAATCTTTTGTAATTCATACAAAATTTTCAACCTGTTTATCAATTTAGTCTTGCTCCTTAATTATTATAAAAAATTACCGGGTTAGTTGAACCCTTATATTTAAAAACTTTTATTTTTTTATCATTGGATAAAAATTTTCTTAATCTTTTCTGTACTTCTGTTAAAGCGTGAATTTCTGTTTCATAGTGCCCTGCATCTATCAAAAGGATTTTTCCCTCTGTTTCGTGAAAATCGTGATATTTTATATCGGCAGTTATAAATGCATCAGCACCTTTTTTTATTGCAGTATTAATTAAATCAGAGCACGAACCTCCGCAAACAGCAACTTTTTTAATTGTTCTTTTACTGCCGTTTACAAAACGGAAGTTTTTTAAATTTAGATCGTGTTTAACTTTTGCTAAAAACTCTTTTGCTGAAAGTGGCTTTATATAATTACCAATAGCGCCTGCGCCGTAATTTAAATTCTCGTTTGCAAGGGGATATATATCAAAAGCAGGTTCATCATATGGGTGATATTTATTTATTGTCGATATAACAGAATTTAATTCCCACTTGTTTACTATTATTTCTAATCTTACTTCATTTACTTTTTCTTCTTTCCCCTTTTTACCTAAAAATGGATTTGTGGTTTCAGATCCCTTAAATGTTCCTTCACCCTTTATTCTGAAACTACATCTTTCATATTCGCCAATTACACCACCACCGGAATTAAAAATCTTTTGGGATAAAATTTCAATTGATTCTTCAGGGACAAAAACGATAACTTTGTATTGATTGGAATTTAAGTTGACCAAAAAATTAATGTTGTTTAATTTTAATTTTTTTGCAAGTTGAAAACTTACACCGTCTTTTGTAAAGTCAAGGTTTGTGTGAGCGGAATAAAGGGTGATATTATTTTTTATTAATTTTTCTATGAGTATAGAATTTTTATCTTTTTGTGTATCTATTTTTCTTAGCGGGTTAAAAAGTAAAGGATGATGGCTGAAGATAAAGCTGCATTTTTGTTTTATTGCATTATTGATTACCCCTTCAGTTAATTCAAGGCATAACATAATGTTTTTTAATCCTCTGTTTAAAGAACCTACTTGTAGCCCTACATTATCTCTTTCCCAGGCTATTTCTTTAGGAGCCCATTTTTCTATATATTTTACAACATCGTCGCAGGTCATAAATAAAAAAAATGCACTTCGAAGTTCGGAGTGCATTTTAATAATTCTGTCACTTTATTTTATTTAGATTTCGTAAAGTGTATCTATTTATAAATTTTAGTAATATTTTTTTATTCTTCATAATCAAGATTTATAAAATAACATTTTTTAATTCTATTTTCAAGAATTAAGTTATGTTAAATATTTAACACACTGTACTTTAATTAGGTTCCAGCCATTTTCCGTCATCTTTAATTAAACCAATTAATTCATCAACAGCCGTCACTGATTTTATATTTCTTTTAATTATATCTTTCCCTCTGTAAAGGGTAATTTTGTCAATACCGGAACCGACATAACCATAATCTGCGTCTGCCATTTCTCCAGGGCCGTTTACAATACAGCCCATTATAGCAATTTTTACTCCCTTTAAATGAAGTGTCTTTTTTCTGATCATTTCCGTTGTAACCTGAAGATCAAAAAGAGTTCTGCCGCAGGAAGGGCAGGCGATAAATTCGGTTTTTGTGATTCTTGCTCTCGATGCCTGTAAAATATTAAATAGTAATAAATTGATATCTTGATAAGAAAAACCGTAATTATTTTCGTAATTCACCCAAACGCCCTCACCAAGTCCGTCTATTAGTAATGCTCCTAAATCAGTAGAAGAATAAAGTCTTAATTTATCAAAAGAAATATTTTCATAATTTCTTTTTATTATAACGGGAGATTCAATTCCTTTGTTTATCAATTCAAAAAATGCTTTTCTTTGTTCTGTCATTCCGTGTAAATTTTTGGTAGTCAATACCAGCACAGAGGTTTTATCTTTTTTTATTTTCTCTGTTAATTGATCAGTCAACTCACCTAAATCTACTTTAATGAAATTTAAGATTTTGTGTTTTGCTTCGTTTTTGATGTATTCTTCTGAACTGAAGAGAGGATAGCTTCCGTCTTTGTTTTCGAGATTTTTCCAATGCGAATAATCGTAAATAATTTTTAAACTGTTTGGTAGATTAAGATTGGTAGTTTTGTCTTTCAGATAGATAAAATCAGCGGCACTATCAGTCAGCATCCATTTGTCAGTTAAATTATTGTAAACATAACCAATGTGTTCTATATCTTTTAAATTTTTTAAACCGTCTTGTGAATAATCAGCAAAAACAACTGGGACGTTATCGCCCCCAATATTTTCAATGGAAAAAGTTTTTCTTTTATTATAACTAAACAAATCAATAGGGCTTTCTTCAATAGGATTAATCTCCTTGTGTTTCTCTCTACCTGTATACCTTGAAGCAAGAATTTGTGCCTCGGGTATTTCAAATTCCGGGTCTTCAGTAAGCGACACTCTTATAGTATCTCCTAATCCATCTTCCAATAAAGCGCCAATTCCCAAAGCTGATTTGACTCTTCCGTCTTCACCTCCTCCAGCTTCGGTAACACCCAAATGCAGGGGATAATTCATATCTTCTTCTTCCATTATTTTTACAAGAAGTCTATAAGCAAAAACCATTATTTGCGGATTGCTTGCTTTCATTGAAAGAACTATATTAAAGTAATTTAGGTCTTCACAAATTCTAACAAACTCCAATGCAGATTCAACCATTCCTTTAGGTGTATCACCATAGCGGCTCATAATTCTATCCGATAACGACCCATGATTTGTACCGATTCTTATAGCGGTTCCGTATTCTTTGCATACTTTTACGAGTGGTTCAAACTTTAATCTGAGGGATTCCAATTCCGCGTTATATTGTGAATCGGTATATTCAATTATTTGAAATTTTTTCTTATCAATAAAATTTCCAGGATTTACTCTTACCTTTTCGACTATTCTTGCCGCAATTAAAGCAGCATTCGGTGTAAAATGAATATCTGCTATTAGAGGTGTGTTGTAACCGCGTCTTCTAAGTTCATCCTTTATGTTCTTTAGATTTTCAGCCTCATTTTTACTTGGTGTTGTAATACGTATATATTCACATCCAGCTTCAATCAATCTTATTGACTGTTCAACAGTTCCTTGTGTGTCCATTGTATCTGTTGTTGTCATCGATTGAATTCGGATTGGATTATCAGCCCCCAAAGGTATGTCTCCTATAAAAACTTCTCGGGTTTTATAACGTGAATACTTTGTAAGACTGTTACAATAGTACTGTAATTTTTCTTTAATAAGCATTAGAATGGTTTAGGCTTTACATAAATAATAAAATATAAAAAGTATATACGTAAATATAATATTTTAAGAATAGTAAATTTGAAAAACAATATTAAATATTTAATTTGCTAATTCGTTATGAGAATACCTGAACACAAAATAGAACAAATTAGGTCATCGATAAGCATTGTTGACTTAATATCCGAATATATTCAATTAAGAAAAAGAGGTAAAAATTATACCGGGCTCTGTCCATTCCACAATGAAAAAACTCCTTCCTTTACAGTAAGCGAAGAAAAACAAATATTCCATTGTTTTGGCTGTCATGCAGGAGGAAACGTTTATAAGTTTTTAATGGAATATGAAAAAATCTCTTTTGTAGAAGCAGTTCAAGAACTTGCCGAAAAACTTGGTATTGATTTGGAATTGGAAAAAAGTGCAAGCGATGAGCAGCAAAATGAATTAGAAGAACTTTACGAGCTTAACAATATTGTCGCAAGATATTTCTCGGATTTATTGCTTGTTAAACCTAATGGTGAATTAGCTAAAAAATATTTTGAAGATAGGAATCTTAATCCAAAAATTCTACGAATATTCGGTTTGGGTTATTCCTTACTCGCAAACAATTCATTTGTTCATTTTGCGGAAGATAAAAATCTGGATTTTAATAAGCTAATTACTTTGGGATTAGTGGGACGTTCTGAGAAAGGCAGACTCTTTGATAAATATCCAGGCAGAATAATTTTTCCGATTTTTTCTCCGAACGGAAGAGTAATTGCTTTTGCAGGAAGAAAACTTGACCCATCAGCACCTGGAGGAAAATATATAAATTCTCCTGAGACTCCAATTTATATAAAAGGCAGAACACTTTACGGGCTTTCGCATGCTAAGGATGAAATTAGAAAAAAAGGAGCAGCTTTAGTTGTTGAAGGTTATATGGACCTACTGGCGCTTTATCAAAATGATATAAAAAATGTAGTCGCAGTTTCCGGTACGGCATTTACAGAAGAACAAGTACAGCTTCTTTCACGTTATACAAAAAATGTAATCCTTCTTTTTGATTCCGATACAGCAGGAATTAAAGCATCTATGAGAAGTATTGAAATACTCTTGGGACAAGATTTTGAAATTAAAATTACTGCTTTGCCAAAAGATGAAGATCCTGATTCTTATGTAAACAAATACGGAAAAGATAAATTTTATGAGCTGTTAAACAAAGCAAGAAATTTTTTAGAGTATCAAACAGCCTATTATGAAGATGAAGGAATGTTTGAAGAACCTGTTACCACTGCTGAAGCTATAAGAGAATTAGTTAAACCTGCTGCCTTAATAAAAGACGAATTAAAAAGAAGTTTGCTTATTAAAACCATTGCAAAAAAATTCAATTTAAGAGAAATGCTGATTGAGACTGAACTTAACAAGGCATTAAAAAATATCACGAAACTGGAAACTGCTCAACAACGACGAACCTCTCAAACAAAATATGAAGAAAGTGAAATAAACAAGAAACAAAAAGATGATATTACTAGTAACCTTCAAACTGAAAGAGATTTGATTATACTGTTATTTGAAAGTGATATAGAAATAACAAAATATATTTTGGGAAATTTAAATGTTGATGACTTTTTAAATGAAAGGCATAGAGTAATCGTTAGAAAAATTGCGGATAAGTTTTCGGCTAATGAAGTAATCGATCCTTCATTAATAATGAATGATATTAAAGATGAAAGTATTGATTTATATTTAAGAGAATTACTGTTCGATAAATATTCTATCAGTGCTAAGTGGGAAGAATTGATGCCGGATTCAGAAAATGAATATAAACTTTTCAATTATACGGTAGAGGTAGTAAATAAAATGAAAATCAACATCTTAAATAAATTAATTGAGCAAAACTTGAAAGAACTTGAATTAGCCGAAAGCGAAGATGAAAAGTCTGAATTGATGAAATTAGAACTTGAACTTAAAAATGAAAGATCAGCGCTTTTAAAAAAATAAAATAAAAGGACAAACTTTGTTAGCTTATCCTTTAAAATTTTACATTTCAAAATTAAACAAACAAACTTACATCTCCGGCACCTTCTCTGATAACTTCCGGTTCCTCTTCGCTTAAGTTTATAACACTTGAAAGTCTTCCGTTTAAAATACCAGAGGCTAACATTAAATCTACCTGAGAATTAAAAACATTTTTTATCTCTTGCGGATTAATTAATACATTACCTCTTCTTGATGTTGTACTTGTACTAATTATCGGGCTTCCGAATTCTTTTACTATTTTTAATGCAACCGGATGATTCGGAATTCTTATACCCACAGTTTTTCTTCTGCTGCGTAAAAGTGTAGGTGCTTGTTTGGTGGCAGGTAAAATAAAAGTATATGGCCCCGGTAATAAATGTTTCATTGTTCTGTAAGCATAATCAGATACTTTAGCATACTTAGCAATATCTTTTAAGTTGGGGCAGACAAAACTAAAAAGTTTTGAATATGAGTCATTTTTAATCTGGAAAACTTTTTCCAATGCTTGCTTGTTGTAAATATCACATCCAATACCATAAACCGTATCTGTGGGATAAATAATTAAACCTCCTTTTCTTAATACTTCAACAGCTTTATTTATATAACGTAGTTGCGGTGTTTCCGGGTGAAGTTCATAATATTCCATTTAATCTCTCCTTTTTTTGTAGGGTCTACTTTAAGATTTATCATGCTTTCTCTCTAAAATAAAAACGTTTTAATCATTGTCAATGATAAAGTATGGATAATTTAAATATTATTAAGAATATTTGGTTTTAATTTTTATTTTCCGATAAAATATTCTTATATTTATTGTTCATATTTTAATTAAATGGTAAAGGCTTTAGGAGAGATTAATGTCAAGAAAATGTCAGATAACAGGTGTGGGACCAAAAGCAGGGAATAGCATTTCCCATGCTCATAATAAAACCAAAAGAAGATTTTTACCTAATATTCAAAAGAAGAAAATTTGGGTTCAAGAATTAAACCGTTTTGTTACAATAAAACTTTCTACCAGTGCATTAAAAACTATTAATAAGAAGGGTACTATTGAATTAGCAAAAATGATAAGAGAAAAGAAAATTAAGGTTAACTAAAAAAAATTTTATTTAAAACGAAAAGGAAAGCTAAAAAGCTTTCCTTTTTTTATTTTAAAAATTTAAGTACTCGTTACTCCCTTACAACCCAAACTTTTACATTTGTACTAACGGAAGAATGAAGTTTCACATTTACTTCATAAATTCCAAGAGCTTTAATTTGATCATCCATTTCAATTTTTCTTTTATCTATATCAAAACCTTTTTCTTTTAAAGCATTTGAAATCATTTGAGTAGTAACAGATCCAAATATTTTTTCCTCTTCCCCAACCTGAACAGGTATTGTAACTGAAACTTTTTCTAATTCAACAGCTAAAGTTTCTGCTGTTGTTAACTCCTGACTAACTTTTATAATTAAAGATTTTTTTTCTTCTTCTAACGCACGAATATTACTTTCAAGAGCCATATAAACTATTTTTTTAGGTATCAAATAATTACGTGCGTAACCGTCTTTAACGTTCACAATCTCCCCGACCTTTCCCAAGGTTTCAAAGTCTTTTCTAAGTATTACTTTCATATTATCTCCTAATCTGAACTATCTTGCTGAATCAGATACATATGGTAAAAGTGCCATATGACGTGCACGTTTAATTGCTAAAGTTAATTGTCTTTGATATTTGGCTTTTGTGCCTGTAATTCTTTTGGGAATAATTTTTCCCTGTTCTGTTGTATATCTTTGCAGCAATTTAACATCCTTATAATCAATATATTTAACGTTATCTTTAGTGAATCTGCAAATCTTTTTTGTTCTAATATCATTTCTCATAAAATTTCCTTTTTTATTTTAATAATTCTGATTCTTCATTTGATAAAAATTTGTCAAATGAATCATCCGAATAATCTTTTTCTAATTCATTTATAACCGGTTCTTCTAAAGTAGTTTCAGTTTTTTCAACCTCGTCAGCTTTATTTTTCCTGTTTAAAAATTGGATTCTTCTTGCCTTAATTTCCACTATACTTCTGTTATGTCCGTCTTCTGATTTCCAATTACGACTTTGCAGTTCACCGTCGACTAATACTGCGAAACCTTTTTTTAGTTTATCGCGGCAGCTTTCAGCAAGTTTATTCCAAGCAACCACACCTATATAGCAAACATCTTCCTGCCATTGATTTGAGCTATCTTTATACTTTCTGTTTGAAGCAATAGAAAAATTTACTACAGGAGTGTTGTTGGTTGTTTGTCTACATACAGGATCTTTAGTAAGATTACCGGCAACTATAACATAATTTATTTCAGGCATTTTCAAATCAGCCATAATATTCCTCCATGCTTTAGATTAAATATCTTGTCCTTTATCATCATCTGATAAATCTACCTGTTTCTCAGTTGGCAAATCGGGCTTTTTGTTCTCTTCAACTTTGTTTGCAGCTTCTGACTTTTTTTGTTCTAAATATTCAAGAGCATTATTATCTAACTTAAGTGTAAGATAGCGTAAAATCTGCTCGTCTAAATTGAACATTCTTTCTAGTTTAGCTGCTGTAGTATTTTGTGCTTCATACCTGTAAAAAATATAATAACCAATCTTGCTTTTATTAATGGGGTAAGCAAGTCTTTTTCTCCCCCAATCTTCAATCTCATTTATTACTCCGTTGTTGCTTGTAATAGCATCCTTTATTCTGGAAACTTGAGATTGAATTTGTTCATCGTCAAGAGCTGCATTTATTATAACAGCACTCTCATAAACATTTTTACTCATTATTTAAGTTACCTCCCTTCGGTCATTAGGCCCCCACAACAATCAGTGAGAGCAGGGTTAATAATAATTATTTAAAATAGGGACAAATTTATTTAATTAAAGGCGCAATTACAAGAGAAACAACAGCCATTAATTTTATTAAAATATTTATGGATGGACCCGATGTATCTTTAAATGGATCTCCAACAGTATCGCCAACAACAGCAGCTTTGTGAGGTTCAGATCCTTTCCCATAACTTTTACCATCAATTTCCACACCTTCTTCAATCATTTTTTTTGCATTGTCCCAGGCACCACCGGCATTTGCCTGAAATATAGCCATCAGAACACCCGAAGCAGTAACACCTGCTAACAATCCGCCAAGCATTTCCGGTCCCCCAAGAAAACCAAATATAACAGGCGTAAGTACAGCTAGTAATCCAGGCATAACCATTTTACGAATTGCTGCATTGGTAGATATTTCAACACACTTGCCGTATTCTGCAACTCCGTCTGCGAGTTCAAAAGTTTTAATGTCTTGGTCTGTCCACTCTGTTTTCTCTTTATCACCATATTTTTTCATAATGCTAAGTGCATCAGATAGGGCGGGTATTGTTTTAAATTGTCTTCTAACTTCCTGAATCATTGCCATTGCAGCAGTTCCAACAGCTTTCATTGCTAAGGCAGAAAAAAGGTATGGAAGCATTGCACCCACAAAAAGTCCTGCCATAATTGGTGCCTTCGCAATATTAATTGAGCTTATGTTTGTAGCAGTCATAAATGCACCGAATAGTGCTAAGGCAGTCAATGCTGCAGAAGCAATGGCAAATCCCTTCCCGATTGCTGCTGTAGTGTTACCAACAGCATCAAGTTTATCGGTTCTTTGCCTTACTTCTTTAGGAAGTTCAGACATTTCTGCAATCCCTCCAGCATTATCCGAAATTGGTCCGTACGCATCTACTGCCAATTGGATACCTGTATTTGAAAGCATACCAACTGCAGCTATTGCAATGCCATATAAACCGCCAAGCTCAAAAGCTGAAATAATTGCTGCAGCAAGAATTAAAATGGGGATTGCTGTTGAGATCATTCCTGTGCTTAAACCTGCAATTATATTTGTTGCCGCACCTGTTACAGATTGATTAACAATGTTAACAACAGGTTTTTTCCCCGTGCCTGTAAAGTATTCGGTAACAACTCCTATCAGCACACCTGCTATTAAACCGATTACGGTTGCAAAGAAAATGTTCAATGAAGTAATCGTATAAATTTCGCCGAATAATTTATCGTTGTACACCCATTCACTTGGAAGCATAAAATCAATAATAAAATACATTGCACCAATCATTATAAACGAAGACCCGAACTCACCCATATTCAATGCTTTTTGAGGACTTCCACCCTCTTTTACTTTAACAAAGAAAGTACCCAATATGGACACAACTATTCCTACTCCGGCAATTACAAGTGGAAGAATAACTGCTCCTAAACCATTCGAATAATTTGTAAACTCAGCAACGCCAAAAAATGATGCACCAAGCACCATCGTACCTACTATTGATCCAACGTAGGATTCAAAAAGATCGGCACCCATACCGGCAACATCACCAACATTGTCGCCAACATTATCGGCAATTGTAGCGGGGTTAAGAGGATGATCTTCAGGAATACCTGCTTCAACTTTTCCAACCAGATCGGCGCCAATATCTGCTGCTTTCGTATAAATTCCACCACCAACGCGTGCAAACAACGCAATAGACGAAGCACCAAATGAAAACCCAGTGATAATAGTTATAACCCTGTTCACATCAGCTGCCTGACTTACACCGAATGTGTTGCTGTAAATGATAAAGAGTATGCTCAATCCAAGAACACCAAGACCAACAACACCCATACCCATTACAGAACCACCAGCAAAAGCAATTTCCAAAGCTTGACCTAACCCGGTTCGGGCAGCATTTGTTGTTCTAACATTTGCCTTTGTTGCCACTTTCATTCCTATAAAACCAGCAATAGCAGAGCAAAGTGCGCCTACTAAAAACGAGACAGCAACTAATGGTGATGAATATTCACTGTCAGCACTAACTGCAAGCAGAATAGCCACTGCAATAATAAACACACTTAAAACTTTGTACTCGGATCTTAAAAATGCCATCGATCCTTCATAAATATGATTAGCGATTTTCTGCATTTTTTCTGTTCCGGGGTCTTGTTTCTGAACCCAGGCTGATTTCCAAAATGTATAAAGTAGTGCAAGCACACCAAACACAGGAATAATGTAAATAATTGTTTTCATAGGATTTTCCTGATTTCCATTTGTTTTAGTTAATTAAATTTTGATGTTTATTTATTTTACTGTTGGCATCAAGCATCCGCTTCGTACCGCCAATTATAAATTCTTCTAAAAGAATTAAAATGTTATCGAAAGTCTTTATTAATTCTTCTTTTTCTTCTTTTGTAAAATCACTTAAAACATGCTCTGCCATATTACCTTTATCAAAATTATTTCCAATACCGATTCTTAAGCGCGAAAATTTATCATCATTTAGATTATAAATAATTGAACCAAGGCCGTTATGTCCTCCGTCTCCTCCAGAAACTCTTATTCTGATTTCGGGTAAATTCAAACTAACATCATCACAAATAACAAGCATTTTAGTATTTTCAATCTTTAATTTATTTAAAATCTGTTTTGCAGCCATACCGCTGTTATTAACATATGTGGATGGTTTTACAAGATTATAATTTTGTTCTCTAATTTTTCCCTCACAAAAATAATAATCTTGTTTTGATGGTTTGAATTTTAGAGAGTGCTTTTGTGCAAAATAATCAAGCAACATAAACCCTACATTGTGCCTGTTTTGCTGATATCGAGATTCCGGATTACCGATTCCTAAAATAACACGCACTTTATTCTTTATTTTCTTGCTCTTCTTCTCTTTCCTCGTCAGACTTACCAATAACTTCCGGTTCAGCCATTTCTTCTTCAAGTTCTTCATCAACAGGTTCAGCTTCAACCTTAGGATGAGTTACTGAAACGACGACAGAATCAGCAGGGGTGAGTATGGTTAAGTTTTCAAAATTAAGATCCTTAACGTGAATTGTATCACCTATATTCAGATTTTCTATATTAACTTCTAAAGATTGAGGAACATCTTTTGGTAAACATTCTACAAATAATTTGTGCAATCCAATCTGTAAAATTCCACCTTCTTTAACTCCAACTGAACTACCCACAAAAGAAAAAGGTATATTAAGCTGGAATTTTTCGCCTCTTTTAAGTCCTAATAAGTCAAAATGTACAACTTTATCTGTAATGGGATCAAATTGAACATTTTTTAAAAAGCATTCATGTTCTTCTTTTCCTGTTACTTTAAGCGATATTATATTTCTTGAGGAAGTAAAAACTAACGAACCTATATCTTTTTCATCAACATCAAAAGCTATAGGATTGTCATATTTTGAATAATAAACACCTGGTACTCTACCTTCTTTTCTTATTTTATTTCTTGCAGCTTTATTTATTGTTTCCCTTAAATTTGCTACTAATATTACGTTTTCCATAGTATCTCCGAAACTAAATTATCCTTTATCTATTTCAAAAAGTGAACTAATTGATTCATTATTAAAAGTTCGTCTTATTGCCTCTGCAAATAGGTTCGATGCAGTGACGACAGAAATTTTATCTTCTATTCCTTCTGTATTTAATGGAATTGAATCTGTTACATATAATTTTGTTAATTGTGATTTTTTTATCCTTTCAATAGCAGGCCCAGAAAGCAAGGGGTGTGTGATTGCACCAAATATATCTTTTGCACCCTTGTCTTTTAAAGCTTGAATAGCAGCGATAAATGTACCTGCCGTATCTATCAAATCGTCAACTATAAGAACATCTTTATTTTCAACATCACCAATAATGTTTACTACTTCTGCAAGATTTTGGTTCGGTCTTCTTTTATCAATAACCACAAGATCGGCGTGTATTCTTTTCGCATATGATCTTGCCATTTTAAGACCGCCAACATCGGGTGAAACCACAACAGTATTACCATCTTCGTTTTTTATCAAACCACTGAATACAGTTGAACCGTATAGATGGTCAAAAGGAATATCAAAAAAACCTTGGAGCTGAGCAGCGTGAAGATCCATTGTCATCACCCTATCGGTACCTGCAACAGTGATTAAATTAGCAATAAGTTTTGCAGTAATAGCAACACGAGGCTGATCTTTTCTATCCTGTCTTGCATATCCGAAATAAGGTATAACTGCCGTTATTCTTTTGGCCGATGCTCTTTTTGCAGCATCAATCATTATTAACAATTCCATTAAATTTTCGGCAGGAGGTGATGTGGACTGTATTATAAATACATCACTTCCACGAATATTCTCTCCATATTTTACCCATATTTCACCGTCACTAAATTTTTTAAGTTCAATGTTTCCTAAAGGGAGATCAAGTTTTTTAGAAATCTTTTCTGCCAGCGGTAAATTTGAACTGCCGGAAAAAATTTTGTATTCACTTGAAACCATTGCCTTTTTTCACTTGAATTTTAAAAAAATTAGTCAAGAAATATAAGTATTACGGCAAATTATGTCAACTTAATTAATGTTAAATAATTTACACACAATCATTTTAGATACAATAACTTACTGAAATATTTTTCCTTTTATCAAATAAACTAATGTGTAATTGCCAGCAAAAAATTAATCAAAACCAATACATTTATTACACTTAGAATTTTACCAACTTTGTTTATGTTTTTATTTATATTTTCATTTAAGATTGTTTCGCTCTGTAGATCATTTTCAATTTTAGAAGTTAGCTTTTTAGCATTTGGTATCAAAAAAACAAATGTAATTACTATAAGTACAACCATCAAGACCTGCTTTGTAGCAAGCCAATGATTCATTGAAAATTGAAAAAATGAGTAATAAGAAGAAATAGAAACTAAAATTATTCCCGTTACTAAAATACCGGACATTCCAACAATACCCAAAAGATTTGCTGTTTTTAACCAAATCGATATCAATTTTTTTTGAACAAGGGCATTTTTAGTTTCTCTAAAATTTTTTCTTAATATATAGTCTATCGGTAAAAATGATAGCCAGGCTACTGCCGACAAAATATGAATTACTATAACAATCGGATATAAAGTCATTATTGATCCTTTTTATTTATAAAAATATGATAAATGGAATTTCAAAATGATTAAGTATTTTAATAAGATGCAATATATTATATTTTGTTATATCGTACTAATAAAATGTCTTTATTACTGAATACATAAATTTGCAATCCAAAAGTTTTGTTATCTTTCGGCTTTTTTATATAAACAAATTCTAATTTTTTTTTATGTTTAAAAATCCCAAATATTTATCAATAATAATTTTAGCTGCTCTCTCTTTAATATGGGGCAGCTCTTTTATTTTAATAAAGAAATCTCTATTGGGTTTATCTTCAGGACAAGTTGGTGCACTAAGAATGATTTTTGCTTTTATAGTTCTTTTTCCAGTAGCATTACCTAGACTAAAAAAAATATCTTTTAAGCAATATAAATTTCTTTTTCTTGTTGGGCTTACAGCAAATCTATTGCCCGCCTTTCTTTTTGCTGAAGCTGAAACAGGTCTTGGAAGCGGACTGACCGGAGTACTTAATTCCCTTACCCCAATGTTTACATTGATTATAGGGTTGATTGCTTTTAAAAATAAATTGCATTTGGGCGTATTATTGGGCTTAATTATCGGACTTATCGGCTCGATGGGATTAAGTTTTGTAGGATCATCAGGTGAACTAAGTTCTATGAATTTTTACGCATTACTTGTTGTGGCTGCAACTATCTGCTATGGAATAAGTGCCAATGTTATTAAAGTTCATTTAAATGATTTCAATCCGAAAGTGCTTACTTCGGTTTCAATTTTTACAATTACTCCTTTTGCAATTATATATCTTCTTACAACAGATCTTTTTACTCATTTTCAAAATACAAGTGAAACGTGGACTTCACTTGGTGCAGTTTTTATTTTGGGTGCTGTGGGAACCGCTTTTGCACTTATTCTATTTAACAGGTTAATAAAAACCACATCAGCTGTTTCTGCAACCTCCGTAACTTATTTAATTCCTATTGTTGCGGTATTTTGGGGTATAATTGACGGTGAAGCCTTTTTTCCCCTGCATCTGTTGGGTATGATATTAATTATTAGCGGGGTTTACTTTGTTACAAAGGTACACACAAAACCAAAAAAGGAAAATTAATTTATTTTATTCAACCCTAATTATAATTTCATTTACATTTTTTAATATATTTAAATTGATATTCTTCTAATATATTTATTCACTTGGAGTAATAAATGTCCGCGACTACAAATGAACTTGACCGGTTAGCAATAAATACATTAAGATTTTTAGCCGTCGATGCCGTTCAAAAAGCTAATTCTGGGCACCCCGGTATGCCAATGGGCTGCGCACCTATAGCATATACTCTCTACAAAAATTTTATGAATCACAATCCTCAGAATCCGAAATGGTTAAACCGAGACAGATTTATTCTTTCCGCCGGACACGGAAGTATGCTTTTGTATGGAATACTTCACTTATGCGGATACGATGTTTCAATGGATGACTTAAAAAATTTCCGCCAGTGGAAAAGCATAACTCCCGGTCACCCCGAATTCGGTCTTACGCCCGGTATTGAAACAACTACGGGTCCCTTGGGACAAGGATTTGCTAATGCTGTAGGAATGGCTATTGCGGAGGAACATCTTGCTGCACAATTCAACAGAGAAGAATACAAAATTTTAGACCATTTCACTTACGGCATTTGCAGCGACGGTGATTTGATGGAAGGTCTTTCACACGAAGCAGCTTCAATTGCTGGACATCTGAAATTAAGCAAGTTGATTTTTTTGTACGACAATAATCATATCTCAATTGACGGTTCAACTTCTCTTTCATTTTCCGAAGACATTGAAAAAAGATTTTTGTCTTACGGATGGCAGACTTTAAAGGTTGACGATGTAAATGATTTAGAAAAATTAAATGCAGCAATTACCGAAGCACAAAATGATACCTCTAAACCTTCGCTGATAATTTGCGATACACATATCGGTTACGGAAGCCCAAATAAGCAGGATACGTCCGGTGTACACGGCTCACCTTTGGGTGAAGAAGAAGTAAAGCAAACTAAAAAGAATTTAAACTGGCCTGTAGACAAAAGCTTTTATATCCCCGATGAAGTAACGAAATTATTTAAAACACTAATTGATGAAGGGAATAAAAAGGAAGAAGATTGGAATAAACTTTTTGGAAAATACAAAAGCAAATATCCCGAAGATGCAAAACTGTTTTCTAATTTAATGCACGGAGATTACGGTGAAGAATGGAAAAAATATTTACCTTCTTTCGAAGCTGATGAAAAACCAATTGCAACACGGTCTTCTTCCGGAAAAACTTTGAATGCAATAGCAGAAACACTTCCGGCTTTGCTCGGAGGTTCTGCCGATCTGCATCCATCTACAAATACTTATTTGAATGATTACGGAAGTATATCCTCGAATAAATACGGTGCAAGAAATATTCACTATGGAATTAGAGAACACGGAATGGCAAGTATTTTAAATGGAATGGCAATTTACGGCGGAGTTATTCCTTTCGGTGCAACGTTTTTAATATTTTCGGATTATATGCGTCCCGCGATACGTCTTGCTTCTCTTTCTAAAATAAGACCGATTTATGTTTTCACTCACGACAGCATCGGGCTGGGTGAAGACGGACCAACACATCAACCGGTTGAACATCTTGCTGCACTTAGGGCAATTCCTAATGTTGTAGTTATCCGTCCCGCAGATGCAAATGAATCCGTTTATGCCTGGCAGGCAGCAATTGAACATAAGGAAAGCCCTGTTGCTTTAATATTGACAAGACAAAAACTTCCGGTGATTGACAGAAACAAATATTCAAGTGCGGATAATTTGTTAAAAGGTGCTTACATATTAAAAGAAAGCGAAAACGATTTAAAGTTAATTTTAATGGCTTCAGGCTCTGAAGTTGAATTGATTTTAAGTGCTGCCGAAAAGTTAGAAACAGAAGAGATAGGAACAAGAGTTGTGAGCTTTCCAAGCTGGGAATTGTTTGAAGCACAAAGCGAAGAATATAAAGAAAATGTTTTGCCGAGAAATATAAAAGCAAGAGTCTCAGTTGAAGCCGGGGTTAAACAAGGATGGGAAAAATATGTTGGTGATGAAGGTGTTTCTATCAGCATAGAAAGGTTTGGCTCATCCGCACCTTATAAAACAATATTTGAAAATTACGGTTTTACTGCTGAGAGTATTTACAATACTGCAAAAGAATTAATTTAAAATTAAGACAACACCACGATTTATTATGGTGTTATTAAAACGCCTATTATTATTGCCAAGGTTATTTGTTTAATCATTTAGATACCTTTAATATGTAATACTAATTTTATTTCCATTTCACTTAGTTTTTTTTAAGCTTTTCCTCCTAGATTGTTATTCTTTTAATTTTCCCATTAAAACTAAGTTTGCTTTATTTATATAATCCGGCACAGCAAAGAAAACCTCGTTCCTAAATATTACAGGGCTGTTAACTACACTTGCAAAATTATTATCAAAAGTTTTCATATAAACAAGGTCTGTACCGTTATAATGAGCTAATCCGTTAATCATTCTCACAAAAAGATCTTTTTCACTCCTTCCGTATATTTGGTAGCCGAAATTAGGATCACTAAATGACAATCTTTTTTCAAATACTCCATTTACATACCTGTAAATATCCTTCCCTATTGTAAAATATACTTCATCACCAACAATATTAAGACTTCCCGTATAAATTTCTTCTGTTGATCTTGAATATATTGTTATCAGATTATTTCCTTTTAATTGATAGAATTCCGTTGTGTCACTCACTGTATAACCAACCTTTATTCCCTGAACAAATATATTATTCCCTTCCTTTCTTATTCTTTGAAATTGAGAATAAGTATTTGCTCTGTAAACCTCTTTCCAGCTAAATCCGTTGTAATGTAAAATAAATCCCCTCTGTGTATTTTGAGCATCATAAACTATCACACCTACAGCGTATAGATCATTAGCTTTTAATCCCCAAATATTTTTAACAAATACACTTTGTGCGTTTGCAGGTTTATAAATATAGTTCTGTGTCCAGCTTGTACCGTCAAAATGCCAAATATTACCGTCTCCTCCTCCCATCCAGACATCGTCTTTACTGAAGCCAAACAAAGTTCTGCCAGTGCACCTTACAGGCTCTTTCCATTGTTCCCATTTTATCCCGTCATAATGGGATAATCTGTCTGCTGCAGTTCCGCCGGGCCCTACTGTCCATACATCATTTGGTGAAGAACCCCAGATAGCTTGCACGTCATTCATTGGCATTTTTAATGTATCAACAGACCAAATATAATCCCTTCTTCCCGGCTGTAAATTGTCTTCCGGATTTACCGGGTTGTCTATACAGGAGTAAAGTATTGTTGCTGTTATAAATACTATAAAAAGTAGTTTTGTTATTTTCATTTTTTTGTTGTTATTTAAAATAAAGAAGCACTTAAAATATGCCCTCTACTCTATGGTGAAACATACTGAAATAAAACTCACAATAATTTAAAATTTAAGTTAAATAACTAGTATTTGTTTAATTTCCATTAATATTTGTTTCACTACCTTTCATCTTTTTTCCTTTTGTTTCAATTATTTTTGTTACTATTTTGTGACTGAATAATTTAACAGCAACTTAATAAATAATATGAATGTCAAATTAAGATCAAAAAAACTTTCTGATGGTTCTCAATCCCTTTATTTAGATATTTATATCAAAGGGGTAAGACAATACGAATTCTTAGGTATTAAAATAACAAAAAATGATCCTCAGAGAAAACATAAGAAACAAATAGCGGAGATGAAACGAGCTAAAAAAGAGTTAGAGGTAATGGCTAACTATCACGATGTACCTCAAAATTTCAACGGTGATGAAGATTTTATAGAGTATTTTAAGAATAATGCAAAAAACCCAACTTCTAAATCTGTTTTTCACAATTTTAATGATTTTGTAAAAGCTAAAACTATAAAAGGGAAATTTCCGTTTAAGCTAGTTTCCGAAAAACTTATTGAAGAATATAAATCATACTTAGAAAATCATTATAAAAATTCTACAGCTTGGATGTATCTAATAAAATTAAAAACAATTTTAAACAAAGCAGTTAAAGATAAATTGATTTCTATACGTCCAGCTAAATTTATTAAAAATAATTTCCAGAATAGCCTTATTATTGGTCCAGATATTGAATCATTCCAGTGGGCTAGTTCAGTAGCTGATCAAATAAATTTCCCATTTACAGTTTTAAGAAAAAAGCGTTTCTCATCTAGGAAAGTCAGCATAAAAGATGAAGGACAGGATTTTAGAGGAAAAAAAGTTGTAATAGTTGATGATGTGATAAGCAGCGGAAATACAATTCTTGAAACAGTTAAGCTACTAAAAAGAAGAGGAGTTTCAAAAATTAATGTTGTATGCACTCATGGTATATTTTCCGAAAATGCTTTATCAAAAATTAAGAAAGCAGGAGTA
>JACZTL010000037.1 GCA_022573715.1 Bacteroidota bacterium
ATGAAATTGACTTAAAAAATAAAAAGAAAGTGCTAGACAGAGGTACAAACTTAATAGTAAAACTTGATTCATTAATTGCTTCCAAATCCTCTATAGAAATAAATGTGAATTGGAATTTTACAATACCGAATACATCACGTGGGAGAATGGGAACTTACGATTCCACATCTTTTCTGATTGGTTATTGGTATCCCCAAATTGCTGTCTTTGATGATATTGACGGATGGGATGTGATTCCTTTTACAGGGACTCAAGAATTCTATAACGATTTTTCAAACTTTGATGTCAGTGTAACTGTCCCTAATAATTTTGCAGTTTGGGCAACAGGCATTCTTCAAAATCCTTCCGAATTATTTACAGAAAAATTTCTAAGCAGATATAATGATGCTCATAAATCTGACGATGTTGTTAAAATAGTAAATGCTGATGATCTTAAAAGCGGCGGTATATATAACAACGAAAGTGAATTTAACACTTGGCATTATAAAGCAGAAAATGTACCCGATTTCGTTTTCAGCATGAGTGACCATTACCTTTGGGATGCTGTCGGTTTAACCGTTGATAAAAATTCAGGCAGAAGAATCTATATTGCCGCTGTTTACAAAAAAGAATCAAAAGATTTTTATGATGTGGCTGATATTGCCAAACAGGCAATTAACTTTTTTTCAACAAGAATGCCTGCCGTTCCTTTTCCGTTTCCAAGTTTAACCGTATTTAACGGTAGAGGCGGAATGGAATATCCGATGTTGATAAACGATGGAAGTATGTCGACTTGGAGAAGAACTGTTGGTGTAACATCTCACGAAATTGCACACCAGTATATGCCTTTTTACATGGGTACAAATGAAAAGAAATATGCTTTTATGGACGAAGGCTGGGCGCAGATGCTTCCGATTGATTTCCAGACTGAAGTTGGCAAATATAATGCAAGGATAAGAAACAATAGATTTTATAGTTTTATGGCGGGCAATGAAATGGAAATGCCGCTTATGATACCCTCTAATCTTTTAAACGGTATATCCAATTCAATTTCAGCTTATGCAAGACCCGGACAGGCTTATGATTATTTGAGAAATATGTTGGGAGATGAATTATTCCTTAAAGGTCTTCACGCGTATATGAATAACTGGAATCATAAACATCCCGGACCTTACGATTTTTTCTATTCATTTAATCAGGCAACCGGAAAAAATTTAAATTGGTACTGGAAACCTTGGTTTTTTGAAAGAGGATTTCCTGACTTGGGAATTAAAAAAGTGGAAAAAAATGACAACAATTACAAAATATTGGTAGAAAAAATAGGGAACATTCCTGTTCCAATTGCTCTAACTTTTATCAACGATAAAGATAGTGCGAATACTATTATCACTAAAACCGCTGCCGTTTGGGAGAATAACTCAGAAGTCTTGATTGAAGTAAAAATTAAAGGCAATATTAAAACTATTGAACTCGGCGGTGATACTATCTCTGATGTGAATTCAGAGAATGACATCTACAAATTTAAATAGTTTGAGTTACTTATTTGAAATACTGAACTTAATATAGCTTGGTATTGCTAACTGTCTTTTTTGTCATTCTAAATTCTGCATCTGTCGGAAGAAGAATCTCAATTTATAAATAATGTAGACTCTTCGTTCCGCTTAGAGTGACAATTTTAGTCTAAATAATTTTTAATACAATGCTAATAGGTTATTAATAGTGTTCGATAAAAATGACTTAAAAATTAAACCAATTGAAAAAACTGAAACTATTCCCTCTAATTGGTACTGCGATGGTAATATATTTAGTCTTGAAAAAGAGGCTGTTTTTTCTAGTAACTGGCAGTATGCAGGACACATTGAGGAAATAAAAGATAGAACAAATTCTTTTCAAATTGATATTGCAGGTAATCCTGTTATTATATTTAAAAATGATGAGAATGAATTAACTGCTTTTTATAATGTCTGCAGACACCGGGGCGGACCACTTAATTTACTGAACAGTGGAAAAAAAACAGTTCTTCAATGCGGTTATCACGGTTGGACATATAAATTAGACGGACAATTAAGAGGCATGCCGAGATTTAACAGAGTAGAATTGTTTGATAAATCGGAGCATTGTTTAACCCCAGTAAAAACAGAACTTTGGGAAGGACTTGTATTTGTTAATCTTAATAATGAAGCAGTTCCCATTTCAAATCAAATTTCAAAAATTGCCGAAGAAATAAAACCAAATAATTTAGAACATAAAAAACATTATAAAAGAGTAGAATATAATATTAAATGTAATTGGAAGATTTATGTAGATAATTATTTGGAAGGATATCACCTGCCTTATGTTCACCCGGAACTTTGCGATTTTTTAGATTATAGAGAATACAAAACTATAGTCTCTGAATTTTATTCTCTCCAGTATAGCCCAATAAATAATAAAAAAAATTTTTATAAAGGAGAAGGAGGAGCGTACTATTATTTTATTTATCCAAACTTGATGTTAAATATTCTCCCCTGTCGGCTGCAGATTAACCAAATAATTCCTATTTCTGAGAGAGAAACCTTAGTAAAATTCGACTATTTTTATGACGATATAGAAACAAAGGAAGGATTGAAAAGCATTAAAACAGATATTTTAATGAGTGATAAAATTCAATTTGAAGACATAGAAATTTGTGAAAAGGTGCAAAAAGGCGTTAGCTCAAATGTTTATAAAAAGGGAAGACTTTCAGTTGAATGTGAAACAGGGGTTCACCACTTCCAGAATTTATTAAGAAAGGATTATATAAGTTACAGCAATAATTCATAAATTAAATTACTGCTAAATTTTGAGAAAACACTCACCTAAATTTGATAGAAAAAAAACTTATATGCATATTTACAATTCCCAATATTAATTCTTTATGAAGTATTTACTTTTTCTATTACCATTAATAATTTTTATAGTAATCTCATCAATTAGAGAACTGAATAAGGGTGAACTTGGTACAAAGTCCAATCCGGTAAAAATATATTTCACACCTTCCGTAGATGCTAAAAAGATATCCTTTAACGCAAAAGAATTAACTGATTTTTTAGAAATAGAAACCGGTTATTATTATACAACGGCTGTTCCTGCAAGTTTTGTAGCCGTGGTTGAAGCATTCGGTTCGGGTAAAGCGGATATAGCAAGCATAAACACTTTTTCTTATATAATGGCTAATGCAAAATACGGAGCCGAGGCTCTTCTCAGGATTGTAAGAGACGGAAATGAAACAAGCTACAGAGGACAATTCATTACACGCGTTGATTCCGGGATAGACAGCATTTCTCAAATAGACGGAAGAAAAATGGCGTATGTTGATCCGTCTTCTACATCGGGGTATATACTACCAAAGGCACTTCTTGACAGGCTCGGTATTCATCCCGAGGAAACAGCTTTTGCTATGAGGCACGATAATGTTGTAACAATGGTTTACCAAAAACAAGTGGATGCAGGTGCTACATATTCTGCACCTCCTGACCCTGAAACCGGGGCAATAATGGATGCCAGAATACGTGTGCTCAAACAATTTCCCGATGTAGCAAAAAAAATAAAAATCATAGGCTACACTGAAAGAATTCCAAATGATCCCTGGGTTTTTAGAAAAAATATGTCTGAAAAAATGAAAGAGAAAATTGTAAATGCTCTTTTAAAATATGTTAGTACTCCCGAAGGACAAAAATCGCTTTACGATATTTATGATATAAGAGGATTAATAATAACAAAAGACAGTGATTATGACGGACTTAGGGAACTTCTTAAAAAAGAAAATATCTCATTTGAAAAGATTAAATAGAAAAAATGATTTTAAAAGTTAAAAATTTACATAAAATCTATAAAAATGGAATGCACGCTTTAAAAGGTTTAAACATTGAAGTTCAGAAAGGAGAATTCCTTGTAATTATAGGTCTTAGCGGTTCGGGTAAATCTACATTATTGAGGTGCATAAATAGGTTAATAGAACCGACAGCCGGCACGGTTGAATTTATGGGAAAAGATATAACACACGTAAAAGGTGAAGAACTTAGAAAAGTAAAAGCTCAAATCGGAATGATCTTTCAGCATTTCAATTTAATTAACAGGCATTCGGTTCTTAAAAATGTAATATCCGGTAAACTGGGACAATTAAAAACACTTAACTCAATACTCGGTAATTTTACTGATGATATTTATGAAGAAGCATACCGAAACCTTGAAATTGTAGGCATTAAGGAAAAGGCAAAAGAAAGAGCCGATACACTTAGCGGCGGAGAGCAGCAAAGAGTTGCAATTGCAAGAAGCTTAATGCAGAATCCCAAACTTTTACTTGCCGATGAACCTGTTGCTTCATTAGACCCGGCAACTTCAAATTCCGTTATGAAATTTTTTGAAAAAGTGAATAAAGAATTCGGAACTACAGTTATTTGTAACCTTCATTTTTTAAGTCTTGTAAGAAAATATGCAACACGTGTAATAGCGTTGAAGTCAGGCGAAATAATTTATGAGGGGGAACCATCAGAGATAGATGAAAAATGGTTTAAAACAATTTACGGCGAAGAAGCAGAAGAGGTTGAAATAAGATGACAAATAAAACAGATAATAATCAATCTCCAATTGATATCATCAGGCAGAATCAACGTCTTGAAGAAAGGGTTAATTTCATAAAGGCTATTTTCTTGGATATCTTTTTTGTTTTCTATTCAATACTTCTTCTGCAAAGAGCAATTTACTATAAATTTATTCTTGATTTAAGAGATATTCCTTTCAGTTGGGAGGGGATTATTATTCTTTTTGTAATTTCAGTATTTATAGGTGCAAGCTGGACTTTTACAAAAACATCTCTCTCTTGCAAATTGTTCGGCATTGCAAAGGATAATAAAGTAACAAAATGGTCTGTTGAAATATCCGGCTGGTTTTTATTTAACATTACTTTTATTGCAGGATGGATAATAACAAAATTATCTATTGTCGATTTATTTAGTTCAGAGGGTATTAAAGGTGCAGAGCGACTTTTTGGAGCTTTATTTAAACCAGAGTTCGGAATTTTTGACGATGCTCTTTTTGCAATGATCGAAACAATTTATATTGCTTTACTTGCGACTTTAATATCAATTCCAATCACTTTATTTATTAGTTTTTTTACCGCAAGAAATTTAATGAAAGGCAATAAAACTACATTTATAATTTATTATGTACTACGGTTAATACTAAATTTTGTACGTTCCATTGAGCCTCTTATTTGGGCAATTATTTTTTCGGTTTGGGTAGGTATCGGTCCATTTGCCGGTATGATTGCTTTGCTTGTTCATACAATAGCATCAAACGCAAAACTTTATTCCGAAGCCATCGAAAGTATTGAACAAGGACCCGTAGAAGCAATATCCGCAACAGGAGCAAATAAAATACAGGTCGTCTGGTATGCAGTTGTTCCTCAAATTATTTTACCCTTTCTTTCATTTACAATTTACAGATGGGATATCAACGTAAGAATGGCTACTATTATCGGTCTTGTAGGCGGCGGCGGAATTGGAACTATGCTTATGCAGTATCAAGGTCTTGCAATGTGGCACGAAGTCGGACTGATAGTGCTGATGATAGCTATAGTAGTTTGGGTAATGGATTATATTAGTGCTAAAATTCGTGAAGCAATTTATTAATTGTAGCCTTAAAATATTGAACTTAATTTTAGAATATATCTATGCCTAAATTATTGATTTGATTGTATATAATTTGTTATTTTAATAAACAAACATTTCGGAACAAATTACAAACACATTTCTGCTGTTCCGTATTATAAAAATTAACCTCATTTATTAAGGGGGCAGAATTTGAATTATTTTACTTTTCAGTGTTCTAAAAATTTAAGCAGTGCTTCTTCCCCGTACAAAGACCAACAAAAAATAATAAACTGTAAATATTATACTGCAAAATACACATTCCGGTTATACTGCATTTTAAATATTATAAAGCAAATAAAATCTTTGAAAATATTAAATAATAAAACATTTTTAATTAACAACTGTACTATAGATGCAGTATATGATGAAATATAATTCCTATAATTTGCAGCTTAAGTAATATTTATACCACCAAATGAAATTTATATGATATCTAATGAAATATTAATTCTTTTATCTGTAAGATTATGTATAGCTTCGACGAATTTTGGCTTTATGGTATTAAATGTATCTTTCCATAGAGGATTGTAGGTGTCGTTATTGGAATAAACATAAATGAGTCCTAATTTTAGATTTGTTTTACATTCCCCATCGTAACAGAGTCCTTGTTTACAGATTTTGTTTTTACACACAACTAAAGGTAATGAAGGTTTTTCTTGAGATAGGGATTTCATACCTGCAGACTTTTTTTCTATGTTTGTTTCTATATCTATTGTTTTTCTTTTTGTTCTGTGTTTGGGAATAATGCCTTGTAGATGTTTCCAATTATCTTTTAAGTAAATCCCTAAGAAAAATAATAATCCCAAAACTATTAAAATAATCGGTGTAAGAACAATGATAGAAACATTTTGACCAAATAAATTAATCCCTTGGGGATTCCATTTGGTATTCTGTTCGGTCAGGGCGTTTTTGAAATGTTAAAAAACTTATTTAGAAGCATACTTGTTTCTAAATTCGGTCAAATTATTTTTTGAATTTACAAGATATTTGAACTTCTCCTTAAATCTAATTTGCATAGTCTCCCAACCTTCTTTGTTATCAACATCTCTACATACATGAAAATGTAAATGGGGTTCAGTCGTCCAGCCCGTATTGCCAGTATAACCAATGACTTCTCCGGCTTTAACCTTCTGTCCTATTTTCACAAGAGCTCCATTATGTTTCAAATGTCCGTATTGAGAAAGTTCCTTATTTTTATGTTCAATAGTCATGTAATTAAGATATTTATAATATTTTTTTCCATCTCCCCCTTTGTTAAACTTGTCAACTACATCAATTATTACGCCATTTTGGGCAGCGAGAATCGGAGTTCCCTGAGGCAAAGTAAAATCGATAGCATATTTCAGAATACCACTATGCGCTCTAATATCAGAAACAATGAGTTTTCTATCTTTCTTTCTAATAG
>JACZTL010000026.1 GCA_022573715.1 Bacteroidota bacterium
CCAATGTTCTCTTTCACTTGGTAATTTGATTGCTTTTCCTTCAAACTTTGCATCTTTCCCGCCATCTTTGCCTTTAGAAAAAACAATAGTTCCCAGCCCCAAAATTCGTTCGCAAATTAATGCAACAAGTTTTTCAAATTCTGTGTCCTTAAGATTTTCTAGTGGATAATTCATATAAAAACATCTCTTTTTGCAAATTTAGGAATTTTTTTAATGCTTGCCAACGGATACTATACTTAATGCGTATAGCAGGATGTTATGCGTATTTTATCCAATTTCATTTTATAAATATATTAAAATAATTATTAAGTGCCAGTAAATTCAACTTTTTTCCCTATTGTTTTTATTGAACTGGTGACTAGCACTAAAGCTTACTATCTCCGCTATTTGCTATATTGCGTGTTAGCCACTGTTATTATCATTTACAACTTCGGTTAAAACATTACACAATCTTTCAATTTTTTCTATATCAATTTCTTTATCTTTTAGTGAATGAATATTTCTAATATAATAGCCATTTGGAATTATTGTTTTATCAACAAAACTTATATTTATTGCTCCATATTTCTTAAATGAAAAATTGTCAGAAACGGGTAACATCATTTTTATAGACTTACACTCGTTAAATTCGTTTTCAATTGCTTTTTTAAATGTGTGTTCATATTCTGATTTACCATTTCTAATAATTAACGGAAGCTTTCCATTTCCACCTACACAATCAATAGAAATAACTTTACAATTTTCAGGAATCATTTTTTTTCGTTTCAAATATCTTTTATGAGCAAAAGAACCAAATAAACCTAATTCTTCATTGTCAACAAATATGAACTTTACGTTTTGTATACCTTTTTCTTTAAATTGTTTTGCAAGTTTAAGCAATGTAATTACACCACTTGTGTTGTCATCATAATTTTTTGAATTAGGTATAAATATTGTGAGTGTTGATACTAAAAATAATACAGATAATATTTCAGCAACAATTGGTTGATAATTATCAATTGTTGGTATTATAATTTTAATGAATATGACTATTAATAATACAATTAATAATTGTCTATTTATTCCAACAAATTTCATTAGCCAGTTCATCCAAATTGGCAACATTGTTCCAGTATCATAATGTGCAATAAATATATATTCAGGCTTTTCAATCTTTGTTTCAAGATTAACCGATTTTAGTAATCTCCAAAATGTTTTTGTTTCACACTTATATCCGTACTCGATTAATTTGTTTTCAACGATATTCAGAAATTTTCTCTTGCTTGAACGACTAAATCGTTTTTTTATGTTTAATAATTCTTCCATACCTTATTCAATTCTTGTTGTTTTTTTAATAGGGGCTAACGGTTTGTGTATGAAGCGTTGGGCATTTTAAAGCATCAATTTTTTAATTTATTACTATGTTTATTTACTGGTATCATCTTCATATTTAGCACTATCTGCCAAATGCCCTATATTTTTTGTTAGTTGCCGCCATTTTTTTGTTTCTTAATCTCCGTGGATGTTTTTGGCTTATCAGTTGTAATCCCTAAAATATTTGGCAAAAAATATAGAAATGTTAAATATATCATTGATATAATGTAAATTACAAATGCTACATTAATTGTATTTTTTGATTCATTTAAACTGTTAATACTAAAAATAAAATCATCAACATTTTTTGTGGTTAGTATTTGATCATTTAAGAAGTTTATATTTGCCAGCATAGTTCCATAGTTATAAGCAAAAATTACTGTAAGAATTAGGGAAATTATTATCCCTAAACCAAAAGCAATTTTTCTAAATCCAATTGGATGCTTATATGCAATAAATGCAAGTCCTGTAATCGCTGGGGCGAGTATGGTTAAAATAATAATCTGTGTGTTCATATTAGTTTGATAATAATGATCATTTTTTAGTGGCTGCTAACGGGCGGCTTCACCAATGCTCTTCACAGTTTCTCCGCTTCGCTGCACAACTGCACAGAACATCGGCTAAAGTCAATACCCTATGCACAAACTCTTCGGGATTTGCTCCGGGCTACTGCCCTTAGCCGCTGCCCGTTATACGCAATGCGTATAGAAGGACGTTGTGCGTATTTTGTCCAATTTTGTTTTATAAATTTATTAAAATAATTATTAAGTGCCAGTAAATTCAACTTTTTTACCTATCGATGTCAATCCCAACAATGTATCTTGAGTCGAGAAAATATTATTAAGTTCTTTTAATTCTTCTTCGCAGCCTTGAGCTTCATCAATAAGTTTTTCTGCTATTTCTAAGGCTATAGGTGCTTTCCTGTTTATAATTTTACATAATTTAATTGCATCATCATCCGTTAAATTTCCAAATCTAACATTATTATTTTTTATTTCCGATATTTTATTTAATTCAAAAAATTTTGCAATCGGTGCCCATTCATCATTTACAGTTGAGGTAAGTTTTTTATTTGTAAACCGCCAGCCAATTGTTGAATCATATATTTCGGGTTTTCTGTCAAATGGTTTTTCTGATTTACTAATTATATACGGCGCCCTTGACATACTTTCGACACCACCGGCTATAAAAATATCACCGTCGCCAACCATTACTGCTCTTGCGGCATCCATAATTGCCTGCATACCAGAAGCACATAAACGGTTAACAGTTACTCCGCCGACTTCAACCGGCAGACCCGCTAAAAGAGATGCCATTCTTGCAATATTTCTATTGTCTTTCCCTGCTTGATTTGTACAACCTAGTATCACATCTTCAATTAATTTTATATCAATTGATTTGCTTCTTTCCAGTAAAGCTTTTATTACCAATGCAGCCAGGTCATCCGGGCGGATGCTGCTAAGTACTCCCCCGTACCTTCCGACAGGTGTTCTTACTGCATCAATTATATAGGCGTTATTCATAATTATTTTAATTAGATGAGAAAAATTTAACTTATTAATTAGATAAACATTAAATTGTTGAATAATTTTTGTAAATGCAAAATGGAAATAGAATAATTTATTATCTATGAATATTAATGGTATCATAATTTCTGCAGGCTTTTCCAAAAGAATGGATAATTTCAAACCTTTGGCCATCTTTAAAGGCAATACATTCATTCATAATATTATCCTAAAATTAAATACTATATGTGATCAAATAATAATTGTTACAGGGTATAAAAGGGAAGAGTTAAAAAATGAAATAATAAAAGACTTAACAAAAGATAAATATGCATCAATTATAAAAAAAATAGATTTTGTTTATAACGCTAATTTCAATAAAGGTATGTTTGGTTCAATCCAAGCAGGTATTTCAAAACATGATAATTCTGAATGGGTATTATTACATCAAGTAGATCAGCCCGGGTTGCCTCAAAAATTTTATATAGATTTTATTTCTCAAATTAACAATGAATATAATTGGATTCAGCCGTCTTTTAAAAATAAATACGGACATCCAATTTTAATAAAAAAATCATTATATAATTTAATTTTAGATGAAAGGATTGAATCAAATTTAGGAATTATAAGTAAAAACAAAAAAATAAAAAAGAAAATATGGGACTGTAATTATAAAGAGATTTTACAGGATATTGACACAAACGAAGATTATCTAAATATTTTAAAATCAAAAGATAATTAAAATTAACAATTACAAGAAGGATTTATCTTTTCGGATTTTGCTTTTTCAAAAGCTTCTTTACCTTCTTTAAATGCAAAATAGGCAATAACAAAGGAACCTAAAACATCAAAATAATTTATCTTAAAAATCTCATATAACCCGCTTGATACAAGCAAAACAATTGAAAGGTTGAAACAAGTTTTTGTGCAGTTTGCATCTGCTATTATTGCTGCAGAATTTAATTTATTGCCGACTAATAATTTATATTTTATAAGTAAGTACATTGTAAAAAGTGAAATTAATGCTATTATAATACCTACAACGGTAGTTTCAGGTGAGCTGTTTTCAATTATGTTTATTGTTCCGCCAAAAATTAATCCTGCTGTTAGAAGATAAAAACTAGTTCCAGTAATTCTTAAAGAAATAATCTCAAGTTTATCTCTATTGACTACTTCTTCAAATTTCATTCGCAGAACCATATGCGCAATTCCTATTCCGGATATTACTTCAACAAAGCTGTCAACACCAAACCCTAACAATGCAAGTGTATTATCTGAAGTTCCGAAATAGACAGAAATAATTCCTTCAATTGCATTATATGTTATTGTTATAAAAGCTAATAAAATAGCAATGTTAACTAACTTCTTTTTGTTATCAGTCATTACTTATAAAATCCTTAACGGAATTAAAAACTAAATTAACATCTAGTTCTTTTATGCATTTAAATTTCACATCATCTCTTTTACATATTAATGGTTTTGGGGAGTAAATAAAACAAGGCGAGCAGTCCAAGTGTAACGAAACAATTTTATATTCTGTATTCCAAGGGTGAATATAATTTGTGCTGGTTGGTCCGATGATGCCCACAACATTCAATTTTAAAGCCGAAGCAACGTGCATAAGACTTGAATCATTTGAAAGGAATACATTGCATCGCTTCATTACACCGGCACTTTGCCCGAGATTGAGTTCTTGAGTTGTAAAAACATTTGGCAAGTTTATTTCAGTTCTGATTTTTTCTTTAAGTTCTAATTCATCCGGACCACCGAAGATTATTATTTTGCAGTTATATTCGGAAATCATTTTTATTCCTAACTCTGCAAATTTTTCAGGTTCCCATCTTCTTTTTATGTGATTTTTTAACACAGAAGTTCCGGGATGAAACCCTATCACTAAATCAGTGTCTATAATTTCATTTTCGTTTAAAAAATTAGAAGCTGTAGATAAATCATTTTCTGATAAATCAAACTGCAAATCAGGTTCATCGCCAAAAGTTTTTCCTGTTATTTTTTCAATTAGCTTTATATTAGTTTGAACATTATGAAGAGAATCGTCCTCGGGTATTCTGCAATTATTTAACCACCCCAAATTTTGTTTATCCATTCTTAAGTAATTAATGGCGGCTTTTGTTTTGGCACCGATTAAAAAACTAATAATGTTGTACTCTTTTCTGTTGGAGGGATAAACGTTAATTGTTGTATTATATTTTTTGCGCAAAGAAAGAATGAAATTTAATGATTTAAAAGCACCTTCTTTTAAGAAATTGAAATAAATAATTTTATTGAGATTCGAATTTCTTTCATAGATGTCTTTAGCGCCTTTGTACATTACAAGAGCATCTATTTCAGCTTGGGGATAATGTTGTCTTAAAAGTTTTAGTGCAGGTGTAAAAATAAGTGCGTCACCAATGCCGGAAAGTGCTATTACTAATATTTTCATTTATAGTATCTGTAAAAGAAATATTTTTATTATAAGAGTAAAATATGTAAAAAAATGAGGCTGTAAAAAAGTGTTGATGGTTATTCTGAGAATCCCGATTTATCGGAAGACGAAGAATCTCCAACTATTAATTAAATTAAGACTCTTCATCCAGTAATCTGTCGGTAGCCAGATTCGGCTACTGCCGAACAACCGGATTCAGAGTGACAATGATGTACTTTTGATACAACCTCAGTGACAATTAAAAAATTTTATTTTTTGTCTGAACTTTATTAAGCGTATCCTGTTGTGCTATCAGACTTCTGTACTTAATAATGCTTGTTTTTATGTTTGGGTCGCCGGGATAAAGTTTGCCGATCTTTTCCCACAAATCAAGTAGTTTATAATTGTCATTTAAGTTTTGATATAAATCAAGAAGAACTCTGAATGAGTATAAATCATTTGGATTATTTTCTAGTGAGTTTAGAGCCTCTCTTTCAACCTTAACTGAAATCTCTTTAAATTTAGCAAAATTACCGGCTTCGTAATAAATATTTCCAATTTGTGATAGAAGCCTGTAATCAATTCCAATAACATCGTCCGAAATTTTCTTGTTCATATAATCCAGAACTTCATTTACTTTAGTCTTTTGATTTGTATCCAGGTAATACATTGCTAATCTTAGAAAAGCATTTCTGTAATTTTGAAGCATTTTCTGTTGACCGTCTTCATAAAAAATTGATTTATCATTTAACCCTCTAAATTTGAATCCTCTTTTAAAGGTTTTGCTATGACCAGGATTTTCATTTAGCAGTTCTGCTCTCAATGCCGGCTCATTTACAAATTCAACATTGGGTGTTCTTTTTTCCGGAACCAATCTTAAAGACATTCCTTCTATTTTAAGATAATCATCCAAGCCAATTCTACTGTCTATTGCGCAGGTTACTGAAAAATAAATTGGTCGTTTCCATTGGTTGGCTTCAATTATTTCTTTTACCATTATATCCTGAATTCTTATTGCTTTTGTAGTTCCGAATGTAACAGTATTATTCATTCTGAATGTAAGGCTTCCTGCTTTTATAACTGTCGAATCTTGTATGTTTGCTTCCTTTACAATTTTTGCAATCTCTGGAGAATTCGGATCTTTTGGTAATGGAATTGTAATATCTTTTGGCTCCCATTGCACGGGACGAATTCTATCAATTTGCGAATCTGTAAAACGAATGTTTACAGTTCCAACTTTATAGGGGTCGTTACTTTTAATTTCTTTGATGTACCAATTTGTGTTTAACAGACTGAGGTTTACAATCTTAACATCTCTTCTTACACCTTCAACATCCTGTAAATACCAAAGAGGGAATGTATCGTTATCTCCGTTCGTAAAAACAATAGCATTTGGTGCACAACTTTGTAATATATTGTATGAATAGTCCCATGGCACCCAATTATTTGATCTATCGTGTGAATGATAATTTGCTACTAACATTCTTAGTGGTACAAACATAATACCGAGAACTAAAGCGGTAATAATAACACCTTTTTTGAATTTAAGTTTTTGTAATTTCTCTTGAATCAAATCAATAATTCCGCGAAAACCGAGCGCTATCCAAATTCCGTAAATAAAAAATGCACCTACATAAAAATAGTCTCTTTCCCTCGGTTGTGGCTGCTGCTGGTTCTGATAGAATGCGGTAAAGTAACCCATAAAAATAAAGAGTGCCATAAAAACAATTGCGGTTTTCCTATCTTTTTTAAAATGGAAATAAATACCAAGAAGCCCTATGAGAAAGGGAATTCCGTACAGAGAATTTCTAGTGCTTCCGGCAAAATTTATGCTGAAAGCTTTACCCAGTAAATTTCCTATTCCGTTAAATGGGGCTATGTTGGGTCCGTCATCCTGTACCCAGCCTTCTCTACCTGCAAAATTCCAAAGAAGATATCTTGTCGTCATATGATTCATTTGGTAACGCCACCAGAAATCAAGTTCGCTTGAGTAATTTTTGTAAACACCCATTTGATGCGGTTCTGTTGCAAAGCGTCTTTCAAATATTGGAAAATCTCCGTACTGATCTCTATTAAGGTAAGAAACTAATTCTGTAAAATCATTTGGTTTGTTTTCATTCATAGGCGGGTTTTGATTTGACCTTATGATTATCATAGTGTAGGATGAAAACCCCAGTAAAACAAATATAAGAGACATAAACGCCAGATGCATTGTGGGTTTATTGTGTTTTACAGTGTAATGAACTGCATACCCTAAAAGAGCAAGAATTACTGTAAACACCAAAATAGCTGTTAATGAATTATCGCCTGAAATGCTTGCCATAATCCCAGGTAATATTTTTACAATACCAGGATAAATTATAAACAGGGCGACACCTCCAATAATCAACGGAAGATAAATCGAATTTCTGTTCATTACTTTTTTCCAGAAAACACCCATAATTAATAAACTAACAGCAGCCATTATCATTTTAAATTTCATATCAAAGTCACGATACTCCTCAATGGAGGGCGGTGTTGTATTGGTTCTGCTTCCCCAAAGAGCAAATGCAATTATAAGAACTATACCAAAATGGGCTAAAAATATATATATAGATTTTTGTAGTGCTTCGTCGTCATCGACATATTTTGTAAACATTATCATCATTACAACAGGCACAATAGCAAGAACGCTCATCAGATGTACGCTTGTTGATATACCAATTAAATAAGCAATCATCAGTATATATTTTTCGTTATCAGTGTTATTTGCTTTTTCTGACCAACTCATCATTAAATATGTTATAGCGGAAAAAAGTAAAATGCTGCTTGCATAAACTTCAGCTTCAACTCCGTTAAACCAGAAAGTATGGCTAAATGAAAATGCTAAAGCACCGATTGCTGCAGCTATGTAAGTTGATAATGCATCTAATAAATTTTTATGTTCATTTCCTTTGAATTTATTTATGAGTTTTACAACTATGAGATAAAGAAATAATATTGAAAAACCACTTGTTAATACAGAGATAGTATTTACTCTTAAAGCTATATTTTCAACAAATGGAACAATTGAGAAGATTCTTCCTAAAATTGTAAAAAAAGGTGAGCCAGGTGGATGCGGAACTTGAAGATAATAAGCTGCTGCAGTATATTCACCGCAGTCCCAAAAAGAAACCGAAGGTTGAACCGTAGAGAAAAGCACAACGGTAGAAATTAAAAAAACAACTCCGGCGAATATTTTATTAATTAGTTTATAATTATTAGCATCCATTAAAACCTCAAAATTAAAATCTATTTTTGTTTGCGAGCTGAAAATTTAATTACAAATATATATACTAAAAATTTTAGTTGATTGTACTTTAATTGCCCGAAAGAAAAAACTTACTTTTTAAAAAATGAATCGAACTTAGATTTATCAATCGGTACATTATATTTATCGTAGAGTTCCTTTAATCTTTTCATAGAAACAGAATCAAAATCTTCGTCATCTTTCTGCCTTTTTACAAACATCTTATAATCTTCCAATTCTTTCCTGTCGAATTTTCTTTCGTGACTTTTTAAGAATTCTAGGTATTTCTTTTGTTCTCTGTATGACATAACTCTATAATATTATTTAATTCAAAATATTTTATTCCCGATAAAATAATTAATCTTTAATCAAATTGAAAAGAAACAGCAAATTATAATTAATTGACGAATTGGTTTTTTAATTGTTCGATAGTTTTAAATTGAATTTTATGCCTGATTGGAAAACACCAGGCATTTACAACATTAAAACCAGGCACTTTCTTGTAAAGCAATATTCTCATAAACACATAATTTACAATAAGTTAGACTAACATCTGTTTTCCGGCACAATTCTTCGTAAACGTTCTGCAGAAAAACTTGAAAATCTTAAATAATTTTTTAATAATTTAATCAAAGGAGTAAAATTATGAAAAACAAACTGACCTTAATCAAGTATATAGTTACTTATGCTATACTTGGTCTCGTTGTTTTTATTGCTGGTTGTACAGACTCTGTTAATGCACCTGAAATAAATACATCATCTACTACGGATCCTCAAGTATTTAAAACCCTTGCCGAACAGGATTCTACACTTGCATCATTTGAACCTAACTATAATGAACAAGATGCAATGTCATTTTTGGGTAAAACTTTGACGGATATTTATCCATTGCGTGTCGGACAGAAAATGCGCCTTGTTAGTAAAGAATATGAAGTTAACGAAGTAGGGGATACAGCTTACGTAAAAGTTATAAAAACATTTGAAGGTGTTTTATATATAAAAGCTTCTTATTCACCACCAGATTCTAACACACAAGTTGCTGACACATTAATAGAAAAACCTTTTTCAACAGTTATTACAAGAAATCTGATTTTTGCCAAAAAACAAATAGGTGATATTCCTTTGAATAATTGGAGATTGGTTGCAGTATCTTTGCCAGAAGGCGGAACACTTACAGACAATATAAATATTACTAAGCTTACTATAACCCTTGCTAACGGCGATCAAATGATAATTACCTCTCCTAATGATTACTATCTTACAAGAGGAATACCTATTTGGAAACAGATACCTGTGATGGCAAGACACGAAGAAGTAACATTAGAAGTAGAAATTACAAGTATATATGCCGATACTGGCTTTGTAACCCTAACCTACGGCGGTAACAGGCAGGGTATGCACAGAGCTAAAAAAATATTTGAATTGATCTCTTCAGTACAAAACGGAAGCGTATACAATAAAGTATATCAACAGAAATATACCACTCATCAATTCCCGGGACATTTCCATGCAATTATAAATGCATTCCCAAAACAGGTAATATATGATGATGTTGCTCCTGTTGAGGTTAAAACTTGGGGAATACCTTATATAGTTAAACCTAATTAAGGATAAAGCAAAAAAGAGGGTGCCCTTAATTGGGCATTCTCTTTTAATTAACAATTTTATAAATTAAAATTCGGAAAAAAAACTAAGAGAAAAAAATTGAATGCTGAACTTAAAAGTTTAATAAAATGAAAAAATTATTTATAAATATAACTTTGCTTATTATTTTGGGTTTCTTTTTTTATGGTTGCGATAGCCCTGCACCCACAGAATTAGTTATTGATCCCAACACTATAACGGAAGATCAAGTAGACGTTGAAATTATTACCAAAGATACACGGGATGAATTTTACAGCAACGGATTTGACTCAACCGGAGTGGCTCATCGTCTTCATAAATTTGGAAGCGTAATTATTGTTACGGGAACAAAAATTTCTGATAGAAAATCAACCATTAAGTTTTCACTTGCAGTAGCAGCGTTTTTTGACAGGAGTAAACCGGTAAACAATATGCACGGCGATATTGTAGGATTTCATACGGTAATGCCTGGCGTTGTAAAATTTAATGGAATAAAAGCTAAGATCAAACCGTTAAATATAAAATACAGAAACGGAAACACAAAAGTAGATACTACTTTAGGTCCTATTTATGTTGTGTTTAGCGGAAGATTAAATTCTGTGGATCCATTCGGTTATAATTTTCTGTCTAATGTAAGATTCCAGTTGATTCCTGCTGTGGGTACTGCAACATCATTTTCAATTCCTACACCTGAAGAAATAACCGGCAAAGTAACATTTAACGGACATAGGGCGGACAAAAGTTTAAAAGCTGTTTTAGAATGGAATAAATCAAGCGGACAAAAAATTGAGATTATTCTTGGTGCAGTTGTAAAAGGAAGTAATATTTCGTTTCCGTTTTACCGTTTAAAAACAAGAGATGACGGCAGACTTGTTGTTCCCTCACAGCTTTTAAATACAATTCCGTTTGAAAGATTTGACAAAATAATTTTTTCTTTTGTTAGAAGATTTGAATTTAACAACGGTTCGGGTAGTAACCGTTTGAAAATTCTCTCGCAAAGCATTCATACAATAATTATTGATATACCTTGAAAATATTATTATCGATCATAATATTCATAACATTAGTGTTTTCATCCAAGGTTTTTTCTCAAAGTTCTTTTGGACTTAGTGGAATTTGGAGTATGAACAAAACGGCAAACACATTATTAAACAGTATTGAAAGTAACCCATCCAATTATTCTAATTTAAAGGATTGGGGAATTGAACTTACATACGGAGGAGAATTTGCAAACAGTACTACTTCCAATTTGTATTTACTTTCACTATCAAAAAGAATTGGGCATTCGAATTTTTCATTAAGATATACACCGGGTTATCAAAAAGATTTTATATTTAATTCCGGTGAATCGATAATCTTAAATGATTCCAGCACACAAACCTTAAGTTCAAAATTTATTTACAAAGAAATTTTTGGCTTTGGATATTCCTACCAAATTACAGATAAACTAAGTTTCGGTTTTACAACAAGATTATTTAACCAAGAATTCAATAACGAAGTTGTTGAACCTGTATTTTCCGATTCATTGTTTTTTAATCTTAAGACTGAAACAGAAAAAATAAATTTTTGGAAGACAGATTTCGGTATTAACTTTAGCCCTGTTGAAAATATTTCATTCAGTGTTGCTTCAATAAATTTAATTGATGTAAGCAGCAAAACAGATATAACATCTAATTCAGCTTATGAAATAAGAAGACCAAAGGGCGTTTTGATTGGGGCATACATTTCTCCAATAAAACAAATAAGTTTCAATTTTCTTTATGAAACCACCCAATCATTTATGGCTGGGATAGAAGGTACGTTTGATCTACCGAACGGTTCAATAGGACTAAGTGTAACTGCAATGCACGACAAATATCAGTCGCCGTACATTGCTGGCATGTTACCGGCAATTTCGTATCAATCCAAGGTATTCGGTATTACACTTTCAGGGGTAAAATATTTTAGAGATAAAAACACCACACAATCTTTCTCCGTTTTTGAAAATGAAGGAATAAGAAATATTCTAAACAACAGGTACAGCTTCGATAAAGTGACTCTTACAATTACATTCAGGTTAAACACAATAACCGAAGAAAAAGCTAAAATATTAAGCATAGAAATAGTCCAAGAAATATTCCCTGCTTTTGAAGACAACTATCTTGATAAACCGTTTGCACTTGGTAGAGTTGTAAATAAAACCGATAAAAGAATAAGAATTAAACCTTCTTCTAAAATTATTGGTTTTAACAGAGATATTATTTATTCTCCCTCTGTTTCAATAACCGCATACGATACTGTCGAAGTGCCTTTTTACACAATTGTCCCCGATACATACTCAAACAAACAAAACAAAGTATCGTATGCTGATTTTTACATAAGCACAAGAAATAATGAAACCGACGACAAACTACAGAAACCCATTTTAATAAATAAAATCAATGCATGGGATGGAAAAGTGTTTCACTTAAAAGAATTTATCAAAAAGGATCAAAACTATTTGATGAAATATGCAAAGGAAATTTTAAGTGAAAATAAAAGCAAATTAGATACAATCGTTTATTTCCTTACGACATTTTATAAAGCTAAAATTTTATTTAATAATCTTTTTAAAAAATTTGTATATGTAGCTGATCCTAATGCAACATCAGATTTTGTTCAGTTTCCTAAACAGACAATAAATCTTAAAGGAGGGGACTGTGACGATTTGAGCGTTCTTTACAGCGCTGTATTGGAAAGTGTAGGAATTCAAACGGCATTAATTGATTACAAACCGGAAAAAGGTTTAGGGCATGTAAATTTACTTTTCAATACGGAGCTTTCGCCAAGAAGAGCCAAATGGATTACGGACAACGACAGCAAATATTTTATAAGAAAAAATTCAAACGGTAAAGACCAGGTTTGGATTGCGATTGAAACAACCTCACTGACTGGTTTTATGAAAGCCTGGGAATTAGGAATCGAAAAATTTAACAATGAAGCAATCAACAAACTCGGGCTTGCAAAAGGCAAGGTTGAAATTGTTGATGTTCAATAATTTAAGATATTAGAGGTGAGATAAATGAAAAAGATATTTTTAATCTTATTTATAATGGCCGGATTTTTATCGGCCCAAATTTTCATAGTTAAAAAAGTTAAAGGAGATGTTAAAGCACAAATTGGTGTCAGCGAAAAATGGCATCCTGTTAAAAAAGGAGAAATGTTAAAAAGTGAAACCACACTTATGACAAATAAAAACTCCAATGTTCTTTTGGTTTTCGGGGATGAAAAATTTAAAATTAAAAATTTTGCAATAGTTTCTTTAAAGGATATTAAAAAATTAACCACCGACGATCTTCTACTTGCACTTGCCTTGGGAAATTTAATAGATGTTCCTCAAAAGAGGGAAAAAAATAAATCTCCAAACACAGCCGTGTACGGTGCTGAATTTAACGGTAACATAAAAACTATAATTAGCAAAAATGATTTTGGAATAATGAGATTAAACGGTGCAAAACAACTCGCTGAAAACGGATATGTTGAAAGCGCTATAATTGAAGCAATGGAAACTTACAGAAAATATCCCGATACTAAATCGTTGTCAGGTTACAGAATTTATTTTGCCGATCTTCTTGTTAAAAAAAATCTGTACGATGAAGCTTTAACAGAGTATAAAAAAATAAATGAGTTGAAATTAGATAAGAAAGAAAAATCACACATTAAAGAGCAAGTGACTTTCTTAAAAAAGAAATTATTGAAGTAGTGAACAAGTTTAACTTCACTTAAGATTTATCATTTTTTAATTTAATATCATGTTTATCTGATATTCCTTTAAGTAATTGTTTTTATCTTTATCTACTTCATTAATCTTTTAAAATTGCTTCTACTGGAAAAGTATTTCTGATAATCGCTTTTAAATTCTCCATATCTTCTTTGATTGTTTCCCTTTTCCAAAGTACAGTTGTTAAATGATTAGTATCGAAATGAGTTTTAAACTTCTTAAACTTGTTTTTTTCACATAAATAAATGACTGGCTTATTTAATCCCTCAGCGAAACCTGCTTCCCAATAAGCACCATTATTATCATCCGTTAAGTCAGCAATTAAAAATTTTGCACTTCTAATTTGAATCCTTATCTAATCATCAATTGAACCTGCGCGAAGAACATCTTTTAATAGTTGTATATCAAAACCAGTCTGTTTAACAGCGTCTTTAATATTTTCACTATAAATTTCTTCTAATTCGACATTATCATATTTCATTGCCATAAAAACAATTTTACCTGAGAGGGATGGCTTGTTAAACTTTCCAAATTTCCCCCAGCCTGTAACAGAAAGATTACATTTAAAAGTACTCACATTTTTATTTCTCAAAGAGTCTTTCCCAAATATTTGAATTTCTACAAGATTGTTTTGGATTATATAATCAAATATAAAAAGTAAACTTCCTTTATCTTTGCTACCTACTTTAGCAATAATATTATTTAATGTAATATCTAAAATTTCACCGGGATAATTAGATGTGTTACCTAAATATAAAATCAAATTATGCACTTGTTCACCCACATCCGGTAGTTTAATGTCTTTTAAAATATTTTTCACTAACTCAGTAGTTATGTAGGGAGGATTTTCCTTGTTTTGATTTGTTTGTATCCAATAGCTTAAAATAGCTTTTGAATTGGGCGCTTTATTAAAATCTATTTGATTTAATACTAAATCATTGACTGAATACTTTCCACATCTATCGCATTCAAAATAAGAAGTGTTTTTATTTGCAGACCTAATAAATTTATCTTGGTTTATACTAGTGTCGCAAAAAGTACAATTATTTGACATTTCAAGTCCCCTCCATTTTTTTTTCTGTTAACCAGTAAAGTTCATAAACCATTTTATCTATATCAGATTCAAGTTTAGAAGTATCTTTTGTTTGTTTACTAAATAAAACTCGATCAACTAGTTTAATAATTATTATTGTGTTCCTCGCTTTCTTTTTCGTTGATTAGTGAAAGTAACTTTAATAATTGATCCTTAAAATTTTCAAAATCATTTCTTACCGGCTTAATCTTAAGGTAAGCTTTTTTTTACGGATTTTTTGAGTGTGAGGTTATTTAATATGATCATAAATTAATTAACTTTTAATTTATAATTAACTGAAAAAATAGTTCATATTTTCACAACAAATTATAGTTATAATTTATTTATTAAATTTACGTTTAGAAAAATCAAAAGTTAGTTTAATAGTATTTAATGTAAAACAAAATCCCTTATGGGGGACTAAATGAAAAGATTAAAATATGTGATTATAATTATTGTTTTGTTAGGCGGAGCTTGGATTTTGGCTTCAATACTCAGCTCACAAAACAAAGATGATTTACGCAAACCTGTTGAAAAAAAGGCAGCGGAAGAATCGGTAATAAAAATAAAGAACGAACTGCAGTATTCTGTAATTAATACAAGCGGAAGAATGTATGCATTTAATAAAGTGGAGATCTTTGCAGAAGTCACCGGTGTACTTGAAGAAAGTTCAAAAAGATTTAAAGCCGGACTTCGATATAAAAAAGGTGAAGTGATGATTAACATAAACTCCGATGTTAATTTGAATTCATTACTTGCAAAAAAAAGTAATTTGTTAACTCAGATCTCTTTTTTAATAGCCGATGCAAAAGTTGATTTTCCTGATTCTTATAAAAAATGGCTATCGTATCTTGATAATTTTGATATTAAAAAACCTTTGTTTCCGTTACCTGAAGTTTTAAGCAGAAGAGAAACTATGTACCTGGCTTCACATAATATTCTCAGTCTTTTTTACGAGATAAAAAGTATGGAGGCTGTTTACAAAAAATTTACAATTGAAGCACCCTTTAACGGAGTGGTTACTCAATCAAATATAAATCCCGGAACACTTGTCAGAAACGGACAGAAATTAGGGGAGTTCATTAATACATATCTTTACGAAATGACTGTACCTGTTAAAGCTGCAGACTTACATAAATTATCAATCGGAAAAGCAGTTGAATTAATCACAGTTAATAATGATAAAATATTTAAAGGAAAAATTGTTAGAATAAATTCTACAGTTGACCAACAAACACAATCTGTTCAGGTTTATATTCAATCAAGCGATAAAGGAATATTGGATGGAATGTTTTTTAATGTTACTATAAATCTTAAGTCAAAACATAAACTTGCACTTATTCCTTTGCAGGCAATACACAATAGCAATCAGGTTAGGGTAAAAACGGGAGAAACCAACAAACTCGTTAAAGTAACAATAGTTGAAAAAAGAGTAACCGATTATCTTGTAAAAGGTTTGGAAGATGGTTCCTTGGTTATAATTGGTAAAACAAGATATTAAGAGTTGAGTGTAAGGTAAAAATCATAGTATGAAAAAACTGATTGAATATTTTGTAAAGCGTCCTATCTTCGGGAATTCTATATTAGCACTTATTATGGTATTCGGGCTTTTTGCTTTGGTAAATACTAAGGTTACTTTTTTTCCCGATCAACCTGCCAAATTTATTACAATAACTGCTTCCTATCCCGGTGCATCACCGGAAGAGATAGAAGAAGGAATTACACTAAAGATTGAAGATGCAATAAAAGGTATAACCGGGGTTGATAGAACAACATCAACATCAAGTGAAAATTTTGCATCTATCTCCGTTGAACTTAAAGATGGTGCAGATGAAAATGTTATTCTTCAGGATGTTCAAAGTGCGGTTAACAGTATCAGCTCATTTCCGGTTGGATTAGATAAGCTAAATATTTTTAAGCAGGAACCTCGCGAGTTTGTAATTAGTTTAGCAGTAAACGGCAATTTAAGTTTAAGAGAATTGAAAACTTATGCAAGGCGGATAGAACGTGATCTGCTTGCGAAACAGGGTATTTCTAAATTAAAACTTTCCGGCTTTCCCGAAGAAGAAATTGAAGTAAGTTTTAGAGAAGATGATTTAAGAGCATACAATTTAAGCTTCGATGAAGTTGCTAATTCTATCAGAGGTGCCAACGTTAAAATAACCGGTGGAAAAATTAAAGGTTTTCCCGAAGAATTTTTAATACGTGCTGATAATAAAAAATATTATGCAGAAGAAATAAAAAATCATATAATCAAAACTACGGCTGATGGCACCGTGTTAAGGTTAAAAGATGTTGCTGATGTTAAAGAAAAGTGGGCTGAAGATCCCAACAGAAATTTTTATAATGGTCAGCAATCTATAATTATTCAACTTCAAAAAACAAACGATGAAGATCTGTTTTATATAACTAGTACAGTTAAAGAGTATATGTCAGAGTTTAATGCTAAACACGATGATGTTCATCTTGACGTGGTACGTGATGGAGCCAAGGTAATTCGTGATAGAATGAACATACTTGAATTTAATGGAATGATTGGAGCCATTCTGATTTTACTTATTTTAGGGTTGTCACTAAATCCGCGTTTATCGTTTTGGGTTGCTCTTTCAATTCCTGTTTCATTCCTCGGTATGTTTGCTTTAGGGGTAATGTATGGTTTAACTCTTAATGTAATGTCCTTGCTTGCAATGATTTTAGTTATAGGAATTTTGGTTGATGACGGAATTGTTGTAGCCGAAAATATTTATACTCATTACGAACGAGGTGAATCTCCCATTAAAGCTGCCGTTAACGGAACGATAGAAGTTCTGCCTTCCGTTTTTGCGGGTGTAACAACAACAATTGTAATATTTCTTATTTTCTTTTTCCTTGATGGCACTTTGGGGGACAGAGCCAGAGATTTGGCATTTGTAGTTGCAACAACACTTATTATTTCCTTAATAGAAACATTGTTCATTCTACCGGCGCATATTGCACATTCAAAAGCGTTGCATAAAGAAAATGAAAAGAAGGAGGGGATACTGCAAAAAACTGAAATGTTCATATTTAAAATTAGAGATAGAGTGTACAAACCTATTCTTAATTACAGCATTAAACATCCTGTTGTAATTATTGTAATTCCTATTGCAATGTTTATTGTAACGATTGGTGCAGTTAAAGGGAGTATAATTAAAACAACTTTTTTCCCCAACCTTGAGTTTAATAATGTTATAGTTACATTAGAAATGCCCGCAGGTACAAGTGATTTAGTTACAGACAGTATTTTGATAAATATTGAAAATGCTGCCTGGTCTGTAAACGATGATTATGTTCAAATTTTTCCGAAAGAAAAACCACTTGTGCTAAATGTTATTCGTTTTGTTGGTCCGGGTACCCATCAGGGTTCCCTTAGAGTGACTTTAAGCGGTAGTGAAGAAAGGTATTATGATAATTTTAAAGTTCGGCATGAATTAAGAAATAAAATAGGAAAAATTAAAAATGTCAACAAACTTCAAATAGGCGGCGGTAACTTTTTTGGTATGCCTGTTTCCATTGCTCTACAAAGCAATGATTTAAATCAATTAAGAAATGCAAAAGATGAATTAAAATCAGAATTAAATAAAATTAATCAATTGAAGGATATTGCTGATAACGATCCCCCGGGTTTGCGGGAAGTACAAATTCAACTTAATGATAATGCTTATAATTTAGGGTTTAATACGGCTTCTGTAATGAGACAGGTAAGAGGTGGTTTTTTTGGAAATGAAGCTCAGCGAATTTTACGCGGCATTGATGAAGTACGGATCTGGGTTCGATATTCTGAAAATGAGAGGCGAACTATTAAGCAACTTGAGGATATGAGAATAAGGCTAAGCGGCGGGCAGGAAATACCACTAAGTGAACTTGCTAACATATCGGTTAAGAGAGGCATCCTTTCTATAAATCATATTGATGGACAAAGAATAATAAAAGTTGAAGCAGATATATCAAGCCCTGATGTATCATCTTCAGATATACTGGTAAATATTAAGAAAAATATTCTTCCTGAATTAAAGGAAAAATATCCTGATGTTACCTGGGGCTTTGAAGGTGAAAGTAGAGAAAGTGCAAAAACTATGCGTTCGGCTGCTATTTTCGGTCCTCCATTTCTAATATTAATGTTCATGATTATTGTTTTAACTTTCAGATCATTTATGCAAGCAGCAATTATTTATTTAATAATCCCGTTTACTATTATAGGTGTACTTTGGGGGCATTTTATTCAAGGTTATAGCTTCAGCATCTTATCGGGTTTTGGTGCAATAGCTTTAATTGGAATTGTTGTGAACGATTCTCTCATTTTTGTCAGTGCAATGAATAGAAATTTACGTCAGGGACAAAAATTTGAAGAAGCGTTAAGAAACGCCGGCTTAAACAGATTCAGACCTGTTATGCTCACAACGTTAACAACTGTAGCGGGATTAGGTCCTTTAATTTTTGAAACAAGCACTCAGGCACAATTCTTATCGCCAATGGCTATTTCTGTTGCCTACGGTTTAATTATTGGAACTGGACTAACTTTAACTCTGTTGCCTGCAATGTTGGTAGTTGCTAATAAAATTAAGGTAAAAACTTACCTTCTATTTCGTAAAGAAGTTTTAAGCAGCGAAGATGTTGAACCGGCAGTGATAGAGCAAAGAAATATTAGTAAGTATGAATAAATTATAAAACTAATTTTATTGCAGGTTGTATTAGATTTATCATTCATTACTTTTGATAATTATTTTTCATAAATTATAATTATGAAAGAATTATCTACAATCTTTAACGCGATAAAAGATTTTTTAAATATACACATTGTTACAATCGGCGGTAATCATTTAACTCTGTGGACAATAATTTATTTTCTTTTTCTCGCTTTTATTCTACTATATTTTACTAAAAAATTAAAAAACTGGATTGTTCATAAATTACTTAAAAAAAGTAAAATAGACATCGGCGTACGCCTGGCTGTCGGTACAATAATAAGATATCTTATACTTACTTTGGGTTTTATAATAGTTATACAAACCGTCGGTATAGATTTAAGCACACTCACAATTCTTTTCGGGGCACTTGGTGTAGGTATTGGTTTCGGTTTACAGAATATAACAAACAACTTTGTAAGTGGGATTATTATTCTGTTTGAGAGACCCATAAAAGTTGGTGACAGAATTGAATTGGAAGATATTGAAGGTGATGTTATAAAAATCTCCCTGCGTTCTACAACCATAGTAACAAACGATAATATTTCGGTAATAGTACCTAACTCTAAATTTATATCTTCTACAATTATTAATTGGAGTCATAATGATAGAAACGTAAGATTCAATATTCCCGTTGGTGTGTCATACGGCTCTGATCCTGAAAAGGTGAAATCGTTACTTTTGGAAGTCGCAGAGGGAGAAAACACAGTGTTAAAAAATCCCCTACCCGATGTAATATTTAATGAATTTGCCGACAGTTCACTTAATTTTTCTCTCCGTGTGTGGACACAGAAACATATAACAACACCCCAGGTTTTAAAAAGCAAGCTTTATTTTCAAATCTTTAAAATATTTAAAGAAAACGGAATTGAAATACCTTTCCCACAAAGAGATGTTCATTTAATAGAAAAGAAAGAAATTATAAATTAGTATTTCTACTTAAAATAATTGTCATAGTCTTGTATATGCAATCAACCCTGATAAAAATTTTATACAAACAACCTTACCGGAAATTATAGGGATGGCTGTTGCTGTTATAGGTGCTGAGCAGGTGCAATTGAGGGAGAGAATATAAGTTAATCTTAACACTAAAATTTTTAAGTTGTCAAATACATGGTAAAGTTTTTATTATATTTGGGAATATTTATTAGCAGTCATAAAATATTATTTTTCTGTTAATAGATATCAAAATTAATTTTTAACTAATATGAAAGAGTATCTATTAAATAAGAAATTAACTATTAACATTAGACCTGTTCAGTTTTGTTACTTTTATCGTAAGGGCAATAAGAAAGAATTAAAAAAAATATTACAGCTTGTAAGCACACAGTGGGGAGGTATTTATAATTTAATCATACCCATACTCGCCAACGGAAAGACTTATGCATCTTATGAACACTCACTAGAAATACACACACCTGATATATTTGTATCTGCGCTCGATAATGAATTAAATAAGAAGTTAACAAAATATCTTCAAAGAATAGTTCCTAAAAGAAAAATTGAGATCGGAAGCTTTGAAAGTTTTATAGAATTTGATGATTCGGCACACCCTCTTGGATTTATCGCCGAAGACATGAAGTTGAATTTTTATTTATTATGTCCTAAGGTAAATTTCAAGAAGAATAGAAATTTGTTACAATTAGCTTTATTTGGAGAAATATATCCAGATCAAATCCAAGACTATACTAATATATTATCTGTTCAAGATTATAAAAATATTGATACGAACGATCAAATAATAATATCACAATTTTGGATTACCCCTCACGATTCTCCTATTAATTTTACTTCAATAAATATTAAGCCCTATTCAATTTTAAATCCCTCTTTTGCTGATTCAGATATAATTGATTTGGTTGTTGGTGATGATGAAAATGCGATAGTTTATTACTGGAATCTTCGCGCATTGCGAGAAAAATCCCAAATTAACAAATCAAATGAATTTGGTAGAAGAGTTCTTTTAATGCCTCTCAAATTTCTTAGAGATATAGATCTTTTTAAAAGATTTTTTATGGAGATAAAAAGATCTTTCAGGGGAGGTTATCAAAATAGCAATTTAAATATTTGCATCGACCACATCCCTAAAAAACAAATTAAATCTTTACATAAAAATGGAAGTGTAATTTTTCATAAACATTAATAGAAGGAAAAATAATATGAAGCCTGGACCCACTAAAAATAATAAAGCCCTGTTGTCTATTAATAGATTTTTCATATCAAACATTACTTCTCCCAAAATTATTAAGTCGGTTTTATTCATATCCATTATAAGTTTTTTCATACTTTCCTGCACAGAGGAGAAGAGCTCAAGCAATAACCAGGTCGTATATCTTACACCCGAAATCTTATGCGGCACAGTGCAGTTCACAGATGGGTGCAGTCCGCAATTAGATACTTTAATAAGTTTCGGTATAGCCCTTATACATCACATGACATTTGAAAATGCGGAGTACACATTCAATAAAGTGATTGAGATTGATCCGGATTGTTTCTGGGGACACTGGGGAAAGGCGATGACTTATATTCATCCTCTCTGGCCCGATGTTCCAAGCGAGGATGAAATGACGAGGGGCTGGATACATGCGCAGACAGCTTTGAATCTTGCGAGCACCATGAAGGAAAAACTTTACGGAACAGCTCTCGCATCTTACTATGAAAAGGGAAAAGAAAAAACCGAGTATGAAAGATTAACTGCCTACAAAAATGCCTGGCGGCAGGCAAACGAGCAGCTTCCGGATGATATAGAAGCGCGGTTGTTCCATGTGCTGACAAGATTAGCAACTGTATCTCCGGGTGATAAATCGTATAGCGTGCAGCGGGATGCCGGAGCGATTGCAGAAAAGGTGCTGGAGGAAATTCCGGACCACCCTGGTGGATATCACTACGCTATTCATGCTTATGATTTTCCCCCTCTTGCAATGGATGCTCTTAGGGTAGCAAGAGGCTACAATAAAATTGCACCGGAGATACCTCACGCATTACATATGCCCACACATATATTTACACGGCTTGGAAAGTGGGATGAATCCATAAACCTGAATTTGCGTTCAGCCGCCGCCGCCTGGAAATTTCCTTTTAACGGACAGATATCGGGGCATTATTTTCACGCACTTGATTATCTTGTTTATGCATTCCTGCAGAAATCCGAATACGATAAAGTGGAAGACATTGCAGCAAGTATAGATACCCTGAGCGGAGAACTCCAGGTGTCCTCAGCAACTGCATATGCACTAGCTGCAATAAAGGGACGTATGGCTCTTGAATACCAGCATTGGACGGATGCAGCAAATCTTTTAATAGATTATCAATCAAAGTTTCCGTGGGAGATTTATCCCCAGTATGAAGCGCTGGTATATTTTGCAAGAGGTATCGGTGCAGGTAGAAGCGGCAACCCCGAAATTGCAAAACTTTCATTTGAAAAACTTGAACTCTTACAGCACGTTCTTGGAGATTCAAGAGCCAGCCAATACTGGATAGGACAAATGGAAGTCCAGAAAACAGTTGTAAAAGCATGGCAGATGTATGCAGAGAAAGATATGGAAAAAGCAAAAGAGATTATGTTTCTTGCAGCTGAACTTGAATCTGCAACAGAAAAGAGCCCTGTAACGCCGGGACAATTGCTGCCCGTTAGGGAAATGCTTGGTGATCTGCTTCTTGAAATGGGTCTGCCCGAAGAGGCTTTAGAACAATACCGGTTAACTCTTGAAAACAATCCGAATCGTTTTAACTCGATTTACGGGTGCGGTATAGCTGCTGAACAGATTGGAGAGATAAACATGGCTAAGGATTATTTCACAAGTCTTCTTGAACTTAACGGGTCATCCGATCTAACGAGAGACCGGCTGGTTTATGCTTCAAATGTGGTTACCGGTTTTTAATGAAGCACGACCTAAAAGTAATAAAAGGAGAGACGGCAGCAGAAGTCAATGTGCCCAATATTTAATGAATTTGCCGACAGTTCACTTAATTTTTCTCTCCGTGTGTGGACGCAGAAACATATAACAACACCCCAGGTTTTAAAAAGCAAACTATACTTTCAAATCTTTAAAGTATTTAAAGAAAACGGAATTGAAATACCTTTCCCACAAAGAGATGTTCATTTAATAGAAAAGAAGGAAAATTAATTACATTTTCTTATTTAACAAATTTCTTCATTTATTTTATCTGCTTTCATTTCTTTCGTTCAGTTGATTTTCTCTTTGGCTAAACGTAATTTCACGGGGTGTCATAATATTGGTGGTATTCTGTTAATATACAACGGCAAACTAGTATAATTATCTACTTCATTTTTTAAATAGGTATTTCTGGTATGGAAACAAAATCATCCATTCTTGAGTTAGCCAAAAGAGAGTTCAAAACTCTCTCCGTTACTGAGAAAAAATTCTTTCAGGCAGTTGCAGATGGAAATGCTGCTGATTTCACTACAGGAATAACAGAAAATGACAATCCGGCTGATGCGCAAAACTGGAAAAAGAAACGTGTATTAAAATCCAATCGTATTGAATGGATTTGCACTGATCCGGAAGCATCAAAAAAGGTAACGCGCAAAGGCGTTATTTTAATAGGGCTTCGTATCGACGGAGTACTCGATCTCTCTCATTCAAATATTCCTTTTCAATTGATATTTGATCAATGCGCTTTTTTAGACAGTATCGATCTAAATAATGCCTCGATTAAGTCATTATATTTTCTTGGTACACATACAGGACCCATTAATGGATACTTCCTAAATGTTGCGGGAAGTGTCTTTATGCGCGATGGCTTTAAGGCCGAAGGAGAAGTAAATCTAATAAGTGCAACAATCGGTGGTCAACTTAGCTGTACCAAAGGTGAGTTCAGCAATAAAGATGGTAGAGCCATTAATGCAGATAATCTTAAGGTAGAGTCAAGTGTCTTTATGCGCGATGGCTTTAAGGCCGAAGGAGAAGTAAATCTAATGAGTGCAACAATCGGTGGTCAACTCGACTGTACCAAAGGTGAGTTCAGCAATAAAGATGGTAAAGCCATCAATGTAGCTAATCTTAAGGTAGAGTCAGATGTCTTTATGCGCGATGGCTTTAAGGCCGAAGGTGAGGTAAACCTGATGGGCGCAACAATCGGTGGTCAACTCGACTGTACCAAAGGTGAGTTCAGCAATAAAGATGGTAAAGCCATTAATGCAGATAAACTTAAGGTAGAGTCAAGTGTCTTTATGTGCGATGGCTTTAAAGCCATAGGAGAAGTAAATCTAATGAGTGCA
>JACZTL010000038.1 GCA_022573715.1 Bacteroidota bacterium
ACATTAATTGTTTGACCGATATAAATCTTTTTATATTTTTTAGAATATAACACATATGTAAAGTACATATCAGAAAATATGATATTTAAAATGAAAAATCCGGCAACTGCCGGATTTCTTTCGCTCCACAAGCTGGACGAAGTTAGAACCTATTTTATTGAAAATCCTAAGTGCAAATTAGATTATTTACACAAACTAAGAAGGCTCTTTTTTGATTAGTATAGATATATATAAAATAACATATTTAATTTAAGAAGCTACCTCCCTCAAGTAACTTCTTATTTATCACCACTTTCTTCCTTAATCTTTCGGTAAATAATTCTTTAGAAATCTTATAAGAAATAGAAAGACAAATCCCAAAATTGACATTTCAGCATCGACTAATTCAATATTAAATTCCGGAATAGAACCCACAAATGTTCCAAGTCCCTTTACCATAATCAATGTTGTAAAAAATATCGCAAAACCATATATACCTGAGAATACTGGAGCAATAAAATAATTATGCAAGTTATATCTTATAGTTGAATCTAGTTTTTGTGTTTTCATTATAGTCGCCTATTTATAAATTTTTATCATTTTCTTGTTAAATAATAAATTATTATTTCTTCAACTTGTTTTTGTATTCTTTCAATATTTCTGTAATGTCTAATTTCCAGATAGAACTATTTTTGGAAACATCAGCAGTATAAACTATTTGAGATGCATCCGGTGAAATATCGTAACTCCATTTAGGTGCCTTATCTGATTCCGTAATAATTGTTTTTTGCCTGTCATTTATAGAGATTGAATTAATATTTGTAAAAGCACTTTCTCCTCCTTCAATAAAAAATATTCTGGAACTCTCTTTATTCCATTTAATATCATATAAATAATGTCCGGTTTCTAAACTGTTTATCTTTACTGGTTTTTGTTCATCAAGTGACATCAAATAGATAATATTTTTTTTATCTATTGACCTGCTAATAACAGCAAGTTTACCGTTTGGAGAAATAGATACTTCTATCAACCCTTTGAAACCTATAATAATTTTTTCCTGTTTTGACTTGAGAGATGTAGATATTAAAAACATACTATCGCGCGCAACCGTTCTTTTTACAAGATAAATCTTGTCTTTATCTATTGGTTGATTATACAAGAAAATATAACTCATTGTTGAAGTTAATATTGTTGTTGCTTTGCCGTCTAGTCCTACACGCTTAATATAATTTTTAGAGTTCTTCGCTACTTGATAATAAATCGATTTGGAATCATTACTCCATACAAATGTATATTTAATTGTTTCCTGTGGTGATAATAAATATTCTTTTTTCGATTCTAAATCAATAACCAATAATCCTTTTCTATTTACCGGACGTGTTGCCAACATTTTTCCGTTTGGAGACCAGCTAAGCAAATTATTTGTGGTAATAATATTTTGGGTTGGAATTTGCTTTGCTGCACCACCTCTTGCTGGGATAATCATAATTGATATTGAACCATTTAACTGTGTGGTGTAGGCAATTGATTTACCATCGGGAGACCAAACTGGTGGGAAGTCATATCCTCTTCCGTCTGTAAGTTCACGATATTTTCCACCATAGGAATTTACAACCCGTAAAATTGAAGAGTATTCAGTTTTTGTTGAAAAAAGAAATTTTTCATCATTACCCCAGGATTTGATTGACATTTCTTTTAGAACAGGAATTTTTTGTGCTACTCCTTTGCCCGAGCTTGGACCAATGAAATATCCTCTATCTGGATTTTCTCTGTCCATATCATACATTAAAAGAAAATCACCTTTGGGTGAGATACCTAAAACTCTCTTATTCTTGTAAATCAGCTTGGCTTTACCGCCATTGCTGGATATTCTGTAAATAAATTCCTCCCTTTTATTGTTAATCTTAGAGAAATATATATTCCCATCCGGACTAAATTTCCAATTCCAAATCAAATGCCTACCTGAGTAAATTTTCTTTGTTAGACCACCATTACTTGGAATTAGATAGGCTGTTGTAGTAGATGTATTCATTTCAAAATTACTAAAAAGGATCAGTTTTGCATCAGGTGACCATTCTGGAAATCTACCGCCCTTGAGTGTAATTCTTTTTATTTCACTAACTGCCAATCCTGTTTCCTGAGAAACTTCTAAAGTATAAATATCGCTAACATTGTCACTGCGTGAAGACTGAAATACAATTTTATCACCGAGCGGTGACCATTTGGGCCACACATCAGTGTACTTTCCTGTTGTTATCTGTCTGGGAGATTTACTCCCATCTGAAGGAATAATAAAAAGGTTAAACCATTTATCTGATTGTGTAATGAAAAACACAATAAATTTTCCATTGGGTGAAATATGGGGGTTAAATATATTATCTGGATCGCTGTATATCTTTGTGTAAACAGGGTGTTTTAATTTATCATCTCCATCACCTTCTGAATGTACAATTCCAAAAGTGAACAACACAACAATTAAAAAAACCAACCCACTATACTTATTATAACCGATAAGTTTCATAAAGAACCTCCTATTATATATTTGAATATTCTATTTTTTCATTTTAAACGCAATTAGAATGCCAATTGAACAATACTATTTTAATATGGATTTGGGACTAAAAACTAAATGTGGTTCTTTAACATTAAAGGAAGGATTAACGATTCGTTAAGGTAGGGTTAACGAAATGTTCACTTATTTATTTGGTAATCTTTTATCTTACGGTCAAGTCTTGGTTTGGATATTTTTAATATTTCGCAAGTCTTTGTTTTATTCCAATTGGTTGATTCAAGTATTTTAATGATATGTAACTTTTCAATATTATCAAGGGATAGATCTACTGGTTGAGAAGGTTGATGTGAGTTTTCTTCGATGCAACTTTTCAAATTTTCAACTGTGATAAAATTACTTTTAGAAAGAATAGCGGCTCTCATCAACATATTCTCTAACTCTCTGATATTCCCTTTCCATTGTTGCTGCATCAGATAATCAGTTACATTGCTTCCACTAAAAGTTAATTCTTTATGCAGTTCGTGTTTAATTTTATTTAAAATATATTCTGCAATAATCGGAATATCATCCTTACGTTCTCGCAAAGACGGTACGTGAATTTCCATAACTTTAAGTCTGTAATAAAGATCCTCTCTGAATTTTTCATCTTTTACAAAGTCTGTTAACGATCTATTAGTAGCTGCAATTACTCTTGCATTAAGTTTAAGCGGATAGTCACCACCGACTTTATAGAATTCCTTTTCCTGTAAAACCCGCAGAAGTTTAGATTGAAAATTCAAAGTTGTGTCGCCTATTTCGTCAAGAAAGATCGTTCCATTTTGTGCAAGTTCAAATTTCCCTTTCTTATCTGATATCGCTCCTGTAAAGGCGCCTTTAACGTGACCAAATAATTCGCTTTCAAGAATTGATTCAGAAAATGATGTGCAGTTGATCGCAATGAAGGGGTTATCTTTTGATTTACTGTTATAATGAATTGCCTTGGCAATTAATTCCTTGCCCGTACCACTTTCACCTGTAATTAAAACTGTAGCATTATTATTTGAGAGCATTCCAATCGTCTTAAAATTATCAATTATTTTTTTATCTTTTCCTATTATTCTGTTTAGTTTAAATGGTTCGCTCGCTTCGTGCGATAAATGATTTAGTTTTTGGTTTAACTTAATATGTTTGAAAGCTTTTTGTATGGTTAGGTCTAATTCATGGATATCAATCGGTTTTTTAATATAATCGAAAGCCCCGGCTTGCATAGCACTTATTGTTGATTCCATATCCTCATAAGCTGAAATAAGTATAACGCAATAATTTTCATTTCTTTCTTTCAGTTTTTCTAATAATTCCAACCCGGTCATGCCTTCCATTCGTATATCTGAAATAATGAGGTCGGGGTTATATGAATTTAGAATTTCTAATGCAGCAATAGCACTACTTGCAATTTTTACATCATAGCCTTTATCTTTAAGATGTATATTAAAGCTATCACGAATTGATTTATCATCATCAATTACAAATATTTTTTTCATTGAAATCCTGTAAATTATTTTATATAGGTAATGTAATTACAAATGTCGTGCCGTGATTTATTTTGCTAAGAACTTCAATATTTCCTTTATGCTGGTTTATAATAGTTTCTGTAATAGAAAGTCCAACTCCAGTACCTGTTCCTTTTGTAGTAAAAAACGGTTCGAATATTTTATCGATATTTTCTGCAGCAATACCCTGACCGGAATCTGTAATATTAACTATAAAGTTTTTACCTGATGTATTATTCAAATTGGTAGTTATCATTATTTTTCCTCCTATATCCACTGCATCAACCGCATTTATTAAAATGTTTAGGAAAACTTCTTTTAATCCTTCGTCGCTGCATTTGATCTTAACACTATCGGCAGTGTATTTTTTTTCAATATATATATTTTTTTTATCAATTTGTTTCTCAATCGACTGAAGTGATTTATCGAGAATTTTATTAACATCATACTTATCAAATTTTAATTTACTCGGTTTAGCCAGGCGTAGTGAGTTGGTTACTACATTGTTAAGATGATTAATTTCAGTTAGACAAATTTGTAAATGTTGCTCAGTACCTTTTACATTGTGAAATTTGTCTTCAAGCATTTGTAAGTTCATTTTTAATGAAGTCAATGGATTTCTAATTTCATGACTTAACCTTGTAGCAAACCCGCCAATTAATGCAAGCTTTTTTGAACGCTCAACTTCCCTAATCATTCTTTTTATATTTTCAGTCATTTCATTGAATGCAGTAGCAAGATCGCCTATTTCATCCTCTGTATTTATATTTATTTCCTGATCGAAGTTTCCGGCAGCAACGGATTTAGCGGCTGCAGTTAAAATAATTAATGATTGAAGAGATTTTCGAACAACATAAAAGATTGCTACAAAAACTACTATTGAAATCAGTGTAATAATTATAAAAGAAATGATACCAATTTTTTCAAATGGTTTTAGAAACTCCTCCATTGAACTTAAAACTCCAACGCTCAATGGTACACCTTCAATTTTATTATATGAAAGAACCCATTCAGTCTTTCCCTTTTCTATTAAAATGTTTCCGCTATCAGCTGATGCAGAATTAAATAATCCTGAATATTGTTCTCCAAATTCATTTGCAACATATTGATTATTAATAAGATTATTATTGCTGTATATTATAGCCCCAGTTGTGGTATTAACTAAGATGGTATAACCTTCAAACCCAAATTTAAGTTTAAGTTCTTCCAAGGGAATTACACTATTTAATTTAAGATCCAGTTCTAAATAACCCGCATAAGTTTTTGAGTTTTGCAATATGATGGGATAATAAACCCGAAGAATCTGCAACGGTTTTAGTAAGATTTTTAAAGAAGCAGTTTTCGGCTTAATTTTTTTAATATCTGATAATTCTAGTACCGAAAGTTTTCGAGTGCTTAAATTAATTGTGGGATTAAAACCAATGCCGCTCAAAGGATCAGGTATAATTTTTAATATATCATAACCGAGAGGATCTTTAATAATTATTTTACCATAGGAAGACCCAAGTTGTTGATAAAATAATTCATAGAATTTCTTGGCAGTAATTTGTTGTGATATTAATTTTTCTGTATCGTTATTGATATAAGATTCTAAAAGATTTTGTGTTTCTTGATTTTCAGCAAGTAGAACCCAATCAGATTTTTTTGATTTAATACTTTCGTTAAATTTTTTAGAAACTTTTTCAGCTATTATTGAAGTCTGGGCTTTAAGCATATTTTCAATTGAATTATTGAAAATATTATTTAATACTACGCCTATAACTATTATCGGGGTGATACCGAAAAAAAGGAAGGTATAAATTAGTTTAGTTTGTATACTTTTCTTTTCCACAATTTTAAATAGAATGAATTGATGTTATTATATAGCGTATATATAAGTTAATAGATTGAATGCAAATGTCCTAATGTTTTGTAGTAAACTGATTTAGAAATAGTAAAGTATATGGAATTTATAAACCACCTAAAGATCATCCTTGGAGAAGGATGAATCAGAAATTGGCAGATGATAAACAGAAGAATTTTTTGAGAGCCACACTTTTAAGAAATAAATATTATTTTAATTACTGACATTTCTAAATAGTTTTACATACTGACATTTCTATTGAGTTAACACAATTATATTTTGAAAAATTTTATGTTGATTACAAAAGAGTTTAAAAAAACCCACGAATATCCAAAGGATCCCTCTGGAAATTCGTGGGTTAATTTCTGCCACTGAATGCCTGCCCACTGTTTTACGGTGTCAGTGGCAGCTGTTAAAAGGTGGTTTGAAGAGCGAGCAGGTTTGCCTTGGCGGTAGACACAGGTTGCTCGCTCAAAAATCAAAATTATAAATGAGCGACGAATCTCGTCGCTCTACAAATATAAAACCTGGTTTCATTTTATAAATTTTCTTACTTTATGATATGGTTTTTTTAAGGCTGTCACTGCCTGCCCCAAGTTTTTTATCGGGGAACATACCGAGACAGCATAA
>JACZTL010000011.1 GCA_022573715.1 Bacteroidota bacterium
CTTAGCATAACTCAACACTTTCTTTTACTGGTTTATTCTGATAATTACAATCGTATTCAGTAGCTATCTCAATAAAATTTCCGTCATCTTGTAATTTTAAAAGAAATTGCTTTTTATATTTCGTATGCCTGCTTGTATCTAATTTTACAAAGAAATGAGACTCATTATATATCATTCCATTGTTATTGCTTTTCATACCTAGTTCAAAGGGATTGAAAGTAATAAATAAGTGATCACAATCACGAGCTAAGCTAATTGACTCAGCAAGGTATTCTGTACCGGGATTAATCTTACCTTGTCTGTTCAATTGTGCTAAAACTATCACAACAATATTCAATTCTTTTGCAAGCGATTTAAGGTAAGATGAATAATAACTCATCTCTCTTTCTCTTGAGTCGAATTTTTTTCTACTTTGGATATAACCAATATAATCTATGCATATTATTTTAACTCCATACCTATCTTTCCAATATTGTGCCTTTGCTTTAATATCCAATTCGCTCATTGGTCTATCAGTAATGTACAAAGGTAGTTTCTTTTTCTCTTTTCTGTATTTAATTAGCTTCTGTTGGTCTGTTTCGCTTAACTTCTTGGGTTCTCTCAGGGTTTCATACTCCACGTTTGAAAGCATACCTAATATTTTTCTATTGATTTCTGTCTCAGATAATTCCAGACTAAAAAAACCACATGGGATATTCTGTTTTGCAAAGTCTAAAATTAAATTTATCCCTATTGTAGTTTTACCACTCTTGTACGCTCCTGCTACACAGACAAGATTTGAAGGTCTCAAACCACCACTTGCAGCGTTAAAAGAGGGAATATTCTTTACAGTATAACTTGAAATGTTTTCTGAACTAATTTCCTTTTCAATCTCTTTATATATTTCTTCAATATTATCAGAAAAAGCTTTTTCAACTTTTAAATTTTTTGTTTTCTTTAACAAAGAATCAATATCACTCTGTAATTCTAATAAGGTCTCCAATCCCATATAATCGTTTTCAATTTCCTTTATTTTTTCTCTCAAAAACTTTTCTATATTTAGACTAAATAATAGATCGTAAAATTGAATGAATACCTTTTTATAATTTAATTCCTCTAAGGTCCTACTTTCGTTAATTAACTGCATTAATTCTGTTATTCCCCAGCTGTCTAAATTTAGCTTAGATAGTTCCATCATAAGTATATCTGTATCATTTCCACTTATCGAAATCATTTGAGTATATAACTCTCTGTTCTCTCTACTAATATCCTCAGCTTTTATTTTACCAGCTATCGTTGGAATAGAATCAGGTTCATTAAGCATAGTAGATATTATTTGTAATTCTAATTTATTTTTTAATATTTCTTTGTTAGTCATCTTCAGCACCTATTGGATTAAATTCAAGTTTCATTTTGTTATTGTATCCGTTACTATTTTTACAGGCTTCCAGATATGCAGCAAGTCTATTTTCGTTATCGAAACTATTACCCTTTATATTACTATCAGATAAAATCTTCAAAAATTTATCTTGCCCTAATAATTTTAAGTACTTGTTGGTAATGGAATAAAAAGAAGATTCTTTATCTATTGTTTTGATTAAGGATTTAGCTATTTCAATTATTAATTCTTTCTTTACATTCTTACCATTCTTGTTTGTGTCCGTTTCGCTGTCCGTTCGCTGTCCGTTCTGCTGTCCACCCCCTTGATACAAAACCCACGTTTTTATCGTAATAATGGTCGTAATGTTAGTTTCTTTGGTGTACAGCATTTCACGTTTTTTTAAAATATTTAGAAACTTTTTTACTGTCTTTCTATTCCATTTCCATCTGTAAGCAAGAGACACTTGAGAGTGACATAATTGTCCTGGTTGAAGATTGATTTCCACTCCCTTGATAAAAAGAGTTCGCTCTTTATGTGAAGCCAACAGAAGCAAATCCACCCAAGCCTGTGCCTTTGTGAATCTTTCAGAAAACCAAAACTCGTTTTCTAATATTTGCCGGTGCAGCTTTATCCAGCCCTCCATTAACAGTCACTAATAGTTTTAATCATTTATCAATTCCTTTATCCTTGCATAATTTGAGTTCTTAAGCACTTGCAAAATTTCTGTGCGTGAGAAATATATTCTTTTACCAAGCCTCCGGAAAGGAACCATATCTTTAGCCTTCCAAACGTTAAGAGTACTGGTGCTGATTCTTAAAAAAACACAAGTTTGTTTGAAGTCCATTAGGTCTTCCACTTTTTTCTTATTAATTTCAGCACTAATTATCTTACGGATTAAATCCTCCAATTCATCTATGGAGATTGGAAACAGAACGATCTTATTGGATTGCATTTTTACGCTCCTTCTCCCTTTGTATTAACTCTCGAATTGCTGCACGGATAAATTCAGCGAAGGAGATATAACCAAATTCTCTTGCCGCTTTTCGAAGTCGTTCCATTTCGATTTTTTCCAAACGAAAGTTGAAAAAAGTGTTTTTTGTTTCTTGATTTATATGTGTCATTTGCCACCTGTATTGTAGAAAATTATTTACTACTTTAAGTATAACACGGAAAGTAGTTACTATGGGTATGTAGCTATAATTGATTACAAATAATTATTGATTATGAGCTGAAGGGCTTATTGGGAGATTGATTTTATGTAGCCTAAGAATGAAGATAAATCTTTTAAGTTATGGTCAAGTTTAAATTTTCTAAATCTATTGTATAATTTCGCCTGCTTTTCAATTTGAAGATAACCAAATTGCTTTGCTACCGAAAAAGCTGATTTACGAAAGTTGCTTTTTAATCCTTTGCTAATTCTCTGATCATTAATCTTAAACACTTCCTCATAATCTCTGAGATTATACTTATCCGCTGATCGACCACTCATTTCTTTTGTACGTTTGAGAATTTTTTCTATTGACTTATAATCGTTTTTTATAGAAATGATTGTCAAATCTGTAAAGAAGAATAATTTGTTAAGGTTAGATATTATTTGTGATTCTAAGAAACCTTGATCATTTTTAAAGTCTTTTGGAAATAGGAAAAGCATTTCTAACATATTTCCATATAAATAGTTGGAAAATACTGCTTTGTTCTCTTTAAGAAATGACTTATTTGAATCATCTGCAATAGACATAATTTTATTATAGTATATATTAAATTTTTTATCTATTAATATTGCAACTTCCTTAGAATATTCTTTTATAAATAAATCTTTAATTCTTTTGAATGTATCAACATAAATAATAATTGATTCCTTACCGAAAGTTGGCGAATTGATCTTCAATATATCTGTCATAATTTCCCTCTATAATTTTATTTAATTTTTCTTAAGCTACTTCCCCAAACTTTATCCATTTGATCACGTTTATGCTTATCAGCAATTTTTAAATATTTCTGCATCATTCTATACGTTGTGTGTCCTGTAATAGCCATAATAACATCCGGCATCATACCTTTCTGTAATGATAAGCTTATAAAGGTTCTACGTGCCGTATGAGTGCCGATTACTTCATATTTTTTAAAAGTTTCTTCAATTCTTTCATTACCCTTATACTTTATAATTTTAATAATTGAATCAATTTTTGCTTCCTTGCAAAGTTCTTTAAGGTATCTATTCATTTTTTGATTTGATATAACAGGCAATGGATTTGGGTATTCAGAATATTTTGCTAATATTGATAGAGCAAAACCATTAAGCGGTATGTCTATAATCTGATGTGTCTTTTGAGTTCTCACAGACCAGGTAGCCCCCCTAATATCATCTCTTGATATGTTTTGTATATCACTGTAGCGCACTCCTGTAAAGCACTGGTAGACAAATAAGTCTCGCACTCTTTTAAGTTTTTCATTATCAAGTCTTAAATTATAAAGTGTCATTAATTCCGGTTCTGTTAAATAAATTACTTCGTTTGTTTCGGTTTTACTTTTGAAGGTTTTATAACTTGTATTATTAGTATAATTATTTGTGTTGGCCCAGATAAGAAATGTTTTTAAAAATTGAATGTTTTTTGAGGCAGTATTATTAAGCATTTCTTTTCTTTCAATTAAAAAGTTATAGAATTTTGTAAAGAAGAGCGGTGTAATTTTATCGAAATTTAATTTCTCTCTGTTCGACTTTTGATATTCTTCAAGTAGTGATTTTATTCTTTTAAATTTTATAATTGACTGCTTAGAAACTTCCAATTTTTTAATAACAATAAACTCATCAAATATTGCAAATAAATCAGTCTCTCTTTTATCAAACTGTTTTTTGATCTCACTTGCAACAACACTAAAACCAGCACTAAAGTCTTTACTCCGGATAGAACGGGTTATATCATATATTTTATTTTCAAAAGCATTGAGGTATTGATTGATATTTTTTAATGATCCTTTCAGAATAGTATCTTTAGTTTTACGAAGATTCGTACGTTGAGCGTTCTTATCCCAAAGTTCAGGCTTAATTTTTTGATCAGTGTTAAGCGTCAGTGTGTTATCATATTCTCTTATGTAACACCAGATAGTACTTTCACCTGACCTCGATGATTTTGATTCCAAATAGTATCTTACTTTCATATCTATTTAAGTGTGTGTAAATATCTATCACAAAAATAAGTATTGGAAAAGACAATATCAATAGCTCTTGCAATATTCTTACACTAATAATGTATAATAATGGATAATTCTTATACTTTACTATCCGAGACAAAAAAGTATAAAATTTATAAATGCTTGTTTTTTAATATGTTATAGATAAATGATAGGCTAAATAATATAATAAAATATAGAAGGTTCGGTTCCCGCCACCTCCACTCAGTCTTCGTCCCGATAAATCGGGACTACGCCTGACACGTCAGTAATAATTAATGAATTAAAAAAAAGAGAATTGCTGAAATGAAGACTGAATCGGATTGTCCGGCATCAACGATCAAAGTTCAGCATTTTATTGATGGTAGTGAAAGCGCAATTCCAAATAATACAAAGCTTATATTTATAGGCAAAAACCTTTTTAAAAATATTTTTACAATAAACTATTTTTTTAACTGAGGTATATAACAATAATAGGTTAATATCAACGACTTTCTTTAATTTAACTTCTATATAATTGATATGCTATATTTTAATATTGTTCTGTAATCTTCATTCAACTAAATTAGTATTGTTATGGAAAAAATTATCTTTACAAAAATGAGCGGCGCTGGTAATAATTTTGTTTTTATCGATGAAAGAGAAAATTCCGAAATAATTTTCTCAGCTGATTTAATAAAAAAGTTATGTGACAGTAAAACAGGAATTGGCGCCGACGGTCTTTTATTAATAAAAGATAAAAATGGTTTCGACTTTGAGATGCAATACTTTAATGCTGACGGAACAACAAACACTCTCTGTGGTAACGGTGCCAGATGTGCAATAAAATTTGCAAATGATACAAATAGATTAAGTTCAGTTAACGCCAAATTTTTATCAAACGGTATAATTTATACCGGACTTGTAATAGAAGACGAATTAGTAAGGTTTGATTTTAAACCTCCAGGTAAAATTAAATTAAATTTTAAAGTGAAAGCGTCAGATCAATTAATAACAGCAAATTACTCAGATACCGGCTCACCTCACGTTGTAATTAAAATAAATGATGTCCTTGAAAACCCTCAAAATCCTTTTTCTAATTATGATCAATTAATGGAATTCCCGGTATATGATATTGGGAAAGAAATTAGAAATTTACCTGAGTTTGCACCAGACGGAACCAATGTAAATTTTATCAAAATTGTAAACGACTCAATATTAATAAGAACTTTTGAACGCGGAGTTGAAAACGAAACGCTTGCCTGCGGAACAGGCTCGGTTGCATCGGCTTTAGTTGTAAATTTAACAAGTAACATTTCACCTCCAATAAAACTTATTACTAAAAGCGGGGAACATTTAACTGTTGATTTTGAAAAAAATAATAATATCTTTGAAAATGTAAGTCTGACAGGATCTGCAAAAACAATTTTTATTGGAGAATATTACTTAAATTTATAAATCAAATTTTATGGAGATTTAATGGGAAGAGTAAAATTGATGATCAGTTACGAAATTGATCCGTCAAAAAGAGAAGAATATTTAGCCGTAATCAGAGAACTGAAGATATTATTAAACTTTGACAGTTTGGAAGATTACAGCGTTTATGAAGTGAGGGGTAAATCGAATCATTTTGAAGAAATATATACTTATAAATCTGAAGAAGCTTTTGAAAATTCCGATGATGAGGAAAACGAAAGGATCAGTATTTTAATAAATAAATTAAGTACACTAACAAACGGAAATTCTACTAAATATTCTACATTATTTGAAGTAAATTCAAGTAAAACAAATTAAGTTATCCCACTAAATTATACAAATTTATTTTAATTTTATATTTAAACAAACTTTTGTGTGATAGATAATTCTCCTCTTTTCTAAAAACAATTTTATTTCTATTTTATACTAACAATTAATTATAATTGGTTATGTACGAATACATTGGTGCATTACATATTCACTCGGTTTATTCTGACGGTACTGGCACAGTTGATGAAATCATTAATTATGCACGAGAAGTCGGTCTGGATTATTTAATATTAACAGACCATAATACAGTAAAAGCTTTAAAAGAAGGTTATGAAGGTTGGTACGGAGATACACTATTTCTTGTCGGTTGCGAGATAAACGACAAAGAAAATAAAAATCACTATTTGGCTTTCGGAATTGAGGATTCATATTCAACAAGAATGAATGCAAATGAATATGTTAAAAAAGTTAAAGATGCCGGGGGTATTGGATTTCTTGCTCACCCACACGAAAAAAGAGCACATATGGAAGAACACCCGCCTTATCCTTGGACGGAATGGGATAACCAAGATTTTAACGGAATTGAAATATGGAATCATATGTCGGAGTGGATGGAGAATTTAACCGAAGAAAACAAGTACCAAGCATTTGTTCATCCATTAAAATCGATAGAAGCACCTCCCAAAGAAACTTTAGAAAAATGGGATGAATTAAATTTAACAAAACCAGTTGTTGGCATAGGAGGAGTTGATGCACACGCACACAAGCACAACCTTTTAGGCTTTTTTGAAGTCGAAATTTTTCCGTACAAAGTACTTTTCAAATCAATAAGAACCCATATTTTATTAAATGAGAAACTAGTTCCCGACAGAAAAGAAAAATATCAAAAAGCAAAAAATTTTATTTACGATGCACTTGCAAATGGACATTGTTTCGTAGCTAACGATTACCGCGCGAATTCAAAAGGGTTTCGTTTTTTTGCTGAAACCAACAAAGGTAAATATCAAATGGGTGAAACAATCCCTTTTGAATATAAAATAATTCTGAAAGTTTTATTGCCGGTAAAAAGTGCAGAAATAAGATTGATTTATAACGGAAAACTATTAGAAAAAGTAGATGACAGTAAGGCTGATTTTATAATTGACAATAAAGGTATTTACAGAGTGGAAGTATATTATTCAGGAAAAGCCTGGATATATTCTAATCATATTCGTATTGTTTAAGTCATCTTAACTTAAATGAAAAATCTTGATAAATAATTTTTAAATAAATTTAGTACATTAAATGAAATTCATCTTAATCTTTATATTTTTTCCCACAATTTTTATGAATGATTTTATAATGGAAAAAACAAGGACACAAAATTGCAAACCAACAAATGACCAATCGATTACATTACCGGGAATATTTAATCACAAACCCGTTACTGAATGTAGTGGTGATATTCTTTTAAAATCATTTGAAAATTTAAAAAACTGGGAAAAAAGAAAAACAGAAGCAAGAGAATTATTTGAGAATGCTTCTTTTCCTCAATCGAACGTAAATATAAATAATAACATTCTTTATCTAACAGCAGGATTTAATAAGGTTACTAAAGAAGGATGTATTGATGAAAAAGGTGCGCAGGTTACATACGTCGGGAGTAAATTTAGTCCTAAAGACGAGTTTACCTACAGTGTCATAATGAAACCCACTAATAAAGCAGGAGTTGTCTCGGCTTTTTTCGTTCACCTAATTGATGACAACACAAACAATCCGTCATTTTGTAATAATAATAATGAGATAGACATTGAAGTAGTTAGGTATGGTCCAGAAGCACATCCATCATTAAGAGGGAAACTATTTGCTTATTTTACATCTTGGAAAAGGGCACTTAGTCCCTGGGGTTATAAAGGCAATCCTTGTTCTGCAGACCCCGCTGCGTGGGATCAGAGGAAGCGGGAATCTCACGGAATTCTATTGCACGATAGATTTACAAAGGAATACCATAAATATTCATTTACCTGGAAGAAGAATGAAATTAAATTTTACATTGATGATACTTTTATTGTAAAGCATACCAAAGTTATTCCACAGAAAGAAAGTCCCTTAAAACTAAATACCTGGGCTGTACAAGGTTGGCTGGGGTATTCAAAGAACAAACCATTTAACGCAGTTACAAAGGTAAAACTGATCAGCATAAGTTCTAAAGGAATTCAATAAATAATTTCATCTAAACTAATTATTTAATTGACTTTAAGAACTATTTTCTCCAACTTTACTTTTGAGAGAAAACAACTAACCGTATAGTTTATTTTAATCTTAACGCCTTAGCGATTATAATGTTTTGCCTTATTTTTTTAATTTTCAGAGAATTAAGAAATTTTGTATATAATGATAAATATTAGAGTTATTAAGTAAAAATATTTCTTTTTGTAGAAGTATATTAAACAAAAAAATAAATTATATAATTTAATTTATTTAGGAGGTAGCATGAAAAAACTAATTTTTACATTTTTTTTAATTTTCGGGTTAACTCAGTTTAATCTCGGGCAAGGTACTGATATAAATACCAACAATAATTTATCCCGTACTTATGTTATTACTCTTGGAGGAGGTGTTACTATAGCAAAAGCAGATTACCCCTCCACAAAATTAGGCTCTCTTTTTAAAAGTTCTTTCGAGTATAATTTTCCCTCATCTTCAAGTGTGACTTTTGGAATCAAGCTTTTTGGTGCAAGAGGAGTATTTAATGGTGAAGATAGAATCGGAGTTACTAAAGAGTTTCAAACTCCATTCTGGTATATTTGAGCCGGTCCGTCTATAACTTTTACATTAAGTGAGAAAGTATATACAACAATATCTGCTGGTGTTTCAAGCCTTTGGTTCTATCCAAAAGATATTAGAGATAACAGACTGCCTAATTTTGCTGCCAATGTATATGACAATCAAATTCTTGCGACAAATGTTGATATAAGCCTTAGATTCATGACATCTGATAAAATAAGCTTGAATTTATTTGGAGGTGTTTTTGCAGGAAATAGCACGAACAATGATTATTTTGATGATCTTAATTCTGGGGATGCAATTGATTTAGTTTTTTCAACGGGTGTAACCCTTTCTTATTACTTTTGGGTGGAAAAAGATATCGATGGTGATGGGATAGTAGATTCTAAAGATATGTGTCCAAATACTCCGAAAGGAGTTAAGGTTGATAACTTCGGATGTCCTCTTGATACAGACGGAGACGGAATTGCAGATTATCTTGATAAATGTTCTGATACACCTAAAGGAGTTAAAGTTGATAGTTATGGATGTCCTTTGGATACAGACGGTGACGGAGTGGCAGATTATCTTGATAAATGTCCTAATACCCCTTCAGGAGTTAAAATTGATAGTGATGGATGTCCTTTAGATACGGACGGAGACGGAGTAGCAGATTATCTTGACAAATGTCCTGATACCCCTTCTGGAGTAAAAGTTGATAGTGATGGATGTCCTTTGGACACTGACGGAGACGGAGTAGCAGATTATCTTGATAAATGTCCGGACACACCTAAAAATAACAAAGTTGATAATAATGGATGCTCAATATTAGAGCCAATGATAATAGGTACCGTTGCTAATTTTACATTTGATAGTTTTAATTTGGTAAAAGATTCATATCCTAAATTAAACAAATTAGTAAACTCAATGAAAGAACAAACACAATACATAGCCATTGTTGAAGGATATACAGATGCATATGGTAAAGCTAATTATAATATGATATTATCTAAACGAAGAGCTGAAAGTGTAATAAATTACCTTGTTGGTAAGGGTGTTAATAGAGATAGATTTAGAGTTCAAGCATATGGTGAGACTAACCCTGTTGCATCAAATAAAACTAAAGAAGGCAGGGCAAATAACAGGAGAGTTGTAATTAAATTGATGCAAAAAAATTAAAAAGTAGATTCTAGTTATCAATAGCTAAAATACTACTGATAAAAATACTTTAGGTTAAATTTATTAGGAAGCGGTCTATATTAGACCGCTTCTTTTTTTATCAATAAAATGAATATCTATTAATTAGATAAATGAGTTAACACCTTCCACAAACATTTACTTTATCATTGAACATTAATTGATAGCGACAGCAATATTATCCATAAATTTTAATGAATTTTTTGTAAAACAATTTTTATTTATATTAGAATCATATTATCTGATTTAGAAATAAATATCTAATTAAGTAAACTCAATTATTTTTATCTTATCTTTTAATAAATATAAACTGTGTAAATCTATTAAAGTAAGCGCCCATAGTTCAATTGGATAGAACGTCGGATGGAGTTTATCCGGCGAAGACTAAGTTCCGGAGGTTGGAAGTATTTTTAAATGACAATTAAAATTAAGTAATTTCATTTATTTTAACACATCTTTATAATAAATTTAGACAGTACAATTCTTTTTAGTATAAGCGCCCATAGTTCAATTGGATAGAACGTCGGATTCCGGTTCCGGAGGTTGAAGGTTCGAGTCCTTCTGGGCGCACTTATTTAGTAACTAATTTCTGGAAGATTGAAATATTTAATTGTAAATTTACACTCTAAAATTTAATTAGTAACAAATAATACTCATCAAGGAATTATTGAATGTTAAAGAAAAAGAAAAAACTCACCAAAAAAGCAATTAAAGAAGATAAACTTGTTACAAGCTTTAACAATACTCTTGCTTTTATTGATGAATACAGATCAAAAATAATGTTGTATGGCGGTATTGTTTTAGTCACAGTAGTTTTAATAATATTTTTTGTAAACAGAAACATTCAATTAAATCAGCAAGCAGGATTAGAACTATCAAGAATGGTTACGATTTATGACAGCGGAAGTTATCTTGAAGCAATAAACGGTAAACCGGGAACAAAACTTATTGGATTAAAGAAAATTGTTGAAGATTACAGCGGAACTAAAAATGGAGAAACTGCAAAAATATATCTTGCAAATTCATACAATTTTTTAGGTAAATATGATGAAGCGTTTAAATATTTTAAAGATTATGATGGAAATATTAATATGTATAAAGCTGCTTCCTTAGCTGGACAGGGGGATTATTATGCTTCTAAGAAAGACTATGCAAAAGCTGGAGATTATTTTGAAAAAGCTGCTCATATTAATGAGCTAGTTGCACTTAATCCCGAATATTTATTGAAAGCAGGTATAAATTATTTATTTGCCGGAAATAAAACGAAAGCCAAAGAGGTCTTAAATAATATTAAAACGGATTATAAAACCTTCACAGTTTCAAATCAGGTTGATAAATATTTAGTACAGACTGAATAATTATAACAAAATTGCACAATGATCTTTTCAATTTTATTATAATTTTGTTATAAAATAAATTGTAATAAATTGAATTCTTGACATTGAATGTATAGATATCTATTTTTTTTAATATTAAAGTTATTTGTAAATACTTATGGCAGATACATCGGATTTCAGAACAGGATTGATAATAAAATTTAAAAACAATTTATACACAATTATAAATTTTCAACACGTCAAACCCGGCAAAGGGGGAGCTTTTGTAAGAAGTACATTAAAAAATCTAAAAACAGGTAAAGTATTAGATAATACTTTTCGTGCCGGCGAAAACATAGAAGTGGTTAGGATTGAAAGAAGAAAATATCAATTCCTTTACCGTGAAGGTGATTTGCTTATTTGTATGGACAATGAAACTTATGATCAAATTAATGTTTCTAAAATACTTATTGGTAACAATGTCGACTTCATAAAAGAAGGCGAACAATTGGACATTCTCTTTGACGGTACCGACATAGTGAATATAGAAGTTCCTATATTTGTACAGTTAACCGTAAATGAAACTGAACCCGGGTTTAAAGGAGATACAGCTACCGGTGCTACTAAACCTGCTGTTCTTGAAACCGGTGCAACAATAAATGTTCCTCTTTTTATAAATGTCGGTGATGAATTAAAGGTTGATACTCGTACAAATTCTTACGTAGAGAGAGTGAAATTATAAAATTTAAGGTGAAGAATGGACTTAAATCTGATAAAAAAATTAGTTAAAATTTTTAATGCCAGTGATATTACTGAACTTGAAGTTGAAAAAGACGGTGTTCGCATTAAAATATGCAAACAAATTGAAAATGTTACAGTTCCTTTTGTTCCGCAAGTAACTTCTCAAAATATTTCTCAGCCTGCTGTTGAAAATTCAAAAACTAAAGAAGAAACAAAAGCTAATGAACAGGAAAATACAGCAAACCTTCACGAGATTCATTCACCGATTGTAGGAACATTTTACAGAGCCCCGGCACCTGATGCAGATTCTTATGTGAAAGTAGGCGATACAATATCCAAAGGTTCCGTTTTATGTATTGTTGAAGCTATGAAATTAATGAATGAAATTGAATCTGACGTAAACGGTAAAATTATAAAAATCATTGTCGACAACGGTAATCCTGTTGAGTACAATCAACCTTTATTTTTAATAGAAACCTCTTAATAATTCCAAGTTTTTTTAAGTAGAGGAAGAATTGTTTAATAAAATATTAATTGCCAATCGAGGCGAAATTGCTCTTCGCATAATAAGATCTTGCAAAGAACTTGGAATAAAAACTGTTGCTGTTTATTCCGAAGCAGATACAGACTCTTTACACGTAACATTTGCCGACGAAGCCGTATGCATTGGACCTGCTCAAAGCTCTGAAAGTTATTTAAAAATACCTCTCATAATATCTGCCGCACAAATTACCGGTGCGGATGCAATACACCCGGGATACGGTTTCTTGGCTGAGAATGCTGATTTTTCTGCAATCTGTGAAGAATCAGATATAAAATTTATTGGACCTTCACCCGATATGATAAATGCAATGGGTGATAAATCTTTTGCCAAAGAAACAATGAAACAAAACGGTGTACCCGTAATTCCCGGAAGTGATGGAGTTATTGAAAGCATAAAAGAAGGGAAATTCTTAGCAATAGAAATTGGCTACCCGGTAATCATAAAAGCTTCAGCCGGCGGCGGCGGAAAAGGAATGAGAATTGCCTGGAAAGAGAATGAATTTGAAAATGCTTTTAATACTGCAAAATCCGAGGCGGCAATCTCTTTCGGAAAAGATGATGTTTATCTTGAAAAATTTATTGAAAATCCCCGTCACATCGAAATACAAATAATGGGAGATATGTATGGCAATGCTCATCATTACGGAGAGAGGGACTGTTCCATTCAGAGACGACATCAAAAACTTCTTGAGGAATCACCCTCACCCGCAATTGATGAAGTAATAAGAAACAAGATGGGTGAAGCAGCTTTACTTGGTGTTAAAGCTGTAAATTATGAAGGGGCAGGTACTTTTGAATTTTTATTAGATAAACATAAGAATTTTTACTTCATGGAAATGAACACGAGAATTCAGGTTGAACATCCCGTTACTGAAACGGTGTATGGAGTAGATTTAATAAGACAGCAGATTTTGGTTGCTTCCGGTGAAAAAATAGAAACTCTTCCACGTAAGCCCATAGGACATAGTATAGAATTCAGAATAAATGCTGAAGACCCTTCTGCAGATTTCAGACCTTCTCCTGGCTTGATTCAGTCATTGCATTTTCCTGGTGGATATGGAATCAGAGTAGATTCACACATTTATCACGGTTATACTATTCCTCCATATTATGATTCACTAATTGCAAAATTAATTGTATGGGGAAAAAACAGAGAGCACGCAATAATGAGGGGACGAAGAGCATTAGAAGAATTTACTGTCGAAGGAATAAAAACTACTATTCCTTTCCATTTAAAAATACTTGAAGATGAAAAATTCTTGAGCGGTAATTTTGACACCAGTTTTATAGAAAAATTTAAATATGAATAAAATTATAATTAGTATAATTTACTGATTAAAAAGTTAAAGAGGTAAAAATGAACTTCCCAGAGAATCTAAAATACAGTGATGATCACGAATGGATATTAATAGAGGGTAATGTAGCAACAATAGGCATTACCGATTATGCGCAAAGTGAGTTAGGTGATATTGTGTTTGTGGATATAAACCCTGACTTAGCAGATGTGCATGCTGGTGAAACACTCGGTACAATTGAAGCTGTAAAAACTGTAAGTGATATACTTGTACCCTTTAACGGAAAAATTATTGAAATAAATAAAGCATTAGCCGATGCACCTGAAGATGTTAATACCGATCCATACGGTAAAGGCTGGATGATAAAAATTGAAATATCCGATCCTTCAGAAATCGAAAAATTGTTGGATGTAGAAACTTATAAAATTCTAATCGGACAATAGTTATTTATTAAAATTTCCTTTTACTTCTTTTCATAATTGATTTATTCCAGAAAAAAATCTTACACTATAAGATTTTATTTTAAATTATAATTTAAAAAATAGTTTATGATTTCAGAAGAGAAAATACTTATTATTGATTTCGGCTCACAGTATACACAGCTTATTGCCAGGAGAATAAGAGAAGCTAAAGTATTTTCTATTATCAAACCTTATTCTATTTCAATTGATGAGATACAAGAGTTAACTCCTAATGGAATCATATTATCCGGTGGTCCTCAAAGTGTTAATGCAGAAAATGCTTATTCTATTGATGAAGAAATATTCAATATTGGCACACCAATTTTAGGTATTTGTTATGGACTACAGCTCATCTGTAAATTACTAAAAGGAAAAGTTGAACCTGCTAAAAAAAGGGAATATGGAAAAGTTATTCTTAAAATTGAAGAAAAAAATAAATTATTTCTAAATGTAAAGAAAACATCTTCAATATGGATGAGTCACGGAGATTTAATTACGCAATTACCCGATAATTTTATAAACCTAGCTACCACTGATTCATCACCAAACTGTGCAATAGCAAATACAGAAAGAAACATTTACGGTGTTCAATTCCATCCTGAAGTAGACCATACAGAAGAAGGAAAAAAAATAATTAGTAATTTTCTTTTTGAAATCTGCCAATGTAAAGGTCTTTGGAAGTCTTCTAATTTTATTGAATCATCAATTGTTGAAATTCAAAATAAAATTGGTTCATCGAAAGCAATATGTGCTTTAAGCGGAGGAGTTGATTCTACTGTTGCAGCAGTGATAATGAAAAAAGCAATCGGGGATAATCTTATCTGTGTTCATATCGATACAGGGCTTATGAGAAAGAACGAAAGCGAAAAAATCGAAAATATTTTTAGAGATGAATTAAATTTAAAAGTATTTTTCGTTAATGCCGAAGAAATATTCTTAAAAAGATTGGAAGGTATTATAAACCCGGAAGAAAAAAGAAAAGTAATAGGAAATACATTTATAGAGTTATTTGAATCAGAAGCAAAAAAATATTCCGATTTAAAATTTCTTGTTCAGGGAACTTTATATCCCGATGTTATTGAATCTTCACCAGTTGCGGGGACTTCAAAAACGATTAAAACACATCACAATGTTGGCGGTTTACCTGAGAAAATGGATTTATTGCTAATCGAACCATTTAGAGAATTATTCAAAGACGAAGTAAGAAATATCGGTAGAGAATTAAGAATACCCGAATCATTTATAGAAAGACACCCCTTCCCCGGTCCTGGTTTAGCAGTTAGAGTAATTGGGGAAATTACTAAAGAGAGACTTGAGATATTAAAAGAAGCAGATGATATTTTTATAACGGAGATAAAAGATGAAAATCTTTATTCAGAAATATGGCAGGCTTTTGCTGTGCTTCTACCGGTACTAACAGTTGGTGTGATGGGTGACTCTCGCACTTATGAAAATGTTATAGTATTAAGGGCAATTACTTCAACTGACGGTATGACAGCCGATTGGTTCAGGTTTGACTCTGATTTTTTATCAAAAGTCTCAAACGAAATTATTAACAACGTAAGGGGAATAAATAGAGTTGTTTATGATATTAGCTCAAAACCTCCTGCAACAATTGAGTGGGAATAATTTTGGGTAATAATCGTCAAATAGAATTTAAATTAAATAATGCCAAAAAGTTTGCTGCATCAGGTAAATTTTTACATGCTTCACAATTATATAAATCCTTAATTGAAGAGTTTCCGGATAATGCAGAACCTTATTTTCAACTTGCACAATTATATCAAGATCAAAATCTATCAAAAGAATCTGAAAATTTATTATTAAATTATTTGAATGAAAATCCTGATAGAATTGATGTAATAATTTATTTAGCACAAATATATTTGAAAAGTTCAAAATGGAACGAAGTTGTCGAAATTTTAACACCAGTTACACCCGATGAAGAACCTTATGCTTTATTCCTTATAGGTTATGCATATTTTATGCTTGAAGATTATGAAATTGCAAAAATCAATTTTGAAAACTTTTTAAAGTTTAATAATGAACCGGAATTGTTTTATGAGACTCAATTGTTTTTATCTAAAATTTATCTTGCTCAGAGTAAATTTAATAAAGCTTTAGAATATGCGGAAAAATCGGAAAAGTTCTATTCAAATTATTGGGAACTTAAATTTATTTATGCCGAGATTTATTTAAGCACCAAAATGATAAACCATGCAATTAAAAATATTGAAACTTGTATAAAAATGAGTACTGCAAATTATAAGGTATATAAATTAGCAGGCGAGATTTATTATAAAGCAAAAAATTACATAAAATCAGAAAAATATTTTGTAGAATGTATTAGCTTAAATGAAAACCAAAGCACGTATTTATACATCAAACTTGCAGACATTTGCATAAAAAACAAAAAAATTGATAAAGCTGTTAATTATTATGATTTGGTATTAAAAATGAATTCGAAACATAACATTGCTTTAAAAGGTAAAAAAAACGCTTTGTCTTTATTGAAAAACCAGAATACTTATAATGAATAAATATAAAATTTCAACTTTTTTACTTGTACTTGTTTTTTGCTCAATATCTTTTTCACAAGTTAATCAAAATTTAATTGATAATAAGTTTAATGCCGCTGTTAGATTATTTGAAAAAAGCAAATACTCTTTAGCATTAGAAATTTTTGAATGGATAATTGATAATAATAAAATAAACTCTAAAACTACGGTATCATATTTATTTAAAGCAAAATCAGAATTAAGATTAAACAAATTTAAGAATGCTAACATTACACTAAATAAATTATTACAGTACTATCCCGACAGTAAATATCGAAACGAAGCATTGCTTACTCTTTCTAAGTTATATTATATAATGAAAGACTACTTTGGGGGAATGAGTAAAATTATACAGCTCATTAGTGAAACAACCCTGCCGTATTATGTTCATTATGCAAAATCAACAGGAAAAAAAATAGCATTAAATTATCTATCCTCTTTTGATTTAATAAGAATTTATGATAGTTCCAAAAGTAAAATCATAACGCCCTTTATTCTGTATCTACTTGGACAGATTTATTTTAAGGAAGGGGATATACAAAGTTCAAAAAACTCTTTTAAAGAAATATTAAATCTTTACCCGAAATCTGCTGAGTACGAAGATGCTTTAAATCTTTATAAACATGGTGGGTTTGAAAGAAGAATAAGTTCTACAGAAACAATAATCGGTGTTATACTACCACTTGGTAAAAATGAAGATAAGTATTCTCCAGTTAATGAGATTTTGGAAGGAATACGCTTTGCAGTTAATGAGTTTAATAAAACACATGATGACAAAATAGGTTTATTAGTCAGAAATTCAGAAAGAAACCGCGAAAAGATTTTTGAAATTAGAGATGAATTTGAAGATATACCAATATTAAAAGCCATTATTGGTCCTCTTTTTAGCGATGAAGTAAAATATGCTAATGAAGCTTTTTACAGGACTGACATTCCACTTATTTCTCCAACTGCAACGGAAAACGGTTTAACTTTACAAAATGAAAATTTTTTTCAGGCAAATCCGTCTTTTGAAACACGTGGAAAAGTAATGGCAAATTATGCTTTTCATGTTGACACTGTAAGAAGAGCTGCAATCTTAAAAGCAAGTGATACTTATTCTTCAAAATTAGCACAAGCATTTGCTGAAGAGTTTACAAGATTAGGCGGCGAGATTTGGGTTGATTCAGATTATCAAAGCGGTAAATATAATTTTAAAGAAAGTGTCAATAAAATAAATCAATTTAGAGATACACTTCAATGTATTTATGTACCTGTTTCCAGCAGTAACGATGCTGCTTATGTACTTTCTTATTTAGTTATTGATAGTTTACACGTGGATAGTCTAAATATAAAATTTTACGGAAACCAAGATTGGTTTTCATCAAAATTATTAAAATCATCTTCTACTATCGGCAGTAATCTTATTTTTACGTCTGATTATTTTATTCCTTTCAGAAATAGAAATTATAAACAATTTAACAGAAAATATTTCGAACAAAATAAATATGACTCTAATAGAAATGTTCTTTATGGTTACGATATTACAAAGTTCTTGCTTTCAATATTAAATGTAAACGGAGATAATGTTTATTCTGTTGCACAAGCATTAAAAACAAGCAAAGAAGTAAAAGGTATTCACAATAATTTTTTATTTGATAAAAACAGAATAAATAGTTTTTTAAATTTAGTTAAATATAAAAATGGTATTTTTAGACTAATTGATAGATATAAAATAAACGAATAATAACAAGGTGCGTTATTCTAACCGTAAAAGAATTACCTGTTGATGACAGGCCGAGAGAAAAATTAAAATTAAGAGGAGAGCAAAGCCTTACCGATGCTGAGCTTCTTGCTATACTTTTAAGAACAGGTACAAAAGGTAAATCGGTAATTACTCTTGCGCAGGAATTGATTTCCACTTATGGAAACTTAGCTAAGTTGTCTGCAAAATCTTTTTCAACTTTTATGAAAACACCGGGTATAGGAAAAGATAAAACTGCAACATTATTAGCAGCATTTGAATTGAGCAGGAGAATTCAATCGCAGAAAAAATGGTTTTCAGATAAGAAAATTACTTCTCCAAGTGATGTAGCAGAAATATTTATTCCTCTTTTGAGAGATGAATTAAAGGAAAAATTTTTGCTTATAAACTTGAATTCTGCCAATAAAATTATAAATTATGATATAATATCTATCGGTAATTTAAATTCAAGCGTTGTACACCCTAGGGAAGTATTTAAATCTGCAATTGAAAATAGTGCAGCTAGTATTATATTAATGCATAATCATCCTAGCGGAAATTGTACACCTAGTGAGGAAGATAAAAAATTGACTAAAAAATTAGTCGAATCAGGTAAACTTTTGGATATACCCGTTTTTGACCATATTATTATTGCCGGAAATTCTTACACAAGCTTTGTAGAAAAAAAATTAATTTAGTATGTTTAACGTACTAAAAATTGCTAATTCAATATTATTATTATATATTTTGTTTCATTAATAATTTTAAATACCCTAAAGGAGTCCCAAATGGAAATAGGCAAAAACATTAAGAATGTAGCATTAGTGTTAGTATTTGCCGTTACTACAAGTGTCTTTGTAGGCTGCGGTGGAGTAAGCGACACACAAATGTTGACGTTAAACAACCTCAGAGCGGAAGTTAACTCACTTAAGGCTGAATCGGAAACACTTAAACAAGAAAGAGAGGATTTGCAGAAATCTATAGCAGAGAAAAATGCAAAACTCGAAGAATGTAAAAAAGTGACTGAAGAGACTAAAGCCAATCTAAACAAAATGAAGAATCAATAACGATTTAAAAAAAAGAAATTGGAGTAAATCTTATGAAATTAAATAAATCAGTTTTAGGTATCTTCGCTCTTCTTTTATTCTTTTCAGCTAATATCTTGGCACAAGATACAGAGATGACCGAAGAACAATGGGAAGCTCAAATGACAAATTTGAGAACCCAAAAGAAATCACTTACAAGTGAAATAGCTTCCTTAAAAACAGACATTAACAATTTAAGGAACACAAAAGTTGAAAGCTATGACGACTGTATGAATAAATTATACAGTATAATTGGTGTAACACCAGAAGATGTTGTTAATTTTAGAGTTGCAGTTAATCAACTTGACGGTAGAATTGCCGGACAAGATGGTCCAAAAATTGACAGCCAAAAAGATTTAGATCTATTAAAACTAAATAAAATTAGTGCTTTACCAGAATTTTACGAAAGAGTTCATAGCACTCTTCAAAGAGATTTAGATGCCTGGATAGAAGAACCACCTGAAATTAATTATACAGTAGTTAGAGGCGATAATCTTTGGAATATTGCTAAGAAACCTCAGCATTACGGCAACGCTTTTGCATGGCCAATGATTTACAAAGCAAATCGTGATAAAATTAAGGACCCTGATTTAATTTATCCTAAACAGGTATTTAAAATTCCAAAGCTTACAGAAGAAGAAAAAGCTAAATACAATAAAATCAGAAGGAACTATAAACCAGCTCCTGTTCAGTAAGCTTGTCCTTAAATATTAATATATTACTTAAAACCCTTATCATTTTTTAAATGATGAGGGTTTTTTTATTTAAATGAAAATGTAACAATGACCGCAGAACAAAAAGAAATAAAATTAGATAGTGCTAACATGTTAGAAATTCTAGGTGTCAATGATGTCAACCTAAAACAAATTGAAGAAAGATTCAGTGCATCAATTACAGTAAGAGGAGATTCGGTTTATGTTAACGGAGTAAAAGAAGAGATTGATGTGATTGAAAAAATTTTAAAAGAGATGATTTATGTTCTTAACACAAACGGTAAACTTGAATCATCCGATGTGAATACGATTATATCTCTTACAAAAGAAGGTAAAAAAATAATTAACGAGGAAGAATACGAATCGATAATTCTTTACACAAAAAATGACACTATAAAAGCTAAAACTTCAGGGCAATTAAAATACATACAAAGCGCTCAAAAAAATGATATCTGTTTTGCTATTGGTCCTGCCGGTACTGGTAAGACATATCTGGCAGTAGCCTTAGCTGTTGCAGAACTAAAAAAAGGAACAGTTAAAAAAATAATTCTTGCTCGTCCGGCAGTTGAAGCCGGTGAAAGTTTAGGATTTTTACCTGGTGATTTTCAAGAAAAAATTGATCCTTACCTTCGTCCTTTATATGATGCCTTAGATGACATGATGCCTTCAGATAAACTAAAAAGTTATTTTGAAAAAACTATTATTGAAATAGTACCGCTTGCATATATGAGGGGCAGGACATTAAATAACGCGTTCGTTATTCTTGATGAAGCACAAAACGCCACAGATATTCAAATGAAAATGTTTTTAACAAGACTCGGTGCTAATTCCAAGGCAATAATTACGGGTGATATAACCCAGATTGATCTTCCTAGTAAAAGTTTAAGTGGACTTGTACAGGCAGAAGAAATATTGAGTCACATTGATGGAATAGGTTTTGCTTATTTTGACAGAAGTGATATTGTGAGGCACAGATTGGTTAAAGATATTATTGATGCTTATGAAAAAGTTGACAAATCAAACAGAAAGAATAATAATTCAAAATAACTTTTTACTTTTGTTCCAGTAAAAATCCATTTCTTCTAAATTTGATTCACCAATTTTCTTACCTTTTTCTTTTATGCTCTTTTCAACATAGTTAAATCTTTTTATAAATTTTTTATTGGTTTTTCTTAAGGCATTCTCTGGGTTTACACCTATAAATCTTGCATAGTTTACAATTGAAAAAATTACATCTCCAATCTCTTCTTCTATTTCTATAATAGACTTATTATTCTCTGCTTCTTGCATTTCGTTTAATTCTTCCTCTACTTTTTTCCAAACATCTTCTTTTCGTTTCCAATCAAAACCAACTTTTGCTGCTTTATCCTGCAACCTGTGTGCTTTCTGCAAAGAAGGTAAATTATCCGGAATACCTTCCAGTACAGATTCTCTTCCTTCTTTTAATTTTATCATTTCCCAATTACGTTTTACATCATCAGAATTATTTACTTTTACATCTCCAAAAACGTGTGGATGTCTGTTTATAAGTTTTTCTTTTATTGAATCAATCACTTCCACTAGTTTGAATTTATTATTTTCTTCCGCAATTATTGAGTGAAAAACAATATGTAATAACAAATCACCTAATTCTTTTTTTAATTCTTCATAATCCTTTTTATCAATAGCATCAACAACTTCGTAGGCTTCTTCAATTGTGGCAGCTTTTATTGAATCATTTGTTTGCTCTCTGTCCCAAGGACATTCTTTCCTAAGTTTTTTAACTATATCCACTAATTCTTCAAATTTACTTTTCAGCATATTATTAAATTCCTAAATTGTACCGATATAAAATTTTATTTTAATAACTCATCTTGCGCAAAATATGAAATATGAATAGCCACGACCTTTAGGTCGTGGGCAAATGATATCCATAACTATTGGCTTTAGCCACATAAAAAAAAGATTTTGGGCTAAAGCCTGTGTCCGATTACTATATCTAATCCACGACCTAACAGCCGTGGCTATAAATTGTTAAATAATGCGTAACATAAATTAATAATATAAAATAACAAATATATATTTAGTTAAAACGGGAGAAATTATGATTGAAGATAAAATAAAAAAACTTGGATTTGAATTACCTGAACCAACTAAACCAATGGCAGCATATTTACCGTCGGTACAATCCGGTAATCTTGTTTTTACGGCAGGACAAATACCGGTTGTAAAGGGTGAATTGAAATATAAAGGGAAAGTAGGATTTATTTTAACTCTTGAAGAAGCACAAAAGGCAGCACAAATTTGTGTGTTAAATTGTTTGAGTGTCGTAAAAAGTATTACTGGTTCATTAGAGAACATCGAACAAATTGTAAAATTAACGGTATTTGTAAACAGTGCTGATAATTTTACATCCCAACATCTTGTTGCAAACGGTGCATCAGAATTACTTGGAGAAATATTTGGTGAAACCGGGAAACACGCAAGAAGTGCAATCGGTGTTAATGAATTACCCGGGGATTCTGCAGTAGAAATAGAAATGGTTTGCAGAGTAAAAAATTAGCTCTAATTTATCAGTGAGTTTTTTAATTCACTAACTAAATTTAATGTTTTCTGGTATGGCGGTTTTTCTTTTAATAAAGACTTGATTATAACACTGCCTACAATAATACCATCACAATAAGGTAAAACTTTTTTTGCATCGTTCGGGCTTGAAATACCAAAACCAACTAAAGTTTTATTTTTTGTTATTGTGTTCTTGATAGTTTTCAAGTAATTCTCATTTATTTCTTTATCAAAATTTATCCCTGTAATTCCGTTGATGCTTACACAATAAACAAAACCCGAAGACTTTTCATCAATCATTTCTATTCTGTTCACAGGTGTAGTAGGAGCAATGAGAGAAATGATGTCCAAATTATTGAAATGATTTTTATAAAAAACTTTCTGTTCGTTAACCGGGATGTCCGGAATAATTAAACCGTTAACGCCGGAGTAATATGAATCTTTTGCAAATCTTTCTATTCCATAAGCCAAAATTGGGTTTGCATAACCCATAAGTAAAATTGGCTTTGCCGAAAATTTTCTGATTTCTTGTACATATTCAAATGTAGCGGAGATATTTATTCCGTTTTTTAATGCAAGCTGGGAAGATTTTTGGATAACACTTCCATCGGCAATGGGGTCACTGAAGGGAATACCTATTTCCAGTATGTCTGCTCCGGCATTAAAAATATTTAAAGCTAATTCTGTAAAATTTTTTTTATTCGGAAATCCACTCGTTAAAAAAATAGAAAGAGCCTTATCGCCTTTATCGTTTATAGCTTTTATTTGATTTTTTATTACTGACATTTTATACGAATAGATTTTTATAAGTTTCCATATCTTTATCACCCCTGCCGCTTAAGTTGAGGATTATAATTTCATCTTTTTTAGTTTTCGGCATTATGTACTCGAGGTAAGCAATTGCGTGTGCGCTTTCAAGTGCAGGTATTATTCCTTCAGCTTTTGAAAGCATTTTTGCTGCCTCCAGCGCTTCTTCATCTGTAACAGAAAAGTATGAAACTATTTTTTCATCTTTCAAATAGCTATGCTCTGGCCCGACACCCGGATAATCAAGACCTGCAGAAATTGAATAAACTTCTTCAACTTGTCCGAATTCATTTTGCAAAAGGTAGGACCGCATCCCGTGAAAGATACCGTCTTTACCCAAAGTAAGGGTTGCACAATTTTCTTTAAATTCTAACCCTTTGCCTGCAGCTTCAACCCCGATTAGTTCAACATCATCTTCTATAAAGGGATAAAAAATACCGATTGCATTACTGCCCCCGCCGACACAGGCAATTATTTTATCAGGATTTTTACCCTCTGTTTTATTTATCTGCTTTTTTGTTTCTATTCCGATTATTGATTGAAAATCTCGTACCATCATCGGATAAGGATGAGGACCAACCACAGAACCGATTATATAATGAGTGTTTTCAATATTGCTTACCCAATCTCTTATTGCTTCGTTGGCAGCATCTTTTAATGTTTTTGTCCCGGATGTAACTTCAATTACTTCTGCACCCAACATTTTCATTCTTAACACATTGGGTCTTTGCCTCTTAACGTCTTCTTCTCCCATAAATATTAAACAATGCAAACGGAATTTTGCACAAACGGTTGCAACTGCAACACCGTGCTGACCGGCACCAGTCTCAGCTATTATTCTGTCTTTCCCCATTCTCTTTGCTACAAGTATTTGTCCAATTGCATTATTGATTTTATGAGCACCGGTGTGACAAAGGTCTTCTCTTTTTAAATATATTTTTCCGCCTTTGTAATGTTTGGTTAAATTTGAAGCAAATGTAAGCGGTGTTGGTCTTCCGGAATATTCTGTGTTTAATTTTTCAAGTTCTTTTAAAAAAGAAATATTGGTTTTAAGTTTCTTGTAGTATTCTTCTAATTCCATTAATGGTGATATTAGGGTTTCGGGTACAAACTTACCGCCGTATTTACCAAAGTATCCTTTAACATCAGGAAATTTATAATATTTTAACACGTTTATTCCAATTCTTGATTTTTAATTATAGGGATTAATTCTTTTATTTTAGAAAATAATTTTTCAAATCGTTCTAATGTTAAAGATTGTGCACCGTCAGAAAGTGCTTTATCGGGATGATTATGTACCTCTATAATTAATCCATCAGCACCACAGGCTATTGCTGCTAAGCTCATAGGTGTAACTTTATCCCAATAGCCTGTTCCATGTGAGGGGTCAACAATTATTGGAAGATGTGACATTTTTTTAATAACCGGTACGGAATTTAAATCCAGTGTATTGCGGGTTGATGTTTCAAAAGTTCTGATACCTCGTTCGCAAAGTATTACATTATAATTACCTTGTGCCAAAATATATTCTGCACATAGTAATAAATCTTCAACTTTTGCTGCCATTCCTCTTTTAAGTAAAATTGGTTTATTAATTTTTCCGACTTCCTCAAGCAAAGAATAATTCTGCATGTTTCTTGCACCTATTTGCAAAACATCTGCAACTTCAGCAATAATTGGTATTGTATGTGTATCTTTTACTTCCGTAACAATTGACATTCCAAACTCTTTTTTCACATCATCCAAATACTGCAACCCTTTTTCTTTTAATCCTTGAAAAGAATAAGGACTCGTTCTGGGTTTATACGCCCCTGCTCTTAATAAATTAATACCCATTTTCTTTAATCTTCCTGCAATATCAAATATTTGGTCTTTGCTTTCAACTGAACAAGGTCCTGCAATTATTGATATGTTACCACCTCCTATTTTGCAGTCACCAATCTTTATCACAGTATCATCTTCTTTCATTTCTCTGCCAACAAGTTTGTATTTATTTGTTATTCTTATTACTTCATCTACAGATTTCATTTTTCTGATTTCCTCTTCATTGATTGTATTAGTAGGTCCCGTTATCCCTATTGCAAGTTTTCTCTCTCCTGGGATTTCGTGGGGTGTACAATTATATTCAATAATTTTATTTTTAATATTATCAATATCATTTCTTTGTGTATCTAAATTTAATATTATCAGCATCCTTCACTCCTAAATAATTTAAAAAGTGAGAAAAAATCCCTCACCTTATTTTCGTCTTTTTTACCCGGGCTTATTTCCAATGAAGAAGATATATCAATAGCTTGTGGTCTAATTTGTTCAACAATGTATTTTATATTCTTTTCAGATATTCCGCCCGATAGTATTATATCGTTTTTAATCTTGTCGGGTATTTTATTCCAGTTAAAACTTTTTCCTGTTCCGCCGTAATTTCTTGTTGAAAAAGAATCAAACAAAAATCCGCAATTATTGTATTCACTTAATATCGAGAAATTAAATGTCTCAGTAATTCTAAAACTTTTAATCACAGGGAATAATATTTTATTTACTGTTTCCGGTGATTCTTCCCCGTGTAGTTGTACAGTATTTAAATGAATGTTTGCTGCCACTTTATTAATTAATTCGGGTGTTTCATTTACAAACACTCCAACTTTCATAGTAAAAGGGGAAAGCTCACGTACGATTTTAATTGCTTTATTAAGCTCAATATATCTTTTGCTTTCATTGTAAAATATAAAGCCCAAAGCATCTGCGCCGTATGCTTCACACATAAGCGCGTCTTCCAGATTTGTTATTCCGCAAACTTTAACTTTCAATTTGGCACCATTTCACTAAATTCATTAAACCTTTCTTCAAGTCTTTAGAAGACATTAAAAATTCACCGACTAAAACAACGTCTACATTTGTTTTTTTTATTATTGATAAATCTTCTTTTTTGTTAATCCCGCTTTCAGATACTATTAGAACATCTTCAGGTAGCAATTGTGAGATAGCAACAGTTGTATTTAAGTTCACAGAAAAGTCCGTGAGATTTCGATTATTTATTCCAACAAGTCTGCTTAAATTAAAATCAATTTTGTTGATTTGATCTTCTGAGTGTAATTCTAACAAAACCTCTAAGCCAATTTCGTTTGCTGAACAAATTAATTCATTGATTTGTGACTTTGAAAGCACTTCGCAAATAAGAAGAATTACATCCGCGCCAAATGCCTTTGATTGATAAACCTGAAAAACATCAGTTATAAAATCTTTTCTAAGAAGAGGAAGTTTTTTAAATTCTGCTATTTCTTTTAACAAAGTTATATTACCGCCGAAATAAACTTCATCCGTTAAAACGGAAACGCCGGCAATCTTTGAGTTGAAATATGTTCCAATTATATTTTTATGATCAAATTTTTCATTTATTATTCCTTTAGAGGGGCTTTGCTTTTTTAGTTCGGCAATAATTGAGATATCTTTCGTGCTCTTTATTTTATCAATTAAATTTAAGTTTTCAGAGTTAAATAATTCCATTGATTCAAAGGAGTTGAGAGAAAAATTATTCTTTAAGATTCTAATTTCTTCTTTTTTTTGTTCGAGTATTTTATTTAATATGCTCATTTTTATTTATTTGTACTACAGAATTTTATTAGTTCATCTAATTTGTTTTTTGCAGCACCGGTTGTTAGGGATTTTTCGGCAGCTTCCTTGCACTGAGTAATATTATCAGAATATTTTGCACAATATAGAGCTAAAGCAGCATTTGCAGTTACAGTAGTAAAACAGCCGTTTGTGTTAGTACCGTTAAAAATATCTTTGATAATATTTGCGTTAGTCTCTGCTGTATCTCCTTTTATTTCACTTATATCTACATTATCATAACCGAAAGTTTCCTTAGTAATCTGATAATTTTTAATTGTTGAATTTCCGTTGTATTCAAAAATTTCGGTCGTTCCATTAAGTAAAATTTCATCATATTTGTCATCGCAGCAGAGAAAACATACTCTTTCAAAATTCAGGTGGATTGATGCTTGCGCCATTAATTTTGCTGCATCGTTGCTGAACGCACCAACCATTTGTTTATTTACTCCAGCAGGATTTGTCAACGGTCCCAGCATATTAAATATTGTTCTAATTGCCAATTCTTTTCTTACTGTTGCGGCGTTCTTCATTGCTGGATGATATTGAGGTGCAAACAAAAATGTTATCCCAACCTCATCTAAAGCTTTTTCAGAAATCTCCCGTGGTAAAGTTATATTTACACCGAGTTCTCTCAAAACATCTGCACTTCCGCTTTTACTTGAAATAGCTCTGTTACCATGTTTTGCCACTTTTATTCCCGCGCCCGCAACAACAAATGCTACAGCGGTGGAAATATTAAACGTACCTGAATTATCTCCCCCTGTTCCGCAAACATCAATTGCATCTGAGTTATCACCATTAAACTTCAGACTTTTTTCTTGCATTACTTTTACAAACCCCGCTATCTCTTTAGAAGTGACACCTTTTAATCTCATAGATGTAAGTATTCCGGCTAACAATGAATTGTTTACATTACCACTCATTATCTCATTCATCAAAAAAGATGCTTCTTCTAATGATAGATTATTCTTTGCAAGTAATTTTTCGAATATCTCCCTTATCATAATTCCAACCAATTTTTAATTATCTTTTTTCCTTCGATAGTAAGAATTGATTCCGGATGAAACTGTATGCCTTCTATAGGTAAATGTTTATGACGTAATCCCATAATTGTACCGTCTTCTGTTTCGGAGGATATTTCCAGTTCTTCGGGAAGAGATTTTCTTTCGACAATAAGTGAATGATATCGCGTAGCTTCAAAATTGGGGGGAACATCTTTAAATATTGTTTTGTTATCGTGTTTAATTTTTGAAGTTTTACCGTGCATTATGTTTTTAGCTTTAATGATTTTTCCACCAAATGAATAACCGATTGCTTGATGACCAAGGCATACTCCGAGTATTGGAATTTTACCGGAGAATCTTTTTATTGCAGAGAGCGTAACTTTTGAATTTTCAGGTCTTCCGGGTCCGGGAGAAATTAAAATTTTATCGGGTGATATTTTTTTAATTTCATCAGTCGTTATTTCGTCATTTCTTTTTACGATTAGTTCGCAATTATAAATTCCCAACATTTGAACAAGGTTGTACGTAAATGAGTCGTAATTGTCAATTACTAATACTTTCATCAATTACCTCTGCAAATATTAATGCTTTTTTTAATACAGCTGATTTATTATAAATTTCTTTCAGTTCCAGTTCAGGCTTGCTATCATACACTATTCCTGCACCTGCCTGCCAAAAAATTTTGTTTTTTATTGAATAAAGTGTTCTGATTGAAATACACATATCAAGGTTTCCTGAAAAATCCAGATAACCGATTGCACCGGCATAAACTCCCCTTGGTTCATTCTCGTAATTATTTATTAGTTCAATTGCTTTTAGTTTAGGAGCACCCGTAACTGTCCCAGCAGGGAAGCAGGATTTTAAAGCATCAACTGATGATTTATTATTTAAAAGTTGTCCTTCCACTTTTGAAACAATATGCATTACGTGTGAATACCTCTGAATTTTTTTATCTTGAACAACATTTACCGAATTGAACTGACATACTCTTCCAAGATCGTTACGCCCTAAATCTACCAGCATAGTGTGTTCTGCAAGTTCTTTTGGGTCGTTTAATAATTCATTTTCCAATTCTATGTCTCTGTTTTCCGTATCACCTCTTTTTCTTGTTCCTGCAATTGGTAAAACTTGAGCTTTACCGTCTTTTACTTTGACCAAGTCTTCCGGTGAAGTTCCGGTTATCGTAAAATTGCTTTCAAATTCTAAATAATACATATAAGGAGAAGGATTGATGATTCTTAATGCACGGTAAACATTAAAAGGGTCTCCATTGAAAGATGCCGAAAATCTTTCCGATATAACAATTTGATAAATATCTCCGTCTTCAATTCTTTCTTTGCTTTCATTAACCCTTGAGAAAAACTCTGTGCTGTCTATCTTATCTTTATCAAAATTAATAATGGAAAAATTGGATTTATAATTAGTTTGTTTCTTTAATAAGTTTTTAATCTTTTCAATTTTGTTCTTAGCATTATTATATTCTAATTGATAATTTGAATTTTTGTCTAAAAGTACGTTTGAAATTAAAATTAATTGATGTTTCAAATGATCGAATGCAACTAAATCTTGATACAAACCAAATATAGAATCGTATTCAGTTTCGGTATTAGGTGAAAGTTTTATAGAATTTTCTATAAGTGAAATATTTTCATAACCTAAAAATCCGACGTAACCCCCGGTAAAATCAGGCAGTTCTTTTAATGTTGGCTGTTTGTATTTTTTTGTAATCTCTTCCAATACATTAAAAATATTCCCTTTAATAGTATTTAAATTGCCCCCTGTTTTGAATGAAATGGTTTCACCTTTGTTTGAAATTATTATTGTGGGATTAACTCCGATGAACGAATACCTTGCTATGCTGTTTTCACCTTCAACGGATTCAAGCAAAAAACTTAGTTGACCGATTTGTCTAAGTTTTAAATAAGCAAGAACCGGTGTCAACAAATCCGCCGTGATAATCTCGTAAACGGGTATCAAATTGTAAGATTTTGCTAATTTTTTAAATTGTTCAAAATTCATTTTATTACCATAAAATAAAAAACCCCTTACAGCAAACTGCAAGGGGTTAATATTAAAAGTTATTTTTTACAGGTTACTGTGTCATATTATTATTAATTCCAAACCACCACCAAGATTTTTGGTTAAATGAAAAAAAGTAATTGTAATATGTCCCAGTATTTATCTTCATAATTTTGACTACAAATGTAAGAGCAATATTTTTTATAGTCAAGACAAAAAATAAAAAATTAATAAATTGTAAATAATTTAACATGAAAAACGTCACATAAATGGATAGGGAACCTAATGATATCTTGAATGTATATAAACATTATAGCTATATTTGAAGTAAAGATAGATGAGAAAATGATGATTTACAATATAAAAAAAATAATAATTCTACTGATACTACTAATTTCACTTCCTGTATTTTCACAATATAAAGATCAGAATAAAATCAAAGAATCCGTAAGTGATGGAATAATAAACGTTGAAAATGGCCGTTTATTCGGGATTTTTAACCCAAAAAATTTTCAGATGAGTCACATTTACAATTTATCATTTTCTGCTTCTGGCGATAATCAATTAGCTGTAGGTTCTTATACAAACCGGTTGTTTTATAAATTTAATAACAAGTTTAATTTTCAACTTTGGACAAGCATCGTTACTACTCCTTATAATTCTTTTAAAAATAATTTAAACAATAAATTTAACGGTATTTATATTGACAAAGCCTCAATTAATTATAAACCGTCAAAAAATTTTATGATCCAATTACAGTTCAGCAATAATCCTTATAGGTATTATAATTCATATTATAATTACAGCAGGTTTAGCGGCTTTAATTATGGATATGATTTTAATCCATTTATTTATTAAAGATCCATTATAAGTGAATATTAAATTCCAACCAAAAAATTTCTCTTCATCAAAGGAAAATAAGAACAACGGTTATGCTATTATTTTAAATAGCATAATCATCCTTTTAATAATTTTAATAACTTTTATGAGTTTTTCTCTTATTTTAAAGCTTCAAAATTTGAACAGCTATAATAAATTAGATAATTCAAAAAGGATTTTGTCAAAGCCTGTTCAAGTTGAAGTATTAAACGGTTGTGGATTAGCGGGTGCGGCAGACAAAGTAACAAACTTTTTAAGAAACAAAAAATTTGATGTTGTTCAAATGGGAAATTACAGAACTTTTGATATTGATGAATCAATTGTGATTGACAGAAAAGGAAATATCAAAATTGCTGAAGATATTGCCGATTCGTTAGGGATAAATAGACATAACGTAATTCAACAGGTAAACAAAAATTATTTGCTTGATGTATCAGTAGTAGTTGGAAAAGATTATAAACAATTAATCCGTTAGCTAACGGATAAAAAATTGAGGTAAACTTGGATTCAAAACACTTAACAGAAAAAATTACAGATTTAATATTTTCAAAAAAGGGATACAATGTTGTTCAACTTAAACTTTCTGAACATACTTCATTTACAGATTATTTTGTAATATGCAGCGCCGATTCTACTACACAGGTAAAAGCAATTTCGGATGAAATAGATAAAAAACTGAGAGACGAGGGGATAAGATACTGGCATAAAGAAGGTTATACAACTTTGTCGTGGGTATTACTCGATTACGTGGATGTTGTTGTGCACGTATTTCTAAAAAGCGCAAGAGAGTATTATAATCTAGAAAGACTTTGGGGTGATGTTCCGATAACCAAGGTTGAAGATCTCGAATTAAAAAAAGCTAATGATTGAAAGGTTAAAGTTTGAAAGAATATATAAAATTAATATTTGATGAAGCTTCGAATAAATTAGATTATTTAAAAGAACACACTTTTAATTTAGAAGTATCCAAAAATCCCGACCACGGAGATCTTTCCTGTAACGTAGCAATGATATTAAGTAAGAAGTTAAAAAAGAAGCCCCTCGAAATTGCTGCTGAAATTATTTCTTCCCTTGATTATGATAACAACATAATCAGTGATATTAAAATTGCCGGACCCGGCTTTATCAATTTCTATTTTACAAATCAATTTACTGTAAAAGTTATTGAAGATATATTAGATAAAGGTGACAGCTACGGCAAGTCAAATTTATACTCAGGTAAAAAAGCCAATGTTGAGTATGTGTCCGCCAATCCTACCGGTCCGTTAACCGTTGGACACGGAAGAAATGCTGTTGTAGGAGACACTATTGCTAATATTCTTGAGTGGGTTGGCTATACTGTCGATAGGGAATATTATTTTAACAATGCCGGCAGGCAGATGCGCGTACTCGGTGATTCGGTAAAATTAAGATATCTTGAACTGTTGGGAGAAAAAATAGAATTTCCAGAAGATTATTATCAAGGCGAATACATTAAAGATATTGCCCAAAAAGTAAAAAATAAATACGGAGATTCATTAAAAAAAGAAGAACCCGAAGGCATATTCAAACAAACAGCAGAAAAAGAAATATTCGAAGAAATAAAAACAACCCTGACAAATTTAAATATACATCACAATATTTTTTACAACGAAAAAGCGCTTTACGATGAAGGAAAGATTGATGCTTTACTTAATAGTTTAAAAGAAAAAAATCTTTCTTATGAAAAAGATAACGCCATTTGGTTAAAGCTGACTGAATTAGGATGTGAGCAGGACAAAGTTATTGTAAAGGCAACAGGTGAACCAACTTACAGACTGCCCGATATTGCGTATCATCTTACAAAATTTGAAAGAGGTTACGATTTAATGGTTGACCTTTTTGGCTCAGACCACAACGCAACTTATCCCGATGTTTTGGCGGGAATTAAAGCTGAAGGTAAAGACCCCGAAAAAGTAAAAGTGGTTATCCATCAATTTGTTACAATTATGGATAAAGGTGAAATTGTAAAAATGTCCACACGAAAAGCTAATTATATAACATTGGATGAACTTACGAATGAAGTCGGAAGCGATGTGGTAAGATATTTTTTCAATATGCGTAATGTTTCGACACATATGAATTTTGATCTAGCTCTTGCCAAAACTCAGTCCGACGAAAACCCGGTATTCTACCTACAGTATGCGCACGCAAGAATATGTTCTATACTTAGAATGATTGAAAATGAAAATATAAAATCCTCTACTGAACATTTGGAACTGCTCGTAAAAGACGAGGAGTTACAACTCATAAAAAAATTAAGACAGTTCGGAGAAGAAATTGAACTAAGCGCAAAACTTTTTGAAATGAATAGAATCTGTAATTACTTGGAAGAACTAGCTTCTTTATTCCACAAGTTTTATACTTTCTGCAGGATCATTGGGTCTGAAAAAGACTTGGCTGAAGCAAGAATTTCACTTGCTATTGCAACAAAAACAGTAATAAAAAACGGGCTTCAGATTCTCGGTGTTACTGCACCGGAAAAAATGTAAATTATTCAGCCACTGCGGTAGAACACGCATATAACTTATCTGCACCTGCATTCTTTAATACTTTAGCACACTCGTTAACCGTTGCTCCTGTTGTCACGGATTAATCACATTAGACAGTCGAAAAATCTTGTTATTCCATTCAATTGCTATCTTTCCTCGAACAAATATATAATTCAAAAAAGCTATATTTACTTTTCTACCAGATAATATGTATCTACTCTTATAAAACCTCTCTTAGGTCTCATCTAATGATTAGGTAGAGATGGTTCTGTAGTTATACTTATTCGAGGTTGGGGATGATGCGTTTATTAAATCTGGTGATGGGTGATCAAAGGATAGATGGTTTTCATTATTTTTTTGTAATAGAATAATTTTATTTATAAGTTGTAGTATTATTTTTTATGGGGCCCTACAATGAATGATAATGCATATCCTTTCACTATTCAAATAAATGGTTCTAGAGTTAATGATGATCAATTCTGGAGAGTACCAAGAATACATAGAATATTGGGTTATGCTCAAGCTTTTGCTGATTTAGATAACAACGAAGAGTTTCATAAAAAAATAGATTCTATTTATAATGATAAAGGACATTTAACAATTATCTGGAAAAACAAATCTTTCAAAGAAGAAAAAGAATATTTTAAAAAGGCTTGGGAAAGTATTGTAACTGACTATGAAGCAAATCCGATAGAAGATGAAATAATTACAGAATATAAGTTTATGGAAATAAAAAAATATAAAATTCCTAATAGTATAATTAGAAGAATAATTAGAGAAGCACCGACTTATACTGTAAGTGAAAATTATGGAAGAACTGGTGGTTATTATGGTGATTCAGATGAATATGCTAAGAGTTACAAAAGTATCTGTATATACATTCAAAATGGACTTGAAGAAAAAATAGATTTATTTAAAATAATTGCAAAAGCAATATTTAAAATTCAAACAAACAATTGCCGTAAATATCCATTACTAATATTTGGTTTTGGATACACTAAGAATTTACAACACGAAAACAAATTTTTTGATCTTGGTTACTCAAATGATGTATTTAATTATAATATCATTGCTAAAGCTATATCGAGAATATCCGGTAATAAAACTGTTGAACGAGCAATAATTTATGAACTTTTTCCTAAAACAGATGGATGAAGTATTTATCACGGAAAAATAAAAATAGATAAAGATGATTTACTAATTATTATAGGTAAGAAAGATCAAGTATTTTTTAATTCTAAAATAAAACAAAAACTTAATAGCCAAATTAAAAAACACATACTGTTTGTAGAGCTTGACCAAGAAAATATTAAATGGCATTTCAATAATAACAAACCACAAAATGAGGCACAGAATGAAAAAGACTAAACAAGAAACTCTTAATGATTTGAATAATGAACTTTCATCTATTGAAAATTTATACAAATCGGGATGTGTAAATTGGATTGGAAAAACAAAAGATACAGACGAATTTTATTCAGAAATAATTTCCAATGAATTATTACTAAACCTAAAAGAATTTGACAAAATTTCAATAGTAACAAGAAAAAATACGTATTGTAGAGCAAATCATAAAAAAATAGAAATAAATTTAGAGAGCCCTCGAAAAGAAGAGATTTTTGCAAAACGATTAGCATATTTAAATTTAGGGGAGTTAGGAGAAATTAAAGACTATCAAATCCCACTAAAAGACACGAAAGCAGATAAAGGATTGGGAAAGATAGACTTAATATCATACAACGATGAGACAAAAATATTATATTTAATTGAACTTAAATACGAAGGAAGCGATGAGACTTTATTAAGGGCAAGCCTTGAAAGTTATACTTATTTCAAAATTGTTGACAAAACTAAATTGATAAAAGATTGTTTTAATAATTCTATTCATCCAGATGAAATAAAAGTAATGCCGGCAGTATTAGTTGTTCCAAATTGTAATGCCTGCGATGAATTAGAAGATGTAGAAATTGGAAATCGTCCCAAATTTAAAGCATTAGCACTAGCATTAGGAATTAAATTTTTCACATTAGAACTTTTAGTAAATGACACTATCCTTTAAAATACATCGAGGCACACAAGAAATTGGAGGATCTTGTGTAGAAATTTGGACTGAACGCACAAGAATATTGCTTGATTTCGGTATGCCATTAGTAGAAAAAGACGGAAAAGAATTTGACTATAGAAAATACAAAAGTTTATCAACCGAGCAACTGATTGAAAAAAGTATTCTTCCAGATATCAAGGGACTTTACAAAAACGACAATCCTTTAATTGATGGTGTAATTATCTCTCATCCACACCAAGACCATTTTGGATTTATTAATTTCATATACGAAGATGTTCAATACTATCTAGGAGAGGCAACTCATAAAATTATTAAACTAAATAATTTATTTACACAGCAAGACATACATCTGAAAAACACCAACTATTTTGACAAAGAAAAGACTTTCAGAATTGGTGATATCTCAGTTACACCATATTGGGCTGATCATTCTGCTTTTGATGCATATTCATTTTTAGTAGAATCCAATGGGAAAAGTTTGTTCTATTCGGGTGACTTCCGCAGTCACGGAAGAAAAGCAAAAGCCTTTTATTGGTTCACATATAATGCACCCAAAAATGTAGACTATCTATTACTTGAAGGCACTACAATTGGACGAGCAAGCAAACCTTTTAAATCAGAACTTGAAATTGAAAGTGATTTAACAAAAGTTTTCAAAGAAAAAGACAAAATAAATTTAGTTTACACTTCTGGTCAAAATATTGATAGATTAGTTTCAATTTATAAAGCTTGCATTAAAGCAAATAAAATAATGGTCGTTGATATTTATGTAGCGAAGGTTTTAGAAGTGTTATCAAAATTTGCAAAAATACCTTATCCCTCAGAAGGTTTTAAGAATTTGAAAGTAATATTTGCACACTTCACAAGTAGAAGATTGACAAATGAAGGGAATGAAAAAGTATTATATCAATTCAAAAAATATAAGATCACAAAAGAAGAAATAAGCAAACGATTTTATGATATAGTTATGCTTGTTAGACCTTCAATGCAAGTAGATTTAAAAAAAATAAACGGAATTGACGGGGGAAATCTAATTTACTCGATGTGGGAAGGATATCTAAAGAAACCATCTACAAAGAAATTCATTGATTATTTGATGAATAGAAAATTTACCATTCATAATATTCACACAAGTGGACACGCAGACACCGACACATTAAAAAAAATGGTTGAAGCAATTAAACCGAAGAATATTGTTCCAATTCATACATTTGAAAGAGATAAATATAAAAACATATTTAAAGAATCTATTGTAGAATTGAGGGATGGAGAGACAAGGATAATATAAATTATTCTGCTATTGCTGTTGCACAAGCATATATTTTATTAGCACCATCTTCTTTCAATACTTTTGCACATTCATTTTGCGTAGCACCTGTTGTAATTACATCGTCTATTATTAGAATGTTTTTTCCCTCTACCAGCTTTGTCTTTTTAACTTTGAAAGCATTTCCGACATTTTCTTGCCTTTCTACTAAAGTAAGTGTTGTTTGAGTTTGTGTAAATTTTACTCTCTTTAATATTGATTGGTTTACAGGAATATTTAAACTTTTACCCAAACCTTTTGCAATATAAAAGGATTGGTTGTAACCCCTGTTTGCTTTCTTTAAATGATGCAGAGGCACGGGAACGATTAAGTCAATATTCCAGGTTTTAATTTCGTTGCCACGAATTTCGGCAATCATTTCGCCCAATCTTTTACCGACAGCAAACTTATTTGAATATTTTATTGAATGAATTATATGCTGTAGTTCTTTGTCATTTTCAAAAATATAATGAGTAGTAAAACCGGAAATAAGTTTTCTATCCAAAAATTTTCTTCGATATTCGATTTTAATTAGCGAATTTGTGGCTAAAGAAATAGAGTTTATGCAATCATCACAAATATATTTCTGTTTGACGGAAAGTTTTTGTTTGCACCCTGGACAAAAGCGTGGAAGGAAAAAATCAAATAATGATATGAAAAACTTGGTTGACATATTTTAAAGGATGAAATTTCTAAAAAAAGATTTATTTACATCATACTCAATCTTCTACGAACAAACCATTCAACACTAAACAGCAAAACAATAATTATTAAAATCCATTCATTCGACCAAAGACTTATCTCGCTTGTTTCAACTTTTTCTTTAGTGTTATTCTTGCTAATGCTTTTAAGTAAATCAATCAATTTATCTTTTTCATTAAACGTGAAGTATTTACCTTTAGAATTATGACTTAATGATTTTAGCAATTCAGAATTTAAATTCGTGTTTATCAGTTCTACATTCGTCTCGCCAATATTAAATTTACCGGAAACTTTTCCCAATAAGTTGTTATTCAGCATTGCTTTGCCTGTATAAACATAATCACCGGAATTTGCTGTTTGAAATATCCCTTCGTACAAACCGTTACCTTTTGAATTTAGATTTATATTTACAGTGCTTTTTTTATCTTTGTTCGTTACGGTTAAAGAAACATCAGCATTAGAAACGGGATTAAATGATTCGTCATAAACCTGCGCGGTAAATTCAACATCTTCATTTAGAGAGAATAATTTTTTTACAGGCTTTATAATAACTTTCTTTTCTTTGTCGGATGCATTTAGCCATTTTACACAGTTTGAAATAAATTTGTCGAAAAAATTTATATTGTTAGATGATGCAAGTAATTTCCACCTCCAAATACCCGAAGCAAGAATTGAAATAGATCGGCTGGTAGTAATTTTTCTTGTAATAATCAGTGGCCTTTTGATGGGTATATTATTGATGCTGATCTGTGAGAGCACTTCGCTTCCCGGTTTAATCCGGTAATTTATTCTCGACTGAAATACTGGAGGTAATTTACTCCAAACAGAAAGAACATCATTGCTTTGTGTTTGTAAAATAGGATTATTAATATTCTCTTTAACTATTGACGGTAATACTTCATCTGTTTTACTTTTTATAAAACTTGTTTTAAATGGTAAGATATCATTCAAATAATTTAGTTTACCGGTATCAATGCTGTTGCCAAGCAGAAATAAAAACGGCTTTTTATTATTAATTACACGGGCTTTTACTTTTTCTATGAATGAAATACTTGAACTTGAGGAAGGGAAACTTATTAAAAAATATACATCAGAGCTGTCTAAAAGTTTATTAACATTTTCTTCTTCCAAAAATCTGTTGTTTGTGATTTGAGTTAGTGAATTTACTTTTAGGTTCCTGTTAGCTTTTAATGAAGATTTTATAATTGATAGGTCGTTAGAAGCAGAACCAGCAATTATAAGCACTTTCAATTTTGATTTTTGTACTTTGATATAGAAAATTTTACTGTTATTGTTTATGTTTTCTTCCCCTGGCAAGGTATCTATCCTTATTTTCAGCTTTCTTTCACCGTACTCAATTGGTTTAAAGGAAAATATAATATTATTTATACCGTCTTTGGATAGAATAATGTTTTTTCGTTCAACTAATTTATCGTTTTCAAAGAGTGTAACAATTGCCTTATTTCCGTCAAGCTTTTCGTTTCCAATTATCGCTGAAATGGTTGTAGGTGTGTTTGTATAAATATATTTATTAAAGCTTACTTTTTTTATCAACACATCTTTATTGGTAGATGTATTACCGATACCGACTGTATAAACCGGGAAACTTAATTTCTCCGATTCATTTATAGGTGAAAGTCCGTCCGTAATATTTCCGTCGCTTATAATAGTTAAAGAAGAAATGTCGAAATGTATTTCTTCAATTTTCTTAAAAATCTTTTCAAAATTTGTGGATGGATCGGCTATTTTAATTTTATTTAAGCTGTCAGTATCAATTGAATTTACACTTGAGCCGAAAGAGAAAAATTTAACATTAGCATTATTTTTTAACTCCTCCAATAAATCAATAACATCTTTGTACTCATTATTAATATTCATCGATTTTGAATTGTCAACAAAAATTAAATTTGAAGGTTTAACAATTATCTTTTTTGTAAATGTTAATATCGGTTCAAATATCAGAAATAAAAGAAGAACCATTGAGAGAGAACGAAGAACAATTAAAAATATTTTTTTCGGTTTACTTATTTGTGGAATTGTATATTTATAAATATAATACGTGAAAAATGAGATTAATAAAATACCGATAATGAAAAAAAAAGGACTACTTGAAAAAGTGATGCTAATATTTTCTAATGCAAACATTAAAAGGTCATCTCTCCTTTTATAACCGTAACTGCATCGCCCAAAATGTAAAGTTCATTTTCTTGTGGTAAGAATTTTGTGCCCACTCTTCCGCTTCTTTCCATAAAATCACCCTGCTCAAACACCAAACTTTTTGTCATTTGCTCATCCGTTACAAGATTTAAATATTTAAGCACCATCAATAACGGACCGTTCACGGAGCCTGTTACAGGGTCTTCATCTATTCCCCAAAAAGGTGCAAAATATCTTGAATGTGCAAAATTATTAGCTTCAATTGTTTGAAGAGTGAATAATGCAAATCCGCTTATCTTTTTGTTTTGCTCCGAAATTTTAACAAGTTCTTTGAAATTCGGAGAAACATTTTTTAGCTCTTCCAAACTTTTTATACAAATATAAAGATTAGTATTTTCTAACAGTATCATTGGTATATTTTCAGCAAGATTAACTTTCGTAATTCCGAGAGCCAAAAAAATTTCTTTTGTTTCACCTTCGTAATTCTGCATTGAATAAAGAGGAATCTGCATCAAATATTTGTCATTTTCCATTTTGCATTTTAATATTCCGGAACGGGTATCAAATGTAATTGCCCCCCCGTTTTTAATGAGTGAATGTTCTTTCAAAAAATGAAGAGCTGCGATTGTAGCGTGTCCGCACAATTCAACTTCCACCGTGGGAGTAAACCACTGTAGACGTAAATCGGCTTTTTCAGATTTTGATAAAAAAGCTGTTTCGGCTACATTCATTTCCTTTGCTATCTTTTGTTTTATTTTGTCAGTAAGTCCATCACCGAATGTAACCCCGGCTGAATTACCGCAGAATGGTTTTTTTGTGAAGGCATCAATTTGATATATCTCTATTTTATTTTCCATCTAACAAGTTTTCCAAGTTCCAGCCTTTCATTTTATTAAAAGTTTCGTAATCCGTTAGGTCAAAATGAATGGGTGTGATGGACACAAAATTTTTATTTATTGCGCCTTGATCGGTATCAATTTCTTTGTCCAATTGAAGAAGTTCACCCGTAAGCCAGTAATAATCTTTGCCGTAGGGGTCAACTCGTCTTTCATAAACATCATCCCATTTTGATTTACCCTGTTTGGTTATTTTTAACCCTTCGATTTTTCCTTCAGACAGATCCGGTATATTTATATTTAAAAGTGTTCCTGTCGGAAGTTGATTTATAGGAATCATTTTAATCAAATGTTTTGTCAATTTAGCGGCAACAGAAAAATCTTTAACATTATGATTAGTAACTGACACAGCCATTGAAGGCACATCCATAATTGCTGCTTCGCGAGCAGCAGAAACGGTGCCGGAGTAAATAATATTTATTGCCGTATTGCTGCCGTGATTTATCCCGGAAACAACAAGATCGGGAGGGGAGTCCATAAGATTTCTGATGCCAATTTTAATACAGTCGGCGGGTGTGCCGTCAACGGCTAGACCAAATAATGTTCCGTTAATTCTGTATTCGCTAACCCGAAGAGGAACCTGCATTGTTATTGCGTGCCCGATAGCGCTTTGTTCATTTAATGGTGCAATTACTGTAACATCGGCAATTTCTTTTAATGATTTAACTAGTGCAAATATTCCCGTTGAGCTTATTCCGTCATCGTTGCAAACTAAAATTTTCAAGATTTGTTTCCTAAAATGTTAAGTTTTTCTAATTAGATTCAGAAATATACTATAACATTTTTAGAGGAACAATCTGGTATTAATCTTAAAAAAAAGTTAGCATAAAAAGAACCCAATCCGGCCGCCTTCCAAAACCCGTCTGTCACCGAGGCAGACCTGTCTGAACGAAGTCGTTTTGACATAGGCATGTACTCAGTATGGCGGACAGATAACTGGCGAATTGGGTTTCTGATTTAATGTATTATTAAGATACTTCCATTGAAATAAACTTCCGAATAAAATTAGTTCAAAATAAACGTTAAATATATAAATATGTTTTTGCTTAAATTAGAAAAAACATTTTTAATTAGATTATGTTAATAATTAAGTCCTCAGTTTTTAAAAATCATTCCGAACTTATTTTTGGCTTCAGCACTAAAAAAGGTGGTAAAATAAATGAGCCGTACTTTTTTAATATGTCTGTTTCAGTTGGCGATGACGAAAATAAAGTGAAAAGAAACAGAGATTTATTTTTTAAAGCTCTCGGACTTGAAACCGAAAATGTTGCTATCCAAAATCAAATACACGATACGGGAATTACCATTGTTCAAAATGGTGGTGTTTACCAAAACAACGATGCATTAATAACCAATAAAATCGGCATCGGGCTTGCTGTAAGTTCTGCGGATTGTACAACTATTTTTATATTTGACAAGCAAAACAAAATTATTGCCGGAGTTCATTCCGGTTGGAGGGGAACTTCGAAAAAAATATTAAGTTTTACTCTAAAAAAATTGAAACAAACATTTAATACAAAACCGGAAAATATTATTGCCTTCATCGGTCCATCTATATCCCTAAAGAATTATGGAGTAAGCAGTGAAGTTGCTGAACAGTTTGATGAAAAGTATTTACATCAGAGTGGGGATAAATTTTTATTGGATGTATCCGCCGTTAATTACGATATATTATTAAATTACGGTGTTAAAAAAGAAAATATTGAAAGAGCCCAATTATGCTCCTTTGAAGAGCAATACCTTTTGCATTCTTACAGAAGGGACGGAAAGATTTCCGGAAGAGCTTTGGGCGTAATTGCGATGAAATAATATAAATACGCAAGCTGAAGCTAGCGGCTACAAATACTCGAAATAAAGGGAAAATATGGAAAACATTATCAGAATAAAAAAAGCAGTATTTTACGGTTACCACGGTGTTCGATCGGAAGAGCAGAGCGTCGGTAGCCAATACGAAGCAGATGTGGATATCTTTACTGACTTTACACCTGCCTCAAAATCAGATAATCTTGATGATACCATAGATTATATGAGAGTATATCAATTTATGAAAAAACTTGTACTCGAGAAAAAATATTATTTAATAGAATCTGTTGCGCTGATTATTGCTGATCAGTTGTTGATAAATTTTCCAAGTATAAAAAAAGTTTCTGTTAGAATAAGGAAAGAGAATCCACCTCTCGGTGGTGTAGTGGATAGTGTTGAAGTGGAAGTTTCAAAAACAAGAGAAGAATTGGAAAAAGAAAATGACTGATAATATAGTTTACATAGGTATCGGTACTAACCAAGGTGATAAACTTAAAAATATAAATACTGCAATATCGTTAATAGATAAGATCCCATCTACTGGATTACTTTCTCAATCATCAATTTATGAAACAAAACCTTACGGGTACTTGGAGCAGGACAACTTCTTAAACCTTGTGATAAAAATTAAAACCAGTTTAGTGTTAAAATATTTATTAAAAGAACTTCAGTCTATTGAACAAAAGTTGGGTAGAATAAAAACTATTAAGTGGGGTCCAAGGATAATTGATCTGGATATTCTTTTTTACAACGATGAAATTATTTCAGAAGAAGATATAAAAATTCCACACCCCGGAATTATAGAAAGAGATTTTGTTCTTGTTCCTTTAAAAGAAATTGAACCGGATTTTATTCATCCTGCATTAAATGAAAAAATTGCTGATATTTGTAATACGTTTTTATCAAAGCAAATTATTTGTAAAATTGAGTACACAAATCATAATATCTGAACGAAATTTTCAAAGTTTATGAATCCTAATGTAAAGTATATTGCAGTTGAAGGTGTAATTGGAGTAGGGAAAACATCCCTTGCAAAAAAATTGAGAGATAAATTAAATGCACAGCTCATCCTTGAGCAGTTTGAAGTAAACCCTTTCCTTGAAAATTTTTACTCAAATAGAAAGAGATATGCTTTTCAAACACAGATGTTTTTTCTTGTAAACAGATTTAAACAACAACAAGAGTTAAGCCAGGAAGACCTTTTTACCGAACATACTGTTTGTGATTATCTATTTGAAAAGGATAAGATTTTTGCTTATCTGAACCTGAGTACTGATGAATTAAAGTTGTACGAAAATATTTTTCCATCTCTTTCCCGCGATTTACGAAAACCGGATTTGGTCGTTTACCTGCAATCAAGCTTAGAAAGAATTATGTACAACATCAAAAAAAGAAGCAGAAAGATTGAACGTAATTTATCACGTAGTTATATTGAAGAACTCAGCGATGCATACAATCATTTCTTTTTCAGGTATAACTCAACCCCGCTTTTAATAGTAAACTCAACTGACATTGATTTTGTTCACAGCGAAGAAGATTTTGGAGAATTATACAGGCAAATATTTAGACAAGATAGGGGAATAATAGAATATTTTAAACCGGAAACAAAAAAGGCTGATAATGTTTAAGTTTTTAACTTTTCTAATTATATTTTATTTAATATTTCGTGGTTTGAAAATTATTGCAAGAATCTTTATTAGAGGGAAACAATCAAAATCATTTGATAAAAGAGGTAAGGCGCCCCAAGATAACAAAAATATTGAAGAAGCTGAATTTACAGAAATAGAATCAGAGATACATACTCAGGATGAAAGCAAGGTAGATGGCGAAGGATAATATATTCTCAAAATGTTTATGCTGGATTTTTAACAAGTTATTACACATCAATGAGATAAAAAGCAAAGAACTTAACTCGCCAAAAGATTTTTTAATTGTTCGTCAACATAATCAACTTGGTGATTTGCTTTCGGGTGTTTCACTTTTCAGAGCAATAAAAGAAACTTATCCCGAAAGTAACATAACCTTAATCGTAAGCCCATTTAACTACCCGGGGATTGTTAAAAACAAATTTATTGATAGGGTCTTTATTTATGATAAAAAGAAAATATATAATCCGATCTATTTTTTGAAATTAATAAAATTGTTAAGAGAAGGATACGATGTTACAATTGTACCGGTAGTTGTTTCCATTTCTTTTACAAGTAATTTAATTGCCAGGCTTGCAAAAAGTAAAATAAGAATAGGATGCAGTTCATTAGATGGTAAGAAAAATATAAGTTCCTTTTTCTTTGATAGAAGGGTGACGCTTGACTGGCGTCGACACCCTGATTCTAATGTGTCGGAAAGAAGCTTGGATATCGTAAGACCATTCGGAATTAACACGTACAATTTTCGTTCTGAAATTTCTTTTGATGAAACAGATATAAAATCGGCTAGAATATTTTTAAATGAATTATGTACGACAAAAGATAATATTATTATTGGGTTACACGTTGGCGCAGGCAAGGTACCGAATAGATGGTCACTTTTAAAATTTGCTGAACTTATTGAACAAGTACACAAAAATTATAACACTAAATTTTATTTAACCGGAAGAACAGCCGATAAAGATGCAATATCATATTTAAAAAATAAAACTAATATTCCAATTGCGGTTTTTATGAATAAAAAAATTTCAGAAGTAGCAGCTTTAATCGCGAGCTCTGATTTATTTATTTCTAACGATACTGGAATTATGCACGTTGCAGGGACAACAAGGACTCCACAAATATCAATATTTGGCCCCACAAATCCTTTTAATTGGGCACCCATAGGGGAAAACAAACTCTTTATTAAGAAATCAGAAATTGTTGACGATATATCAGTTAAGGATGTATTAAATCTCTGCAAGTTGCTTATAAATAAAAATGAGAAGGTGAATGAAATTGTCTAATCCCGTTATTGCAGCGATAGATATAGGAACAAATTCATTTCATTTGCTTGTTGCCCAAATAGATAAAAAAAATAAATTAAATGTATTCTACAAGGTAAAGCAGATAATGCGTCTAACTTCAGAGTTAGGACATAAAGCAAAAATAATTTCTAAACAAGAGTTTAATGATTCCATCAAAATATTAAAGAAATACAAAAAAATAGCCGATAAGTATAACGCTCCAGTTTTTGCAAAGGCTACAAGTGCTGTAAGGGAAGCTAAGAACAGGAAAGAATATATTAAAAAAGTAAAAGATGAAACAGGTATAAAAATACACGCTATTACAGGTGAAAAAGAAGCCGAACTTATTTATAAAGGAATGCAAACCGCAAAACCAATAAGCAAAGAAAAAATTTTATGTATTGATATTGGTGGGGGAAGCACGGAAATACTTTACGGAAAAAATGGTAAAACAATGTTTGCCGAAAGTGTAAAAGTCGGTGCTGTAAAAATGATGGGTAAATTTTTCCATGATTATCACTTGAATAAAAAAGCAATAATCAAATGCAGAAATTACGTTGAAAAAAAAATTAAATTGAAGAGAGATATAGATTTTAATGTTAATTATAAATTAGTTGTTGGTGCATCTGGAACAATTCATGCTACTGCTTCTATGATACATTATTCAAAACATAAAAAAGTATTGAAAAAAGCAAACGAATATAAATTTTCTAAAAAAGAATTTGATAAAATATTTGATAAAGTTTTGAACAAAAAGACTTCTGTAGAACGTTTGGGAATAAAAGGACTTGAGGCAAAAAGGGCGGATATAATACCGGCTGGCTTAATAATTCTTAATGTAATTTTCGAACTTTTTAAAATAAAAGAAATCATATTATCTGAAAATGCATTACGCTCGGGGATAGTATTTGAAAGCACAAAAGAAATAAAAATGAATACTGGTTAATTTGTAAAATTTTAAATCACTTCAATAATTCTTTCACTCTCAGTATATTAACAATCAATTCTTGAGAAATTATAAATGTTAAAGATTAGAAATTTTTGCATAGTTGCACATATTGATCACGGTAAATCTACTATTGCGGACTGCCTTTTGGAAATCACGGGTACTGTAACTCAGCGTGAAGCTAAATCACAGGTGTTGGATGATCTTGATTTGGAACGTGAAAGAGGAATTACTATTAAATCTCACGCTATTCAAATGAAATATACTGCCAAAGACGGTGAAAATTATATCCTTAATTTAATCGACACACCCGGTCACGTTGATTTCAGTTATGAAGTATCCCGTTCTCTTGCAGCGTGTGAAGGAGTCCTACTTGTGGTAGATGCTTCGCAGGGAGTCGAAGCTCAGACAATAAGCAATTTGTATTTGGCAATTGATGCAGGCTTGGAGGTTATTCCCGTGATAAATAAAATTGATCTGCCAAGCGCGGAGATTGATAAAGTAAAAGGGCAGATAATTGATTTGATAGGATGTAATGAAGATGACATTCTATTAGTAAGCGCCAAAGCTAAAACAGGAATAAATATTTTGCTGGAAGAAATCGTTAATAAAATTCCTGTACCAAAAGGTGATGAAAACGCACCCCTTCAGGCGCTGATATTTGATTCTGTTTTTGATTCTTATAGGGGAGCTATAGCTTATATAAGAATTTTTAACGGTACAATAAAAACAAACGACAAATTAAAATTGTTTGTAATAAATAAAGAGATTGAAGCGGAAGAAGTAGGTGTGTTGGGAATGCAGAAAATAAAAACAAAAAGTTTAACTGCTGGGAATGTCGGGTATTTAATTTCCGGTATTAAAGATGTTCACGATACAAAAGTCGGTGATACTGTAACACACTCAAAACATGGTGCCGCCGAGCCACTTCCAGGTTATAAAGAAGTAAAACCGATGGTTTTTAGCGGCTTATACCCTACTGACTCTGATGACTTTGAGGATTTACGCGATGCTCTTGATAAATTTAGATTAAATGATTCTGCACTAGTTTATCAGCCGGAAACTTCCGTTGCGTTGGGATTCGGGTTCAGATGTGGATTCCTTGGACTTCTGCACATGGAAATTGTTCAGGAACGATTGTTAAGGGAATACAACCAATCTATTATTACAACATTACCCAGCGTTGAATATTATGTATTCAATAAACAAGGTGAAAAAATTGTTGTTGATAACCCTGCGTTAATGCCTCAAGTTGCTGAGATTGATTATGTTGAAGAGCCATATATTAAAGCCCAGATAATTTGTCCCAGCGAATACATTGGTAACATTATGAAACTTGCAATGGATAAACGGGGCTTATATAAAAATACAAATTACATAGATCCGACCCGTGCAGATCTTCAGTATGAATTTCCTTTGTCCGAAATAATTTTTGATTTTTACGATAAATTAAAATCCACAACGCGCGGTTATGCCTCTTTTGATTATGAATATATGGGTTATCAAAAAGCGGACCTAATAAAACTTGATATATTACTAAACGGTGAACCGGTGGATGCTTTATCGATGATAATTCACAGAGATAAAGCCTATGATTGGGGAAGAAAGGTTTGTTCTAAATTAAAAGAACTTATACCAAGACAAATGTTTGAAATTTCTATTCAAGCAGCAATTGGTTCAAAGGTGATTTCAAAATCTGTCGTAAAAGCCTTACGTAAAAACGTGCTTGCAAAATGTTACGGGGGAGATATTACAAGAAAAAGAAAATTGCTTGAGAAACAGAAAGCAGGTAAAAAAAGAATGAAGCAGGTGGGCAATGTTGAAATACCTCAGGAAGCTTTTCTTGCAGTACTTAAACTAAATGATTAAAAAGATAAAACGAGCAATTTCAATGGTTACGTTAATAGATTAGATAGTTATAACCCCGCCTTTCAAGGCAAAGTTAATGTGTTTAAATTTATAAGTGGTATGAAATCAACGAGTAAAAAAGCAATAACATAATTTCTATTGTATCGATAAATGATAAAATTCATTAAAAGATTTTTTCAGGTACTTATCATTCTATTATTTGTTATCCTTATTTTAAGGTCTTTCTTTATAGCTGCTTATAAAATTCCAACCGGTTCAATGAAGAACACTTTACTTCCGGGAGACTTTTTAATTATCAGTAAAGCAGATTATAAGTTGACTACTCCAAGATTTATACCCTTCACGCAAATAAAAATACCCCATTTTACATTATTAAATATATCTAAACCGAAATTATATGATGTGATTGTATTTAAGATACCGGAAGAGAATTACGGTAATATAAAAGATAAAAATCTTAATCTTGTAAAAAGGGTAGTCGGGTTGCCGGGTGATACCTTGCAGATAATAAACAGGAATTTATATCTAAACTTTAAAAGAATTGATCCGCCTTTAACTGTTTATTATTCGAATTCCAAAATATTTTCCGACGGAATTAGAGAGAACGACATTTTTCCACGAAATAAAAAATGGAACACCGATAATTACGGTCCCATAATAATACCAAAAAAAGGTGATATAATTAAATTAAATTTGAAAAATATTAAATATTGGAGAAAATTGATCCACAATGAAACCAACGACAGTTCGGGTGTAAGTATTGAAGGAACTGTTATTAATATCAATGGAAAACCTGTAAGAGAATATACACTTAAACAGGATTATTTTTTTGTAATGGGTGACAATAGAGATAATAGTCTTGACAGCCGCTTTTGGGGATTTGTACCCTACAACCAAATTTTGGGTAAAGCTATAGTAATTTACTGGTCGGTTAATTTAGATACAGCTTATAGCTCAATTAAGGAATTTTATAACACCATAAGATTTAACAGAATTTTACTTGGGATAAGATAAGAAAATGAATGATTGAATGGATGAATTATTGTATGTTAAATTTGTTAGGACAAATGTACGTTGGAAGAAAAATTAATTATAAAATTATATTCTTTCCATTCATTCATACAGCCATTCATCCATTCTTCTCGATAAAAAATTGATAATTAATTTAGAAATGAATTTTTATTAGAAAAATAATATTATAAAAAAATGAAGAAAATTATTTATCCGGATCAGTTGGAGTACATTTCATCTTTTGAAAAGAAAGACAATGCTTTAATAAAAAAGATAGAAAGATATGCGAGAGAGCATAAAGTACCGATTCTCTCGAAGGATTCTTCAAATTTTTTAGAGCATTTAATCGTCATAACACGTCCGAAAAAAGTTTTGGAAATAGGTACGGCTGTTGCATACTCATCAATTAAAATAGGTAGAAATTTATCTTCCGGAGGTATACTTTACACTATAGAAAAAAGCAATGACAAAATAAAAATTGCGATTAAATTTATTAATAAAGCAAAATTGGAAGACAAAATAAATCTGTTAGAGGGAGATGCACAGGAAATTATGCCAAAATTAAAAGTTAAATTTGATTTTATTTTTTTAGATGCTGATAAAGAAGATTATAAAAAGTTATTCGATCTATCTTTATCCTTGCTTAAAAAGGGAGGTGTTATTTTTATTGATAACCTTCTATGGCACGGTTTTGCGGCTTCAAAAAAAGTACCTAAAAAATATGCAAGCTCTACAAAACACATCAGAAGTTTTAATAAAATGTTTATGAAAACTCCATCTCTTAATACAAGTATTATGCCTATCGGTGACGGGATTGGATTAGGAATAAAAATAAAATAATTATGTATAAATTTGAAAAATTTACTCCTGAAACACTTTTCAAAGAAGTTGAAATATTTTCAAAAAAAAATATTAACAACAAAGAAGATTTCATTTTAATTTTCACTGAAGGCTTGAAGGATGAAAATAGCGAATCTTTAAGTAGTCTTATTTTTATTGCTAAATATGTAAGGGGACTTAGAAGAGTACTTGAAAAAGGAGCAAATCTGCCGGATGTTAATAATCTTGAAGATATAAAAAAAGATTTATCGGAAAATATTATTTCCTTGTTAGATATATTAAAAGAATATAATAAATCAATGCCGAATAAGAAAAAAGAAAAATTTGAAAAAGATTATTTGAAAATGAGCCCGTATTGTATAACAAACTTAAATAGTTTATTGGAAGGGCTTGAATGGACAAAGATATATTTGAATGATTTGAAAAGAAAATAAATTATTAAAAAGAAAACTCGGAGGTTACAATAAAAAGAATACGATAAATTATAAAGGTAATTTGCACTTAAGGAGACAACCTCGGAGGTTGCTTTAAATTGAATTTTTTAAATAAGTATCGCCTTATCTTTCACACTTATATTTACATCCCCTTTTAACTCTTCAATCATTTTATCTTGAAAAATCTCAACATCGTTTAGACTCACTAATATTTCAAATGTAACAGAATCTTTATAATCAGTATTAATTAATTTTACATTGTAATTATCAATTACGTGGTGGACAGTACTTATTTGGGTGAAATTAACTGTTACAAAAAATTTATTATAAAATGTTTTTTTAATTTTATTGGCTTTTTGTAATACTTCAAATGCGGAATTATAATACGCTTTCCCCAAGGGACCCACTCCTAATTTTCTTCCTCCGAAATATCTAATTACAACAATTAGAGTATTTGTAAGTGAAAAATGGTCAATCGCGTTTAGAATTCTTAAACCCGCTGTTCCAGAGGGTTCGCCGTCATCAGAATATTTTAAAGTTCCGTTAAAGAGACGATAAGCGTAGCAATGGTGTGTAGCGTCGTAATATTTTTTTCTGATTTTATCCAATAATTTGGTGATTTCATATTCATTTGAGATGGGGAAGCACTGAGCAAGAAACTGAGAACCTTTTTCTTTAAGCTTTTCTTCCTTAAAACCATCAATGGTTAAAATTTCATCTTGTTTTTTCATTTAAGTTAAAATAAAGTTGCCTAAAAATTTGATTTTCAGATACTCTATAGCTAATATAATTATTTAAATATTTAAACTTGGTTACACATTGGAAAAGGATTCAATCTTAATAAAAGGTGCCCGCGAGCATAATTTAAAAAATATCGATGTGGAAATTCCCAGGGATTCATTCACGGTAATAACCGGCTTATCCGGTTCGGGTAAATCCTCGTTAGCATTTGATACTATTTACGCCGAAGGGCAAAGAAGATACATAGAATCTTTATCGGTTTATGCCCGTCAATTTTTGGATATGATGGAAAAACCGGATGTTGATTTGATTGAAGGATTGAGTCCGTCACTTTCAATAGAACAAAGATCCACATCCGGCAACCCGCGTTCCACTGTCGGCACTGTAACTGAAATTTACGATTATCTCAGGCTGCTTTATTCAAAAGTCGGTGAGCCGTTCTGCTATAATTGCGGCAATAAAATAACAAAACAAACCACTTCTCAAATTATCGATTCGATTATTTCATCCCTTGCCAAGAAGAAAGTTACCATATTAGCCCCGGTTGTAATGGGCAGAAAAGGTCACTACAGAGAATTGTTCGAACAGATTTTATCCGACGGTTTTTTGAAAGTAAGGGTTGATAACGAAATACAAGAAATAAAAAAAGGAATGCAGGTTAACAGGTATCAAATACACAATATTGAAGTTGCTGTTGATAAAATTATAGTGTCGGAAAAATCACGAAAACGTTTGACAGATTCCCTTGCTGTCGCTTTAAATTACGGTAACGGTATTGTAATTATAAATGACGGCAACGAGGATTTTGTTTACAGCAAACACTTAGCCTGTTTAGAATGCGGAATAAGTTTCAGAGAATTGGCACCGAATTCATTTTCATTTAATTCCCCCTATGGTTCGTGTAAACAATGTGAGGGATTGGGAGAAATTAAGGATTTAAATCTGCTGTTAATTATTCCCGATTGGAAAAAGACAATAAATGAGGGGGGAATTTCAGCAATCGGTAAACCGAGACCAATTTGGATTTTTAACCAGATAGAAGCTGTTTCCCAAAAATTTGGTTTTACTTTGGATACAAAACTTTCTGATCTAACTGATGAGCAGAAAGATATTTTGCTTAACGGAACTAAAGAAAAAATAGCCTTTTCATATTCTTACGGTAAAGGAAAACCGGTTACCTATTTTCATAAATTTTCTGGAATTTACAAATATTTAAAAAATTATTACAAGACTACCTCCTCAAATAATATCAGGGAATGGGTCGAATCATTTATGACAACCAATGCTTGCTCTTCCTGTAACGGAGGAAGATTAAATAAAGAATCTTTAGCTGTAAAATTTCAAAACAAAAATATTAGCGAAGTCACTTCCCAATCAATTCTTAAGACAAATAAATTCTTCAAAAAAGTAAAACTCACGGGCAACAAATCAATTATTGCCAAACCCATAATTACCGAAATAATAACAAGGCTTGAGTTTTTGCTTAATGTTGGCTTAGATTATTTAACACTTAACCGTTCCGCGCGTACTCTTTCCGGAGGAGAATCTCAAAGAATAAGACTCGCTACACAAATTGGAACTCAGCTTGCCGGCGTACTTTATGTTTTGGATGAGCCGAGTATAGGTCTTCACCAAAACGATAATTTAAAATTAATTAAGTCGTTAAAAAAATTAAGAGATTTGGGAAACACTATTATAGTTGTGGAACACGACAGGGAAACAATTGAAAGCTCTGATTTTATGATTGATTTGGGTCCCGGGGCTGGTGAACACGGAGGTGAGATTTGCGCAGTAGGTGAGACCAAAGAACTTTTACAAAAACAAAATGGGTTTAATTCTTTAACACTGGATTACCTTAAGAGGAAATCAAATATTGAGCTTCCTGATAAAAGACGAAAAGGTAACGGAAAATTTATAAAACTGATCGGAGCAGAGGGCAATAATCTTAAAAAAGTGAATCTTACAATTTCTTTAAATACTTTAACATTAATTACAGGTGTAAGCGGATCAGGTAAGTCCACTTTAATTAACGATACACTTGTAAAAATATTAATGAACCGGATTTACAAATCCAAAGTTGTTCCCCTGCGATATGAAAAAATTGAAGGGATTGAAAACATTGATAAAATAATTGAAATTGATCAGTCACCTATCGGCAGAACACCAAGGTCCAACCCTGCAACCTATACCGGCGCATTTACGTTTATTAGGGATTTGTACGCACAATTACCTGAATCTAAAATAAGAGGTTACACACCCGGAAGATTCAGCTTTAATGTAACCGGCGGAAGGTGCGAAGATTGCGGGGGCGCCGGACTAAAAAAAATAGAAATGAATTTTCTTCCGAATGTATACGTTGAATGCGATAATTGTCAAGAAAAAAGATACAACCATGAAACACTCGATGTTCTCTTCAAAACAAAATCAATTGCAGATGTGCTTGATATGCGGATTGACGAAGCTCTTGAATTTTTCATTGATCTGCCACGCATTAAAAGGAAATTACAAGCAATACACGATGTAGGCTTAGGATATATCAGGCTCGGGCAGCAGGCAACAACTTTATCCGGGGGGGAAGCACAAAGAGTAAAACTTGCAACGGAACTTAGCAAGGTAAGTACCGGGAAAACATTGTACGTTTTGGACGAACCCACAACAGGTCTGCATTTTGAAGATGTAAAAATTTTGCTGAATGTGCTTAATAAATTAGTAGACTTGGGTAACACGGTAATTGTTACCGAACACAACTTGGATGTAATTAAAATGGCTGATTGGATTATTGATTTGGGACCGAAAGGCGGTGATTACGGTGGTGAAATTGTTGCCGAGGGAACACCGGAAAAGATTATTGAAAACCCAAAAAGTTTGACAGGCAAATTTTTAAAATCAGAACTCAATGCAAATTAGTATTAAATTATTCTGTTAAAAGAATATATACAATTGAGTCTGAAGTATAATTATATTAAGTTGTTGTTGTTACTTGGTTATCCCCTTTCTGAATGACTACAATACCAGGGGGTATTTTTTAATAAAATTTAAAATCAATATTTCTGCAAGATATCGATACTAAATATTAGTTAATCTTGCAGGTTAATAATATGGTATAAATAAAAAAAATATAGATAGAATATGGATACACTAACATTTATTTCGTCTCTATTTAGTTCATTAGTTTGGCCTATTGCAATTTTAATAGTGGCTTTTCTGTTTAAAAAAAACTTTTCAAGTATTATAGAAGGAGTAAAATTAAAGAGAATTAAACGCGGTGATTTGGAATTAAATTTTGACCAAGAATTGTCAGAACTAAAAATTAAATCTAAAGAATTTAAATTATCTGAACCAGTAAAAGAAAATTTAATAAAATTAAATAAGAATAATAATTTACAATTGACTGCAGATGACCAGATAGAATTAATTAGCCAAATAAATCCCACTTCTGCAATAGCATTATCGTGGTCAAATATTGAAAAAGAAATACTAAATACTATTAATCGATTGGCAATATCATCAGATTACCCACTATACAATTCTTCTTTAAAAAATATTCAAATTTTAAGACTACACAAATATATAGACAAAAATGAATTTGAAATTCTAAATAGATTGAGATTGCTAAGAAATGAAGTAGTTCACAAAATGTACGATTCGAGTATTGCTATAAAAGAAGTTGAGGAATTTAATAATTTGTCAAAAGTAGTATTAGAAAAACTGAAAAGTATTACTCGGTCATAACTTATGCATAACCAACAAATCAATTTAACCGCTAAGCAAGGCGAAGGTTAATTTAATTTTTTCAGAAGAGACACTATTTACCATTTTTAATATCCGCACTCAATCATAATTAGTGTTTATTTTCTCTTGAAATAAGGAACTGGAATTACCGGTAAACTTGTGTGTCCTTTACTATCTACCGTTTGCACTGCAAATATAAAATTGTCTTTTGAATAGGGGATAGTAATAGTAGAATCTTCTGTAAAAATTTTCTTTTGCCAAATTGAAGAAGATGTTTCTCTTATTAAAATATTATATCCTTTTGTCCTGTCGTCAATTGATTTATTCCATAAAAGCGTTGAAAAATTTGTCAATTTACTGACATCAATTCTTACATTATTCGGTGCTTTTGGAGCAAGAGCCAAATTTGTCAAAGCAGATAAATTGATCTGTGAAATTTTTTTAATGTAATTGAAATCAACAAATTTCAGAAGATCTCCGTATTCAATTCCGTCTTTAATTATAACATTTTGATGCTGATGATAATAATTTTCGTGCATTTCACAAATTCTGACAGCAGTAAATCCTGCATTATTAAAAGGAGTATGGTCACCGCCGCGTAAAAATCTGTCCTTTCTATAAATTAATTTTACCTCAAATTGATCGACATATTTTTCTCCGATTTCTTTAATATATCTTGCAAGTTGTCTGGATCTACTGTCGTTTTCACTGCTTAAGTATTTTCTTATTTTTGCCATTTGTTCTGTTTCAAATGCAGGCACACCCTCGCTAAAAATTCTTACTTTTTCATTTGTGAACAAATTTGTTCCGCTTGTATTGTTACCGCCAACCATATCATTATTAAAGACAGCGGTAATGTTCCATTTTTCATTTTTGGCTTTTTCTGCCAAATGTTTCGATCCGTATAGCCCTTGTTCTTCGCCTGAGAAAGCAACAAACAAAATAGTTGACGGAAATTTATTTTTAGATAAAATATTTGCCAGCTCCATTACTACAGCAACACCCGAAGCATCATCGTCAGCCCCCGGGGCAAAACCAGTTGTATCCATAGCATTTGAATTTCTGGAATCCAAATGCCCGCTGACAATAAATATTCTGTCGTCATTTTTATCTGTTCCCTTTAATTTTGCAATAACGTTTTTTAGTTCAACCCTCCTGTTAATTCTTCTGCCGTCCGGTTCAAGTGTAAAAGAATCAAAATAAACCTCCATTCTTCCGTTTGAGTTTTTTGCATATTGTTCAAAAGTTTTTTTAACCCACCTCCTTGCGGCACCGATACCTTGAGTATCGCTGTCGGTTTTGCTAAGAGTATGTCTTGTCTTAAAACCAACAAGCTTTTCAATATTTTTTTTAATTCTTTCCGAAGAAACACTGTTTACCATTTTTAGAATATTTGTGTCTCTGCCAATATTAGCCTGTGAGAAAATAGGAAGGTTTATAAAAGAATGGAAAATAAAGACTATAAATAATAATATGATTGATTTCAATTCAACCTCAGAATTTTACGAGTAATATATTAAATAATAATAAAATATAAAATCATTTAAATAGAAACTAAAATTTAACACATTAGTTTTCCTTGATGTATTTTATTACAATTTTAAAAAGTGTAATTTTTAAAGGATAAAAAATTTATAGAATTTCTACCTCAAATAGAGATGTTATTATTGTGTGCAGTAATTTTAACACTAAGGGTATTAATTTTAAGAAACAATTAAATTAATAGAGGCAATATGAAAATCACAAAACCGAAAAGAGTTGGTCATACTTATATACAAAAAATAAAAGCAATTCCATCAATTGTTTTTCCTCTATTGTGTCCTAACAGGGAAGTTGATTGGGTAAACGGCTGGTTACCTGACGAAATCATTTCTAATTCAGGCTTGGCTGAACTGGATTGTATTTTTACAACCACTAATGATGAAGGAAAAGCATTTTGGATAATAACAAAATATGAACCTGAAGAATTTAGGATGGAAATAGTAAAGATTGTACCTGAGAGTTTTGTAACAAATATCAGGATAAAGCTTAATGAAAACGAGAATGGCAGTGATTTAATAGTCACTTATCAAATAACATCACTAGGTAAAAAGGGAGATAAAAAAGTTAAAGGATTTACAGAAAAACATTATAAAGATTTTATGGAAGCCTGGGAAAGGGAATTAAATTTTTTCCTAATAACCGGACATAAAAAAGGTGAGTAAAAGATGAAAACAAAAACCGAAACACGCAATTACAGAACGGAAATGAACGATAAAATTCTAAATTCGGGATTCAGGGATTTCAATAAATTTTTTGCGCTCGATAATAAAGCATATATAAATGGAGCATTAAACTCAAAAACTAAAGAGTTGATGGGGTTGGTTGCTTCAATGGTTTTAAGATGCAACGATTGTATCTTTTATCACATTGACCGTTCTATTGCGGAGGGAGCGACAAGACAAGAATTATATGAAAGCTTTAACATTGCCCTTATTGTGGGGGGCTCAATTGTTATTCCTCATTTAAGATATGCTTTTGAAATTACCGATAATATTTTAAATGAAGAAAATAATATTGAAAAATAATGAGTAAGAAATTAATTATTCCGAAACAGATTGTAACAGTTGACCAAAACAATAATATTTTTTCAAATAAATGTGTGGAAATTACCGATGGTATTATAACAAACATCGGAGAATATACTCAAAGTGAAATATCTGATTTTCCCGGTAATGTAATAAACGCTGAATCGTGCACCCTAATTCCCGGGTTTGTACAGACGCATGTTCATCTTTGTCAAACATTGTTTAGAGGATTAGCTGACAACCTTGAATTATTAGATTGGCTCAAACTAAAAATATTTCCCTTTGAAAATGCACACGATATAGATTCTCTTCGCTCTTCTGTTAGATTAGGAATCAATGAACTTTTACTCGGTGGGACTACAACTATTTTGGATATGGGAACTCTGCGCCATCAGGAAGTAATTTTTGAAGAACTAATCAATTCCGGTATGAGAGCTACTGCCGGAAAATGTATGATTGATATAAACGATATTTATTCGTCTTTTAAAGCTTCAACCGAAATTGAATTAAATGAAGCTTATGAATTAGCAAAAGCTTTTCACAATAAAAATAATGGTAAAATTAAATACGGTTTTGCACCAAGATTTGTACTTTCATGCTCGGAGAAACTTCTAATTGAAACCTGGCAAATGATGAATGACTTTGAAGGAAGTCTATACCATACTCATTCTTCCGAAAATAAAAAAGAGATTGAGGAAGTAAGAAAAAGATTTAACAAAGAAAATATTGATTACTTTAATTCTATTGGTGTTTTGAGTAATAGAACGGTACTTGCTCACGGAATTCACGTTAATGATAAAGAAATAGATATTCTAAAAAATAAAAATGTAAATATTGCACATTGTCCTTCTTCAAATTTAAAATTAGGTTCCGGAATTGCCAATATACCAAGGTTTATAAAAGAAGGAATATCTGTTTCACTTGGTTCAGACGGTGCGCCCTGCAATAATGAATTAAATATTTTTATGGAAATGAGATTAGCAGCACTTATCCAAAAACCAATCCACGGTCCAACAGAAATGGATGCAAAAACAGTTTTTAGACTTGCTACTATTAATGGAGCTAATGCGCTCGGATTAAGTTCAGAAATTGGAAGTATTGAAGTAGGCAAAAAAGCAGACCTTGTACTTATGAATTTAGAAACACCTCTTCTTTCTTTATCAATTGATGAGGAGAATGTTTATTCAAAAATTGTTTATTCAGCGGGAAGAAATAACATAGATTCTGTTATGGTAGAAGGAGAGTGGCTTGTTAAAGATAGTAAATCTTTACTCTATGATGAAGCTGAGTTAAGAATAAACGGAGAAAATGAACTTAATAAATTACTCAAAAGAATTTAGCACATCAAATGAAAATATTATTTGCTACAAAGAATAAAGGGAAATACAAAGAAGTAAAAAATATCTTTTCTGATACGGATATTGAGTTAATTTCTTTAAATGATTTTGATAATGCAATTGATGTTGTTGAAGACGGAAGTACATTTGAAGAAAATGCATTAAAAAAAGCGGTAGAAATTTACTCACAATTTAAACTTCCTGTAATTAGTGATGACTCCGGTCTTATAGTTGAACAACTTAAAGGCGCGCCCGGAATTCATTCCTCACGGTATTCCGGAGATGATGCTACCGATAAAAAAAATAATATAAAATTATTGGATGAATTAAAATCTTTTCCGGAGCCGCATTGTGCTAAGTTTGTATGTACGGCTGTTTATATAGATTCCAAAAATAATATTATTACAAATGATGAAATCAATGGACAAATAATTTCCCAACCAAGAGGGACTAACGGTTTTGGGTATGACCCTTTATTCTTACCGGAAGGATTCAATAAGACTTCTGGAGAAATCTCTCCTGATATTAAAAATAAAATTAGTCACCGGGCAAAGGCATTTAATAAGTTAAAACAAATAATGGTTGATAATAATATTATTTGAAATGTGGATTAAATTATTATTTGGTAGCAATTAAAACCTGAACTGTTCCAAAAGTTAAATTGTACTTTTCTACTTTTGAAAATCCCGTCTTTATTAGTAAAGATTCTAAATCAATTTTTTTATCAAAATCTTCCACTGAATTAGGTAGATATTTATATGCTTCTCTGTTTCCGGAAATAATTCCTCCGATAAAAGGGAGAATATTATTAAAATAAAATTCGTATAATATTCTTAAAATAATATTCTTTGGAAGTCTAAATTCTATAATAGTTGCTTTACCATTTGGTTTTAGAATATTGATAAATGATTTAAATCCTTCTTCGATGTTATAAAAATTTCTTACTCCAAAAGCCACAGTAATATTTGTAATTGATTCAGATTTAATTGGCATATTTTCAGCAACTAATTGAATATTATTTCCTCTAATCCATTCGCTTTTTGAGTTAAAAATTTTAAGCATATTGAATGAAAAATCACCGCCGAATATCTTTTTAACTCCTATTTTTTTTGCTTCAATTGCTACATCACCTGTACCGCATGCTACATCTAACAATACCGAATCCGAATTTAACCCGGATAATTTCAGCGCCTTTTTTCTCCAGTAGAAATCGAGGCCAAAACTTAATAAATGATTTAAGAAATCATATTTTTCGGCAATGTTTTCAAATATAAATTTAACTTGCTTTTTTTTATCATCTTTTAAAACAGAATGATTAATTTGATGTATATGATTATACTCAAACTCTTCCTTTCCAATTTTTCTTCTCCACCAGTTAAACAAATATTTACCGCTCCATAAAGCAAATAACATAAAAATTAGTCCACCGAATAGATCTATTACATAATGATACCACAAATACACAGTTGAAAAGATTAACAAAGATCCCCAAGGAATAAAAAAGTATTTTGAATTACTTTTTAACCTAACTGACAGATACATCACTATAAGAGTAATCATAGTGTGTCCACTTGGAAATATATCCCTTTGAACAACTGCAGCTGGATTGGGCGTATTTGGTAGAAGAGATTCGCCAAAGTTTGTAATGTCTCGTAAAAAATTTGTTAAAAACAATCCCGGTAATTGTTGGTTAATAGTAGCAAAGTCGTGTAGTGTAAATCTCGGACCGATACCCGGAAGTAAAAAATATCCCATGTATGAAAGAAAAAACCCATAAATAATTACAAAAACCGAAAATTCAAATGCAGTTTGTTTATTGTTATAAAGAAGAATTAAACATAAGAATATTGGTAAAAGGTAAAAAGAGCCGTACACAATTTGCAGTATTTCTGTTAGAACAGGAAATGCAAATTGATGAAGAAAAACAGTTGGGTCTGTTCCGAAAATCCATCTGTCAATTTTTATAAATAACCAGTCATAATCATTGGGTCTTATCGCATGGACAAGAAGATAAATTTCTTTAAATGTTAGTAGTACAAGGGGAGCTAAATACCAGTAATGAAATATTTTTACAATCTTGAGGCCATATTTATATTCTATATACGCCATTATTAAGATGAAGGAAATTAGCCCAATATTTAAAAGAACAAGTATTGCCCAAAGTTCTAAAACATTATAAAATATTATATTTGTGATAGTTAATAATATTAAAAAGAATATAGCAACTAAATCATAAGCTTTAATGTTTATAATAAATGATTTAATTCTTTCCATATTAGTTTGATAGTTGCAAGTTGAATTTTATTTATGCTCGTTCTTTAATATAAATTTAGTTAATCTTATAAAATCTTTTATATCTAAATCCTCTGCACGTTTTGATAAGTCAATTTTACAATTACTGAAATTAAAGTTTTTAAATATACTATTACTTAGAGAATTTTTTAGGATTTTTCTTCTGTTACCAAAAGAAGCTTTAACAACTTTAATAAATGTCTTCTGAACTAAATATTCTTCTTTGTTAGATTTAAATCTTAAATGAACCACAGCGGAATCAACATTAGGTTTTGGCTGAAAAACATTTCTTGATACTTTAAAACAATAACTAACGTCACAAAAGTAATTTATAATAATTGAAAAAATGCCATAATTTTTTGTTCCTTTTTCTCCCGTCATTCTTTTTGCAACTTCGTGTTGGACCATAAATACTGCATCAAATAGAATTTCATGATTATCAATCAATTTGAAAATAATCGGTGAAGTAATATTGTAAGGTATGTTTCCAATAATTCTTATTTTTTTGTTATCATTTTTATAAAAAGAATTTAAGTCTATGTTTAAAAAATCATTGTTAACAATATTAATATTCTGTGAAAGTGTTCGCAGAGTCTTTATTACTCTTGTATCAATTTCTATAGCCGTAAAATTATTTACTTTTTCTAAAAGTAATTTAGTTAAAGCACCGCGTCCTGGCCCAATTTCAATTATTTTATCTTCGGGTTGAGGATTAAATTCACTTATGATATTTAGCAGAACATTTTTATCCCGAATATAATTCTGCCCGAATCTTTTTAATGATTTATTTGTTTTTCTTTCCATCAACTGAATTTACTTTTAATTTCATTCAATTCTTCTTGTTTATCTTCCCAAGTTGACAATAATTTCTCCAGTTCTTCTTTTGTTTTATTGTATTCCAAATTAATTATTATTGCTGTTTCGTAATCGTTGTATAAGTTTGAGTCAGTTAATTTTTTTCCTAACTCGGTTTCTTTAGCCTCAAGTTTACTGATTCTGTATTCTATTTTTTTAATTTCTGATGTTAAATTACTAGTTGCTTGAAATCTTCTTTGTCTATTTTCAGCTTCGATTCTTTTCAATTCTTTTTTGTTTAGATTCTTTCCGGATTTATCCTTCTTAAATTCCTTTTCATCTATAATTTTGGTGCCAAGTTCTTCTTCTTTTTTCCAAAGATAATAATCAATATCACCTTCATATAGGCTTATTTTTTCATCCCTTATATCAAGCACTTTGTTGGCAATTGGTCTTAAAAAATCCACATCGTGGGAAACTATTACAAGCGAACCGGAAAAATCAACTAATGCAGATTGGAGTAATTGTGACGAAGTCATATCCAAATGGTTGGTTGGCTCATCAAAAATTATAAAATTTGATTTTGTTAAAAGAATCTTAGCAAGTGCGACCCTGCTTTTTTCACCTCCGGATAAAACAGAGATATTTTTATAAATATCATCACTTCTAAATAAAAAAGAACCAAGTAATGTTCTAAGCTGGTTTTGTGTTAAATCGCTTCCCATATCTTCAAGTGTTTCTATTATTGTTATTTCTTTATTCAATTCGTCTGCAACATCTTGTGAATAATATGATGTAAAAACATTATATCCCATTTCATTCATGCCCGAGGTTGGAACTAATTTACCTGCAATAATTTTTGATAGTGTTGTTTTTCCGGCTCCATTTGGTCCTACAAAAGCAATTTTATCTCCACGGTTGATTTGGAGGTTTACATTTTTAAAAACTAATTTGTCATTAAATGATTTTGAAATGGATTTAAGTTCGGCAACTGTTTTACCAGATTTCTGAACTTCTGGAAATTTAATTGAGATTAATTTTTCTGTTTCAGGTAATTCGATCTTTTCAATTTTTTCAAGCTGTTTAATTCTACTTTGCACCTGTTTTGCTTTAGTAGCTTTATATCTGAATCGCTCTATAAACTTTTCAGTTTCTTTAATTTTCTTTTCCTGATGTTCAGCTAGTTTTATGTTAAGTTGGTCTCTTTCGGTTTTATAATTCAGATAGGCATTATAAGTACCGTTAAAAAAATAAAATTTACCACCGAATAACTCTATAGTCTTATTTGTTATTTCATTTATAAAATATTTATCGTGAGAAACTGTAAGTATTGCGCCCTCGTAAGACTTCAAATAATTTGTGAGCCATTTTAAAGAATCCAAGTCAAGATGGTTTGTCGGTTCATCCAAAAGTAAAATATCGTTTTGTGAAATTAAAATTTTTGCAAGGGCAATTCTCATCTGCCAACCACTGGAAAATTGTTCTGTTGGTTTTTCAAATTCTTCTTCTTTAAATCCCAATCCCATCAACACTTTTTTTACTTTAGCTTCACTTAAAAAAGAGTCGAGATCTTCAAGCCTGTGATGAACTTCACCCAACTGGTTGATAAGACTGTCTCTTTCATTATCAGAAATGTCTTTTTTATTTAATGAATTAGAAATTTCATCTTCTTTATTTCTTAGGAAAGTAATATCGGTAAGTGCAGAATTTGCCTCGTCAATTAATGATTTTCTTTTATGGACAATATTCTCCTGTGGTAAATATCCAATAGTTGCTAATTTGGCTTTTTGAATTTTACCACTTTCGGGGGATAATTGTCCTGTAATTAGTTTTAAAAGTGATGATTTACCTGTTCCGTTTGCTCCAACCAAAGCAATTTTATCACCGGAATTTATTTTAAACGATACATTTCTGTACAAATATTTAGCACTAAATTGTAATGATATTTGAAGAATATCTATCATTTATGTTGATTATTTATAAAGAAAGAATGGTAAATAATAATGAATTATTTTCTAATAACAGCAACTTTTCCGGTAGTTACGTTATTACCGTCTTTATCGAAGGCAACAATTATATAAACACCGCTGCTTACATAATTCCCGCTTTGGTCTTTACCATCCCAGGATGCAATTCTGCCTCCAGGTGATGAAAACTCTTTCAATAATTTACCGGAAATTGTAAGAATTTTAATATCGGAATCTTTTATTAATCCGTCAATTATTAATTCATTATTACCGTTACCGATAAAAAAAGGACTTGGATATGTAAACAATTCAGAAAAAGTAGTTGCCGGTTTTACTGCTGTAGTAAAAAATGAAGTAAGCCCGTTGTCTGTACCAACAAAAATTTCACCGGTATTCTCATTTATTGCTATACTTGTAATAATATCGGATAGTAAGGCGCTGTTAGCTGTGTTAAGCGTTGTTAATAATTTTGATCCATCAGAATTAACAAGCAGCAGTCCTTGGTTTGTCCCAATCCATTTTTGATTTAAGGGATCGACAGCAATACAATTAATGCTTTGTTGTCTTAAAGAAAACACAGAACTGATTCTCAAACTCGAACCGCTTGAAGATAATGAACCTAAATTGCTGATAATATTTACACCAAAATTACTGCCTACCCATAATTCTCCTCTTTTATCGAGAGCTATTGCAGAAATAGAATTGCTGTTTAATCCGTTTGAAGTTGAAAAAAAACCGGAAATATCATCTGCAGTATTTGTTAATGTTGTGTTCTCGTTAAAAAAGAACAACCCCGATCGTTTTGAATCGGTTGAGCTGTACCATTTTGTATCAAATTGATCTACAACTAAATTAAAATGAAATTGAAGAGTAAGATTTATTTCTGAAGGTACTTTAAAATGGTGCCACAAACCTGTTGGTGTTAATGCATTTAAAACGTTTCTATCTGCAGCCCAAAAATTCAGAACCCAAATATTATTTTTTGAATCTGCACCAAAGCCCGAAATTACAAGAAAATTCGGGTCAATTTCAATTCCTACTAAATCAGTATTATTAACATCAAAATTAGTAATCGAGTTATCCGTAACTTTTACAAATCCCTGACCCCAATTACCAAAATATTTTGTGTTGTCCGGAGCTGTATAAACAACATGATAACTATTTGTTGGTAATTCAGATGAATTTGATTTATCAAAAGTTGTCCATTTATTTCCGTCAAATTTATAAAATCCCACACCGGTTACGTCTCTACCGCTTGCCGACCAAAGAACTCCTTCGTTATCCACAGTCATACTGGGAAACTGATTTGCAGCAGGACCATTAGGATAAATGTTTTCAGCCGATGAACTGTAAACTTGAATGATACCAATATCAGATGCAGCAAGCAGCCCCAAAGTAGGTGAGAATGCAATTACATTCAAATTTATAGAAGAGGTAAATCTTGTAAAAACATTTGTACCGTCATAAGCACTTATACTATTTTCTGATAAAATGTAGAGTGTATCCTGCATAACAAGCAGATCATTTATTTTTTTACCGCTGAATTGAGATAAAATTGCAGACCAAGAAGAACCGTTATTTTGAGCCAAGCCATTATCAGTTCCAGCAATTAATTTAGAATTAAACATTACCAATTTGTTTACATTATTCGAAGGCAGGCCATTTGTTGTTGTAAAGACATTCCAGGATTCTGGTGCAGATAAATTAACTGCACCGCTTTTTTGAACTGCAATACCTGACATTGTTGAGGCATAAATTAATCCGTTGTTAAAAATACTGTTAACTACAATGTTAGATGTAAAACTTCCGAATTTAAAGAATGTATCGAGAAAGAGTAGATTTTTTGAATCAATAAGTGAAATACCAAAATCTGACGCGACAATAATTGTGTCACCTGTAACTGATAATTGGTTAATCGCTTTACTGCTTCTGTCTGAATTAAAAATATCTAAAATTGAAGATGTAGTATTATTTTCCGGATCATAAATATCAATTATTCCGTTTTCACTACCAAACCAAATATTACCTGAATTATCAATTGTAACAGCTGTAAGTTTTATTCCGTTAAAACCATCGGTTTTATGTAAAGTTGTAAAACTATTGTTACTTGAATTAAAAAAGAAACCACCACCGTTGGTTGCAGCCCAGGTTCCCGAGCTTATAGTTTGCAACGCGGAGACACGTTTCATGTCAGTAAAGTTTTTAAAATTTGTAAACTGCTGGCCAAAAAGTTGTTGAATAAATAATGATAAAATTAAAATTGAAAGGGAACGGATATTTGATAATTTCATTTGGTTAAATTTTATAAAAGAATGATTATAATATTTTATTAAAGATACTAAATTAAATTTTAATTGATTATAATTTTCTCATTATATCAACCATTTCTATTGCGGCTAACGATACATCAGCACCCTTGTTTTCTCCATTATTACCAGCTCTTTGAAGTGCTTGTTCTATATCATCTGTAGTTAAAACACCAAATAGTACGGGCTTGCTATGTTTAATAGCAACCTGAGTTATTCCTGAACTTACAGCTTGACAGATATATTCAAAGTGAGGTGTTTTTCCTTTGATAATTGCACCAAGACATATTACTGCATCGTATTTATTCTTTGAAAGTAAAACATCAGCGGTTACGGGAATTTCAAAGGCTCCGGGGACTTTAATAATATCAATATTTTCATCGGGACAACCGTTTTTTTTTAGTGTGTTTAAGGCACCATCAAGTAACTTTTGTCCGATAAATTCATTAAATAAACTTAAAATAATGGCGAATTTAAATTCAGAGGCAGAATGTTTTCCTTTTATGACCATAATAATTTTCTCTTAAGCTGAATTTTTGTATTGATTCTTTTTCATATTAGCAAGAGTTTCATAAGGGACATAATATTTACCAAAATTTATATCGTCTTCTCTTTTACCTCCATGAAAATCAGAACCGCCAGATGATAAAAGGAAAAATTCATTTGCTACACCTTTATAAAAATTTACTTTATCCGTAGAATGTGAGGGGTGATAAACTTCTATACCGTCCACACCGGCATCAATTAAATCTTTCAACAACGTCTCGGGCATTTTGCCGGGATGTGCAATGAAAGAAAGACCACCAGCATCATTTATTATTTTAAAGGCACTTTGTGGTGAAAGATGAACTTTTTTTTCGTGTGCAGGACATCCATTACCGATGTATTTATTAAATGCCTCCAAATAAGAACTTACGTACCTCTTCTCGTACAAAAGTTTTGCAATATGTGGTCTACCAATAGCAGAATTTTTACTAGGAAGTTTTATTTCATCAATACTTAAAGTAAAACCAAGTGAGTTTAATTTTTCAATTATTCTGCAAGCACGTTTATATCTTTCATCTCTAAAAAATTTAAGGTAGCCTTCTAAATCTTTGTTTTTTACATCAAATAGATAACCAAGTATATGAACTTCACTACCTCCGATATCTGTACTTAATTCAACACCGGGAATTACTTCTACACCAATTTTTCTGCCTACAGAAGATGCTTCATTAAATGCACTTATTGAATCGTGATCAGTTATTGAAATTGCTCTAAAACCGATAGATTTTGTTTTTAATAAAAGCTCTTCCGGTGTGTAAAAACCATCGGAGTGTGTAGTATGAGTATGTAGATCAATTTTATCAATCATTAAATCAAGTATATATATCTTTAAATTGTTCGTATTTAATTATTCGTAATTTTGATCCCTCAAGCTCTACTAATCCTTTTTTGGCGAAAGAGTGTAGTGTACGTGAGATAGTTTCTCTTGATGTACCTGCCATATTAGCTAAGTCGTGCTGAAACGGTAATTTTTCAATTTCAACAATGCCGTTTTTAATTTTTCCTTTTTCATCGGCTATTTGTAACAGAACCATAGCAACTTTTCCTTCAGCGTCATTAAGAGAGAGAGATTTTATTCTCATACCCGCTTCTCTTAAGCGATGAGTTATTTCTTCTAACAGAGCAATCGAAACATCGGGATGATTATTTAATAATTCTAAAAAATCTTCTCTTTTTATCATATATAATTCTGTATCTTCCATAGCCGTTACATTAGCAGAGCGTGGCATTCCGTCCAACAATGACATTTCGCCAAAGACATCAGAATCATGTATTAAAGACAAAATAACTTCTCTTCCGTCGTCGCTTTCACGGGAAATTTTTACTTCACCTTTTACAATAAAAAAGAGAGCATTGCCTTCATCATGTTCAAATAAAATTATGTTTCCTTTTTGATAATTCATTTTTATGCAAACTTGATCAATTTGTAAAAGGGTCTCCTCATTAAGAGAACTGAAAATAGGTACCTTCCTTAAAATTCCTTCATATTTAGGCATTTTATTTCCTCAAAGTTTTAAAAGATAAAATATAAATGGGGATAGTTTCAAAGTCAAACAATCTGTTTAAATTAAAGATTTTTATAAAAACTAATTTAAACAAGTTCAATATAAAAATTATGTTTAAAGTAAATTATGTTGTCAAATTAACATTGCATTTTTAGGGTTATGTGTCTATTTTTACTTTCTTAATTTTTTTATAAATACTTTGGAGAAAATAAACTTATGGGTACGATGGCCAAAATGCGAAGCCTTGCACCGGTATTTATAATTACAGTTGGTGTATTATTTGTACTCTTTATGGTAATATCAGATTCAAGTATCCTTGAAAACCTTGGAGGAGCTCCAACTAATGTTGGTTCAATTAATGGGGAAGATATTTCATATAAGGAATTTTCAAAAATACTTGATCAACAGAGAGAGAATAGGAAAAATCAAACTGGCAAAGATATTGCAGAAGAAAACTTAAATCAGTTTAGAGATCAGGTTTGGGATGCTGTAGTAACGCAAACTCTTTTTGCACAGGAAATAAAAAAACTAAACATTACAGTTGCAGATGATGAAATAAAAGATGTAATTCTTAGCGACAATCCCCCTGAATTCCTTAGACAAAATTTTATTGATTCAACCGGTAAATTCAATAAAGATTTATATCTAAGTGCATTGTTTGATCCTCAAAATAAACAGGCTTTAATACAAGCTGAGGATTTTGTTAGGCAGACACTTTTAACTCAAAAATTACAGAGTATGTTGCTTGCTTCAATAAATGTAAGTGAGTCAGAAATAGAGAGACAATTTATTGAACAAAAAACTAAGATGAATATTCAATATACTTTGTTTTCTTTTACTGAATTTTCGGATTCATCTATTAAATTAACAGATGCTGAGCTGAAAAAATATTATGACGAAAATATTAATAAATATAAAATTCCGGCTAAACGAAGATTGAAATATGTTTTATTCCCATTTATTTCATCTTCGGGAGATTCATCATTTGCACTAAGAAATATATCAGAAGCCATTAAAGATTTCCAAAAAGATCCTGCTAATTTCCAAAAAAATGCGGAGATTTTTTCATCTATTCCGTACTCTTTAGACACACTTGATATTTCTCGTTTCCCGGTTAATGCCAGTGCTGCAATTTCTGAAACTAAACCGGGTTCTCTAGTTGGTCCAATTCCCACACCCGGTGGCTTAACTCTTTATCATTTAATTAAGACACTTCCTTCAGAAAATACAGTTGTAAAAGCCTCACACATACTTATAAATCAATTTGGTGATGACGCAAAAAATAAAGCTGAAGCTATGAAGCTGTATGATCAATTGAGAAATGGAGCAAATTTTGAAAAACTTGCGAAGGAAAATTCTGCTGATCCTGGTAGCGCTGTAAAGGGCGGGGACTTAAGTTGGTTTGCAAAAGGTAGAATGGTAAAACCTTTTGAGAATGTTGTTTTTAAGGGAAGAATTAACCAGGTATTAAAGCCGGTAAAGACTAATTTTGGTTATCATATTATAAAAGTAACAGGTAAATCTAATCGCTTATATGTTGTTGAAAAAATATTCAGCGAAATAAAAGCCTCTGCAACAACCAAGGATGAAATTAAAAATAAAGCCGGCGATTATTCTTATTTAGCAAATAAAAACGGATTTGAAAACGAAGCAAAATTAGCGAACTATAAAATCCAAGAAACTTCATCTTTTTCAAAGGGTAAATTTGGTATCCCGGGTTTAGGTGCAAATAAAAGGTTGATGGATTTTGCTTTTGAAAATGATTTATATTCCATTAGTGATGTTTTTTCTTTAACAAATGGTTTTGTAGTTGTGCAAATCTCTGAAATTAAAAGCAGCAGTATTCAACCATTTGAACAAGTTAAAGCAACTGTTTCTCAATTGCTTAAAACTAAACATAAAGTTAAACTTGCTAAACAAAAGGCGCTTGATATTAAATCAAAAATAAACGGTGATTTATCTAAAGTAGTAAATTATGATAAAAATGCCTTTGTTAGTACATTAAATGATATTACACACAACAGCAATATACCTGGTATCGGCAAAGATTATGCTTTTATTGAAGGTGCTTTAAATGCAAAAGTAAATGAAATAACAGATCCTTTAAATGGGAGAAGAGGAATTTATCTTTTAAAAGTACTGAGTAGAACTCCCTTTGATTCATCAGCATTTGCCATTCAAAAAAACACTATCAGAGATAATATCCTCAATAAGAAGAAGAGAACCTTTATAAACGATTGGATTGCTATAATGAAAGAGAAAGCAGATATTGTTGATAATAGGTATTTCTTTTACGGACAATAAATATATTTTTTAATTGTTTTTTTATGTCCCTAAATATTATTTATTTGGGGATTTTATTTTTAAAAATATTTGTTGATTTTATACCTACAATAAAATCAATTTTATAATTTATGATTAAAAAGCTAATATTAGTCTTCTTTATTGTTACAACTCAGTCATTTTCACAGTATAATGGCAGCAAATTTTCTTTTGGTGTAAATACTCTTTTTACAACAACGTCAAAAGTATTCCTGTTTCCTAACTCATCAGATGAGATATTAAGAAATACTTCTAACCATATAGATAATATATTTGATTACGGTGTGGAATTTCGTTACAGATTTTCTGAAGATATTATATTAGGGCTTAATGTTGAATATATGAGAGCAACTCAAACCGGAACAAATATTACCGGGTTTATCGGTAATTCTACAGTTGCTTTAAATGCCGAAGACGGCTTTGAGGTAATACCGGTTGAGCTTTCTGTTTATTATGTTTTACCTTTTTCAACCGATAATTTTAGATTTTTAATGGGCGGAGGCGGAGCCGTTTATTTTGGAAATCATATTAGAAAAGTTGGGACTGTTGAAGTAAATAATTTTTCAAGAGATTTTGCTTATGGTGTTCATGTCTCAATATCTATGCAGTATTTAGTCAGACCACATATTTCAATACAAGCAGGATTGAAATTCAGGGACCCTGATTTCAGAGTTACGAGCCAATATACAAGCAAATCTGTTTCAATTGGTGGAAGGATTATAACTTTCCCTCAAAGCAAATTTGATTCAAGAATAAATGTTGACGGGGTTACTTTTATGCTTGGTCTGTATTATGATTTTTAATTTATATTGTCTTATTTCTGTATACCAATACATAATATATCTTATTTCTTTTTATTAGATAAAAAATTTAATTATTTCCTCCAAAAGCCTAATGCCGTTTTTCATCATTATCATTTCTTTATACTAACACATTTTTTTTATAGCTTTGACAATCTATGTTAAGTAAAATTGTATATTTAGCAGGCTTTATGACTACAGGCAAAAGCACTATAGGTCCTATTCTATCTAATACTTTAGGATGGAATTTTTACGATCTAGATGAGGTCATTGAATCAAAATATAATTTCTCAATTAAAAAATTATTTAATGAAAAAGGTGAAGATGAATTTAGAGCTATTGAAAATAAAGTACTTGCCGAATTGAATCCTAAAGAGAATGCTATTGTTGCCTTAGGTGGGGGTACAATGATGAACCAGAAAAATATATCTCTGATGAAAAAGAAAGGACTTATAGTTTTGTTTGAAAGTTCTGAAAATGAAATTTATCACAGGATGAAATATAAAAAGAACAGACCGTTAGCACTTGATAATAACGGTAACATCCTTGGTGAAAAAGAATTAAGAAATAAAATAAAAGAATTACTGCAATCAAGAAAGAAATTTTACGATCAAGCAGATATTAAAATAAAAACAAGTAATGAACGTATTGGTATTACCGTTGATAAATTATCAAAAATTATAAGTAAAAATTTTCATGATGTATAAAAAAATAAAAGTTAATTTAAAAGATAATGCTTACAATATTTTAATAGGGGAATCTATATTAAAAAATATAAGCGATTATATAGAAGAGTATTTTATTTATAAAAATATTTTGGTTGTAATTGATGAGAAAGTATTTTCTAATTACAAAAAACAATTAAATAAGTTTTTTAAAAATAAATATTCTAAATTGAATTTCTATCCGCTACGAGTAAATGAATCCATAAAATCTTTTAGTTATTTAATGAAAATTCACTCATTTTTGTTGGAGAAAAACTACGGAAGAGATACTACAATAATTGCTATTGGCGGGGGTGTAATTGGTGATTTAGCGGGTTTTGCTGCATCTACTTATATGAGAGGGGTTCACTTAATTCAAGTACCCACAACTTTACTTTCAGCAGTTGACAGTTCCGTTGGCGGAAAAACGGGAATAAATTTTGAAGGAAGAAAAAATATTTTAGGTTCATTCTATCAACCAAAGTTAGTAGTTGTTGATATTGAATTCTTATTTTCTCTGCCTAAACAAGAGTTAACATCAGGCTTAGGAGAAATAATAAAATATTCATATTTGTGGAAAGATGATTTTTTTAATTTTTTAAACAATAATTATTCCGAAATTTATAACTTTAATAAAGTCGTATTACAAAAATTAATTTATAATTCATTATTAATAAAAAGCAAAATTGTTGTTAAAGATGAAAAGGAAGGAAGCTTAAGAAAAATATTAAATTTGGGGCACACTTTTGCACATGCTTTTGAATCAAATTTAAATTTTAGAGTCAAACACGGACAGGCTGTTATTGCAGGATTAGTGGCTTCATTTTATTTATCAAATCAACTCGGAATTTTGAGAAATGAAGATTTGAAAAAATATATATCCTTACCTTCGGCAATAAAAATAGGACCATTTTTGAAATCGATTGACAACAAAACAATTCTTAAGATTATGGGATCCGATAAAAAAAATAGGAACGGTCAAATCAGATTCGTTTTATTAAAAAAAATTGGTGAAATACTACTTGATGTAAATGCTAAATCTTCACAAATTTATTCTGCAATAAATAAAACCAAAAAACTATTTAATTGAAAAACTCTTTTGAACAGATATAATTCTATGAAAATCTTACCTTTCATCTTAATTTTGTTTTCATTAATTATTTGTGCTCAGCCTAAAAATGAAGTACGTGCTGTTTGGATTGCTACTGCATTTAATTTAGACTGGCCTACTTCACACGGAGTTAATAATCAAAAAAATGAAATTAAAAATATTTTAGATTTTTTAAAAGAGGCACATTTCAACACAATTTATTTACAAGTTAGAGCACGGGGTGATCTTTTATATCCATCCTCAATTGAACCATTTGCAAAATCTTTAACGGGGAAATTAGGCAAAAACCCAGGTTATGATCCACTTAAGTATTTTATTCAAGAATCACATAAACGAGGTATTGAGTTACACGCTTGGTGGAATGTTTATAAAGTATTTGGTAAAGGTTTGCCGGAAAAAACAAAACCATATCATATTGTTCTTGCTAACCCGGAACTCTGTAAATACTTTAAAAACGAATGGTGGTTGGATCCCGGTAATCCAAAATCAAATAAATATTTGATAAAATTGGTGATGGAGATGGTTACTAAGTATGATTTGGACGGCATCAATTTGGATTATATGCGCTATCCGGATAAAGAATTTGATGACGATTCCACATACCAAATTTACGGTGAAGGAAAAGTTAAAGATAAATGGCGCAGAGAAAATGTAAATAAATTTGTGACAGAGTTGTATGATAAAATTATTTCTATAAAACCAAATCTTAAAATTGGGAGTTCACCTTTAGGTATTTATAAAAGCGAAGATACTACTTATACATTATTTGGTGCTTACAATAGAGCATCGCAAGATTCTAAGAAATGGTTACTTTTCAAAAAGCAGGATTATATTTCACCTCAATTATTTTGGAACATAGACTCATTACCCAAATATGACATTTTATTAAAAGAATGGATATCGAATTCGAATGGAAGACACGTAATTGCCGGAGTTGCAGCTTATAAACTTTTACCTGAATTTAAAAATTGGAAGATTACCGAAATAAGTGCGCAAATAGATTCAATAAGAAAAATTGGTGCTAATGGAATTTCAATATATAGGCTAACAATGTTAAGAAATAATGTTAAAGGTATTTATCAATTGTTAAAAAATGATAAATTTAGATACGCGGCAGGCGTACCGGTAAATAATTGGAAAGATACTTCTAAACCTGCACCGCCCAAAAATATAAAAATAAAACTGATCGAAAATCAAAATTTATTAGTTGAATGGGAACTCTCCAAAAGTAAATTAAAAAAAACACCAAGTTATTTCAATATTTATTTAAGCAATGAATTACCTGTGGATATATCAGGTGTAAAAAATATATACAGCTTAAGAGTAAGTAAAGGGGGAGTGGTTTTTATAAATAAAAATGTTCTCTCGTTTGGCAATAATTATTTAACAATTACTTCGCTAAGCGATAACAATGTTGAAAGTAAAAGATCTAAATATCTAATTATTAGAAAAAAGAAATTATTAGGACTCACAGTATTGCAGGTAAATTCAAAACTTTATTATTTAAATGACCAGCAGTTGTCGATCAAAAATTTTCAGTAAAAATAAATTATTTTAAAAAAATACTGTCGGATTTTGAAGGCGTAAATCCGACAGTAGAGAGTGAGACTATTGAGGGTTATTGCTAAACTATTTTCTACTTTTTATAACACAATATCAGTGCCATTTGTAAATCTTTAATTGCGGCTTACTAACTAACTTTATGAATTCTTATAAGGTAAAATTTACTTACAAAGAGGTAGAAATTACCTGTAAATATGTTTTAAAATTAAATTCTCTTTAAAAGAAAGGTGCCGTTAAATTTGAAGTCAAACTTAACGGCATAAGTGAGTCAATGTGTGAGGTGCTATGCTTTATAACTATTTTCGTATTAAGAGATACAAGTATAATGCCAATAAAAAAGGTTAAAATTTAACTAAAATTAAATTATTAGAATCTCATTTTAATAAACACAATGAAATTTAGTTTATTTTGAGACACACACGTAAAACTAATTGATGTGTTCACATAGCAGATGGCGGTTGCGTGGAAAAGCTGGTTATAAACCGATGACACTAAACTGTGCCTATTTTTATTGAATTTTCGTTTGTTATTAAACATAAAAAGTCTTTTGAGTTTAATGTTAAAATCTCATCAACTTTAGAATTCAATGCACATTCTACTATAATTGCATCAAAAACAATTCCGCCTATTAATCCAGAACTACACATCTTTTCAACAATTTTAAAATAGTCTTTATCTGATAGATAAATAATTTTTGCAAATGCCTTGATATTATTTTCTATTAGCTGTTTTGCGATTACAGAGGTAATTTTAGGTCTAAATGGGGCGCTTGTTAAAACACTATAAACTTCTAAAATTGTATGTGCTGAAACAAAAATATCAAATTCTCTGTTTTTTGCCTTTATTAGATATAATAATGCTGGTTTATGTTTTGGATGCGACTCGACAAATGCGGCAATTCAAAGTGGCACGTTTTTGCGAAAGCAAAACAAGTGACGCTTTGAATTGTCCGCTGGAGCAAATTGTTAGGAGGGCGCTAGCACTAAAAAGATTGCGCTGTGTAGCTATTATGTCCGTTGTACTTTCCCACCTTTAAACAAAAGCCATAAGGTTAATGATAGCTCTGCAAGAATTGCAGGTACGGCCACAATCAGCCAAAAAGCGACTTCATTTTTGGCATAGGCAGGTGAAAGTAAACTAGCAAAACTATCGGTGAAATAGCCTACAGATGCAACTATCAATAAGATACCAAAAATTCGAGGCATGAAGCCCGCCTTTAAAACTAAATAGCCAAGGATAGCTATATGAACACTGAAAAACACAAATGCAATATTGGCCCCATACTCATAAGCACCAAAAAATAGCATTGCTTGAGCTTGCAACTGATCTGTTTCAATTGCTGCAAAGTCGCCTGCACCTACTATGAGTTGTAAAGCATTAACCCAATTGAGCATATTGATTCCGAAAATAGCAACAAATAACAACCTAAACCACGCTGAAACTAGCGCAAGGCTACTATTCACTGGTTTGAAAAAATAATAGAGAGCCCAAGCCACTACCGCATCAGACGCAAGAACAATTAGCCAGCAAGCAATACTCATACGGAATAGAAATTCGGAAGCCATAATATTGCTGGCTGTTGTTGCAGCATCTCCAAACACAATAAGACTCTCCACCCAAGTATAGGGTGTGAGAATAAAAACAACTAGATATCCGAATCCTGCGACTAGTGCGGCTTTACGGTGTGATATGTCCGTCATGCAGTTTATTTCCTCCTAACGACGTTGCCGATAAGCTGCGCCCAAAAACCTGAGCAGCAGAAAAACAACAACACAATTTTTAATTAATAAAAAACGGAACATCAAACTTTGTCCCATTGCAATTTAACTTTTTAACCAACACTTAAAATTTGCAGATCGCCGAATTGAAAATAGCGTCAGCTTGAGCGGCTGGTTATATGGCGTTTTTATTATTGGTAATAATATTGTCCCAGTTCAAATTATTTATTTTTAATTTTTGCTCTTCATAATGACTAATTGCATCTAAATACAAATTGAAAGTAGATGCTGTTGGTTTTATAATTAAGCCATTATTAAATCTTTCATTAACAAAGCGGGCGTTTAGATTTAAACGATTTTGGTTTTCAAGAAAATGCCCATAAAAATTACTATAAATAAAATAACTTGGATGACAATACTCACTCAAACTTTCATAGTCATCTAAAAATCCAGGTTTGGTTTTATCCGCTTTTTTCAAAACGGTTAAAACATTTACACTTTCACTAAACTCAGGTTTTTTCTTTGATCCAAATAATCTATTAAATAATAATTTTTCAATTTCTAAATAGTCTGACTTTTCTAAACACATATTAATTTTTAGTATCACGTCATTCAAAATTGCTGCAATTTCCATTGCAGATCTTAATACTAAAATAGATGCTGAGTGTTTATTTTTCTGACAATTAAAAGCTAATTCTTCAATGAGATCTAAAAACCTAAATAAATTCAACTGTACAAATGAATTATACTGAAACAATGCTTTTTCATTCAATAAGCCATTTTGAAAATTTAGAGTATCGACTTTGGCAGAATTTAACAAATGATAAAAAGTATCAAACTTTTTAAATGCATTTTTCTCATCAACATTAGCTGCCCTAATTTTTCTAAATAGTCTTTTCATAACCATATAATGGCGCTGCCGATAAGCCGTCTGCCCCAAACAGCAAATCATCTTAAAACGACAACTTTTTATTTCTTAAAATATTTAATAACTGAAAAAATTAAAATAAAATATTAAACGAAAAACGTAATCCACAAAACTGCACAAACGCCACATCGTTATAGGCGGTCGGCTTGAGCGGCTTTGTTATATGGCTTATTTATTAACCTTACTTACAAACACCCTAGATTTTTCTTTTACAGTTTCCCTTTCTTTCTTCATTTCTACTAATTCATTTTCAATCTTTTTTTTAGAAATCTTTGTACTAAATACCTTTTGTTTAATTTTACTAAGTTTTGATAAACGTAATATTCTTACCTTTGCATTCAGATTTAATACTATGTTTTCTAATGCGTTTAAGAAATTTTCAAACTTTTCAATTTTACTCACTAAATTTTGATATGTATCCATAAATGTTTCAATCGTAACAGTATCATTTACTAATCCACTTTTAAACATTTCAAATGATTCGTTTAATTTTTCAATGTCATTATTGAAAGTTGTTATTTTTACGCCTAAAGAATAATAATCATTAAGTAATTCGTAATTTCTTAAATGAATAATTAAGTTTTCATCGTACAACAATTTGAACGGTTTATTTCCAGGTATGATTGTTATCTTTTCATTTATGCTTCTCTGATATCTTATTTTTAAATCCTTAAATTCTGACAAATTTCCTTGGATATAAATCAATAGATTATTGCAAACTATGTCTACCTGAAAAAGAGCTTCTTTATGTTTTTGCCTTTTTTCTCTATATTGAAAATAATAGTATGCTAAAATCGATAGTAGAAATGCAAAAAAAGCACCTGCAAAAGCTGATACAATAATTTTTAACAAATCTTGGTTTGGAGAATCAATTTCTAAGATCATAAAATTTGCCATATAACGACCTAAGTTCAGTTGCGGCGGGGGTCTGCCGAAAGGCATCCGACAAACCAAAACCCGTCGCAGCCCAGAAACATTAGTAAAAACCACAGCTCCCCGCCGTCAACTGCAACGCTTTGTTAGGCCGTCTCAAAGCGGACAACATAACTTACACGCCTTCAACCAAGATTACCTTGACGGACGCTGCCCTCTGCAGAATATCCTTTGCTTTGGTGTATGCTGGCGACATGTACCACTGCCGAGCTTGCTCCATGCTTTCAAATTCCACCACTACCACCCTCTCGGGTTCCCAGTCTCCCTCCAATACCTCTACCACACCACCATGAACTATTGTCTTCGACTGGAAGGGTGTCAGGGACTCGTTAGCAAGTTTGAGATAGTCATCCGCCAACGTCGGATCAGTGACTTCTACATCAAAGATTATATACGCTGCCATAATCCTTTCCCTCCTTCTGTTTTTTCTGGTTTGTTGTTTTCATTTGTCATGTTAATCCCTCCGTTTATTTTTATTTTGTTGTACTTAATTTCTACTTATCTTTTTAATTCCCATCTCTTGTTTTTCTCTTCACCTTGAAATTTACAATAATGTCTATAATAAGTATCAACATGCTTGTCAATTAATTTCAATAAAGGAAGCATTGTCTTTTTGTCAATTTCATAGATCCTTTGCTTTCCGTTTTGAATAACATTCACAAACCCATTATAGTTAGAAAGACACCTATAAAAATTAATATCCCTTTCAAGACTTTTGAATTTTTCACGCAATTCTAATTATAATTTAGTTATATTTAATTGTTTCCAAATAAACATCTGTTTATTTACTTTTGAGAACAATCGGGTGAGAAGGTCGCCATAATACCATTCATGTCGTGGCCGTTCTCAACGTCATAGTGGGTTTGAAGCAGGGCTCTGCGTCGAGCCTTCTCGCTATCGGTAATGGGCATTGGGTCATCCTCCTTGTTGTGAGTCCAAGCCGTACTGAGGGCCCGGACTCTGTTGAATTGTGAGCCATGTAAGCTCACAGAAAGCCTAACATATTATTAACCTGCATGATTACTACTAAATAATTCTTGTTATCCTGCAAAAATATTGATTTTAAAGTTTATAAACATTTTTATTATTTTCTTAATTACTTTAATTAATACCATAAAACGCACTATCTAACCATATAATTAGGTAGTTTTTTAGAAAACTACAAACAAAAATTTGAAATTCAAAGAATATTTCTACATACTTTAACTTATCTAAAAATTATGAAAAAAACACCTTTAGAAATAGAAAAACAGTTCTTAATTCTACATTCTAAATTACTTTGATTTTCCCTGGTTAGCAACTGCTTCTGCTGCTTTTGCAATTTCATCTGGATCGCCTAACGTGCGTTTTGAGCTGCGGCGGGTTTAAGAGCACATAACCTATTTGGTAAAAATAAGCTTTCAAAAACCACAAAGCTAATTAGGAAAACATCCACTCAGCCGTCAGCTCCAAAACTTTTGTTAGGTGTTCAATACAACTTTTCGAAAGCTATTATTTGATTTTCACCACCACAAACGTCACATCATCCTCCTGAGCGCGCTCTCCTTATGCTTACTTCTTAAATATACCCAGTATAAGCTCACGCATCATCCAGAGCATTCCCATTGGACCTTCTTCTAACATCTTTTCCGGGTCCTTGTCAAAATGTGCTTTACATCCTGATTTACAGAAGTAGTAGGTCTCTCCTTTATACACACTAGTCGCTGCCGCCTTCTCTTTG
>JACZTL010000027.1 GCA_022573715.1 Bacteroidota bacterium
TTTCAGCTTCTTCATTTGAAACAGAGGGTACGATGATTACATCGTCACCATCTTTCCAATTTACAGGGGTAGCTACTTTGTGTTTTACTCGTAACTGCATAGAATCGATGACTCGTAAAATCTCATCGAAATTACGGCCTGTCGTCATTGGATAGGTTAACATTAATTCAATCTTTTTATCTGGGTTAATAATAAATACTGATCGAACTGTCGCGTTTGTCATCGCTGTGCGTCCTTCTGAGGTACCTTCTTCTTCAGCAGGTAGCATGTTATATAATTTTGCAACAGCTAAATCACTATCACCTATCATTGGATAATTAACAGCATGCCCTTGAGTTTCTTCTATATCTTTAGCCCATTCAATATGGTCTTCTACTGGATCAACACTTAAACCAATAACTTTACAATTCCTCTTTGTGAATTCGGGCTCCAAGCCAGCCATATAACCTAATTCGGTTGTACAGACGGGCGTAAAATCTTTAGGATGTGAAAACAAAACTCCCCAGCTATCACCTAACCATTCATGGAAATTTATTTCCCCGTGGGTGGTTTGGGCTGTGAAGTTAGGCGCTTCGTCGTTGATTCTAAGTGACATAATATTCTCCTTAATTAATTGAAAGATTTATTATAAATAAATACCATATATCTAAAATTGCTGATGTATTAATAAGCTGCAAAATTATTCAGTTAGACCTATATCTATCTTGCATTTTTTAATTATAAAATACGATGAATATTATTTATTAGCAATAATATATTGATTTGTAAATAGAAAATAATTTTATTTTGAATAACTTATATTTTGTTTAAAATATCTTAAAACAAAAACGGCAAGATAAAATAGCTTGCTGTTGAAAACATAGAATACTCCTAATTCATATTTTATTAGTTGTCACTAATTACTTAGTCACAACAATAAAAATTACTTCAGCCAATAACCCACTTCTGCACCAATAAATGTTGCAGCAGTAAACAATACAGCCAAAATTGCCCAATGCTAATCACAGAAATTAATGTACTTGTAAACATTCATACTCCTTATTAATAAATAAAATTGTTGGAAATATAACGGCGTGGTTTTTAAGTCGCCTGCCAGACTTTGACGGGTCCGCCCCGAACAGCAATGAAGAATTGAAAAGCTACTGCAAATAATATTTAACAATTTTATTTATTAGAACAATGTTACAAGCTACGCTTACCATTTTCACCTAACCCGAAAATTTGAAAATTGCCACATTAAAAACGCAGTCGGGTGGAAAAGCTAGTTAGGTAGCTACTCGGCAAATAATTTTTCAGTCCTTAAATATTTTTTAAGACCCTTTTCTAATTCTTTCTTTATTTCATCGATACGTTTAAAAGCAAAAACAACATCATCTTTTGGTTTCATGCTTTTCTGGTAATAAGATTTAACTAAATTTCTAAAATTGTTGAATACATTAACGGAATGTTCATGTGTTAAAATTAATTGTTCTGGAAATATCAATCTGATTTTTGGTTCTATGTCATTGAGATCATTAACATAGTTGTCCAAATTTTCAATAAAGAGTTCTTCGGTATCTTTAGTGGTTTGGTCGGGATATTCGATTAGATCCGCATTAACAACTTTCTGACAATCTCTATAATGTTTGTGAAAATTAGTATAATATTCAAGAATGAATGAATAATTATTTTCGAATGCTGTTTGGATGATTACAAATTCATTCTTTAATGATTCCAATCGTTTTTGAAATCTCTGTCGGGCTATTTCGACAATGATTCCAAATATTATAGTAATTATTGAACTCTGAATAATTATTTGAAGCCAATTTACACTTGTTGATTCCATTTCTCTAACAATCATTAATGTTTCTGGAAATATCTATGAGCTATCTAACATATTAATAAGCTGCAAGATTATTCAGTTAGGAGTATATCTATCTTGCATCTTTTATTTTCAAAATACAATGAACATTATTTAGTAGCAAGCAAATCAATTAAAGAATTTATCTTTTTCTATCCGTTAGCTTACAGATTATTTTTTATTTTAGTTCATCGGAATAATGGTGTTTTGCTTTATCCCGCAAATTATATGACAAAGACATAACTTCGCCGTAGGCTCCCGTAGAGCGTATTACAATTAAATCGTCTCTATGAGTAAAAGGTAAACTTACGGCTTTACCGAAAATATCGGATGTTTCGCATATCGGACCTACTACATCGTAAATTTCTTTTGTTCCTTCGGAGGATAAATTTTCAATTTTATGGTATGACTGGTAAAGTGCTGGACGTATAAGCTCTGTCATTCCCGCATCGAGTATTACAAATTTTGTGGTAGTACCTTTTTTTATATAAAGTACTTTTGAGATCAGGGATCCGCAATTTGCAACTATTGACCTGCCCAATTCAAAATATACACTTTGTCCCGAATGAATTTCTAATAATTCTTTGAAAATATTAAAATATTCCTTGAAGTTGGGAATAGGGTTCTTGTTAACATTAACATAATCCACTCCCAAACCGCCACCCACATTTATATGTTCAAAAAATATTCCCATGTCAGTAAACCACCTCTGCATTTCATTTATTCGTATGCACAAGCTTTTGAACACTTCAAAATTTGTTATCTGTGAACCGATGTGAAAATGCAGACCGGTAAGTTTTAAACTATTAAAATTTGAAAGATTGTTAATTATCTCATTCAATTCATTTTGTGAAATACCGAATTTATTTTCCTTCAAACCGGTAGTTATATAATAGTGTGATTTTGCATCTATGTTCGGATTTATTCTTAAAGCAACGTTAATAATATTATTGTTTCCTTTAGCCAGCTCGTTTATAGTTTGCAGCTCTTGTAACGACTCGCAGTTAAAACAGGATATGCCGGTATTAATGCCTGTAATTATTTCTTCATCAGATTTGCCAACCCCGGCAAAGACTATATCAGATGGATTAAAGCCCGTTTCAACTGCTTTTTTAATTTCATTACCGCTAACACAATCAGCGCCTATGCCATTGTGTTTTATAATCTCTAATATTTTATTATTTGCATTTGCTTTTAGGGCGTAATGGATTTTAAAATTATCACTATCGGAATTAATTAGTAATGAGTTTAGTGTATCATTAAGCGTTTCCAGATCGTAATAATAAAATGGTGTAGCCAGAGACCGGAATTTATTTATCGTTTTATTGTTGAACATAAAAAATCAGATTAAATTATTTAAGGCTATCAGCACTTCTTTTTTGTCTTCGGAATTAATTAAAATTGAAATATTATGTCTGCTGCCCCCGTAAGAAATCATCCGTATGGAAAAATCTTTTAATGCGTCAAAAACTTTGTTAATGTAACCTTTTTGCTCAATAATATTATCACCTACAATGCAAACTATTGTCATATTTTTATTTACTTCAACATCTCCGTATAATTCTAAATCTCTTACAATTTCCTTCAAATAAGTTTTATCATCAATAGTAATAGATACAGCTATTTCTGAAGTAGTGGTCATATCAATAGGTGTTTTATATCTTTCAAAAACTTCGAATACTTTTCTTATAAATCCGTATGCAAGCAGCATTCTTCCTGATTTAATTTTAACAGCAGTTATTCCGTCTTTTGCTGCCGCAGCTTTTATTCCTTTACCGAGAGGTTTTGATGTTATTAAAGTTCCGGGGTCTTCCGGTCTTAGTGTATTTTTTAAGCGAACGTGAATATTAGCCAGCTTAGCCGGAAGTACACTTGAAGGGTGAAGTATCTTCGCCCCGAAATAAGCAAGCTCAGCTGCTTCGTCAAAGGAAAGCTGGGTCAGAGGCTTTGCATTATTAACATACCGTGGATCTCCGGAGTAAAATCCGCTTACATCGGTCCAAATTTGAATCTCCTCGGCAGTAACTGCTCTTCCTATTATTGATGCCGAATAATCGCTTCCGCCTCTTTTAAGATTTTCAATCTCGCCGAACATATTTCTGCAGATATATCCTTGTGTGATAAATATTTTACAATCCGGATATTGTTTTAATTCACGATTAAGATTTTCTTTTATATAATAATTATCAGGCTCAAGGTTATTGTCAATTCGCATAAAGTTAAGCGCGGGTATGAGTTGAGCGTGTATCTTCTGTTCCAAGAGATAGTTATAAAACAATGCAGAAGAAATAAGTTCACCTTGAGCCAAAATCGTACGCTTTTCTTTAACCGTAAAATCATCAATCATAAATGAGCGGATATAATCGAAATGATATTTAATTAACTCGAAGTCTATATTTTTAAATTCCGTGCTCTTAAATAATTCTTGGACGACTTTTCTATATTTTTCTTCAAGTTTATCAACAAGCTTATTGGCAGATTGATTTTCTTTCTTTTCAAGTTTTTCCGAAATTTCGTAAAGCGTGTTTGTAGTTCCGCTCATAGCCGAAAGAACAACTATTTTTTCTTCATCGTTATTTATAAGCGAAGCAACATTTTTTATCTTATTTGCGGTGCCTATAGAAGTACCGCCGAATTTTAATATTTTCATTTAAAGATATTTTGTTATTAATTTTTATTTAAAAAGATAAGATAAAAAAAATTATATCAATCCGAATTCTCTTAACAAAAATATGCCTAAAGTTATTGTAATAATTGAGCCTAAAGTTGTGATTAAAACTATGTTGCCGGCAAGTTTACTATTGCTTCCCATTGCATCAGCCATAATAAAGCTAACTATTACAGTCGGGCAGGCAAACAAGAATAAATAATAAACTTTATAACGCTAAAGTTCAGTTGCCTCTGGCCTGAACCAAAAGACTCGATTAGAGCCCGTGGCCAGAAGTCAATTGAAACAACTTAGTAAACTCAAATGAGATTCATAGTTGTCCCACAATTAAATGCTTTCGGTTATTTTCAAGTAACACTTCTCGAATACGCCGAATCTGGTCTTGGCTAATTTGATATATGTCATTACATCTGTCGTAACTCATAACGTTGTGTCGGTCAGGGCTGAAAGCTATGTCGATCCCGTCATTAGGCGACTGGATTACGACATTAATAGTTTCATCACAGGGGTCTAAACCTTTTGTTATGAAATATTTCTTGCCGACATCAGGAGGTGTGTCGCGGACTACATGTTGATCACCGTCTAATATATCATTTAGTGTACTATATTTATTATACCAAAGACCAGGCCAACGGCCTTTTATGTTCTTAGGATAACCTCTGTCTGTACGGTCTGTGATGATGTCATAACGGATGTATCGATTTCGCTTGAAGAAATAAGCCTTGCCATTGCCCCAGTTAATCACAGCATCAATATCTTTCACCCATAGACCAGGCCAATGATCTTTGATTTTCTTGGGATAACCTCTGTCAGCTCGGTCTGTTACAATGTTATAACGGATGTATCGATTTCCCTTGAAGAAATAAGCCTTACCATTACCCCAGTTAATCGCAGCATCGATATCCTTTTCCCATAGACCAGGCCAATGATCTTTGATTTTCTTGGGATAACCTCTGTCGGCACGGTCTGTTACGATGTTATAACGGATGTATTTATCTCCCTTGAAGAAATAAGCCTTACCGTTCTCCCAGTTAACCGCAGCATCGATATCTTTCTCCCATAAACCAGGCCAATGATCTTTGATTTTCTTAGGATAACCTCTGTCGGCACGGTCTGTGGCAATGTCATAACGGATGTATTTATCTCCCTTGTTGAAGAAATAAGCCTTGCCATTGCCCCAGTTAATCACAGCTTTGATAAGTTTACTCTTTAGGTACTTGATTATTTCTCTTTCCGGATCTGCTTCATTGAAATATTTTGCAAACGTGTGAGGGAGTCCAAAATAGTGCCCAAATTCGTGCGCCAATCCTTTTGTGCTTATTCCACTAAAACCAGACATCTTAACATAGTAGCCTCTATGCCCTGAGTGCCCGCCACCACCCGGTGCAGCCTGTGGGCCGTAGGTAAAAAATATCACAATCTTTCCCACATAAAGTTTTGCACATTTGTTTGCAGCTTTTTTGGCCCGTTCCTGCTTTGCTTTGAGACCTATAACAGTCTTTTTAGCTAGGTTGTTAATCGTAGTATTTTTTATAAATTCCCAGTCCTTGGAAGGATCGAAGTCAAATACAAGACCAGCAGATCTAAAAACCGCATTGGCCGTCGTGATCCATTGCTGAACATCTCCAGGTATGATTTGCCTTTCTCTCCTACCATCTGAATCAGCACACTTAATTCCGTGTATCCTAAGATGGAGCATTGTTGGGTCAATGTTACGATCCCATAAACCAGGCCAGTGGTTACTAATTGCTTTTGGATAACCCCTGTCTGCCCGGTCTGCGGCAATATCATAACGGATATAGTCGTTTTCTTTGAATCTGAAGAAATAAGCCTTACCATTACCCCAGTTAATAGCAGCATCAATATCTTCAATCCATAGACCAGGCCAATGATCTTTGATTTTCTTGGGATAACCTCTGTCGGCACGGTCTGTGACAATGTTATAACGGATGTATTTATCTCCCATGTTGAAGAAATAAGCCTTGCCATTACCCCAGTTAATAGCAGCATCAATATCTTCAATCCATAGACCAGGCCAATGATCTTTGATTTTCTTGGGATAACCTCTGTCGGCACGATCTCTGACGATATCATAACGGATGTATCGATTTCCCTTGAAGAAATAAGCCTTGCCATTACCCCAGTTAATCGCAGCATCAATATCTTTTTCCCATAGACCTGGCCAATGATCTTTGATTAACTTAGGATAACCTCCGTCGGCACGGTCTGCGACAATGTCATAACGGATGTATTTATCGCCCTTGAAGAAATAGACTTTACCGTTGTCCCATTCAATTGCTGTAAAAGTATTAGACATTTTGTTCCTCCTTTCAAAGTTATATTAAAAGTTACATTAGCATTGGTTGCTTAACATATTAATAACCTGCAAGATTATTCAGCTAGAAGTATATCTATCTTGCGTTTTTTAATTTCAGAATAAGTTGAATAATATTTTTTAGTAAGCAATTTTAAGTACTGAATTTTTACTTTCTTTTTCATTACCTTGAATTAGCATATAACCTATGTATATACTTCAAATCTGATGTAAAGCAAAACATTATTATTTAAATACTTTTTAGAGGTTAAAGAATATTTGGAGTGAAACTAAACCCCTGTTTTATTTACACAAATCAATATAAATGATTTATGGTAAAAAGGAAATACTTTGATTAATTATTTGTAAGAATAGTGAGAAAAATAATTTTAATAAAAGAACTTATGTACTTATTTGTTTTATGAGTATACATTTATTATCCTAATTAATTATCATTATAAAACTAATAATTAAATATTTTTAAACAACATTATATCAATCCGAATTCTCTTAACAAAAATATGCCTAAAGTTATTGTAATAATTGAGCCTAAAGTTGTGATTAAAACTATGTTGCCGGCAAGTTTACTGTTGCTTCCCATTGCATCAGCCATAATAAAACTTACAATTGCAGTCGGACAGGCGAATAAGATAAATAAAAGCCCGAGGTCCTGACCTTTAAACCCGAATTCATACGCCAAGAATGTTCCAATTAGAGGTAAGAAAATTAATTTAATAGATGACGAGGCAAAAGCATAAATCGATGCTTTTTTTAATGCTTTAATATTAAGAGTAGCTCCTATACCAACCAATGCTAATGGAAGCGCAATAGAAGACAAATAACCACCCGTTTGTGTTATTACTGCATGAATAGGAAATTTAAAATATGAAAAAGGTAAACCGGCAATAACTGATATAATTAAAGGGTTGGTTATTATTTCTTTTATCATAGTTTTATAGTTTATGGATTTCTCTTTATTAAGAGGAACTGTAAGTGCAATTACTGCAAGAATATTATTAAGCGGCAGAAGAAAAGCTAAAATAAGAGAAGATTTACCAAGAGCTTCAACACCAAATACGCTGGAAATAACAGCAAAACCTACTATTGCAAAATTACTTCTATAACTTCCGTGAATGAATGTACCAAGATCTCTACCCTCTTTAATAAAAAACTTAGCTATAAACCATGTTGTTAAAAAAGCACCAATTAAAAACAAATAAATAAATAGAATCTCATTAATATTTAATGTTTTGCTTAGATCAATTCTGGCAATATTAAAAAATATTAATGCCGGAAGTGAAACATTGAAAACAAATTTTGAAGTAACGGTAACAAATTTGTCAGTAATAACTGAAGTTCTTTTTAATAAATAGCCTAAAGCAATAATTAAAAAGACAGGGCCAACTATTTGAGCGGTAAAAATTATGTTTTGCATTTATTTATACTTTGGTTTGTAAAACTTCCATTTTTTAATCCCTATTTCCGCAATTGATTTACCTTTAAGTTCAGGTATCCAAAACAGATTATTATTACTTCCAGTTCTTATTTCAACGGCAGTTAATTCACCTTTAAATATTTTTTCTTTTTCTACTGTTTCTATTTTAGCGATAATGGTGAACCTATATCTAATAGTGAATTTATTTTTGTTTTCTATTTTAATTACAATTCCATTGTTATAGTTGTCCGCTTTGCTATAAAATATAAAAGAAACAATGCAGTTATTATCTTTTAAGAGTTTGATCCAAGGATCTAATTTCTTTTGTGAAAAATTATTTGTAATAAAAAATATGAATAGAAAAACCAGTGATATTTTTATTTTGTTGATCATTTACTTTTGTGAGCTTTTCCAAGAATTGAAATAAGTTTCAACATCATTTACAAAGCCATTAAATTTTGGCTGCCAGTTTAATATATCTTTTGCTTTACTATTATTCAATTGTTGGTCAAAAGCAAGCGGCTCTGCTAAAAGACCCATTATATTTTCAGCTTCTTCTACTGAACAATAATTTATTTCACCATTATAATTTGTAGTCTCTGCAATTGCTTTTACCATTTCGTTGATTGTAGAATGCGAATCATCAACTGAATTAAAATATTCTTTGGCACATTTACTCAAGAAAACTTTAAAATAAAATTCGGCTAAATCATCAACGTGTATCATCGCCCAATGATTATTTCCGTCTCCAATTACATTTAGCTTGTTTTCATTTACTGCCTCATTAAACCAAATATTTGTAAGACTTCCCTCTTTCCCGTAAACACAACCCGGACGTATAACAACACCGTTAACATTTTCAGAATTGATTACAATTTCTTCTACTTCGTGTCTCCATTCTACTTTTTTTGCGGGTTTTAAAATTGCATTTTCATCAGCAATGCCATCAGTATTTCCGTAGACCCAACAACCGCTTGTATAAATAAATGTTTTCTTTCCCGATCCATTACTTTTAATATCTGTAATTGAATTGACAACATTTTTGTCAAATTCTACAGATTTTTCACCGTAGTCAACAGCAGCGTGAATAATGACATCGCACTCTTTTGCAGCCGTTAAAAAAGAACCCGGGTCGGACATATTGCCGATAACCGGAATTATTTCATTTTTATATAATTTCTCAGCCTTGTCAGTGCTACGTGTTAAACCGTAAACTTTAAATCCGTTTTGTCTAAATTTTTTTGCAACATTAAAACCGATATAACCCGTTGCCCCGGTTACAAAAATTTTCAATTTTTTGCTCCGTATTAATTTCTAATAATTAATTATTATCGCAAGATATTATAAAAAGATTTGATAATGTAGATCACATCCGTCCAAAATGTCAAAATTAGAATGTAGAACGATTCTCTGAATCGCTCCTTAAGTGAAACAACCGCGTCTATAGCCGAGGTAAACATTTCGCCTACAAATCAATCCATTGTCATTTTAGTGAAAGATTTCTCCTCCAACAAGTGAGTATTCGAAATGAAAATGAAATTCAGAGTGTTATTCCCGCGTAGGCCTGTCCGCCGTACTTCGTACTTTGGAAGGCGGTAGGGAATCCAGAATTTTTAATTTAAGCTTGGGATTTAATTGCCACGACCTTTAGGTCGTGGTTCTTTTAAGGAAATAAAGCAAAGGCTTTAGCCACATTTAGTTTAATGCGGCTGAAGCCGATATTTAGTTATTAATATTTTCCACGACCTAAAGGTCGTGGCTATGTTACGAAAAGTCAAAAAGATTTCTGCTCTATCAAAGGCTAAATAAGAAATGACATAGGGTTTTACTGAGTGAGATTTTCTACAGAATCTCTACAATTTATTTAATTTTCTCAACTCCTTATTTTATTTTGGACAGCAGAGATGTAAATTGTTTTGCGAAATTATTTATCACATTATAATTGCTATTAAAAATAAAATGCTTTAAAATAAATATCGTTTTTAATATAATTTTAGGGAGGTTTTATCCTATGAAAATTATTTTACGGGATAAAATTGGTAAATCAATTTTATTTTTAATCACATTTCTTTTTATTACAGACTATTCTTTTCCACAAATCATTTTTAAAACACCTTTAAGTCCAAGAAATGCAAATTACGATATTAACGTAAAGTTAGACACAAAAACAAAAATACTTGATGGAAGTGAAATTTTAACTTGGACAAATATGTCTAATGATAATATTAAAGAACTCCAGTTTCATCTTTATTTAAATGCTTTTAAAAACTCAAATTCTACATTTATGAAAGAAGCCTCAACCGGAGTTTCGAAAAGAAATCGAAATATCAGCGTGGATGACTGGGGTTGGATTGATGTTTTATCTATGAAAAAAATTGACGGAACAGATTTAACAAATAAAATTGAATTCATTCAACCGGATGACGGTAATAAAGACGACCAAACTGTAATTAGAGTTATGCTTAACAAACCATTAAAACCGGGCAAAACAATAAAACTTAAAATAGATTTTAAAGCAAAACTACCTAAAATTATAGCAAGAACAGGTTATGAAGGTGATTATTATTTAGTCGGACAGTGGTTCCCTAAAATAGGAGTTTACGAATTTCCGGGAATAAGAAATGCAAAAAAGGGCGGATGGAATTGCCATCAATTTCACGCTAATTCTGAATTTTATGCTGATTTCGGCGTTTACAATGTTAACATAACCCTTCCGAATAATTATGTAGTCGGTGCAGTCGGTTTGCTGCAAAAGAAAATTGAAAACAACGACAGCACAAACACCTATACCTACAGAGCGGAAGATGTAATTGATTTTGCGTGGACAGCTTCTCCAAGATTCAAAGTTGTAAATGATATGTGGAATAATGTAAGTATAAGAATTTTAATGCAGCCCGAACATTTATCTTTAGTGCCGAGGATTCAGGAATCTATTAAAGGGGCTTTGCAATATTTTAATGACAATCTTGGAAAATATCCTTATCCAAATGTTACTATTGTTGATCCTCCACTTAAAGGATTTAAATCCAGTGGAATGGAATACCCAACATTTTTTACAATATTCAGTTTATGGAATATGCCTAAAGGCTTAAAAATGTTGGAGAACGTAACGGTCCACGAATTCGGACATATTTATTTTATGGGATTGCTTGCATCCAATGAATTTGAAGATCCTTGGCTTGACGAAGGATTTAACTCATACTTTGAAGCAAGGACAATGGACTCTCTTTATGGAGCAAAAAAATCAAATACGGATATTTTCGGTTATCATTATGGGACAAGAGAAGAACAAAGGATAGGATATATCTCTATGAAAAATCCGCGGATAGCCAATAATTACAGACCGTCTTGGGAGTTTACTGACGGAGGTTACGGAAATATAACTTATAACAAAACTGGAACTTGGATGTCAACTTTAGAGGGATTAGTAGGTTTGGAGGTTATGAATGAAATTATGAAAACCTATTATGAAAAATGGAAATTTAAACATCCCGGTGCACAAAATTTTATTGATATAGTAAATGAAATTTATAATAAAAGGTTGGGGAATAAATACGGAAAAAACCTTAACTGGTTCTTCGATCAGTTTTTATACGGTACTGCTGTTTGCGATTATAAGGTCGCGAAAATAAGAAACATTCTTCTGGAACAAACAAAAGGATTATACGATAGTGTAAACGTTAAAAAACTTTATCGATACAAAAAAAATAGGGATAAAACATATCGTTCTTCATTCCTTGTATCTCGTTTAGGAGATGCAGTTATGCCTACTGAAATTAATGTGCATTTTTCAGATGGCACAGATACACTGATCACCTGGGATGGTATGGCGCTAAACAAAAGCTTTACCTTTTTAGGGAAAAATAAAATTGAATGGGTTAAGATTGACCCAAACAATAAAAACTTAATGGATATAAATATTATTAATAATAGCCTAACTGTTAGAAAAGAAACAACGGTAATAAATAAATTCACTACTAAATTTCTTTTCTGGGTAGAAAATTTAATGCTATCTTTTTCAATGTTATTTTAATTAACAAAGAGATAAAAAATGAAATTTATAACATCTTATTTTAGTGGTTTAATATCTGCTTTAAAGAATATTAAAATCCTATTAGTAATTTATTTTATTGCATTCATTTTAGCTCTTATAATTGCATCAGCTTTTAAAAGTGCAATTGCAAACGCAACCGGTTCTTCAATGGCTTTACTTACAATGCTTAAAGATTTTGATTATTCCACTTACTCAAATTTTATGCATCTGTTTAGAGATACAATCTCACCTTTAATTAAAGTTGCATTTTTATTTGGAATATTTTATTCAATCTTTTCTATTTTCTTTTCAGGAGGAATAATTTCAAAGCTCTGCAAAAAATCAGGAAGAACCTCCCTATCAATTTTTTGGGCTGACAGTTGGACATACTTGTGGAGATTTTTAAGATTATTCTTTTATGTTCTAATTCTCCAAATTATTGTTGCTTTACTTGTTTATTTGCCTGTAGGTGCAATTATTGGTAGTATAGGCGACAGCGTACAAAGTGAAGCAACATACTTTTATATTGTTTTAACAGGAATAATTATTCACCTATTTTTAATAACAATATTAGTTTTAGTGTCTGATTACGCAAAAATTATGATTGTAAATAATGAATCATTCAGACCGTTTAGAACAATGTTAAGGGCATTTGCTTTTGTATTCAGACATTTTTTCTCTGTTTACAGTTTAAATATTTTATACATATTAACCGGGGTTTTACTTTTTATTGTTTATTTCTTTTTGGATGATAAAATAGGAATGACCTCAGGTTTTACAATATTTTTAATGTTCCTAATCCAGCAGTTATTTATTATTTGCAGATTGTTTCTGAAGATTTCTATTTACGGTGGAGAGGTAGCGTTAGTTAAGAAAATTAGCTGAATAATTTAATACGGCAAATCCTTTTCATCTGTAAATTCGGATATTGAGTCTATCATTTTATTTTTATCAATTATAACGGCAGTAAGTTTATTTCCTGAATAAGCAGAAGTATCTATATATAAGGCATTACTTTTTTTATCAAAATGTATTTCCTCTTTACGTGTGTGTCCCACAATCTGCAGCTTACCTAAATTTACTAACTCGCTTCTTGTCCAAACAATACTGTTCTCACTTAATAAATTATCCTTTACTACCTTATCTAAAGATGGTATATCCAATTTACCGTTTATAATTATATCATTTTTAAAGTCAATAGAAATTCCGGCGTGTGAAATAAAGCAATCATCCAAATCAAAATACATCGGTGCTTCTTCAATAAGTTTCAAATGCTTATCAAGTTTATCATAATGTCCGTCATACGAGAGGAGAGTAGTTTCGTAGCCGTTGTATATCCAGTTTCGTGCCATATCGTTGAATGGATTTTTCATAAAATGATAAAACATAAATTCGTGATTACCCGGAACAAATTTTATTTTCTTTGAAATAACATATTCTATAGCATTGAAGCCAAAATTACCCCTATCAACCAGATCACCAACACAGTAGAGTAGGATTTTTGGATATTCTTTTCTTACTTCTTTAACTAATTTTTTTAGGGTGTTAACACAACCGTGGATATCACTAATTACAGCTATCATATTTTAAATTTGATAATTCTCTTTAGCAAATTGGGTTAGTTCATCGCGGAATTTAGGATATGCAATTTCTTTCAATTCTCTTGCTCTTTCTTTCATGTTTTTTCCAAAAAGTGGTGCAACTTTTACCAATAAATCGGAACAGCCAAAAACTTCGTCCGGACCAAAAAATATTTTTGCTCCAATTTTTTTAAATTCTTCGTCAAAAAAATGGTTCTCTTCTCCAGCTTTGCTTTCAATATAAACAGTATGATCTGCTCTAACCAAAGCATCAACTCCGGCAGGTGAAAGAGCTATTTTTTTTCTTCCTGCGGTACTTCTTTAGGTATACCAATTAATATATTAATATCCTCTTTTTCGCGAATGAAAATTACCCATTAGAAAAACCATTAACAATAAATCTGACTTATTAGGCTTGAAAATTTTTACTAAACAGGAGTAATTGGTTTTCCCCAGTGTAAAAAGTTCACAACGTTTTTTGCAGCAAGCATTGCCATAGCTGTCCTTGCTTCAACGGTTGCGCTGCCAATATGCGGCATCAAGACAATTTTATTTAACTTTAATAATTCCGGGTGTATTTTGGGTTCATTCTCATAAACATCCAATCCAACCGAAAATATTTTACCCTTTTTTAATATTTTTGCCAATTCTACTTCATCAATAATATCTCCCCTCGCAGTATTAATAATAACAGCATTTCTTTTTAACAATTTTAGATTGTCTTTGTTTAATAAATGAAAAGTTTTTTCATTAGAAGGAATATGCAGAGAAATAAAATCTGAAATATTTAACAATTTATTTAGTGATACTTTTTTTGCATTTAAATCTTTTTCCATTTTATTATTAACAGAACGGGAGTGGTAAAATATTTTAGCACCAAAAGCATAAGCTCTTTTTGCCGTAGCTTCCCCTATTCTGCCAGCGCCAATTATACCGAATATTTTATCTTTAATCTCATATCCTAAAAGTAAGTTCGGTTTCCAATGTTTAAATTTTCCATCATCAATCAATTTTCTACTTTCGAATAATCTGCGGGAACAGGCAAGCGCCAAAGTCATTGCTAAATCGGCAGTTGAATCTGTGAGAACATCAGGTGTATTTGTTACAATTATATTTTTCCGTTTTGCATAATCCACATCAATGTTTTCATAACCTACTGCAAAATTTGCTATAATTTTACATTTGGTCATTGAATCAATTATTTCTTCGTCTATTTTATCCGTCAGCAAAGGTATGAGTGCATCTATATTTTTGATGTTTTTTATTAAAACACTTTTAGGAATAGGTTTATCTTCTTTATAAACAGAGACAGTCAATCCATTATCCCTTAAATATTTTATTGCTTTTGATTGAATTTTTCTAGTAATATATACTTTCATAAAATAACGAACCGAATATTTGTTCAGAATATTTTTTAATTCTACATTGTTTTATAAATTTAAATAGGATTTGTTGTTTATTCAAATATTAAAATTTATTTTGTGCAATAAATGAAAATATATTTAACATAAATACTTAATAAATCTGTCTATCGTTGATAGGTAGAATTAAATCTTATTTTTCAGTCAACCCTCAACCACTACTATCTTACTTTTAAATGATAAATAAACTCAAAATTCTTATCATTATAAAAAAGCTTTGTAAAGATAATTAGCTTTTCTTATCATTATTTTGAAGAACTGTTGCAGCTAATTCAAGAATAATATATTTGCTATCAATTTTTATAATATAATCAAACTTTTTATATCAAAATTAGAGACAAAAGAAGAAATTAACCTTGGATATTAACCATTTTCTACGCATAATATCATTGGATTATGCCCATTTTTATCATATTTAATGATTGGATTTTGACCATAATTTTCAATTCTACATTGTTTTATAAATTTAAATAGGATTTGTTGTTTATTTATATATTAAATTTTATTTTGTACAATAAACGTTGATAAATTCAGTTTATATGCGTAATAAACCTGAATTAAATTATGAACATACTCTTAGTATATCCCCAAATGCCAGACACTTTCTATGCGATGAAGCATTTTATACAAGTGATTGGCAAAAAAGCGGCTTATCCGCCTTTGGGCCTATTGACAATTGCTTCGTTATTGCCTGAAGAATGGTCAAAAAAATTGGTGGACATAAATGTGACTGCTTTAAGCACTAAGGATCTGGAATGGGCTGACTTCGTTTTCCTTTCGGCCATGAACGTACAAGAAGAGTCTGTCAGAGAGATTGTTGAACTGTGTAAACGGACAGGCGTTAAGATAGTTGCCGGTGGTCCATTGTTTACACATGAGCATGAACGTTTTCCGACCATCGACCATTTTATACTAAACGAAGCAGAAATCACCCTTCCTTTATTTCTGGAAGACTTAAAGCAAGGTACTCCACAACCAATTTATAAAACAAATGAATTTGCAGATGTTGCCCTATCTCCTTTACCAGCCTTTGAGTTGGTGAATATGGATCAATACATTTATTCAATTGTGCAATATTCGCGAGGTTGTCCTTACATGTGTGACTTTTGCGATGTAACTGCTCTTTTCGGAAGACGTCCCCGCACTAAAAACAGCGATCAGATCATCCAGGAGTTGGAAGCTATTGACCGGAAAAACAATGTCCGGCTTGTATTATTTGCTGATGATAACCTGATCGGTAACAAAAGGATACTGAAAAATGACCTGCTGCCTGCCATAATCAGTTGGCGGAAAAAGAAAAAGCCCGGTTTCTTTTTTGCTACTCAGCTTACCATTAATCTGGCAGACGATGAAGAGTTGATGAATTTACTGATAGAAGCGGGCTTCCGGCATGTATTTATCGGCATAGAAACCCCTGACGAAGAAGGCCTGAAGGAATCCATGAAGATACAAAACCTAAAACGTGATCAACTCGAAAACATCCGTAAGCTTCATAAAGCAGGTTTTATAATTTCAGCAGGATTCATTGTTGGATTTGATACAGATACAACATCGATTTTTCAACAACAGATAGATTTCATCCAACAAAGTGGTATTCCATTGCCCATTGTCAACATTTTGAAAGCACCTCCCGGTACAGAATTATTTAAAAGGATGAAAAAAGAAGGCCGTTTGAGCAAACAATTTGCCTTTGCAGAAGGCGAAACAAACATAGTTACGGTCATGGATGAGAAAACGCTGTACAGTGGGTTTATTGAACTAATCACTAATATTTACCTTCCTGAAAAATCTTACCAGCGACTTATTCAGTTTTTCAGCACCTACCAACCCCCGAAAACATTTACGAAAGTGCCTGCAAAATATGGACTCAAAGACATGAGGATTGTTTTCCGGATTCTATATCTGTTAGGGGTCAAAGACAAGTACCGCAAATTCTTCTGGAAACTAATCTTGTGGTCTATTTTAAATAAACCCAAATACCTGGACTTGGCAATTCTTTATGGGATAATGGTCTACCAGATGCACAAAACGTACTTACACATAAAACAAAACGTAAAAAAACAAAACAAAAAAATTTACGATCAAAAAGAAGAGGCAGCACTTAACATTAGTCTTTAGAACATTTTTGGAAAATAGGTTTGTTCAGAATAGTTTTCAATTCTAAGTCCTTTTATAAATTTAAATAGGATTTGTTGTTTATTCAAATGCTGAAAAATGATTTTTGAATCAAACAACTGCCAAAAGTAATCATCACATAATTTTTATTTAATAAATAAACTCGATATTTTTATCATACGATAATAACTCTGTAATGATAATCGAGTTTACTTATCATATAGCTTTACCTCTGTAAAGAAATATTGATTTTCTTATCATATTATATTACCTTTGTAAAGAAATATTGATTTTCTTATCATTATGAAAACAGATAAATTAAAAAAAATACAATTAGAAAAAGATATTGAGACAAAAAAAATTCTCAAAAAACTTGCTTCCGCACACAGAGCCTTAGCTGAATTGAAAGGAATTGCTGCAAGTATTCCAAATAAAAATATCTTAATCAATACTTTAGGACTTAAAGAAGCTAAAGACAGTTCTGCCATAGAGAATATTATTACAACTCACGATGATTTATACAAAACAGCATTAAATCTTGATGGGTTTAAATCATTAGACGCAAAAGAAATCCAAAATTATATCGCTGCATTAAAAATAGGATTTCATTTAATTCTAAAAAATAAAACACTTACAAATAATCATATCATTAAAATACAATCTGTATTAGAAAACAATGACGCCGGGTTTAGAAAACTTCCAGGTACAACATTAAAAGATACTGCAACAAATAAAACAATTTATACACCTCCGCAAGACTATAACACAATTCAAGAATTAATGACTAATCTTGAAAAATTTATTAACGATGATGCATTGTCCGAATTTGATTTCTTGGTAAAAATGGCAATTATACATTATCAATTTGAAAGCATTCATCCTTTTTATGACGGTAACGGCAGAACAGGAAGAATTATTAATGTGTTGTATTTAGTAATAAAGGATCTATTAGATTTACCAATATTATATTTAAGCCGTTATATTATTGAACATAAAGGTGAATATTATAAATTGTTGCAAGAAGTCAGGAATAGTGATAATTGGGAAAATTGGATCCTGTATATGCTAAACGGTGTTGAACAAACAGCAAAAGAGACCATTTTGTTAATAGAACAAATAAAAAAATTAATGTTTGAATATAAGAATTTATTAAGAACCAATTATAAATTTTACAGCCAGGATTTACTGAACAATTTGTTTAAACATCCTTATACAAAAATCGGATTTATTGAAAAGGATTTAAACGTATCCAGAATAACTGCAGCTAATTACCTGAATCAATTGGCAAAAGACGGATTACTAAAAAAAGAAAAATTAGGGACGGGCAATTATTATGTAAATGAAAAATTATTTACAATATTAACAGAAAGAACTTAATTAGGATTTGTTGTTTATTCATATATTAAAATTTATTTTGTGCAATATGTATATACATATTGTTTTGTTATGAGCATTGCCTATAGTTAAGATGTTATCAACACTTTGAAAAATGAATTCACGGAAAAAAATAATTTTATATAATCCGAAAGCAGTTTTCTTCGATATGCCTCTTGCATTATTAGCGATCGGTTCGGTCATTGATCAAAAAAAATATGAGGTAATTATTATTGATGCCCGGGTGGAAGAGAATGTTCTTGAGTTGATTAAGCGACACATAAAAGACGCTTTATGTTTTGGAGTTACAATAATTACTGGTGCCCCCATTAAAGATGGTTTGTATATCTCCAAAAAAGTAAAGGAGTTTGCCCCTGATGTGCCAGTAATATGGGGTGGCTGGCATACCTCCCTTTTTCCTACACAACCTATTGAAGAACATAGTTTTATCGATATTACAGTGCAGGGACAAGGGGAAGAATCGTTCAAGGATTTAGTTGACCACTTAGGAGGAGGAATTCCATTGGATAAGGTAAAGGGTATTGCATATCGCAATAATGGAAATGTTTTAAAAAACCCGCCTCGTCAAATGGTTGCAATGGATAGTTTTGGTAGGGTCAATTACGATCTGATAAATGTTGAAAAATACTTTAAGAAAAAAGGGAAAAGACAATTCGATTTTATTTCTTCTACAGGCTGTTATTTTAGATGCGCTTTTTGTGCAGATCCTTTTGTTTATAAAAGAAAATTTACTGCAATTCCTGCTGCAAAAATGGGAGATGATTTAGAATATTATTATAAGAAATATAGATTCAGCGATTTAAATTTTCAGGACGAAACCTTTTTTACTAACTTGAAAAGGATAGAAGAATTCACAAAAGAGTTGATTCACAGAAAGATTAATATTTCGTGGGCAGCTACTATGAGAGCTGATCAAGGAGAAAGGCTAGATGATAAAATATGGAAGCTTTGTAAACAATCGGGTTTAAGAAGATTGCTAATAGGTGTAGAGTCAGGTTCACAGGAAATGTTGGATTGGATGAAAAAAGATATTAAACTATCTCAAGTATTCTTCTGTGCACAACAATGCAATGAATTAAATATTTCTGTTATTTTCCCGTTTATAGTGGGTTTTCCGCTAGAAACAGATGAAAGTGTTGCAGATACTGTTAAGGTAATTAAACAACTAAGCAGTCAAAACCCCAATTTTGAAACTCCTATTTTTTATTTTAAACCATATCCCGGTTCCACTATAACAGATGAAGTTGTCAACAATGGTTATGCACTTCCGTCATCAACAGAAGAATGGGGAGATTTTGACTATATCGGCTCTTCAGGTCCATGGGTAAGTAATGAAAAAGAAGACTTTTTTGAAGCATTTAAATTTTATCTAAAGTTAGGATATGGAAGAAAACGCGGAATACTTTTTTATCCACTTAGAAAAATAGGTCAGTGGAGGTGTAATAATGATCAATATAAATTTCCAATAGAAAAATTCATCATTGAGATAATTAGGACTAATCAACGTTTATCCTGAGAGATAAAACTTATGGTAACATACATTAAACACCTTTAAATACTTTATTACTTTCGTTGGAACTTTTTTTGTTTTATATACTTTCATAAAACAATTAGCCGAAGATTTGTTCAGAATAATTTTCAATTCTACATTATTTAATAAATTTAAATAGGATTTGTTGTTTATTCAAACATTAAAATTTATTTTGTGCAATAAACGTAAATAAATTTAGCTTAAATGCGTAATAACAATCGGACAAATATGCCAGACCTATTAACCATAAAAGAAGCCAGCTACTGGGCGACTGACTACCTAAAAAAGAACGTTACAACATCAAATATTTCTTACTTAATTCAATACGGACGGGTTAAAAAAATTGCTGATAATGGCTGTACTCTTATTGACAAAAATGATCTCATAAATTATTACGAGCAATCTTACAACGGCAGAAGAGAAATAGAATGGAAAACTCAACTCGGTGATGATCTAAACTGGGTACTCTCATTTGACCATTTAAAGGAAGCCGACACAACAAAGCACAGTAAGGTCTGCAAACCTCTGTTTTCTATTCTCAAATACTGGAAATTATACTCAAAAGACACCGTAAAAAGACTTACCTATTTTGATAAATTAAGAACCAATACATATCAGCGGTGTCCAGTCGGTGACAGTAGAATAATTGATATTTTCCAGAAGCTAAAAAAATAATAACAGAATAAAATAAAAAGCATGAAAAATATTTCTCGTAATAAAACATTATTTTCAATAACTGTTGAAGATGTCCAATATGAAGCAAAGGAAAAACTTGGACGTAAATTAACAGTAGAGGAAATTGATATTGTAAAAAACGGATTGGAATGGGGATTATTGACAGGAATAGATATAGTTTACAATACCATATTTGAAGAATTGAAAAGTCAAAGATGATGGAAGTGATAACCAAAATTATTCAAGGAGACAGTAAATCCATTATCTCTTAAATATTTTATAGCTTTGGATTGAATTTTTCTTGTAATATATACTTTCATAAAACAATTAGCCAAAAATTTGTTCAGAATATTTTTTAATTCTACATTGTTTTATAAATTTAAATAGGTTTTGTTGTTTATTCAAATATTAAAATTTATTTTATACAATAAACAAAAATAAATTCAGTTTATTGTATAATAAAGGCAATACGTTTGTAGGGATGTTTTGCGTCATGAAAAAAGATAAAAAATGAATATTGCGACCATTAAAGAGTTAGCCTATATAATGAAGCAAGGTAAAGAAAGAGAATTGCCTAAGCCAATTTTCTTTTTAGGCGCGGGAGCTTCTAAGTCTGGTGGAATTCCATTACCAAGTGAGATCGTTGATGATATATTAAAGGAATATAAAGACAGCCCTAAAGTTATGTCTTTAAATACTAATGAATACACTTATCCGAAGCTAATGGAATGTTTGAATCCAAACGAAAGAAATGAATTATTAAAGGGCTATATTGATTCTGCAAGAATAAATGTAACACATATTTATCTAGCGCAATTAATCACACAAGGTTATGTCGATTATGTCTTAACTGTCAATTTTGACAATTTAATGCTCAGGGCATTGGCATTATTTAATGAATTTCCACCCATTTACGATATGGCAATTTTCAAAGACCTAACCACTACCACTTTCAAGAAAAAATCAGTTGTATATCTGCATGGTCAACATCATGGACTATGGTTACTGAATACGAATGAAGAAATGGCAAAAGTAAAGGAGGTTGTACCTCCAATATTACATAGCATAAAAGAAAGACCTTGGATTTTTGTTGGTTACAGTGGTGAAGATCCAATTTTTGATCATATAAAAGATCTTGGGAGATTTGACAACGGTCTTTATTGGGTTTCTCATTTTGATAACGATCCCTGCGAAGCTGTTCGTAATGGTTTACTTGAGAAACCCCACACGAATGCTTCTTTAATTAAAGATTATGATGCTGATTCATTTATGCTAAAATTGAATACAGAATTAGGTCTATCTGAGCCTTCCATAATCAATAAACCTTTTACTTCCTTAAAGGTATTACTAAATAACATAGTTGATATTGATGATGATGAATATTTTAAAGAAGTAAAACAAAGATTAGAAATAGTAAAAGAACAAGTTAATAAGGCCATTCAACAATTTGAAGAGGGTAAAGTTGAATCACCTGAAAAAATTCAGGATAACACTGAGATTGATTTATTTAAAAAGGAAATTATTGGTTTGATAATAAAAGAAGATTATAAAAACGATAGGATTAGTGAAATAGCAAATAAAGCAGAAAAATTAAAGAACACCGAAATCAATAGTTTAATAGCTGGCTTACTTTCAAACTGGGGAATTTATTTAGGGAATATAGCAGATACTAAATCAGGAAATGAAGCCAAAGAATTGTATAATCAATCCTTTGAAAAATTCAGTAAGGCAATTGATATAAAACCAGATGATTACAATACTTTTAACAACTGGGGAATCTATTTAGGGAATTTAGCAAGCACAAAATCAGGAAACGAAGCCGAAGCCTTGTTTAATCAAGCCTTTAAAAAATTCAGTAAGGCAATTGATATAAAACCAGACTTTAGCGCACCCTTTAACAACTCGGGAATTTATTTAGGGAATTTGGCAAAAACAAAATCAGGAGACGAAGCCGAAGCCTTGTTTAACCAAGCCTTTGAAAAATTCAATAAGGCAATTGATATAAAACCAGATGATCACAATGCCTTTAACAGCTGGGGAACTTATTTAGGGAAATTAGCAAACACAAAATCAGGAGATGAAGCCAAAACCTTAAGTAACCAAGCCTTTGAAAAATTCAGTAAGGCAATTGACTTTGGTGCAGGCAGTTACAATCTGGCATGTTATTATGCCTCAAAATCAGATAAAAAAAATGCTTTGCATTATTTAATCAAAAGCTTAGAAAATAAAGAGATTAAAATAGAATTAGTAAAGGATGATGAGGATTGGATTAATTATTTGGAAGATGAAGACTTTAAAGAAATAATAAGTCTTAATACAAATTCTTAAACACAAAAACACAACACTGTGTATAGCTTATTAAAACGTGCCATACACCACTGTTAAATAAGGAGTTTAAAAAATCAAATTTATAATAAGTGAGGAAAGCCTATCAAAGAAATGAAGGAAAAATATTTACCCAAAAATCAATCTAACAATAAAAACAGCAGCTAAAATTCCGGTAACATCGGCTATCAGTCCGGCGGGCAAAGCGTGTCTTGTTCTTTTAATATTAACCGCACCAAAATACAACGCCAAAACATAAAAGGTAGTTTCCGTACTTCCGTAAAATGTCGAGGTTAAAATACCGATGAATGAATCAGGTCCGTGCACAGAAATAACTTCGGACATAATGCCCAAAGAACCGCTCCCCGATAGCGGACGCATAAGTGCCATCGGCAGCGCATCAACGGGCATACCTATAAAATCAGTAACGGGATGAATTACAAATTTCAGCCAATCCATTGCACCGCCGGCACGGAAAATTCCAATAGCTACAAGCATAGCTACGAGATAAGGAATTATTTTAACAGCAATTTGGAATCCCTCTTTTGCACCTTCAACAAATTGCTCATAAACCTTGACTTTTTTTATCAGCCCGTATCCTAAAAAAAGGACAATCACAAGCGGTATTGCAAGAGTTGATAATAACTGTATTGCAACTTTAAAAGAAGAAACGTTTATAAACGAAAATGCAGAAGAAAGTGA
>JACZTL010000012.1 GCA_022573715.1 Bacteroidota bacterium
GCAAGCGAAGAAGACCGTTACAAATGTGTCGTTCTTTTTTTTATGTATGAGTTTAAGCCTATGGCTTTTTTCGACCGGATTTGTTTATCTTTCCAATAATCCTCAAACGGCTCTTGTGTGGTATCGACATTTTGTGTTTCTTGGGGTTATTAATATCATGCCGAGCATCTATTTATTTTCCGTTGCGACAGCGGGTTTTTTAAAACAGCAGAAGTTTTGTGTTCTGGCCGGCTTTATCATCGCCTATACGTTTTATATGCTCGCGCTTACGACGGACAAGGTGATTGGTTACCCGAAGCTCTATTTTTGGGGCTATTACCCGCAGTATCAACCGTTGACTTTTCTTTTCCTCTTTTCCTATTTTGTCTTGTTTATTGCCGCCCAGGTTAATCTTTGGGTGGCCTATCGACGGGAAACTGTTCCGATTAAGAAGACCCAGATTTTTATGATGATTATCAGCTATCTCATTGGCTTTACAGCCTCTATTGATTTTGTGGCTAAGATTTGGTCAATCCCGGTCTATCCTTTTGGGTTTATATCGAGCTTTATTTTTGTCTGTTTAATCGCTTATTCGATTATCCGGCACAAGGCCTTTGATATTGAGACCGTTCTTCATAAAACGATTCTTTGGATTTTGTCGTTCTCCATTATTGCCGTTCCCATTTTTCTCTTGTATCAATGGTTTTTCCCGGTTATGAAGAATTCGGTTTTTTTACAATTAGCCTTCGGCATTATGAGTTTTATTGTCTTTACCCTTTAACCATTGAGCATATTTATCAATAAACTCTAATCTATCCTTAAAATTATCTTCTTTCAATTTTTTCAATTCTAGTGTTCTGCCAATGCTCCCTCGAATTACAATCCCAAATATGGGGTTCGCCAAGTAACGCCTCCGCACTCAGTATAACGGTATGCAGTTTGTCGTCTTTTTCTAATGTGTGATTTATGCTCTTAAAAAAGGTATCGTATGAAACACCTATCGAAGTTTTTTTGCCTAGTAATGATCAGACAATTTGATTATGGTTGAGCAAATCTAAAGACACCCATTTTTTTAAAATGTCTGGGTATAGTATTCCTTTGTTGTGAAGAATTTTTCTGTTTTCTGAAAGGAAAGATTGTATCGCCGTTGTGCCGGTTTTGCTTTGACCTATGTGTAATATGAATTTTGCCATCTAACCCGCTTTTATTCTAGTAAGCAATCATTTTCAATTGTTCCAATAATCAGTGATGAAACTAGCAGAAATCTCACTTAATATTCAAGAAAATTCGATCTTTTTTATTTAAATTTAAACCTATTGTTTTTGCACCAGCTCCAAATTTTTCTTTTATCACGAACTTATTGCTATGAATGGAGTCTATTTTCTCAGAAGTCTCTATAGCATTAAAATTATTTTCTCTACATACTTGATAAAATTTTAATTTATTTATTGTTTTTTCATTAAATGCTCAAAACTTAAATAAAACTGTTAACATCAATGGTTTTTCTTCAAATAGTTCTATAAATATAAATAACATTAGTACTATAATATATAATGATGGTTATACAGATGTATATTCCTTTATTTTTCCTAAACATAGCAAAAATCCTTTAATTACAGCTGGTGGGTTTCTATTTGGTGTAAAATTTAAAAATGAAATTTATCCTCGAGTCGGTGGAAGTTATTACTCAACGGGTCTCCAACCTGGAATTATAAGTTCAAATGGAAAGGCTAGTGATCCAAATTCATCAAAATATAGAGTTTATAGGGTAAGGCCGGATATATATGTGGGGGGACCATTTGTTGATTTATCTGAAGAAGCAAAATTAAATTATGAAGAAATTGCCTCGCTTAGATCGCAATATGAAAAAGATTGGATTGAGTGGCCTGCCGACTTAGGTGCTCCTTTTAACGATGTTAATAATAATGGAATTTACGAACCTTCAATTGATATACCGGGAGTACCCGGTACTGCTCAAACATTATGGTATGTTGCTAATGATCTCGATTCAACTTTGACAAAGCATTTATATGGTGCTGACCCTATTGGGATTGAAATTCAATCAACTATTTGGGCATATAATGTAAACGGACCTTTGGGCAACACAATTTTCAGAAAATTTAAATTAATCAATAAATCAAAATCTCAGAATAATCTCCAAGGCATTGTTTATGACAGTATGTTTGTTGCTATGTTTTCTGACGCGGATATAGGTAATTATAATAATGATGTTCAAGGAAGTGATTCTTCACTTAGCTTATCTTATATGTATAATTCTTCTGTACCACCTGTTTATGACTATTCAGGATTTGTTGAATCTTCTTTAGGACTTCAAATTTTAAGCGGACCAACTGTTGATTCCCCAGGTGATTCAGCTATTGTTAATGGTAAAAAAATAGTTGGAAAAAGAAACTTAAAAGCCACTTCTGCTTTTTATACTAACAGATATGAAAATGACAAATCAGATCCTCGAAATAGAAATATATTAGGTTCACAGCAATTTTATAATTTATTCAACGGTAAATATTCTATAAGCGGAATTCCTTTTTATGATCCAGTTAATCAAAGAGAAACAAAATTTTCTTTTGATGGTGATCTTATTAGTAATACGGGATGGATTGAACGACTCAATGCCAATGATGACAAAAGATTTGGTTTAGCTTCAGGTCCGTTTACCATTGCTCCGGGTGATACCCAAGAGGTAGTCTTTGCAGAATTTGGGGTCCTTGCTGATGATAGAATATCATCCGTAAAAGCTATAAGATATACCGCTTCAGTTCTTCTAGATTTTTATAAAAATAAAAATTTAATTAATAACATACCGTCTTCACTTGTTGTTCAAACAAGTTCAGATGAAACTGGTATAACTTTGGACTGGGTTTTAAATCAAGAAATAATTGATTCAATAGAAAATTATAATAGTAACGGATATCAATTTCAGGGTTATAACATTTATCAATTGCAACATCCATATTATAATATTGATGGGTATAAGTTAAAGTTAACTACATTTGATAAAGTTGATGGTATAAAAAATATAATTGGTTTAATGATGGATACGAACACAGGATATCCAACATATGGTAATGTGCAATTTGGAAATGATACTGGCTTAAAAAGAAAATTATTAATAGCTTCTGATTCGTTGGGACAAAATCATTTTATAATAGGTAAGACTTATTATTTCGGTGTTTCTTCATATACTTATAATTCAGATCCTTCAGTATTGAATAAGACAACTGAAAGTTTGATAAAAATTATACCAGTTATTTTTAGACCTGATTATGATGGCAAAAAATATTCTGATACCTTAAATGTTGTTCATTCAGCCGGGAGTGGGAATGAAAATAATACAGTAATCCCTATTGTGCAAGATCCACAATTAATGAGTGGAGATACTTATAAAGTAACTTTTAATTATGCAGATAGTGGAAAATTAGTATGGAATTTAACTGATATTTCAAATAACAATATTATTCTCTCAAATCAAGAATTACCCAGTCACACTTATGGTTATAGTATAGTTAATATTCTTGATGGCGTTCATTTATTAGTTAGAGGTAGCAAAGATTTACCTTTTGGTTCTTACGATTCTAAAATGAATGTAAAAATAAATAATAAAACTCCTTTCATGTATGCCTATGCAGGTGGAAAAAGAAATAATGTTGATACTTTAGATTTAATTCAAGACTTAGAATTTAGATTTACGGGAGTACCTGAAAATGGAGCTAATGATCCAAATGATACAATAATTGTTTCTGGTGGTTCTTTTGCAACTATGTATAATATTAATATAACGCAGAATAATAAAATTCGTGTACCATTTGAAATATGGGAAGTAGAAAGAAACAGGCAAATAAATGCAGTTATTCTATCAAGAGAATTTTTTGACAGATTACCAATTTGGGGTAAAGACGGTTTTCCTTTATGGTATAATAATTATAATGGAGATTTTATTGTTCCTGTCTCTACTAGCTATAATCCAAATTTTACTCTGAATGAAGTAAATATTGACAATAGTAAAACCACATGGAATGTTTTCATTTTAAACCAATGGTATACGGGAGATGTTTTAACAATATTTTTTGACAATCCACTGACCAACAAAGATATTTATACATTTAGTACAAACCCTTTAAACCAATTTAAATTATCCCCTCAAATTCCGGATAATTATATATTAGAACAGAATTATCCTAATCCTTTTAATCCTTACACTACAATTATTTATTCAATTCCTGAAAGCGGATTTGTTAGTTTAGAAATATTTAATATACTGGGTCAGAAAGTAAAAACTGTAGTAAATAAAATTGAGTCTAAAGGATTTCATCAAATTGTTTTGGATTTATCTAACTATTCTTCGGGGGTTTATATATATACATTAAATATCAATAATAATTTTAAATCTGTTAAAAAAATGGTTCTTTTGAAATAAAAACCAGTCAAAAGCCTGGCAAGCATCGATTCCATAAATAGCCGGACAAGTAACGAATGATGATTTAAGAATTTAATATCAATTGATTCTAAATACATTTTACTTTTATTATTTAAAAATAGCTTAACCAAAGCCGCTTTGTAACTTCATATTCTTGATTACCGCTACCACTTTCAATATATTTGAACGCTATTTTTTTATGAATTTACAGATATTTTACTGATTTGAGTCGATATAAAAAAACCGTCCTTCCAAATGGGGTTAGAATTATAACCGAAACAATTCCCCACGTAAAATCATTTTCTTTGGGCTTTTGGTTTAGTGTAGGTTCGCGCGATGAAAACCAATCAAACAACGGAATTTCGCACGTTATTGAGCATATGCTTTTTAAAGGGACGAAAACTCGTTCGGCAAAACAAATTGCAGAAGAAGTAGAATCCTGCGGTGGATATTTAAATGCATTTACATCAAAAGAACAAACTTGTTATTACGGCCGCGGCTTAGAGGAACACCTGGAAACAACATTTGATGTATTATCTGATATGATTCAAAATCCCGTATTTAAAACATCAGAATTAAAGCGAGAAGCAAAAGTAATTATTGATGAACTGAACGATATCGAAGATAATCCTGAAGAAATAATATTTGATAAATTTGAAGAACATTTATATTCGGGTAACTCACTCGCACAGTCAGTAATTGGAACTGCTGATAACATCAGTTCCTTTTCTTCCGGAAATCTTTTTAGATATCTCAAAAATAATTACAGTTCTAACAGACTGCTTATCGCAGCTTCAGGCTCTATTACTCACAAAGAAATTGTTAAATTGGTTAATAAATATTTGAATAATCATTTAGGTCAATCGTTAATTAAACGGGAAGATAATTCAATATCTGAAAAGAACGGGATAAATATAATTGAAAAAGAGATCCAGCAAGTTCATGCAATTATAGGCAGATCAACTTTTGGGTTTAAAGATAAAAACAGGTTAAAACTTCTTTTACTTTCTCAGGTTTTGGGCGAAGGCAGCAGCTCACGTTTATTCCAGACCTTACGTGAACGAAACGGAATTGCATACCAGGTAAACACTTTTCTAAATTCTTATTATGATATATCGTCTTTCGGAGTTTACTTTTCAACAAATTATAAGATGGTAGATAAAGCACTAAATTTGGTATCAAAAGAATTTAAAAAATTAAGAGACAAAAAAATAACTTCAAAAGAATTAACAAGAGCAAAAGAATCATTTAAAGGAGGTCTTTTGTTAAGTCTTGAAAACACCTCAAACAGAATGATAAGAATGGCACAATCGGAATTATACTTTAACCGATTTGTTTCTACCCATGAAGTTATAAAAAAGATTGATGCTTTAACCCGTGAAGATATAATAGATTTAGCAAATGAAGTTTTAAGGGAAGAATCATTTATTAAACTAATTATAAAATCAAAAGACACTGCATTAAAATCAGCCGCTTAAAAAAAGAGATATAAAATGATAATTGGTGTACCTAAAGAAATAAAACCAAATGAAAACAGAGTTGCACTTTTACCTGTTGGTGCGTCAACATTAATTCAAAACGGACACAAAGTTGTAGTTGAGACTAATGCCGGGTTGGGCAGTTCATTTACTGATGAAGATTACAAAGCTGCCGGTGCGGAAATAGCATCGACCCCCGATGAAATTTTTTCTAATGTTGATATGATTATGAAGGTTAAAGAACCAATAAACAATGAAAATAAAATGATAAAAGAAGGACAAATTATCTTTACTTATTTTCATTTTGCTGCCAGTCAAACCTTAACACAAACAATGATAGATTCCAAATGCGTTGCGATTGCGTATGAAACAGTTCAAAGAAAAGACCGCTCGTTGCCGTTACTAATTCCTATGAGTGAAGTTGCCGGTAGAATGGCACCTCAAGAAGGCGCAAAATATTTAGAAAAAGCTTTAGGAGGAAGAGGTGTTTTGTTAGGCGGTGTACCTGGAACTGGTGCAAGTGAAGTAATTATACTCGGTGGTGGAATTGTAGGAACTAATGCAGCAAAAATTGCTTCCGGTCTCGGTGCAAAAGTCACTATTTTTGATAACAACTTGTATAGGCTCAGGTATTTAGATGATATTATGCCAAGCAATGTATTTACAATGATGTCTAACGAGTATTATATTAGAGAAGCATTGCCGAAAGCAGATTTAGTAATAGGTGCGGTTTTAATTCCTGGTGGTAAGGCACCTCATCTTATTACAAGAGATATGCTTTCTTTAATGAAAAATGGAAGTGTGCTTGTTGATGTTGCCGTTGACCAAGGAGGTTGTTTCGAAACTACCAAACCTACAACTCACGATAACCCTACATTCATTATTGATGATGTAGTTCATTACTGCGTAGCTAATATGCCCGGAGCAGTACCTCATACGTCTACACTTGCTTTAACAAATGCTACGTTGCCCTATGCTGTTGAAATTGCTAATAAAGGATTTGAAAAAGCAGTTAAATCGAATGAAGAAATAAAATTGGGGTTAAATATTATTGACGGCAAAGTTACTTATAAAGCTGTTGCTGAAGCTTTTGATATGCAATATCATCCTGTTGAAGACGTAATAGGATAATTAATAAAATAGAATATGAAGTAGAACAATAAATGTCAACATTCACATTAAATGATGAAGAAATAGAATTTAAACCCGGACAAACTATTATAGAAGCCGCAAAGGATAACGGTACCACAATTCCCCATTTTTGCTGGCATCCAAAATTATCAATATCCGGTAATTGCAGAGTTTGTCTTGTTGAATTGGAAAACATTCCAAAATTAGTTATTGCCTGTTCAACTCAAGCAACAGAGGGCATGGTTGTTTATTCTGAATCTGAAAAAACACTTGAAGCAAGAAATGCCGTAATGGAGTTTCTGCTTATCAATCATCCCCTGGACTGTCCTATTTGCGACGAAGCCGGTGAATGCAAACTTCAGGATTATGCATACAAACATTCTATTGGTGAAAGCAGGTATGTTGAAGAAAAGACTCATAAAGATAAAAGGGTTCAGCTTGGACCTCGTGTTATGTTTGACGGCGACAGGTGCATCTCTTGTTCACTCTGTATTAGATTCTGTGATGAAATTGTGGGTGAACCTGAACTTACATTCATAAAAAGAGGGAACGGTGTTACAATTTCAACATTTCCGGGAAAGCAGATGGAAAATAAATATTCATTAAACACAGTGGATATTTGTCCTGTTGGTGCATTAACGAACACAGATTTTCGTTTTAAAACAAGAGTTTGGGACCTTTCTTCTAACCCTTCTATTTGTACCGGATGTTCAAGAGGATGTAATATTGATGTTTGGGTTATTAACAACGAAATAAAAAGATTAACTCCGAGTTTTAATAAAGAGGTTAACAGCTACTGGATGTGTGATGACGGAAGATTGAATACTTTTAAACATGTTAACGCCAAGGACAGAGTTGACGGTGCACACTTAAGAAAAGACGGTCAGCTTATTAAAGTAAGTTGGGATGAAGCTTTTGCAAATGCATCTTCAGAATTAAAAAATATCACTAACAAAGAAATTGCATTTATAGGCTCTGCATTTTCAACTTGTGAAGATAATTATCTTTTTACAAAATTTGCAAAAGATGTTATCGGTTGTAAAAATATAGATTTTATAAGACACACTAATCCGGATTTCGGTGATGAATTATTAAGACAAAATGATTTAACACCAAATACTATGGGTGCTGAACTTACAGGTGTTTCACCAAAACAGGGCGGTCTAAATTTAGATGGAATAGTTCAAGGGATTAAATCCGGTAAGATAAAAGGATTGTTTATAATGGAAGATGATCTGTTGGAAGCATATCCAGAGCTTGAAAAATCTTTACCGAGTCTTGAATTATTAATTGTTCTTTCTTCTAATTTTAACAAAACAACTGCATTTGCTGATTTCGTTTTTCCTGCCGCAACTTTTGCTGAAAAGAATGGTACATTTATTAATTTCAATGGAAGAGTTCAAAGAATTAAGCCGGCAGTTGAAACAACAGACCTGGACAGAAGTCTTGACGGAATGGCAATGAGCAGGCTTGATAAATTTGGTACTAGTTTTGACCGTTGGGCAATAGGCAACAAACACGATGCTCGTGCAAGCTGGAAAATTATATCCGGTCTTTCTGTTTTGTTTGATAAGAAATTAAAATACAAAATGTCGGAAAATGTTTTTGATGATATGAGCAAAAGCATTGATGCATTTAAGGGGTTGGATTACGATATAATAGGTAAGAAGGGCGTTTTACTTAAAGATAAATTAAATGAAGTAACCCAAACTGTTTAATGGGGTGACATAATATTATGAGTATACTTGAGATTATATTATTTACTTTAGGTAAGGTTTTAGTTTTATTAACCTTGATTTTGCTTTCGGTTTCCTACCTTGTTTATTTTGAAAGAAGAATAAGTGCTTGGATACAAAACAGGCTCGGTCCTAACAGGGTAGGCTGGCAAGGAGTTTTACAACCTTTTGCCGATATATTTAAATTATTGTTGAAAGAAGATATCGTACCCGATAAAGCAAATAAAAAGATACATACTTTAGCTCCTATTATTGCTTTGTTTGTCGCATTCAGTACTTATGCAGTAATACCTTTCGGTCCAACTGTAACTTTGTTCGGGTATTCCGTTCCACTTGTTGTAGCAGATATTAACATTGGTATTTTATATGTTCTTGCACTTAGTTCAATAGGCGTTTATGCAATGACACTGGCCGGATGGTCTTCAGGTAGTAAATATTCTCTTTTAGGTGGTATCAGATCTTCTGCACAGATGATTTCCTATGAAGTTTCAATGGGATTTTCTGTTGGAGGAGTTTTACTTTTATCACAATCATTAAGACCAACAGAAATTGTTTTGGCTCAATCGGGGTGGATGTGGAACGCATTTATACAACCAATCGGGTTTATTACATTTTTGGTCGCGTCATTTGCAGAAACAAACAGACTTCCGTTTGATCTGCCTGAAGCCGAGCCTGAATTGGTGGGAGGTTTTCACACCGAATACAGCAGTATGAAATTTGCCGGATTCTTTCTCGCTGAATATGCAAATATGATTATTGCAAGTGCACTTATTGTTACTCTTTATTTGGGAGGTTGGCAGCTTCCATTAATTGATACATTTGGTTTACCAAGTGGTATTGTAATTACATTGCAGATATTAGGATTTGTGTTGAAAATGGGAATGCTTTTGTTTTTCTTTATTTGGATAAGATGGACATTACCAAGATTCAGATACGACCAGTTGATGAGTTTGGGGTGGAAAGTTATGTTCCCGTTATCATTAATAAATTTAATTTGGGTTGCTGTCTTAATAATGGTTTTTAATATATAACAAAATTGAAAATGAAGGAATAGTTTTTTAGTCGGAGAATATATGGCAGAAAAAAAGAGATTAAAAGATTTAACGTTTTGGGATAAAATATACATCCCAGCCATATTAAATGGTTTGGCTCTTACTTTTAAAAATTTACTCGGACCAAAATTCACGTTAAAATATCCTGAAGAAAAATTTATTCCATCAGGCTCTTACCGAGGGAGCCCTGTTCTAGTTGTAGAAAAAAACGGTGTTGAAAGATGTGTTGCTTGCGGACTTTGTTCAAGAGTTTGCCCTGCTTTGGCAATAGAAGTTCAAGCCGCTGAAACTGAAAATGAAAAAGAAAGATACCCTGAAAAATTTGAGATAAATATGCTTCGCTGTATCTATTGCGGATTTTGTGAAGAAGTTTGTCCCGAAGAAGCAATTTTAATGAGCAAAGAATACGAACTTGCTTTTGATAACAGGGAGGATGGAATTTACGGCAAGGATAAATTATTAAAACCTGTTGAAGAATTAAAAGACCGGATAGAATTTTTAAGGAGATATAAATAATAATTGATGTTAAATTTTAAAATATTTTTAAAACAAGTCTTTTTATAATAAAATATTTCTCAAACTCATATAAACAAACTCATTATTCTCGACTAAGTAAAAATTCTTTAAATAAACTATAAGTTTTAGATAATTTAGTTGAAATTTTTTTTTGTTCTAAACTATGTTTTATAGAATCAGGAAGATTCACATTAATATTTAAAATGTTTTTTAAGATATCATTAAACTTTGATGGGTGTGCAGTTTCAAGAATAACACCATAATAGTTTTTTGGGTTTTCTTCTTTGATATATTGTTTAAGAGCTAAAGAAGCAACTGCACCATGAGGGTCAATTAGATAATTATCCTTTTTATAGAGATGCTTAATTTCCTTCAAAGTATTTTTGTCTGAGTGGTAACTTGAGTTTATATCTTTTACAATTGAGTAGTGTTTTTCATTATAGATTTTCAAAATTCTTATAAAATTACTAGGGTTTCCCACATCCATTGCATTTGATATGGTTTTGATAGTTGGATTACTTTTAAATATTTTTGTCTTAATATATTTAGAAAAAGCATTATTAATGTTATTTGCGGCTATAAATTTAGTAATTGGCAGTCCTAATTTTTTTGCAAATAAGCCGGCTGTTAAATTACCTAAATTACCTGACGGAACGGAAAATATTACATTATCATATTTATTAGTAATTTGTTTATATGCTTCGAAATAGTAAAAAGATTGAGGTATTAGTCTAGCAATATTAATAGAATTAGCCGAAGTTAAATTATATTTCTCGTTTATATCTTTATCTACAAAAGCTTTTTTAACTAGATTTTGACAATCATCGAATGATCCTTTAATTTCAAGAGCAGTTATATTATTACCAAAAGTTGTTAATTGTTTTTCCTGGACTTTGCTTACCATACCACTTGGATAAAGTATATATACGTTTATTCCATCAATGCTATAAAATGCTGATGCTACAGCACTTCCTGTATCTCCTGAAGTGGCAACTAAGATATCAATTTTATTATTCATCTTATCTACATAATAATTCATAAATTGAGCCATAAATCTTGCACCGAAGTCTTTAAAAGCTAAAGTTGGTCCATTAAATAATTCCAATATTCCTGTATTTGAATTGAGTTTATATAGTGGGGCTTTAAAATTTATAGCTTTTTCTATTATTGTTTGTAATGAGTTAGGTGGTATTTTGTCATTAATAAATAATTTTGATATTTCAAATGCAATTTCTTGAAAAGTCAAATTATTAAGATTATTGATGAGTGATTTTTTTAACGAAGGTATATAATACGGCATTATTAATCCGCCGTCTGAAGCCAACCCCCTCATAATTGCTTCTCTAAAAGAATAATTTAAATTTTGATTATTGGTGCTGTAGTATTTCATTTATTAGTCAAGAATTTTGGGTCCTCTTTTATTAATTTTTGATATATAAAATATGGTGTTTAATTTTAAATTATCTGTAACAAGTTTTGCAGCATTTTTAATATTTATTGCCATCGATAAAGAATTAGATAATGCAAAAATTGATGGGCCTGAACCGGAAATACTACACCCCAGAGCACCTGCTGAAATAGAAGATTTCTTAATTTCTTGAAATCCTTTTATTAATTTTGATCTTATAGGTTCAATTAAAACATCTGTTAAAGATCTAGAAATTATATTATAATTACTTGAACTTAAACCATAAATTAAACCAGCAAGGTTTCCTGTTTGTTGTATAACTTTACTAAGTTCTACTTTTTTTGGTAGAATTTTTCTTGCATAACTAGTCTTAATTTCAATTTGAGGATAAATAATTGTACAATAAAGGTTATTCGGGTATTTTATCTTAATAATATCTATAGGATTATAACTCCTAATTAATATGAATCCTCCGAATAATGAAGGTGCAACATTATCAGCATGCATACTTCCGCTTGATATTTTTTCCCCTACTAAGGCATGCAATAATAATTGCTTTTTCTTTAATTTTAAATTTAATAAATGATTTAATGCGTATACTGATGCAACAGAACTTGCGGCGCTTGAGCCTAACCCGCTACCCACACCTATTTTTTTATTAATTGTTACTTCAATTCCTTCCTTTATCTCGTATTTATTCATTAAAGAAGCTAAAGCTACTGTTGCTGTATTTTTATAAATATTAAAAGGTAATTTCTTCTTTACACCTGTGATTTTATTTATTTTAATTCCTTTTGAATTAGTTAATTTTAATATTACTTCATCTCCTGGGGTTTGTAGTGCGAATCCTAAAATATCATATCCTGGTCCAACATTGGAAACAGTTGCAGGGGCAAATACTTTTATACTATTTTTACTCATTATTACAAATATATTTTTTTAAACAAAAAACTATCACTATTAATTATCAAAATATTACAATAAAAGATATTATAATATTATTTTATACTAAGTAATTAGATGTTCGCAATATATCTATTAGGATACCGGAAGCTGTAAAATCAGGGCCAGCTCCAGGTCCTTTAATTACTAGTGGTTCTTTTGAATAAGTTTTTGTTTTTAACGCTATAATATTGTCGGTTTCTGCTATATTATAAAATGAATGATTTGCATTTAAAGTTTCTATTTTAACTGATGCTTTCCCATTTTCATATTTAGCAATGTAACAAAGAACTTGATTCATTTTTTTAGCTTGTTCTATTTTTTTAAGAAATTTGTTGTCTAATTTTTTTAGATTATCTAAAAATATATCTATATCTTTTATTTTTTCTAAATCTTCAGTTAGGAGATTTTCAATTTTTATTTGATTCATTTCAAATTTAATTCCGGCCTCTCTAATTAGTATTAAAAGTTTTCTTGCAATATCTGTACCCCTTAAATCAACTCTTGGATCAGGTTCAGTATATCCTTTTTTCTTTGCAGACAAAACAGATTCTGAAAAAGATTTACCTTTTTTCAATGAATTAAAAATATAACTTACTGATCCGGAAAGAACGCCTTCTATTTTTGTTATTTTATCTCCATTAGTTATTATGTCTCGAATAGTGTTAATAATTGGTAATGCTGCACCAACATTTGCTCCATATAGAAATTGTACATTATGTTGTTTTGATATATTTTTTAAATCCAAGTACGTTTGATACTTTCCTGAATTTGCAATTTTATTTGGTGTTACAATAGATATGGATGAAGCTAAGATACTTTTGTAAAATGATGGTATATAGTCAGATGGTGTACAATCGATAAATATTGAATTCGATTTATTTAATTCTTTCATCCTATCTATGAATTCATTTGCCTTAAATTTTTTATTCGATTGAAATAATTTATTTTTCGAATTTTTAATGAAAATTCCATTTTCAATAAAAATCATTTTTTTGCTATTTGCCAAGCCGATTAGTTTAATGTTAATTTTAAATTCATTTTGTATATAATTTTTTTGCTTGGAAATTAAATTTAATAATTCACTACCCACCAATCCGGGTCCAATGAGAAATAAATTAATAGTTTTTTGTTTTGATAAAAATAAAGCATCGTGCAAAACATTTAATGATTTGCGTAAATATTTTTTTTCTATTACTAACGAAATATTTAATTCAGATGAACCTTGTGCTATAGCATGGATATTAATACCATTTTTACCCAGAGATTGGAACACTTTTCCAGAAATGCCAGGTGTCTTTTTCATATTTTCACCGACTACTGCAATAATAGAAAAATTAGAACTAACTGTAATATTATTAATTTTTTCATCGATTATTTCTAATTTAAATTCTTTTTCAATTAACAGTTTTGCATTATTAGCTTGTTCGGGTAAAACAGCAAAACAAATACTGTGTTCCGATGAGGCTTGAGTTATTAAAATGATATTAATATTTTTGTCAGCTAAAACTCCAAATAATCTGGATGCTATTCCCGTAACACCTACCATACCACCACCCTGAACGTTTATAACAGAAATATTATCTATTGAAGAAATTCCTTTTATACAGCAGCTATTATCGTTAGCTCTTGAAATTATTTCAGTTCCCAATTTCTTTGGATCAAAAGAGTTCTTAATGATTATCTTAATTTTTTTCTTGAGGGCAGGTAGAAGCGTAGGAGGATGAATTACATTAGCTCCAAAATGAGATAACTCCATTGCTTCCTCATATGTAATTTTGGGTAAAGTATATGCTTGTTTCACTTTTTTTGGATCTGCTGTTAATATTCCATTAACATCAGTCCATATTTGTATCTCTTCTACATTAAGAGCAGCTCCTAATATTGATGCAGTATAATCTGAACCACCTCTGCCAAGAGTTGTTATCTCCCCTTTTTCATTTTCAGCAATAAAACCTGTAACAATTTGACTTTTTTTATGAGATCTAAAATACTCAATAATTTTTTTATTAGTTTTATCAAAATTTATGTTAGCGTTTGTAAAATTAGAATCTGTTGTAATTAATTTATTTGCTTCAACATAATCATTATCAATATTTCGGTTTTTTAAAGTCTCACTTATTATAAGGCAAGAAAATTTTTCACCAAAACTCATAATATGGTCCAAAGTTCTATCTGTTAATTCTTTAAGCAAATATACACCGTGTAATATCTCGGTTAGTTCTAAAAATAATTTTGAAATTTTCTTTTTAATTATGGTTGAATTTTTTTTGTTTAATTCATTTATAATATTTAAGTGCATTTTTTCTAGTTTTACTAAAATTGTTTTGTACTTTATGTTTTGTTGCAAAGCAAGATGACCTAAAGAAATAAGTTTGTCCGTAACACCTTTTAGAGCAGAAAAAACGACAATTAAATTTTTATCTTTCATACTGGATAATATTACAATTACATTCTCTATTTTTTTTGTATTTCCAATAGAAGAACCACCAAATTTAAATACTTTCATATAATCAACTCAAAAAATTTATTTATAGTTATTAGTAATTAAAAAATATCTGATGTGTTATATTAGTAATTATTTTTTTTAATGAATAATAATTTAATTTTTTAATAGATATACTTTTTGTAAATTACAAATCAGAATATGAATTCAATAACATCGGGGTCAATTAATTGTTTTCAAAATTATATTCAAGTGCAACTCTTGGAATAAACGCATATTTAGTCGAAGTAGAAACACACTTTCAAAGGCAGGTGCCTGCATTCACAATTGTCGGTCTCCCCGATAATGTTGTAAAAGAAAGCAGAGAAAGAGTAACAGCCGCAATTAAAAACAGCGGGTATGAATTTCCCATAAAAAGAATAACCATAAACCTTGCCCCCGCAAATATAAAAAAAGAAGGTAGTGGATTTGATTTACCAATTGCGCTTGGTATACTTTCTGCCTCCGAGATTATTAAAAAAGAAAGTTTAATTGACTCAGTATTTTTAGGCGAGCTTTCTTTAGACGGAAGGCTAAGAAATATTAAAGGTGCACTCTCTATTTCCGCTGAAGCAAAACTGAAAGGAATACGTAAAATATTTTTACCGATTGAGACCGCAAATGAAGCTTCAATTGTTGAAGGGATTGATGTTTACGGAGTAGCAACCTTAAAAGAAACGGTCCAAATATTAAACGGTGAAATTGAAAAGGCTCCTATTAAAGCCGACACAAAAAGCATTTTCTCTCATATAAATAAATACAATCTTGATTTTTCCGATGTGAAGGGACAGGAAAATGTTAAACGTGCTTTGGAAGTTGCCGCGGCAGGTTCTCACAATATTTTAATGATTGGTCCTCCCGGTTCGGGTAAGACAATGCTTGCAAAAAGAATTCCCTCAATACTTCCACCAATGACATTTGAAGAAGCATTGGAAACAACAAAGATACACTCTGTTGCAGGAATTCTTCCATCAAGTAGAGCTTTAGTTACTGAAAGACCATTCAGAAGTCCACACCACACAATATCAGATGCCGCACTAATTGGCGGTGGAACATTTCCAAAACCCGGGGAAGTTTCTTTTGCAAATCACGGTGTTTTGTTTTTGGATGAACTGCCTGAGTTCAAAAAAAATGTTTTGGAAGTAATGCGACAGCCTCTTGAAGATGCAAGAGTAACTGTGAGCCGTTCTAAACTGTCTTTGGATTTCCCTGCTAATTTTATGCTTTCTGCCGCTATGAATCCTTGTCCTTGCGGTTTTTTTACTGACCCTAATAAAACCTGTACTTGCTTACCTCAGCAGATACAAAAATATATGTCTAAAATTTCGGGACCGTTATTGGATAGAATTGATATCCACATTGAAGTACCGGCTGTTAAGTATAAAGAATTGTCATCAACGGTAAAGGTTGAAACTTCACAACAGATAAGAGAAAGGGTAATTGCATCGAGAGAAATTCAGTATAAACGATTTGAAAATATACCCGATATTTTCAATAACGGCGGAATGAGTTCAAAAGAAGTAAGACATTATTGTAGTTTAGATTCTGCTGGTGCTGAACTGTTAAAAATGGCTATGACAAAGTTAGGTCTGTCCGCCAGGGCTTATGATAGAATTTTAAAAGTAAGCCGCACAATTGCAGACCTGGAAAATTCAGAAAATATTCTTCCTCAACACATTAGCGAAGCAATTCAGTACCGCAGTCTGGATAGGGAATTGTGGAACCATTGATTTTTTATTTGTAATGAGTCCACATTCTTATAACTTTTAGTGTTTTAATATCATCATAGATTTGATAAACTAATCTATGTTGTATATTTATTCTACGTGAATAAAACCCGGTTAGATCACCGACTAATTTTTCATAAGGGGGTGGTGTTTTTTATATAGATTTTTCAGATAAAAAAAGTTACTTTTTATATTCAATTTATGTATTGTGAGTATGAATAAATTATGGAACTAAAATGAAAAGATTAAACCTAATAATAGTAATAATTTCACTTTTTTTAAGTGCTTGTGGAAGTAATTCTTATTTAAGTAAAATTCCACAGAGTAAGATGATAATTGATGGAAAATTGAATGATTGGTCGGGTGACTTAAAATATATTGAAGATGATAAAGCTGCAATTGGTGTAAAAAATGATCAAGAATTTTTATACTTATGCTACACAACAGCCGAAAGGAACAAAATAATGCTAATTTTCACTTCGGGCTTTACTGTTTGGTTGAAACCAGAAAATTCAAAAACTTTGGGTTTTCAATTCCCTGTTAGATCCCATGATGAGCCATCGGGGAATTTTAGGACTAGGAAACGTTCAGTGTTTAATTCTGCTTTGTTGATAAAAAAATACCTTAAAAATCATAACGAATTTTTAATTCTAAACGATGATAATTTTCCTCTTTATGGAGCAAAATTATCCGGAAATACAGGATACAGTTTAGGGCTTGGTTACCAAAGTGGCAAATTTATTTATGAATTAAAAATTCCCTTTAAAACATTTTCTGACAAACATATTCCTATAGTTAAAATCCCAAATAAAAAATTGGAAATTGTTTTTGAATCGGGAGAATTAGAATCCCTATTGCTTGGTAGTAGAAGCAGTTTCCCGGGTGGTAGAGGAGGAAGACGAGGAGGACTTGGTGCAGCAGGTCCAAGAGGGGGTAATTTTAATATCCCCGAAAAAATTGAGATTTCAATTTATGTGAATTTGAATTAAGATAATATGAATTTTTATATTTCTATTGTAATATATTAGCAACAGAATGCGTATTGTTAATTAGTACATTACCAGATAGATTATATAAGCAATGTATCCGCAAAATAATAGTGCGCCTTCCCATCTTCTTAAAGTAAATTTTGTTTTGCTTAGAGGCAGAATTAATATAGCAAAAAACATCATAATTGAAAGATCAACCATAGTTATACCTGTATTTACTATTGGTCTTATAAGTGAAGAAATTCCAAGGATACTGAGAATGTTAAAAACATTTGAACCTACTGCATTTCCAATTGCAATATCATTTTCATTCTTAAAGGAAGCTACAACGGAAGTTGTTAACTCGGGCAAGCTTGTACCAAGCGCTACTATTGTTAACCCGATAACTGCCTGACTAACCCCAAAGTTTTCTGCAATCGCTACGGCTCCATCAACAAATAAATTTGAACCAAAAACCAGTAACACCAAACCAACCACAATTAATACTAAGGACGTCAATACTTTGTATGGACTCTTGGGAATAATTTCTTCAAATTCTTTTATTACTTCTTTATTATCCTTTTTTTTTATCGAGTATTTATAACCCAAAATTATATACACGATTATTCCAATCACCAGCAAAACTCCCTCCAAGCGTGTTATAACATCATCTGAAAGTATTAAAAGAAGAATGACACTAACAATAATCATAATTGGGATTTCTCTTTTTATAACCTGGGTTTTTACACTGAGAGGAGAGATTATAGCAGCCACACCAAGTATAAGTGCGATGTTACAAATATTTGAACCGACAACATTTCCCACCACAATTCCCGGATTTCCCTCAATTGCTGCCTTAATACTTACAACCAATTCCGGACTGCTCGTAGCGAATGCGACAACCGTTAAACCTACAACAAGCGGAGATATTCCCAGTCTTATTGCTAAAGATGATGCTCCTCTTACAAGACCTTCGGCGCCAATAAATAAACTGATACTTCCGATAATAATATAAAGTGCTATCTGTATATCATTCATAAACAAATATTGAATAAATGAGCTCAAATATAGAAATATTTTAGGTCACTTTTACTTTATTGACGGTTGGTAGACATTAACAAAAAATGATTTTAATTAATATTTACATTGATTTGAAAGGGTAATAATTTTAAAAATATTCCGAAGCATTACAGTTAAGATTTCTTCAAACCCTTACTGAAGTTGCATCAGAGAAGAACTCAACAATAATTTTTCCGGTTCCTATCGATCTGCTGACTCCTTTTCTCAAAAAGAATAGCGAAGATAAAACCTAAATGGAAAAACTTCCGAAATCCTATATAACTTGGGGTTGTTTATCATTTCTCTTCAAGAAATTATGAAATGGATTAGAGAGGAATAAATATTTTTTTGCCTAGGGATTTTATAATAAAATTTTGACGTTGTACCAATGTAGTAGATAGTTGTTTATGTTTGTATTTTAAAATATAGACTTATGGTGGGCAATCGTCCATAAAAACAAATATAAAAATGAATGATAAAAAACTTTGGTACGATGGATTATTCTACAATAAACTGATTGCACCTTATCAGGATAGACTTTTCAGAATAATAAAAGAATTGATTACGGAACAAAGTTCTGTCCTTTATGTTAGCTGTGGAACAGGGAGACTATAATTTCAACAGTCTGGCAAATGTAAAGAAATTACTGGTATAGATTTATCTACAAAAAACATAAGTCTCGCAAATAAAAAAATTAGAAAAGATAAATTATAATAATATAAATTTTGTTCACTCCAGCATTCTAAAATATAGATCAAATTTTAAAGAAAAATTTGATTATGCAATTATTAATTATGTTTTACACGAAGTTGATATTGAAAAAAATAGTGTGTTTAGTGGATGAATGATATAGTTACAAATTCTAAAAAGCGAACTTACTACTTATCTATTTAGAATTGTTTTTAAGGGAAGCTTAAATGTTATTTATTTTCAACTCTAAGTCTATACTATAAAAGAACATCAGGGTAAGATGTTATTTAAAAAAATTAGGAAAATGTAACAAAATATAATTTGCAATTTTATAAAAATACCGATATATTTAATGTTCGTTTATATTTATGGGCGGACGCCGGAGTTGGAGAGCCGGGGCGGACTGTAAATCCGTTGGCTGACGCCTTTGGGGGTTCGAGTCCCTCGCCGCCCACTTGTGTTTATCTCCTTTGTTTTAGGGGTTGTTTTATGTTTTTGAAGATGAAATTTGTTCATTGAATGAAATTGCTTTTGAGTGTTGTATGAGTAACTCAGTTGGCTAGAGTCATCCGGCATTTGTCGGTTTGGAAAAGGGATCACGAAAGAAAAACAAAGTGGATTAGAAACCTTTGAAAAGATTAAAAAGATAAGCGGGAGTAACTCAGCTGGCTAGAGTCACAGCCTTCCAAGCTGTTGGTCGCGGGTTCGAATCCCGTCTCCCGCTCAGAGATAATTTTAATTGTTGACATAGCTCAGTCAGTTGAGCGCATCCTTGGTAAGGATAAGGTTATCCAGATAAATCTGGATCATCAGCTCACTGAAATAGTATAACGAATTAGTTCTGTTTCGTATTGAAGTCTACGGATTGAAAATAAATTTAATGCTGACGTAGCTCAGTCGGTAGAGCACATCCTTGGTAAGGATGAGGTCACCGGTTCAATCCCGGTCGTCAGCTCATTGAAAAAGAGTTTGATGAGGTTATCCAAAAAATTTGGGATTGTCAGTTGAATGAAAATAAAGTTTTTTAGTAAGGAATATTTAATCGAGAAAAATTATGAGAGATATAATAACCTTAGAATGTACAGAGTGTAAAAGAAGAAATTACACTACAACTAAAAATAAAAGATTGCACGCTGGAAGAGTAGAATACAAAAAGTATTGTCGTTGGGATAAGAAACATACTATCCATAAGGAAACTAAATAATTTTTTTTAGCTACGTCAGTAGCTCAATTGGCTAGAGCAGCGGTCTCCAAAACCGCAGGTTGGGGGTTCGAGTCCTCCCTGACGTGCTGATTAAAAAAGGATATTAGGATATGAAAAAAAAAATAATCCGTTATTTTGATGATGTTGTTAAAGAGATGAAAAAAGTTACTTGGCCTACCAAGGACGAATTAAAAGAATCAACAAATGTTGTTATTGTTGCTTGTCTTTTAATAGCTGCATTTACTTATGTGGTTGATATGATAGTAACTAAGCTCTTTAAGGGGCTTTTTTAAGTTGGGAGAAGTAATGGAAGGAAAATGGTATGTTGTAAGAACTTTTTCGGGTCACGAAAATAAGGTAAAAAGTTTTATTGATTCCAAACTTGAAGAGAATGAATCTTTAAAAACAAAAATACACGAAATTCTTGTACCGATGGAAAAAGTGTTTGAAGTAAAAGCCGGAAAGAAAAAAAGCAAAACTAAAAACTTCTTTCCTGGGTATATACTTGTGCATGTAGATTTAGACAATCAGGTTAAGGAATTTATAATAAATACTCAATCAGTTATGGGCTTTTTGGGCTCTGGGAAAAATCCAAATGCTTTACAACCGGAAGAAGTAAAGAGAATTATCGGTCGTCTTACACAAGATGAAACAACCGAAAGAATGGAAACTATTTTCCAGAAAGACGACATTGTAAAAATTATTGATGGGCCGTTTAATAATTTTAGCGGAACCATTGATGAAGTGAACGAAGAAAAGATGAAAATAAAAGTTATGGTTTCAATATTTGGACGTAAAACTCCAGTTGAAATCGATTTTGTTCAAGCAGAAATAGAAAAGTAATTTTAGAATTTATTTTAAAAAAGGTACATAGAATGGCAAAAAAAATATCTGGATATATCAAACTTCAAATTCCTGCCGGAAAAGCAAATCCTTCACCTCCTGTTGGTCCTGCTTTAGGACAAAAGGGTGTAAGTATTATGGAATTCTGTAAGCAGTTTAATGCTAAAACATCGGACAAAAACGGTTTGATTATTCCCGTTGTAATAACAGTGTATGCTGATAAATCATTTACATTTATTACAAAAACTCCCCCTGCATCTGTTTTATTAAAAAAAGCTGCTCAGCTTGAAAAAGCTTCATCGGAACCGAATAGAACAAAAGTTGCAGAAGTAACTTCAGCTCAGGTTAAAGAAATTGCTGAATTAAAAATGCCGGATTTAAATGCTTTTGATATTGATCACGCAATGAGTATGGTTGCTGGTACTGCACGAAGTATGGGAATTACAGTAAAAAAATAAATTAAAATTTTTAAGATTATAATTTTAATAGTAAAATAATGCAAAAGACTAAAAGAAATAAAATGATTGAAGAAAAAGTTGATATAACTAAAGAATATACTATTGCTGATGCAATAAAGGTATTAAAAGAAAATTCAAATGTAAATTTTGTGGAATCACTTGATTGTGCAATGAGACTTGGTGTTGATCCCAGACACGCAGATCAGATGATTAGAGGTACGGTATCTTTACCCAATGGAACTGGTAAAGACGTTAAAGTTCTTGTAATTGCAAAAGATGCTAAAGCTAAAGAAGCACTTGAGGCTGGCGCTGATTTTGCAGGAATGGATGAATATCTTGAAAAAATTAAAGGTGGTTGGGCTAATATTGATGTTATAATTGCAACTCCTGATACTATGGCGGAACTAGGAAAATTAGGTAGAATGCTTGGTCCTAAAGGACTTATGCCTAACCCCAAGAGTGGTACAGTAACTATGGATGTTGCAAAGGCTGTAAAAGAAGTTAAAGCTGGAAAAATTGAGTTTCGTGTTGAAAAAGCAGGAATTATTCATTCCTCTTTGGGTAAATTAAATTTTGACACAGATAAGTTGGTAGAAAATGTTGAAACTTTTATTAATACATTAATAAAAATGAGACCATCTTCTGTTAAGGGTCAATACGTAAAAAGTGTATTTTTATCAAGTACAATGGGCCCGGGATTAAAAATATCAAAAGAAGAATTGGATAATTAAAAGAATTTACGCACTCAAATAATGCTTCAAAAAAATAATAAATAAGATTGATCTAGAATCTTAAATGGAAATGTTATGAATAAAAATGAGAAATCGGAATTAGTTTCTGAAGTTAAGGAAATACTAAACAATTCCAATGCGGTTTATCTAACCGATTATAGTGGAATTGCTGTAGAGGAAATCAATGACTTAAGAAATGAATTCCGTAAAGAAGGTGTTAAATACAAAGTAATTAAAAATACATTGTTCAACAGAGCACTTTCTGAAGTAGGAAAGTTTGAAAAACTTTCGGAACATTTAGAAGGAATGACTGGCTATGCATTTACTACTGAAGACCCGGTTGCACCTGCTAAAATTATCAAAAAGTTTTTTGATAATACTAAGAAAATGTCATTAAAGGCATGCTATATTGAAGATCAATACTATGACGGTGAACAGCTTGCAACCTTAGCATCATTACCTACAAAATTAGAGGTGATTGCTTCCATATTAAGTAGTATAAATGCACCTATTTCTGGTGTTGTAGGAGCTATAAACGCTGTTATGAGAGATCTTGTTAATGTAGTAGACCAAATTTCACTAAGAAGTGAATAAAGTTTTTATAATAATTTAATAATTAGGAGAAAAGTAAAATGGCTGAAAAAATAGCTGAAATTGTTGAAAAAATAAAACAATTATCACTTGTTGAAGCTTCTGAATTAAAAAACGCACTCGAAGATGAGTTTGGAGTAACTGCTGCCGCACCTGTTATAGTTGCTGGTGGAGCTCCTGGCGGTGGTGCTGCACCTGCTGAAGAAAAGACTGAATTTGATGTTATTCTTCTTGGAGTAGGAGACAAAAAAATAAATGTTATCAAGGTTGTTAGAGCTCATACCGGTTTAGGTTTGAAAGAAGCTAAAGACCTTGTAGATTCCGCTCCGAATCCTGTGAAAGAAGGAATTCCAAAAGAAGAAGCTGAAAAGCTTAAAAAAGAATTCGAAGATGCAGGCGCAAAAGTAGAATTAAAATAATCATAAATACTGATATATATCACTATTGTTCAAAAAGTGGTAAGTCGGATTAATCTTTCTTATCGCTTTTTGTATTGTTGATATCGTTGTACAATATAAAGAGAAATTAGAAAATGAAAAATAATTGGAGGTTAACAATTGGATACTAAAAGAATTTCCTTTGGGAAAATATCCTCTATAATAGATGCTCCGGATTTATTAGATATTCAAACAACAACATTTGAAGATTTTGTTCAATCTAAGGTCCCAGTAGATAAAAGAGAAAACAAAGGTTTGCAGGCTGTGTTTACTTCAAATTTTCCAATATTTGATAACAAAGAGAATTATAGATTAGATTTTATTAATTACTTTTTTGAGAAACCCCGTTTTTCTGTATTTGAATGTATGGAAAGAGGTTTAACTTTTGCTGTTCCTCTCAAAGCCAAACTTCGTTTATCTACTAAAGACAGAGAAACTGAAGAATTTGTGAACAGTGTTGAACAGGAAGTTTATCTCGGAAATCTGCCGTTTATGACAGAAAAAGGAACTTTTGTTGTTAACGGAGCCGAAAGAGTAGTTGTTTCACAGCTTCATCGGTCACCTGGTGTAGCTTTTTCGCAAACGGTTCATCCAAATGGTACTCCACTTTATTCTGCCAGAATTATTCCTTTAAGGGGCTCGTGGGTTGAATTTGCTACAAATATAAGCTATGTGATGTTTGTTTATATTGATAGAAGAAAAAAATTTCCAGCAACAACTCTATTAAGAGCATTAGGTTTTGAAACAGATGAAGAAATTTTAAATCTATTCAATTTAATTGAAGAAGTTAATACAAAAAAAGTTAAACTTGAAGGTTTTGTTGGCAGAACTATTGCTAGTGATGTATTCGATATGACAACCGGTGAAATTTTTCTTGCTAAAGATTCTATCTTTTCTGAAGAGGATATAGACAGAGTTAATGAAGCTGAAATAGATGTACTAAAATTTATAAATTCAGAAACTTCACCCGACTTGGATTTAATTGTTAACACTCTTAAAAAAGATACTTCCCACACTCGCGAAGAAGCATTGTACGCAATATATAGACAACTTCGTTCAGGCGAAGCACCGGATATAGAAACTGCGGAAGCTTTAATTGAAAAATTATTCTTTAACGACAAGAGATATGATTTAGGGGATGTCGGTAGACACAGAATGAATGACAGACTTAATTTGAATATCGATGAAAATACTACAATACTTACTATTGAAGATATAATTGAAATTATGAAATATATTATCAAATTAAGAGTAGGAAAAGAACATGTTGATGATATAGACCATTTAGGAAACAGAAGAGTAAGAACTGTAGGCGAACAACTTGGCCAACAGTTTAATATCGGTATGTCAAGAATGGCTAGAACAATTAAAGAAAGAATGAATATTCGCGACACCGAAAATTTCACACCTCAAGATTTAGTAAATGCCAGAACCATTAGCAGTGTGATAAATGCATTTTTTGGTACGAATCCGCTTTCACAGTTTATGGATCAAACAAATCCTCTTGCTGAAATGACGCATAAAAGAAGAATGTCTGCCTTAGGTCCTGGTGGTTTAACAAGAGAAAGAGCAGGTTTTGAAGTACGTGATGTACACTATACACATTATGGTCGTCTCTGTCCAATAGAAACTCCTGAAGGACCAAACATAGGTCTTATTTCTTCCTTAACTATTTATGCAAGAGTAAATCGTTACGGATTTTTAGAAACACCTTATAGAAAAGTTGAAAAAGGTAAAGTAACAGGAGAAGTTGAATATTTAACTGCCGAACAGGAAGACCTTTATACAATAGCCCAGGCAAATGCTTTGCTTGATAAAAAAGGAAAGTTTGTCCTTGAAAGAGTGAAATCAAGAAAGAAAGGTGAATTTCCTATTTCACACGGAAAAGATGTACAATATATGGATGTAGCTACGTCTCAATTAGTAAGTGCTGCAGCTGCAATGATTCCTTTCCTTGAACATGATGATGCTAACAGAGCTTTAATGGGTTCAAACATGCAGAGACAAGCTGTTCCTTTACTAAAACCTGAAGCACCTATTGTTGGTACTGGAATGGAACAAAAATTAGCACGTGACTCAAGAGCTCTTATTATTGCCGAAGGTAACGGAAAAGTAGAATATGTTGATGCAAATAAAATAATTGTTAATTATGATATTAACCTGAACAGTGTTGAATATTTAACAAGTTTTGACGATTCGCATTCGGTAGAATATGCTTTAATAAAATTTAGAGGTACAAATCAGGAAACGTGTATCAATCAAATTCCAATAGTGAAAGAAGGACAGAAAATAACTGAAGGTGAGGTACTTGCTGATGGCGGTGCAACCGAAGGTGGAGAAATTGCTTTGGGAAGAAATGTATTGGTTGCCTTTATGCCTTGGAGAGGTTATAACTTTGAAGATGCAATTATTATAAATGAAAAAATAGTAGCTAATGATACTTATACATCTATTCACATTGAAAAGTTTGAACTGCAGGTAAGAGAAACAAAACGCGGAGAAGAAGAACTTACAATGGAAATACCCAACGTAAGTGAAGAAGCTGTAAAAGATTTGGACGAAAACGGTATAATAAGAGAAGGAGCTCAAGTAAAAGAAGGTGATATTCTTATTGGTAAAATTACACCAAAAGGTGAAACAGATCCGACTCCCGAAGAAAAGCTTCTTAGAGCTATCTTTGGCGATAAAGCCGGTGATGTGAAAGATTCGTCTTTAAAAGCTCCTCCCGGACTTAAAGGAACAATTATAAATACAAGACTTTTCAGCAGGAAAAGAAGAGATGACGAAGCTAAAAAAGCCGAGAAAAAAACACTCGAAGATCTTAAACATCAACATAACTTAAAGTTGAAAGTACATTATGAAAAACTTGTTTCTAAATTAACCAAACTTACAGAAAATGAAACTAGTACCGGTGTAAGAGACCTTGATGGAAGTGCGGTTTTAAGAAGTGGTTCAAGTATAAAAGATACAACTTTTAGTTCTTTAGATGACGTAACAAAATTAGATTACACTTTAGATTGGTTTAGTACAAAAAAACTAAACAGTCATGTTCAAAAATTATATGTTAACTATTTTGATGTTCTTTCTGATTTTGAAGATGAATACAAAAAAGAAAGAATTAAAATTACAAGTGGTGATGAACTACAACCCGGTATTATTCAACTAGCTAAGGTTTACATTGCCGTAAAACGCAAGTTATCTGTAGGTGATAAAATGGCTGGCAGACACGGTAACAAAGGTGTTGTTGCTAAAATAGTTCCACCAGAAGATATGCCTTACTTACCAAACGGACAACAGGTTGATATAATTCTGAATCCTCTCGGTGTGCCGTCAAGGATGAACCTTGGGCAGTTGTATGAAACAGCTTTGGGTTGGGCAGGCAAAATACTGGGAGTAAAATTTGCTACTCCGATTTTTGATGGTGCAAAAATAGAAGATATTGATGGATGGCTTGACAAAGCTGGCCTTAAACACGGAAGTAAAACTATACTTTATGATGGTCGCTCAGGAGAGAAATTCCATCAAGAAGTAACTTGTGGTTATATTTATATGCTAAAACTTCACCATCTTGTTGATGACAAAATACACGCAAGATCAATTGGTCCATATTCTTTAATTACTCAGCAACCTCTTGGAGGTAAAGCTCAATTCGGTGGACAAAGATTTGGAGAAATGGAAGTTTGGGCATTAGAAGGTTATGGCGCTGCAAGTATTCTTCAAGAGATTTTAACTGTAAAAAGTGATGATGTGGCAGGAAGATCAAAGGTTTATGAAGCAATAGTAAAAGGTGATAATTTACCTGAACCAAACATTCCTGAGTCGTTTAACGTACTTATTAAAGAGCTTCAAGGTTTGAGCTTGGATATTAAAATAAATTAGTATAGTGAACTTACTTTATTACATAGAAATTAGGAGATAACAATGGCTTATAGAGTTCAAGAAAATGCGATGAGAAATATAAAAAAGATAACAATATCTTTGGCAAGTCCCGATGCTATTTTATCTAGATCTCACGGCGAAGTAACAAAACCGGAAACAATTAACTACAGATCTTTCCGTCCTGAAAAAGATGGACTTTTCTGTGAAAAAATATTTGGTCCGACTCGTGATTGGGAATGTTATTGTGGTAAATATAAAAGAATAAGATACAGAGGAATAATTTGCGATAGATGTGGTGTTGAAGTAACGCAGAAAAGTGTTAGAAGAGAAAGAATGGGACATATTGCTCTTGCAGTTCCAGTTGTTCATATATGGTTTTTTAGGGCACAACCCTCTAAAATTGGTAATATAATAGGAATTAGCTTAAAAGAATTGGAAAAGATTATTTATTATGAATCTTATGCTGTTATTAATCCTGGTCCTACAGGATTAAACAGAATGGATTTAATATCAGAGGATCAATACTATGAAGTTTTTAACTCTTTACCCCCTGATAATGAAAAACTTGATGATGATGATCCAAATAAATTTATTGCAAAGATAGGCGGTGACGCAGTAAAAGAAATTCTTAGCAATACAGATATTGCACAACTTTCAACCGAATTAAGAGAACAGCTAGAAGTTGAAACTTCTCAGCAGAAAAAAACTGATCTGCTAAAAAGATTAAGAGTTATAGAAGCGTTCAAAGAAGAGGAAAGTAAAGTCGAAAATAAACCTGAATGGATGGTTCTTGACTACGTACAAATTATACCACCGGAGTTAAGACCTTTAGTACCTTTGGAAGGCGGAAGATTTGCAACAAGTGATCTTAATGACCTTTATAGAAGAGTTATTATTAGAAACAACAGGTTGAAAAGACTTATTGATATTAAAGCTCCAGAAGTAATTTTAAGAAATGAAAAAAGAATGCTTCAAGAATCTGTTGATGCTTTGTTTGATAATTCAAGAAGAGGGAGTGCAGTAAGAAGTGATAATAACAGACCTTTAAAATCATTAAGCGATATGCTTAAGGGAAAGCAAGGAAGATTTCGTCAGAATCTACTTGGAAAACGTGTTGATTATTCCGGACGATCTGTAATTGTTGTTGGTCCTGAACTAAAACTGAATCAATGCGGTTTGCCCAAGGATATGGCTGTCGAACTATTCAAACCATTTATAATAAGACAATTAATAAGAAGAGGTTATAACAAAACAGTTAAAAGTGCCCGAAAGGTTGTAGATAAAAAAGAACCGATAATTTGGGATATTTTAACCAAGATCATTGATAGCCATCCAATTATGTTAAACCGTGCGCCTACCCTTCATAGGCTTGGTATTCAGGCATTTCAACCTATTTTGATTGACGGAAAAGCAATACAATTGCATCCAATGGTTTGTACTGCCTTCAATGCTGACTTTGACGGTGACCAAATGGCAGTGCATGTGCCTCTTTCATACGCAGCGCAGTTGGAGGCATCTTTGCTTATGTTAAGTAGCCATAATATTCTATCACCTCAAAACGGAAGTCCGATTATTGTACCGACACAGGATATTGTGCTTGGTTGTTATTACATAACAAAATCTAAAGACGGTGAAAAAGGGGAAGGGATGTCATTTGCATCATCTAAAGAAGTACTAATTGCTTATAATAATAAAGCAATTAATCTTCATACTAAAATTAAAGTTAGAATAAACGGTGAAATTATAAACACAACTACGGGGCGTATTATCTTTAATCAGATTGTTCCAAAAGAAATGGGTTACTTCAATCAATTGTTGATCAAAAAAACTTTTGGCGGTTTTATAGGTAAAATGTTTATGAAACTTGGAAACAAAATAACCGCAAAATTCTTGGATGATCTTAAAGAAATTGGTTTTAAATATTCAACAGCAGGCGGTCTTTCTATTAGTTATGCAGATATGATAATTCCTGAAGAAAAAGTAGGAATGATTACCAAAGCAAATGAAAAAGTTAACGGAATTTTAAATGAATACGAACAAGGTGTAATTACAGATGCAGAAAGATATAACAAAATTATAGATGTTTGGACTCATACCACAAATGATGTTGCTCGTGCTTTGATGAGTACGATTAAAAAAGATAATCACGGTTTTAATTCACTTCATATGATGGTTGATTCCGGTGCAAGAGGTTCACAAGAGCAGGTAAGGCAGTTAGCAGGTATGCGTGGATTGATGATGAAACCCCAAAAATCATTATCGGGACAAGCTGGTGAAATTATTGAGAATCCTATTGTTGCAAACTTTAAAGAAGGGTTATCTGTGCTTGAGTATTTTATTTCCACGCACGGTGCAAGAAAAGGTCTTGCTGATACAGCTCTTAAAACGGCTGATGCGGGATATTTAACAAGACGTCTAGTTGATGTTGCTCAAGATGTTATTATTACAGAAGATGATTGCGGAACTATTTTGGGCATTGAAGTTAAAGCTATTAAAGATGTAGAACAAGAAAGAGAACCACTTGCTGAGAGAATAACAGGTCGTATAGTACAGGAAGATGTATATGACCCAAGAACCGATGAGTTAATTATCGAAATCGGTGAAATAATCACTGAACAATTAGCTGAAAAAATTGAAGATGCAAATATTGATTCAGTATATATTCGTACCGTACTTACTTGTGAATCGAAACATGGTGTGTGCGTTAAATGTTACGGTAGAAATCTAACAAACGGAAAATTAGTTGAAATTGGTGAAGCCGTAGGTATTGTTGCTGCACAATCAATTGGTGAACCCGGTACTCAGTTAACACTTAGAACCTTCCACTTGGGTGGTACTGCTTCAAGAATTGCAAGTCAATCACAAGTTGAAACCACAACGGAAGGTAAAGTGAAATTTGAGCATATAAATTTTGTTGAAAAAACTGATTTTATGGGTTCAATTAAAGTTGTAACCGGTAGAAGAGGTGCAATTGGAATTTATGATGAAAATAACAGACAGGTTAAGAAATTTGATATACCTTATGGTTCTGAATTGATCGTTAATGATGGAGATTTAATTAAAAAAGGTAAAACTCTTTTTACACATGATCCTTACAATGCCGTAATTTTATCAGATGTAGCAGGAATGGTAAGATTTATTGATATGCAGGATAGAATTACAATTAAACAGGTAACTGATGAACAAACCGGACACGTACAAAAGGTTGTTATTGAATCTAAAGATAAAACATTAATTCCAAGTATAGCAATTGAATCTGAAGACGGAACAAGAAAAACATTTAACATACCAAATGGTGCTTATTTATCTATTGAAGAAGGTGAAGATATTGTTGCAGGAACAATCCTTGCAAAAATATCTAAATCAGCCACAAAGAGTAGAGATATTACAGGTGGTCTTCCAAGGGTAACAGAACTCTTTGAAGCAAGAAGCCCTCAGGAAGCTGCAATTGTTAGTGAAATTGAAGGTATTGTTAGATTTGGTGCAAGAAAAAAAGGTTCAAGAGAAATATTTGTGACTGCCCCTGATAAATCTGATGAGAAAAAATATAATGTTCCACTTGGAAAACACATACTTGTTCAAGACACAGACGAGATACCCGTTGGTGAAAAAATTACTGACGGACCAATTGACCCTCATGATATTCTTAAAATTAAAGGAACAAGTGCTGTGCAGGAATATCTTGTAAATGAAACCCAGGATGTTTACAGGCTTCAAGGCGTAAAAATTAACGACAAACACATAGAAGTTATTGTACGCCAAATGCTTCAGAAAATTAGAATTATTCATCCTGGAGATACTAAATTCTTGGAAGAAGATTTAGTGGGTAAAATTATATTCTTAGCTGAAAATCAAAAAATTACTTCAATGGTATTTATTGAAGACAAGGGTGATTCTAAATTCAATGAAGGTCAATTAGTTCCACGGAGCCAATTTAGAAAAGTTAATTCCGAACTAAAAAGTAAAGATAAAAATCCCCCTATTGGTAGGGATGCTGAATCTGCAACATTTGAGAACGTACTACTTGGAATTACACAAGCAGCGTTATCAACAGAAAGCTTTATTTCAGCCGCTTCTTTTCAAGAAACAACAAAGGTTCTTACCAATGCTGCAATAGCTGCAAAAGTTGACAATCTTGTTGGTCTGAAAGAAAATGTTGTTATGGGACGCTTGATTCCAGCAGGAACCGGAATAAAGAAATATAAAAATATTATATTTCCTTCCGATGAAATAATTGAGGAAGAAAATCCGGAAGAAAAAGTAGAGGCTTAAAACAAAATAATTTGGTTATCCGACCCGAAATATTCGGGTCGGATTTTTTGTCTTTAAACCTAAAAAACATACAAAATATTTAAGTTTATATCTTGATTAAATTTTCAATAAAAGCTATATTAAGAGTCTGAAATTTTTTGGAGTATACATTTAATTTTGAGGAGTAATTAGTGCCGACAATAAATCAGTTAGTTAGAAAAGGGCGTGTTAAAATACTTGCTAAAAAGAAGGCTCCTGCACTAGAATCTTGTCCGCAGAAACGTGGTGTTTGTACAAGAGTTTACACAACAACACCTAAAAAACCAAACTCTGCATTAAGGAAAGTTGCAAGAGTAAGATTAACTAACGGTATGGAAGTAACTGCTTATATACCGGGGGAAGGACACAATCTTCAGGAACACTCAATCGTTCTTATTAGAGGCGGAAGGATTAAAGATTTACCGGGTGTTCGTTATCATATTATAAGAGGCACATTAGATACAAGCGGTGTTGAAGATAGAAAAAAAGGACGTTCAAAATATGGCGCAAAAAAACCTAAAGCGAATTAATAAATGAGAAAAAAAAGAGCAGAAAAAAGATATATAAAACCTGATCCAAAATATCAGGATTTAATGGTTGCTAAATTTATAAATTCAATTATGCTAGATGGTAAAAAATCTATTGCAAGAAATATTATATACGAGGCATTTGATATTATAGAAAAAAGAATTAAACAGCCTGGTATTGATGTTTTCAAAAAAGCATTGAATAATACTCAACCTCTTATTGAAGTACGAAGCAGAAGAGTAGGTGGTGCAACATATCAAGTACCGACTGAAGTTAGACCCGAAAGAAGATTAGCACTTGCAATGCGTTGGTTAAAAAATTATTCAAGAGCAAGAAACGACAAATCATCTTCATTAAAATTTGCTTCAGAATTAATAGCAGCTTCAAATAATGAAGGTCAGACTGTAAAGAAAAAAGAAGACGTTCACAGAATGGCAGAAGCAAACAAAGCATTTGCTCACTTTAAATGGTAAGAATAAATACAAATAAAAGTTGATTATATAAGTTAGATGGCAGAAAAGATTACAAATATAGAAAAAGTAAGAAACATTGGTATTATGGCACATATAGATGCCGGTAAAACAACAACTACAGAACGTATTCTGTTTTACACCGGTAAAGTACATAGATTAGGCGAAGTTCACGATGGTGCAGCCGTAATGGATTGGATGGAACAGGAAAAGGAACGCGGTATTACCATTACTAGCGCTGCTACAACTTGTTATTGGAATGATCATCAGATAAATATTATTGATACACCCGGACACGTAGATTTTACAGTTGAAGTTGAAAGATCATTGAGAGTGTTAGACGGTGCTGTAGCCTTGTTTTGTGCTGTAGGTGGCGTAGAACCACAGTCTGAAACAGTGTGGCGTCAAGCTGATAAATATCAAGTTCCTCGTATTGCTTTTGTAAATAAAATGGACAGAACCGGTGCCGATTTTTATGCAGCTGTTCAAATGATGAGAGACAGACTGGGTGCAAATGCAATTCCTCTTTATTTACCGATTGGGGCAGGAGATATGTTCAGCGGTATAATTGATCTTATTACTCTCAAAGCAAGGATGTATCACGATGAAACTTTTGGTGCAACATTTGAGGAAATTGAAATTCCGGAAGATTTAAAAGAACTGACAAATAAATACAGAACTAAAATGCTTGAAGCTGTTTCTGATGTTGATGATTCACTCTTAGAAAAATACTTAGAGGGTGAAGAAATTACATCGGAAGAGATAATGAAAGTTTTAAGACAAGCGACTATTGAATTAAAAATAATACCTGTTATTTGCGGTTCTGCTTTTAAAAATAAAGGAGTTCAAAAACTTCTTGATTCTATTATAGACTTTTTACCTTCACCAATAGACTCAAAAGAAATTGAAGCGCATCATATTCATACAAAAGAAACTGTTTTTAGAAAGATTGATAAAGATGAAAAGTTTACAGCACTTGCATTTAAAATTATGACTGATCCGTTTGTTGGCAAACTTACATTCTTTAGAGTTTATACCGGTTCTCTAAAAGCAGGTTCATATATTTTTAATTCCGTAAGTAGGAAGAAAGAAAGAATAAGCAGATTATTATTAATGCACGCAAACAATAGACAAGAATTAGAAGAAGTTAGAGCAGGTGATATTGTTGCTGCAGTTGGATTAAAATTTACAAAAACAGGAGATACACTTTGCACTGAAGATCAACCGGTTATGTTAGAACAAATTGAATTTCCTACACCTGTTATTCAGATTGCGATTGAACCAAAAACAAAAGCAGATCAGGATAAGCTTTCAGAAGCACTTGTAAAATTATCCGATGAGGATCCTACTTTTAAGATTAAAGTCGATGAAGAAACCGGTCAAACTCTTATTAGTGGAATGGGTGAACTTCACCTTGAGATTCTTGTCGAAAGAATGAAAAGAGAGTTCAAAGTTGAAGCAAATGTGGGTAAACCCCAAGTAGCTTATAGAGAAACAATTACAGAAACCGTTAACTCAGAAGGAAAATTTGTAAAACAATCCGGAGGTAGGGGTAAATACGGTCACGTTTGGATTGAACTAGGACCAAATGAACCAGGTAAAGGATTTGAATTTGAAAATGCTATTGTTGGTGGTAAAGTTCCAAAAGAATATATATCTTCTGTTTCAAAAGGTATTGAAGAAGCCATGAGAAATGGTGTAGTTGCAGGTTTTCACGTAGTAGATATTAAAGCAAAACTTTATGATGGTTCATATCACGATGTAGATTCAGATGAACTATCTTTCAGAGTTGCAGGTTCTATGGCTTTTAAAGAAGGTGCAAGAAAAGCTAAACCAGTTTTATTAGAACCGATTATGTCAATTGAAGTAGTAACACCGGAAGAATATTTGGGTGATGTTATGGGAGACATTAACTCAAGAAGAGGAAAAATTGAAGGTTTTACAGCACGTAAAGATGCACAAGTAATTAAAGCCGAAGTACCTCTTTCTGAAATGTTTGGTTACGCTACTATTTTAAGATCAATGACTCAGGGCAGAGCTATTTATTCAATGCAATTTCTACATTATCTACAAGTACCAAAATCAATAGCTGATGAAATTGCAGAAAAAACTACGGGTAAGAAAACCGAAACAACAGCATAAAGAGTTTAAAAAAAAGCATTAACATATAAAGGAGATTAAGATGGCTAAAGAAAAATTTGATAGAAGCAAACCTCACGTTAACGTAGGTACAATTGGTCACGTTGACCATGGTAAAACCACATTAACGGCTGCCATCACAATGGCTCTCGCAATCAAGGGATTATCAGAAACTAGAACTTTTGATAGTATTGATAATGCCCCTGAAGAAAGAGAAAGAGGTATTACAATTGCAACCGCTCACGTTGAGTATTCAACTGAAAAAAGACACTATGCACACGTTGACTGTCCCGGTCACGCAGATTATGTTAAAAACATGATTACCGGTGCTGCTCAGATGGACGGTGCTATTTTGGTAGTGGCCGCAACTGATGGACCGATGCCTCAAACAAGAGAGCATATCCTTTTAGCTCGCCAGGTTGGTGTACCCAAAATGGTAGTTTTTATGAACAAAGTTGATATGGTAGACGACGAAGAATTAATTGAATTAGTTGAAGTTGAATTAAGAGATCTATTAAATGAGTATGAATTTCCTGGAGACGAAATTCCTATCATTAAAGGTTCCGCACTTAAAGCTTTAGAAGCAGCCACATCCGGAGCCTCTGCTGATGACGAAAGATTTAATTGTATCTGGGAACTTTTAGATGCAGTAGATACATACATTCCTGTACCTGAAAGAGATATTGATAAACCTTTCTTAATGCCTGTTGAAGATGTCTTCTCTATTACAGGTAGAGGAACAGTTGCAACCGGTAGAGTAGAAAGAGGTCAAGTTAAAATTCAGGAAGAAGTTGAACTTATCGGTTTAGGTTTACACAAAAAAACAGTTGTTACCGGTGTAGAAATGTTCAGAAAAGAACTTGACTCAGCAATAGCTGGCGACAACGCCGGTATACTTTTACGCGGTATTGATAAAAAAGAAATTCTAAGAGGAATGGTTTTAGCTAAAACCGGTTCTATTACACCTCACCACAAATTTGAAGGTGAAGTATATATTTTATCAAAAGAAGAAGGCGGAAGACACACACCTTTTTTTAACGGTTACAGACCACAATTCTATTTTAGAACAACTGATGTAACAGGTGTTGCAACTTTACCTTCAGGTACTGAAATGGTTATGCCTGGTGATAATGTTAAACTAAGCATTGAACTTATTACTGATATTGCAATGGAAGAAAAATTACGTTTTGCTATCCGTGAAGGAGGTAGAACAGTAGGTTCTGGTGTTGTAACTAAAATTGTTGAATAAAAAATGATTCAAATTATGAAAGGGAGATTTTCTCCCTTTTCTATTGTAAAATCTTTTACATAAAGGAGACTTTAATTGGCAGGACAAAAAATAAGAATAAAATTAAAATCATATGATCATATTTTGATTGATAAATCAACCGAAAAGATTATAAAAACAGTAAAAAGTACTGGTGCAATAGTTTCAGGTCCTATTCCATTGCCTACAAAAAGAACTTTGTACACAGTGTTGAAGTCTCCGCATGTTGACAAAAAATCGCGTGAACAATTTGAAACTCGATCACACAAAAGAATTATAGATATTCATAATTCAAATAATAAAACCGTCGATTCTCTAAGTAAGTTGGATATACCGGCGGGAGTAGATATTGAGATAAAGCTTTAATGAAATTGGAGTAAAAATGTCCGGCATATTAGGTAGAAAAATAGGAATGTCAAGTATTTATGGTGAGAAAGGACGAATGATACCTGTTACTGCTATTCAGGCAGGACCTTGTAAAATTGTGACTATTAAGACAAAAGAAAAAGACGGTTATGAAGCTTTGCAAATTGGTTTTGGTACAAGAAAAGAAAAGAACTTGACCAAACCTATTTTGGGTCATTTTAAAAAGAACAATGTTGAATCAACAGCTTATTTGAAAGAATTTCTTTTTGATGAAATTTCTGAATACAAAGTTGGTGATGAAATTAAAGCTGACTTTTTTAAAGAGGGTGAGAAAATTAAGGTGAGAGCAAAGAGTAAAGGAAAAGGATTTCAGGGGGTAATTAAAAGACACGGATTTAAAGGTGTTGGTGGAGCAACCCACGGTCAGAGTGATAGATTAAGAGCGCCGGGTTCAATTGGTCAAAGTTCAGACCCTTCAAGAGTATGGAAAGGTATGAGAATGGCAGGGAGAACAGGCGGTAAAAATATAACCGTATCAAATTTGGAAGTAATTAAAGTAATACCTGAAGAAAACCTGATATTAGTTAACGGATCAGTGCCTGGCCCAATAAATTCTATTGTAGAATTGATTAAGCTATAGGCTTATAAAAAAGAAGTAAGAATAGATTATGAAATTAGAAGTATATAAAACAAACGGAAAAACTGCCGGCGAACAAATAGAACTTGCAGATGATATTTTTGGTATTGAGCCAAACGATCATGCTATCTATCTTTCTGTAAAAGCTTATTTAGCAAACCAAAGACAAGGTACGCACAAAGCTAAAGAAAGAAGTGAAGTACGCGGTGGAGGTAGAAAACCTTTTAAACAAAAGGGAAGAGGCGGAGCAAGAGCAGGTACAATCAGATCTCCTTTATGGATTGGCGGCGGAACTATTTTTGGTCCTCGTCCAAGAAATTACAGACAAGATCTTCCTAAAAAGGTAAGTAGACTCGCAAGAAAATCAGCTTTAAGCTATAAAGTTAAAGATGAACAATTAATGATTGTTGAAGATTTCAATTTTGACGAGCCAAAAACAAAAGAACTTTTAAAAATTTTGAATGCTTTAAAAGTTGATGGTAAGAAAGTTCTTATTCTTACAAAAGGCAACCTTACTAGTGTCTATAAATCCGGTAGAAATATACCTAAAATAAAAATATTAGAAGTAGATAAAGCATCTACATACGATATAGTAAATAATCAAATGATGATAATTCAAAAAAGTGCTGTAGAAGATATTGTAAATACTTTTAGAACAAAATCTGAGGCGGTTAACTAAGATGCATCAAATATTAATAAAACCTTTAATAACTGAGAAAATGACAAATTTAACTGCAGATGAAGGGAAATATGGATTTATTGTTAACCCTAAAGCAAATAAAATTGAAATTGCAAAAGCAATTGAACAGAGTTTTGAGGTAAAAGTTGTTGATGTTAAAACATTAAATTATTCAGGTAAAACTAAAACTCAGTTTAGAAAAAGCGGAAGATTTTCAGGAAAAACCGCAAAATATAAAAAAGCAATAATTACCCTTAAAGAAGGGGATACAATAGATCTTTTTGAACAAGTATAGATATTGTTATTAGGATAGATAAATGGCTATTAAAAAATTAAGACCAATGACACCGGGAACCAGATTTATGTCGCGCTCATCTTTTGATGAGATTACAAAAACTACACCGGAAAAATCTTTAACCGTTTCACTTAAGAAATCTGGTGGACGTAATAATAAAGGACGAATTACATCAAGACATATTGGTGGTGGTCATAAAAGAAAATATAGAATAATAGATTTTAAGAGAGATAAACATAGCGTTCCGGCAAAAGTTTATTCAATAGAATATGATCCTAACAGAACTTGCAGAATAGCGTTATTACACTATGCAGACGGTGAAAAAAGATATATTCTTGCACCTGAAGGATTAAAAGTTGGTGCCACAGTTATGGCAGGCAGCAAGAGTGAAATTAGTGTTGGTAACGCAATGCATTTGAAAGATATGCCTGTGGGCAGTATGATTCACAATGTTGAGATGAGACCCGGCAAAGGAGGTCAATTAGGAAGAAGCGCAGGCGCAGCTATTCAGGTTATGGCAAAAGAAGGCAAATATGCACAATTAAAAATGCCTTCAGGTGAAGTAAGACTTGTGTCTTTAGAATGTATGGCAACTTACGGTATAGTTGGCAATTCAGAACAGGAAAATATTGTTTGGGGTAAAGCCGGTAGAATGAGATGGAAAGGCAGAAGACCAAAAGTTAGAGGTGTTGCTATGAACCCTGTTGATCACCCGATGGGCGGCGGTGAAGGTAAAACCTCAGGCGGTGGTCATCCTGTATCTCCTTGGGGTCAAGCAGCAAAAGGTTTGAAAACAAGAAAACATAAAAAAGAATCAAATAAATATATTATTAAAAAAAGGACTAAAAAGTAGAGAGAATATATGCCACGTTCAGTTAAAAAAGGGCCGTTTATAGATTATAAGCTTAATGCAAAGATACAAAAGCTAAACGAATCTAATCAGAAAAAGATTATAAAAACATGGTCTCGTGCTTCAACTATTTCACCTGACTTTGTAGGGCATACAATAGCGGTTCATAATGGTAATAAAATGATACCCATTTATATTACTGAAAATATGGTTGGTCATAAACTTGGAGAGTTTTCTCCTACAAGAATTTTTAGAGGACATCCCGGAACAAAAGCAGAGAAAGCTTCAAGAAGTTAATAAAGATTTAAAGGAATTTTGAATAATATGGAAGCAAGAGCAATAAATAAATACATACCATCTTCACCAAGGAAAATGAGATTGGTTGTAGATCTTATTAGAGGTATGTCAGTCGAAAGAGCAATTGAAGTTCTTCATTTTCATGAAAAACACGCTTCAAACGATGTTGAAACTACTTTAAGATCGGCTGTAGCTAATTTGCTCAATAGTGAAGAATCAACAAGAACAGATTCTGTAGATTTATTTGTTAAAGAAGCTTTTGTTAATCAGGGACCTACAATTAAAAGAATAATGCCGCGGGCAATGGGAAGAGCTTACAAAATAAGAAAAAGATCTTGTCATTTGACAATTGTTGTTGCTACTAAGGCAGATAATTAGGAGGATATTTTTTGGGACAGAAAACACATCCATTAGGTTTTAGAGTTGGTGTAATTAAAGGTTGGGAGTCTAATTGGTATGAAAAAAACAGTTATGCACCAAAACTAAAAGAGGATTCAAAAATAAGAGAATATGTTAGAAACAGATTAAAAAAAGCAGGTATATCTAAATTAATTATTGATAGAACTTCTAAAAAAATATTATTAACTATACATACTTCAAGACCCGGGGTGGTAATTGGTAAAAGTGGAAAAGAGATAACACAATTAGAGCAGGAATTAAAAAGTATTACAGACAAAGATGTTAAAGTTCAAATAACAGAAATAAAAAGACCGGAATTAGATGCATATTTGGTCGCTGAAAATTTAGCCCATCAATTATCCGGAAGAATGTCCTTTAGAAGAGCAATGAAAATGGCAATTACAGCCGGAATGAGAATGGGTGCTGAAGGTATTAGAATTATGTGCTCAGGTAGATTAGGCGGAGCAGAAATGGCTAGAAAAGAACAATACAAAAAAGGTAGAATACCTTTACATACAATCAGAGCCGATATTGATTATGCTTGTGGAAGAGCAGAAACAATTTACGGTTCAATAGGCATAAAAGTTTGGATATGCCGTGGTGAAATTTTAGGGAAGAGAGTTACAGAATAATTACTGGGAGAATTTAAATTATGTTAATGCCGAAGAGAGTAAAATTTAGGAAATCACAAAGAGGTAGAATGACAGGCAAAGCTTACCGTGGCAGTGCTGTATCATTTGGTGATTTTGGTTTAAAAGCATTACAACCTCATTGGATTACAAGCAGGCAAATTGAAGCCTGTCGTGTTGCTCTCTCAAGAAAAATGAAAAGAGACGGTAAAGTTTGGATAAGAATTTTTCCTGATAAACCTGTATCAAAGAAACCTTTGGAAACAAGAATGGGTAAAGGTAAAGGCGCACCTGAATTTTGGGTAGCAGTAGTTAAACCGGGAAGAATAATGTTTGAGGTTTCTGGTGTTTCCAAGGAATTAGCCTATGCAGCATTAAAAAGCTGTTCTTATAAATTACCAATTAAAACAAAAGTTGTTCAAAGACCTGATTATGAATAAAACGTTATTGAGGAAATAAATATGAAAGCTCATGATGCAAGAGAGTTAAAAAAAGAAGAACTTATTAAAAGAATAGCCGAAGAAGAAAAGAACATAATTGATTTACGTTTTGCTCATCAGCTAAAGCAGCTTACTAATACTGCAAAGTTAAAAATGGCTAAAAGTGATATTGCCAGAATGAAAACAATATTAAAAGAAATAGAATCTGCTGGAGATGTGTCAGTTGATACTAAGGAAGGAGTTACTGTTTAATTATGGAAAAAAGGGCTATAAGGAAAACAAGAATCGGAACTGTTGTTAGCGACAAAATGGATAAGACTATTACAGTATCAATAGAAAGAAAGGTTCCACATCCAATTTATAAGAAGTATTTTAAGAAAACTACAAAGCTTATGGCTCACGATGAAAAAGGTGAATGCAGTGTTGGTGATAAAGTTAAAATAATGGAAACACGTCCTCTAAGTGCTAAAAAAAGATGGCGCTTAATTGAAATTATAGAGAAAGCCAAGTAGTTAATAAGGAGTAGTGTAAAATGATTCAGGAAGAAACAAATTTAATTGTTGCCGATAATTCCGGAGCTAAAAAAATAAGATGCATTCGTGTACTTGGTGGCAGCGCTAGGAGATATGCTAGCATCGGTGATTTAATTGTTGTATCTGTTAAAGCAGCTATTCCTAATAGTAATGTAAAAAAAGGTGAAGTTTCAAGAGCAGTAATAGTAAGAACAAAAAAAGAAGTGAGACGCAAGGATGGTTCATATATAAGATTTGATGAAAACGCAGCCGTACTATTAAATAATCAAAATGAACCGATAGGAACACGTATTTTTGGACCGGTTGCCAGAGAATTAAGAGATAAACAATACATGAAAATTGTTTCTCTTGCACCAGAAGTTTTATAAGGATTATCAATGAAAGTTAAAATTCACAAAAATGATAATGTTGTAGTAATTGCCGGAAACGATAGTGGAAAAACCGGAAAAGTATTAAAAGTTTTTCCTAAAAAATCTAGAGTAATTATTGAAGGTATTAACATTAGAAAAAGACATACAAAACCAACTCAAAATAACCCTAAAGGTGGAATAATAGAGAAAGAAGCACCTATACATATTTCGAATATTATGCTGTTGGATCCTAAATCTAACGAACCAACAAGAATTGGTACACAAATAATACTGGATGAAAAGACCGGTAAAAAGAAGAGAGCTCGTGTAAGTAAAATAAGTGGAGAAATGATTTAAATTCAAATAAAGTTTTTATCTGAAAATGGCTGAGAAAAAAGTACAAAAAAATAAAGAAGAAAAAGCACCTAAAGCAAAAAAAGAAAAAGCTAAGGTGAAAGAAACAGTAATTGAAGTTGAAACTTCAATTCCCGTTAGGCTTGAAGAAATATATAAAAAAGAAATAGTGCCTGCTCTTATGAAAAAAATTAATTATAAGAGTGTTATGCAGGTACCCAAACTTTCAAAGATTGTAATAAATATGGGTGTTGGTGCTGCTGTTGCAGATTCAAAAGCACTTGATGACGCAATAAAAAGTATTGAAACTATTTCCGGACAAAAATCAAGCGTTAGAACTGCAAAGAAAGCTATTTCTAATTTTAAACTTCGTGAAGGTATGAAAATTGGGACAAAGGTAACTTTAAGACGCGATAAAATGTATGAATTTTTAGACAGGGTGATAAATGTTGCTTTACCTCGAGTGAGAGATTTTAGAGGTCTGTCGGATAAATCATTTGACGGAAGAGGGAATTATACCATAGGTGTAAAAGAACATGTTATATTCCCTGAAATAGATATTGACAAAGTAAATAAAATTTTAGGAATGGATATAACTTTTGTTACAACGGCTAAAAATGACGCTGATGCTTATGAATTATTATTGGCTTTCGGCTTTCCATTTATAAAAAAAGAAGTTAAATCAGCTTAATTAGGAGAATTAATGGCTCGTAAATGTTTAATAGCTAGACAGGAAAAAAGAGAAAGACTTGTTAACAAGTATGCAAAATTGAGAAAAGAATTGAAAGAAAAAGGTGATTATGAAGCATTACAGAAATTACCTAAAAATTCTTCTCCTGTTAGACTTAATAACAGATGCATGTTTACTGGTAGAGTAAGATCATATTATAGAAAATTCGGTATTTCAAGACTTGTATTAAGAGAGATGGCTTTAAGAGGCGAAATACCCGGATTAAAAAAATCAAGTTGGTAGAAGGAGATAAATATGCCCGTAACTGATCCAATAGCGGATTTATTAACAAGAATTAGAAATGCGAGTAAAGCTAAAAAAAGAAGAGTAGAAATACCTTCATCAAAAATGAAATTAAGTTTGGTTGAAATTTTCAAACAACAAAATTTTATTCATGATTATAATTTAGTTGAAGATAATAAACAAAATGTTATTGATGTTAGATTAAAATATACAAATGGTGAAGCTGCAATAAGCGGTTTGAAAAAAATTAGCAAACCAGGTTTAAGAATTTATGAAGGTGCAGATACTTTACCGAGAGTATTAAATGGTTTAGGTATTGCTGTTATTTCTACATCAAAAGGTTTGATGACTGAAAAACAAGCACGTAAAGAATCAATTGGTGGCGAAGTAATTTGCCATATATGGTAATTTTTATTATGGAGTTTTAAAAGTGTCAAGAATAGGTAAAAAACCTGTGGAAATACCCGAAGGAGTTATTATTACTAAAGAAGGAAATACTTTAACGGTAAAAGGTCCCAAGGGAGAATTAAAAGATAGTTTTAATTCAGATATTTCTATAGAAGTAAAAAAAGATGAGGTTGTTGTAACCAGACCTGATGATTCAAAAGAGCACAGAGCTTTACACGGATTAACTCGTGCTTTAATTCAGAATATGGTAACCGGAGTCCATTCACCTTATTCAAAAACTTTAGATATTGTTGGTGTTGGTTACAAAGCAGAAATGAAAGAAAAAAACCTATTATTAAATATTGGTTATTCACATCCAATATATTTTATGCCGCCTGAAGAAATTACAATTCAGGTACCAACTCAAACACAAATTATTGTTTCGGGTATAGATAAACAATTAGTTGGTCAGGTAGCTGCTAAAATAAGATCAATAAGAAAACCTGAACCATATAAAGGTAAGGGTATAAAATACTCTGATGAACAAATACAAAGAAAAGCCGGTAAGACTGCGGGTGCTTAAATTTAGTGGAGTGATTTAAAAAGATGATTAAGAAAAATAAAAACACAAGAACACGTTCTAAAATTAAGATAAGAAAACATATCTCCGGTACATCAAATATACCGAGATTGACTGTTTATCGCAGCTTAACAAATATTTACGCACAATTAATTGATGATTCGGATGGTAAAACTTTAGCCTCTGCTTCTTCGCTTTCAAAAGAAGTTAGCCAAGAATTAAAAGGTTCTAAAAGTAAAATTGAAAGAAGTAAAATTGTTGGTAATCTACTAGCAAAAAAAGCTTTAGAGAAAAAAATATCCTCTGTTGTTTTTGACAGAAACGGATATAAATATCATGGTCGGGTTCAAGCCTTAGCTGACGGTGCCCGTGAAGGAGGTCTAAAGTTTTAATGAGCAGAATTTTCAGTTTTGCCGGGTCGTCTAATGGCAGGACTACGCCCTTTGGAGGCGTCTGTAGAGGTTCGAATCCTCTCCCGGCAGCTCAAACTTTGGAAAAAATATATAACTAAAATTAATAGAAATTAAATAAAAATTATTAGAGAGAAAAATTGAAACCAATTAAAGCGACAGACGTAGAAAACTTAAAAGAAAAAGTTGTAGAAATTAATAGGGTAGCTAAAGTCGTAAAAGGTGGAAGAAGATTTAGCTTTAATGCCATTGTAGTTGTAGGAAACGGCGAAGGAATTTTGGGTGTTGGTTTAGGCAAAGCTAACGAAGTTGCCGATGCAATTTCTAAAGGTGTTGATGATGCAAAGAAAAGCCTTGTAAAAATTTCAATCCACAAAGGAACAATACCACATAAAATTATTGGTAAATACGGCGCAGGAAAAGTTTTACTAAAACCTGCTTCACCCGGTACAGGTCTTATTGCAGGAGGAGGCGTACGTGCTGTGTTGGAAGCAACTGGTGTGCAAGACATATTAACAAAGTCGTTGGGTTCAAGTAATTCTCACAACCAGGTTAAAGCTACTTTAAATGGTTTACTTGGTTTAATAGATGCAAAAAAGATGGCTAAAAAAAGAGGCATTAGCATAAGTGATTTATTCACTGCTTAATTGAGGAAGAAATGAGTAAAATAAAAGTAAAACAAATAAGAAGTGTAATTGACAGGCCCAAAGATCAAAAGCTTACTATAAAAGCATTAGGTCTTGGAAGACCGAATTGGGAAAAAATCCACAACGATACTCCTCAAATAAGAGGTATGATAAACAAAGTGCATCATCTAGTAACTGTAGAGAAAATAAAGAAGGCAAGTGAAGGTTAATCATGGACATTCTAAGTAATCTTAAATACATAAAAGGTTCAAGAAGAAACAGAAAAAGAGTTGCAAGAGGCGCTGGTTCTGGAAGAGGTAAAACCGCAACAAGAGGAAGCAACGGACAAATGTCACGATCAGGTGCAAAACATAAAGCTTGGTTTGAGGGCGGTCAGATGCCTTTACAAAGACGTGTACCAAAATTTGGGTTTACTAATATTTTTAAAGTTTATTATCAGGTTGTAAATCTTAACTCTCTTCAAAAATTGGTGGAAGATAAAAAATTAAAAAAAGGTTTGGTTAATATAGATACATTAAAAGCAGTAGGTCTTGTCTCAAATAACAAACAACCTGTAAAAGTTTTAGGTAACGGAGAAATTAAAAGTAAGCTTCAAATTGAAGTAAATACTTTTAGTCAATCAGCAAAAGAAAAAATTGAAGCCGTTGGCGGTACAATAAAAAAAGTATAATCTCGTAGTATATGTCAAAATTTACTGATTCAATAAGAAACGTTTTTAAGATACCCGAACTTCGTCAAAGAATTATTTACACTTTGTCTCTTTTAGTCATTGTAAGGATTGGAGCTCATGTTACCTTACCTGGTGTTGATGCGTCATTATTAGCTGCAAGCACGCAAAATCAAACAACGGATAATCTTTTCGGGTTATATGATATGTTTGTGGGCGGTGCTTTTTCAAATGCGGCTATTTTTGCTCTTGGTATTATGCCGTATATCTCAGCTTCAATTATTATTCAGTTAATGGGAGCTGTTGTTCCTTATTTCCAAAAGCTGCAGCAGGAAGGTGAAGACGGAAGAAAGAAAATAACACAGCTTACTCGTTATGGAACAATCTTAATCTCCGGCTTACAAGCTTGGGGTGTAACTATAAGATTGTTAAATATTAACGTGCAGGGTACACCAATTATTCCTGTAGGTGTACAAGGAATGATGTGGATAGTTTCTACTATTCTTATTCTTACAGCCGGGACAGTGTTTATGATGTGGCTTGGTGAACAGATTACTGATAAAGGAATTGGTAATGGTATTTCGCTTATAATTTTTATCGGCATTATAAATAGGTTTCCTTTTGCTATGTTAGATGAATACAGGCTGATTGCTGCCGGAACAAGAAGTTTGGTGATTGAGATTGTAATACTTGTATTTATGGTATTTATAATTGCAGGAGTTGTTTTGGTAACACAAGGAACTAGGAGGATCCCCGTTCAATATGCCAAAAGAGTTGTGGGAAGAAAAGTTTATGGCGGTGTAACCCAATATATTCCTTTACGTGTGAACACGGCTGGAGTAATGCCAATTATATTTGCACAGTCAATTATGTTTATACCGAATACTGTTTTGTCATTTTTCCCAAACAATGATTTTTTACAAAGTTTAAGCCAATATTTTATTTATACATCACCTGTTTATTCATTTATTTATGCATTGATGATTGTCTTCTTTACTTATTTTTATACTGCAATTTCTTTTAATCCTAAGGATGTTGCAGATAATATGAAAAAACAAGGCGGTTTTATACCCGGGGTTAGACCAGGCAAACAAACTTCGGAATTTATTGATAATATTTTAACAAAGATAACCCTTCCGGGTTCGTTCTTTTTAGCAATTGTGGCAATATTACCTGCGTTTGTTTCAGCTTATGGAGTTTCAGGGCAATTTGCACAGTTTTTTGGTGGTACAAGTTTATTAATTATCGTTGGTGTATCATTGGATACCCTGCAGCAGATTGAGGCTCACTTGTTGATGAGGCATTATGATGGATTTATGAAATCGGGCAAAATAAAAGCTCGGAGATAAAGTTTAGATTTTGATTTTTATAAAGACTAAGAAAGAGATTGATTATATACGTGAAAGCTGCAAAGTAGTAGCGGAAACATTGCAGTTGCTTAAAAAAAATGTTAAACCGGGTATTACAACTGGTGAATTAGACTTAATTGCTGAAGATTATATTCTTAGTAACAATGCAAAAGCAGCGTTCAAAGGATATTCACAGGGTGAAAATTCAACAGATTATCCTGCTTCAATTTGTGCTTCGGTTAATGATGAAGTTGTTCACGGTATACCAGGAAGCAGAGTTCTTAAAAGTGGTGAAATAATTGCTCTTGATGTGGGAGTTTACAAAGACGGTTTTTACGGTGATGCAGCTCTTTCAGTTGCAGTCGGAAAAATCTCAGATGAGAAAAAGAAATTGATGGAAGTAACCGAGAAATCTCTTTATTTGGGTATAGAACAGGCAGCTAATGGAAATCATGTTCACGATATTTCATATGCTGTACAAAGCTATGTTGAAGAGAACGGTTTTTCTGTTGTAAGAGACCTTTGCGGACACGGTGTCGGTAAACATTTACACGAAGACCCTGCAGTTCCGAACTTTGGAAGAAAGGGGACAGGAGCAAAATTAAGGAAGAATATGACTATTGCTATTGAACCTATGATAAACATAGGTAAATACAATGTAATACAAGCAGATGACGGATGGACTATTTTAACTGAAGACGGTTCACCATCTGCACATTTTGAGCATTCGATTTTGATAACGGATAATAAACCGGAAATTTTGACTAAAATATAATGGCAAAACAAGGACCAATAAAAGTTGACGGTATTGTTTTAGAGACACTACCAAATGCACATTTCAAGGTAAAACTTGATAACGAGCACGAAATATTGGCACATATTTCCGGGAAAATGAGAATGCATTTTATAAAGATCTTGGTTGGAGATAAAGTTTCAATTGAAATGTCTCCGTATGATTTATCCAAGGGTAGAATTACTTATAGATATAAATAATGGAGACTCTATGAAAGTTAGAGCATCGGTAAAGAAAATGTGTGATAACTGTAAAATTATAAAACGCAAAGGCGTTGTAAGGGTTATCTGTAAAAATAAAAAACATAAACAGCGTCAAGGCTGATAAAAAAATAAGGAGATTATTTTGGCTCGTATAGCAGGTGTTGATTTACCTAAAAATAAACAAATTCTCTTTTCCCTTCAATACATTTTCGGTATTGGCAAAAGTGTATCTGCAGATATTTTAGAAAAAGCTAAAATTGATTTTGATAAAAAAGTAACCGACTTAACTGATGAAGAAGTTGCTCAAATAAGAGCAATACTTCAAGCAGATTATAAAGTAGAAGGCGCTTTACGTTCGGAAGTACAACAAAATATTAAAAGATTGATGGATATTGGTACATACCGTGGTATTAGGCACAGAAAAGGTTTACCTGTAAGAGGACAAAGAACACGTACAAATTCCCGTACACGTAAAGGCAAGAAGAAAACAGTTGCCGGTAAAAAGAAAACAGCAACTAAGAAATAAAATTTGATTCATCGGAGGCAAGAATTTGGCTAAGATAAATAAACGTACAAAAAAGAAAGTACATGTTGATGCAAATGGCGTTGCACATATAAAAGCAACCTTCAACAATGTGATGGTAACAATAACAGATATTTATGGAAATACTATTTCATGGTCTTCAGCAGGAAAAAACGGATTTAAAGGATCAAGAAAAAATACTCCGTTTGCAGCTCAAGTATCAGCGCAAGCAGCAGCTAAAGAAGCTTATGATCTTGGATTGAGAAGAGTTGAGGTATTTGTAAAAGGTCCCGGGTCAGGACGTGAGGCTGCAATAAGAGCCTTAAATACAGCAGGTTTGGCAATAAGTTCTATTAAAGATATAACGCCCATACCTCATAACGGCTGTAGACCACCTAAGAAAAGAAGAGTTTAATTTATTTTTGGAGATCTAATTTTATGGCAAGATATACAGATTCAGTATGCAAATTGTGTAGGAGAGAAAAAGAAAAACTTTTCCTAAAAGGTCAAAAATGTTTTACTGAAAAATGTCCAATTGAAACAAAGAATTACCCCCCTGGAGAACACGGTAATTCAAGAAGAATGAAAATTTCTGAATATGGTATTCAGTTGAGAGAAAAGCAGAAAATTAAAAGAATTTACGGACTGTTAGAAACACAGTTCAGAAATTATTTTTTTAAAGCTAATAAACAAAAAGGTATTACGGGAGAAAACCTTGTAAAATTATTGGAAAGAAGATTAGATAATGTAGTTTATAGATTAGGATTTGCATCTTCAAGAAAACAGGCAAGGCAGTTAGTATGCCACAGACATCTTACTGTTAATAATGTTTTGGTTAATATTCCATCCTATATTGTTTCACCTGGTGATGTTGTACAAATTAGAGATAAGAGTAAAAAATTAGATGCTATTCATGATTCATTAAAAAGAATTAAAGACAATACCTATTCCTGGTTAGCTGTTGATAAAGCTGCTTTGGCAGGCACATTTATTGAAATACCGGATAGGACAGATGTACCGCTTAATGCTAATGAACAATTAGTAGTTGAGCTTTATTCAAAATAAAATAAATTTTTTAAGATTATTGTTAAAGGATTAACAAATGAGTGTTTCAAGTTTAAGAATACCTGACTTAGTAGTTCTTGATGAAGCGAGTTATACAAATACATACGGAAAATTTTTACTTCAACCTTTAGAAAGAGGTTATGGGGTTACACTTGGTAATTCGCTTAGAAGAGTTCTTATTGCTTCTTTACCGGGCGCTGCAATCACTTCTGTAAAATTTACGGGAGTGTTACACGAGTTTACTACAATTGAAGGGGTTGCAGAAGATGTTTCCGAAATTATATTAAATCTAAAACAAGTTAGATTAAAACTATTAGAGAAAAAACCTGAAACCATAAAATTTTCATTTGATGGAAAGGGTGAGTTTACTGCTGCAGACCTTCAAAAAAACAGCTCTGATATGGAAATATTAAATCCGGAACTTCACATTGCTACTTTAAACAAAAAAGCAAAGTTTGATGTTGAAATTACCATTGGAAAAGGTTACGGTTATGTGCCTGCTGTTCAAAACACATCTTCAGATCAAACAATTGGAGTTATTCCAATCGATTCTATTTTTACTCCCGTAACTAATGTAAAATATGATATTGAAAATGTTCGAATTGGTGACAGAAACGATTGTGAAAAACTAATTCTTGAAGTAGAAACAGATGGATCGATTACACCCGAAGATGCTCTTACTGAAGCTGCAAAAGTTTTAAGAGATCACATTCAGTTGTTTATCAATTTTGATATTGATCAGGAAGAAGAACAAGCTGTTAGTCAGCAAGACAGCGAAAAAGATAGAATTAAAAAGATTCTTCTAACAAATGTTGATGACCTAGAGTTGAGTGTACGTTCACATAATTGCTTAAAATCTGCAGATATAAATATTCTGGGTGATTTAGTAAGAAAAGATGAATCAGAAATGTTAAAGTTTAGAAATTTCGGAAGAAAATCTCTTGCAGAATTAATGGAAATTGTTGAAAATTTAGGATTGGAATTTGGAATGGACGTTGACAGTTATATAAATGATGAAGTTGAATCAAATTAAATATTGTTAAAGGTTGATTAATGAGACACAGAGTAAAGGGAAGAAAATTAAGTAGAACAGCAAGTCATAGAGCTGCATTATTAAGTTCGCTTGCAACTGCTTTATTAAAACATAAAAGAATTAAAACTACTTTAGCAAAAGCAAAAGAAACTAGAGGCTATGTAGAGGTATTGATTACAAAAGCAAGAAGAGGTGATCTTCATAACCAAAGACAAGTAATGCGTGTTCTTCACGATAAAGAAGTAGTTAAAGAACTGTTTAATGAAATAGTTACTAAAATTGGCGACAGGCCCGGGGGTTATACAAGAGTAGTAAAAACAGTTATTAGAAGAGGTGATGCTGCACAAATGGCTATTATTGAATTAGTTGATTATAATGATGTTCTAAATAAAGCTGCCGAAGAGAAAAAAGAAGAAAAAGTAGGAAAGAAAGAAAAAGCTGAAACAAAAGAGGAGAAAAAAGAAGCTAAAGCAAAAAAGGAAAAACCTCAAAAGAAAGAAGTTGAAGCTAAGGGAAACTCATCTCGGCAACAGAAGGATAAAAAAATCGAAAAGAAAGATGTAGAAGAAGCAAAAATTATTGAAGAATCACCTGAAGAAGAAAAGACATCTAAAGATTCTACATCTGACGGAAAATAATTTTTCAAAAATAAATTACAACAAAGAGTAACCGGTATTACCTGTTACTCTTTTTTTTTCTATGTTCAAACAATTAGAATTTCTTAAATCAGCATATACAGCAGAACAACTTGATAAAAGCAGTAAGCCTGAAATAATATTCTGCGGTAGGTCAAATGTTGGTAAGTCCTCTCTTATCAATACACTATTAAATAGAAAAAAATTTGCAAAAACAAGTTCCACACCCGGCAAAACACGTTCAATAAACTATTATTTAATTGATGAAAAATATAAACTCGTAGATTTGCCAGGCTACGGTTGGGCTAAAACAAGTATAGCAGAAAGAGAAAAATGGGCAAAATTAGTTGAGAGCTATTTGCGTAATTCAAGATATGTAGAATTAGCATTCCATTTAATAGACAGCCGACATAAGCCTACGGAACTCGACGATAAACTGAATGCTTTGCTTAAAGCATCATCCATTCCTTATATAATAATTTTAAATAAAATTGATAAATTAAATCAATCTCAATTTGCTCAGGCAAAAAAAAGAATCATAGAACACTATCCCGAATTAGTATTTGGTGAAAACCTTTTAGTATTTTCATCTATTACAAAAAGAGGACGCAAGGAATTAATGAGCCTGCTGAATAAAATGTTTTACAGTTCATAAATTCATTTAAATAATAATTGTTGATATTATTTAACAGTAAAACTATATTTAATATCAATTTTGTATAAAAGAAATTATTATGGACAGAATACAGCGCAAAAGAATATTGATCTTCCTTATTGTACCTATTTTAGCTGTATCGCTATTTTTAACCGATGATATTGTATTCCGTATTATAGCAGCTACTTTAATAGTTGTTTATGTAGCCTTCATTATTTTTCTTCGTGACTCGTCAAAGTATAATCCAAGTTTTACCGAAACTATTAATGAACTTACTCCTACAGAAACAAAACTTACACCGGATTTAAACGAATCATTTGAGATTGTTTCTAAACCTGAAAAGATAGAAGTAATTACACAAGATAATTACCGTCCGGAGTTTAGAGCCTCAAGAACAGACTTAAAGCCACATGACCTAAAAGAAAGATATGAAGAAATTGCAAGAGAAGAAGTGCCTAAGGGAATAGGACACGACGGCCAGTTTTCTTTTGCTTTGGAGAAAATGTTAACTGTACTGAAAGAAGCATATTCCGCGCACACAGTAATATTCTTTTGGTATAATAAAGAGGACGATAAACTTTCCGTTGAAAAATATGTCTCCAACTCTAAACAAATTGCTAACAGAAAATTTGATGTTGAAGATGATATTTTAAGTAAAATAATACAAAAAGGTGAACCGGAACATTTAACGAACATTCCAAGCACAGCAGAAGCAGATGTAATAAGATATTACGAATCACCCATCGGTATTAAAAGTTTTGTGGGTGTGCCTCTTTATTACGGTAATTCTCTCATAGCAATTCTTGCACTCGATTCTTTGTTGGAAGATGTTTTCGGAATAGAAACAATTTATGCACTCGGAAGTTTTGTTAGAGTAATAACAATACTGATTACAATCTTTGAAGAGAAATATTCGGATACAATCTCTCAAAAAAGATTGGATGGGATTTTAAAATTAATATCACCCGATAAACCCATTCAGAATTCCGATGATGTGTTATTTGCTCTACAAAATACATTAGATTCGTTTATTAATTGGGATTCTTACGCTTTAGTTTTATATGATCCAAGAGAGAAAAAATTCAGAGTCAAAAGGATAACAAACAAAACATCGTTAAAATATATTGGTGAAGGACTTGAAGTAGAATTGGCAGGTACTTTAACCGGTAAATCAATTAAAACAGGGATGCCAATTAAGATTGACGATACATCAACTCAGGAGTATATAAGATATGCTAAAAGAGAAGACATAAGTTTTGAAGGATCTTTTCTTGCAATACCAATGGTTTATTACGGACAAAATTACGGTGTGCTTTGCTTTGAAAGTCTTAAGAAAAAAATATATACAAATAAAGACTTACAATTTCTAAAAAAAGCCGTTAACATTATCTCTTATGTTATTTATTCTTACACAACACAAACATTACTAAAAAGTTTTTTGGATGTAGATATTGAAACCAAAGCGCTTAAAGAGGAAACATTTAAAGACAGGCTTGGTGAAGAAATTATAAAAGCAGAATATGCTAAAACTTCAGGTGCTCTTGCTCTTATTAGGATAGATGACTTTTTGGACCAGGCAAATTTATTTGAGAACAATCCTTTTCCTAAAGTGCTTGAAATTATATCCGAGACTATAGCAAAAGAGATGACACCCTTAAATATTTTCGGAAGATTGGACGAAAGAAAATTTGGAGTTTATTTCTTTAATTCCACAAGTAAAGAAGTATTTCTTTGGGCTGAAAAACTCAGAGTTAAAATTGCGCGCATTCCAATTTCGGTAGTTTCAAAACAAACCACGTATACTGTTTCAATAGGAGTGTCTTCGGCAAACAGTTCAATGGGGGTAGATGATATTATCTATAATGCAGATCTGGCACTTCAAAAAGCACTTGAAAAAGGCGGCAACACTGTTCGAGCTACTCACAATTAGTTATCTGTAAATGGAATTCATTAGTAAAAATAATTTTAAAAAAACGAATTTGTAGGAATTTCGTAATTATGGATGATTGAATGTATGGATATATGAAAAATAAAAAATTGAATCCATACAATCATACATTCATACTTCTGAAATAAATGTAGTATCAATAAAATTTTAAAAATTAAAAAGAATTAAAAAACTTAAAAAATACAATTATGAATAACTTTTTTATAATTATTCTTGACGGTGTAGGCATAGGTGAACTACCCGATGCTGCAGTATACGGTGATTCAGGGAGCAATACTCTTTCAAATATTGCAGAGGCTGTCGGTGGTTTAAATTTACCAAATCTTGAAAAAATGGGTTTAGGTAATATTGAAAACATTAAAGGAGTAAACAAAACGGAAAAACCGATAGCTTCTTTCGGTAAGATGAAAGAAATATCAAAAGGCAAAGATTCCATTACTGGACATTGGGAAATATCAGGATTGTATGTTAATACGGATTTCTCATATTTCCCCGGTGGTTTTCCGAAAGATTTGACAGACAAGTTTTTAAAGAAGACTAACTGCAAAGGTTTTTTGGGTAACAAAACTGCTTCCGGTACAGAAATATTAAAAGAATTGGGAGATGAACATATTGCAACCGGTTATCCTATAATTTATACTTCCGCCGATTCTGTTTTTCAAGTTGCTGCGCACGAAGAAGTTATTCCATTGGAAAGATTATATCAAATATGTTTAATTACAAGAGAGGAAGTATTGACAGAGCCATTAGTGGTCGGTCGTGTAATAGCAAGACCGTTTTTAGGAAAATCAGGTAATTACACACGAACTTCAAACCGAAGAGATTTTTCACTAAATCCGCCTCAGGATACAATATTAGATTATCTGCAAAAAAATGATATCAATACAATTGCAATTGGCAAAGTAAACGATCTTTTTAACTATCGTGGTATAAACATTAAAGAAAAAACAAAATCAAATGCAGAGGGCTGCGAGAAACTCCTTGAGTATACAAGCAAAGTTTCTAACAGTTTGATCTTTGCAAACTTAGTGGACTTTGATGTTTATTATGGGCACCGGAATAATCCACAAGGTTTTTATAAAGTGTTAAAAGATTTTGACAATTTTTTGCCTGCATTTTTATCAAAGCTTGATGAAAGTGATATAGTGCTGATAACTGCTGATCACGGTAATGACCCAACAACACCAAGTACAGACCATAGCAGAGAATTTGTACCCTTAATTGTTTTTGATAAAAACGAAAAAGGTAATGATTTGGGCATAAGAGAAACTTTTTCAGATGTTGGTAAAACTGTTGCTGATTTTTTTGCAATTGATAACTCTCTAAAAGGGAAAAGTTTTTTAAACTCAATTTAATGATTATAAAAAATATACTTGTATTTTAATCATCATCAAACTAAATTTAATGTTTATAAGATTTAAAAATTAATAAAGTAAGAGTATTTAATTTGTTTTTAGGAAAAGTAATCGGCACAGTTTGGTCTACACGCAAAGATGAAAACCTTGTTGGGGCAAAGTTTTTAATAGTACGTCACCTTGATCTTGAATTAAATGAAAAAGATGATTTTGTAGTTGCGGTTGACAGCGTTGGTGCAGGCGAGGGCGAAGTAGTGCTTGTTGCAACCGGTAGTTCATCCAGGCAAACCCACTTCACTCAAAATAAACCTGTCGATGCTGTTATAATGGCGATAGTTGATAAACTTGATGTACCGATTAAGGAAATTATAGAACAACAGGAAAGTTGAATTATTTTTTAACGATAATTATTTAAAAATATAAAATTGTTTTTAGGTAAAGTAATAGGCAACGTTTGGGCTACAAGAAAGTATGAAACTTTAAAAAGTTTTAAAATGCTTATTGTACAACCAATTAATGCAAAAAATAAAAATGTAGGAGAACCGATAATTGCTGTTGATACTGTTGGTGCCGGAACGGGTGAAACCATTTTTTATATAACCGCCTCTGAAGCAGTTATTCCTTTACCTATCGATATGGCTCCCGTTGATGCATCTATTGTTGGTATTGTAGATACTATAAATACTTAAATTTTTTTGAGGGATTATTTTTGAGGTTTACAAAACAATTTACTAACCGGGAAAGCCAATCTCTTGATAAATATCTACAAGAAATAGGTAAAGTAGATCTTTTAACTACGGAACAAGAAATTGAATTAGCCATAAAAATTAAAAAAGGGGATCAAGTTGCATTAGAGTTATTAACTAAAGCCAACTTAAGGTTTGTAGTTAGTGTCGCTAAACAATATCAAAATCAAGGACTTTCTTTGGGGGATCTAATTAACGAAGGCAATCTAGGTTTGATAAAAGCAGCAAAACGATTTGATGAAACAAGAGGTTTTAAATTTATCTCATATGCTGTTTGGTGGATAAGACAATCAATACTTCAAGCGTTGGCTGAACAATCCAGAATAGTTAGGCTACCTCTTAATAGAGTTGGAGCCCTAAATAAAATAGGTAAAGCACACAGTAATCTTGAACAAGAATTTGAAAGAGAGCCGAGTGCTTCTGAGATAGCAAATGAACTTGAAATGGATGTTGGTGAAATCTCGGATAATTTAAAAATATCAGGACGGCATGTTTCAGTTGATGCACCCTTTGTACATGGTGATAATAACAGTCTTCTCGATGTAATTGAAAATGAGCATCAACCAGAACCTGATGACTCTTTAATGACTGAATCTTTAAAATCAGAAATTAAAAGAGCATTATCCAGTTTATCTGAACGTGAAGCAGAAGTAATAAAACTTTATTTTGGGTTGAAAAAGGAACACTCTTTAACTTTGGAAGAAATTGGGGAAAAATTTAATTTAACGAGGGAAAGAGTAAGACAAATAAAAGAAAAAGCAATTCGCAGACTAAGACATGCATCAAGAAGTAAAAATCTTAGAACTTACTTGGGATAAAAATAAAAAATACAATTTCTTCTTACTATTTTCTATTTGTCTGGTAAGTATATACTTGTATTCAGGGTGTGCTGCCAGTTCTAATTCTTCTAGATATAATAAAAATGAACCCAAAGAAAAAAACACAAAAAGTAATATTAGATTCACTTCCGATGATCCCGATATTGCACCAGCTGACAATACGCCGGTAGATATTGATCGTCTTATTACAAAGATTAAAACTCCAACTAATAGATCTTCAGGGAATGTAAAATCAAAAGAAGTAATGCTGATGGAGATAATCAGATATATGAATACCCCTTATAAATTTGGAGGTAATTCTAAGAAGGGAATTGACTGTTCAGCTTTTACTCAAACTATGTTTAGAAATGCCATTTCTGTTAGATTAAATAGAACAGCAAGAGATCAATATAAAGAGGGTAAAGACATAGATGAAAAGAAAGAATTAAAATTTGGTGACCTTGTGTTTTTTGATACAAGAAGAACTGTTAAACCCGGACACGTAGGTATTTATTTAGGGGATAACCTATTTGCCCATGCAAGTTCATCTAAGGGTGTTACAATTTCTTCTATAACGTCTTCTTATTATTCGGGTCGTTATATGGGAGGAAGAAGAATTAGTAAATTTTAAAATATACTAATTCTTAATTCCTCATTTCTAATTTCATATCAGCTACAGCCTGAAGTAGAGCCGCAAGTCATACATTTTAAACAAGTACCGTTTCTAACCATTGTAATGCTTTGGCACTCTGTACAAATATCACCTGTATATCCCTGCTCTATTGCTGTTTTAACTTTTGCAGTTAAAGTAGATGTTTCTGATTGTTCGGGTATATTTATGTTTCTTGCACTTATATTTTCTTTAGGTGATGTTCCTTCCAAGTCTAGAATTACTTTTTTTTGATTTTTAGAATTAGTGTTTCGATTATCATTATTGTCATCCAGATTTTGTACTATGCCCGGAGAAACTTTTTGTTCAACTTCGTGGGGAGATACGTGTGCTAAGTCATTTCTACCGAGATATGTTACAGCTAATTCCCTGAAGATATAATCGATAACAGAAGTTGTCATCTTTATTTTTTCGTTTCCCGTAACTATACCGCTTGGTTCAAAACGAGTAAATACAAAAGCGTCAACGAATTCATCAAGAGGAACACCGTGCTGTAAGCCCAAAGAAATTGAAATTGCAAAGCAGTTTAACAAGCTTCTGAAAGCAGCGCCTTCACGGTGCATATCAATAAAAATTTCACCGATTTGTTCGTTATCATATTCACCCGTTCTTATAAAGATCGATTGTCCGTTTATTTTGGCTTTTTGAGTGTAGCCGGTACGTCTATCTGGTAATTTTTTTCTTTTGGCTATATAACGGTACATAATTTTTTCAGCATATTTTACAATATCGTTGTTCTCTTTATCTTCGAGTAGCTCTTCTAATTCTTCATCACTTAATGTGTTTAATGGTTGGGATAATTTTGAGCCGTCTCTGTAAAGGGCATTTGCTTTAATGCCTAATTTCCAGGATTCCATATAAGCTTTTTTAATATCATCAACTGTCGCACTATTGGGCAGGTTAATTGTTTTTGATATCGCACCCGAAATAAAGGGTTGTGCAGCAGCCATCATTTTTATATGTGCATTAGAACGGATAAATCTTGTTCCTTTTTTACCGCATTTATTAGCACAATCAAAAATGGGATAATGCTTTGTATCCAAGAAAGGTGCACCTTCTATAGTCATTGTACCGCATACATAATCGTTAGCAGATGCGATTTCTTGTTTTGAAAAACCTAAAGCAGTCAAAAGATTGAAGTTGTAATTTCCAATGTCTTCCTTATCAAGACCTAATTTTTCAATCATAAATATTTTGCCGACAGTAAAAGAATTAAAAGCAAAACTTAAATCAAACGAAGACGGTAAAGATTTCTCAATTTTATTTATTATAATATCTGTAAATCCTTTTGCTTTTAATGTTTCAGGGTTGATATAAGGACAACCTTCAATGCTTCCTGTGCCTTTTGCATACTTTACAATTTCATTTATCTGATCTTGATTATATCCCAGTTTTTTGAGAGCAGGTGGAATAGATTGATTTATTATTTTAAAATAACCGCCTCCAGCAAGTTTTTTGAACTTGACGAGAGCAAAATCCGGTTCAACACCTGTTGTATCACAATCCATTACCAAACCTATGGTTCCGGTTGGAGCAATTACAGTAACCTGGGCATTTCTAAATCCATAACTATTACCAAATTCTAAAGCTTTGTCAGCATCTTCTCTTGCAGCTTTTAATAAATCAGAAGGGCAGTAGTTCGGATTTATGCCCATAGGAAATATACTAAGTTTTTCATATTCTTCTTTGGGTACATTATATGCAGCTCTTCTGTGGTTTCTTATAACTCTGAGCATATGTTTTTTATTTTCTTCATACTTGGTAAAAGTTCCAAGGTTTTTAGCCATCTCTGCAGATGTTGCATAAGCTGACATATGCATAATTGAAGTAATAGCGCCACAAATAGCAAAAGCTTCGTTACTATCATAAGGTATACCCTTAATCATAAGAAGAGCTCCCAGGTTAGCATAACCTAAACCTAAAGTTCTGTAATCATAACTTAATTGAGCAATTTCTTTGCTTGGGAATTGAGCCATAAGAACACTTATTTCAAGAACTATAGTCCAAATTCTTGTTGCATGCCTAAATTCTGAAATATTGAATTTTTGAGTTTCATCATTATAGAACTTTACAATGTTCAATGAAGCGAGGTTACAAGCAGTGTCATCCAAAAACATATACTCGCTGCATGGATTTGAGGCTTTTATTTCCCCACCTTCGGGACAGGTATGCCATTCATTTATTGTAGTATGATATTGAATACCTGGGTCAGCCGAAGACCAAGCTGCATAAGCAATTTGATCCCACAGTTCTACAGCTTTTAATGTTTTACATGCTACGGGTTTTCTATTTTCTTCTTTTGCACTTCTTTTTTCAACTCTCCAATAAAGTTCCCAGTCGCTGTCTTTTAAAACAGCGGTCATAAATTTGTTGGTAACTCTTATTGAGTTATTTGAATTCTGTCCTGCAACAGTTAAATAAGCTTCAGAAGTCCAATCTACATTATAAACTGGAAATTCGATAGACTTAAAACCAAGTTTTGCTAATTGAATTACTCTTTCAATATAATTCTTGGGGATAAAAACTTTTCTTGCTTCTAACACAGCTGCTTTTAGTTTCTGATTTACCATTTTGTTAAAGCGGTCATTTTCAGGATGATCTGCATAACAAGCCTGCATTATTGCATTAAGATGGTAATTACAAAGTTTTGAGCCTGTAACCATTGAAGCAACTTTTTGTTCTTCTACTACTTTCCAGTTAATATATTCTTCTATATCAGGGTGATCTAAATCTACAGTGACCATTTTTGCTGCTCTTCTTGTTGTACCGCCGGATTTTATTGCGCCGGCAGATCTATCACCAATTTTCAAAAAAGACATCAAACCAGATGATTTACCTCCTCCGCTTAATGGCTCTTCTTTTCCTCTTATGCTGGAAAAATTTGAACCTGTTCCGGAGCCGTATTTAAAAAGTCTTGCCTCACGTACCCATAAATCCATTATACCGCCTTCATTAACAAGATCGTCTTTAATAGATTGAATAAAACACGCGTGAGGTTGCGGATGTGTATAAGCGTCAGTTGATGCGGTAAGTTTGCCGGTTCTATAATCAACATAATAGTGACCCTGAGCCGGACCTGAAATACCGTACGCCCAGTTTAGTCCTGTATTAAACCATTGCGGACTGTTAGGTGCAGCAAATTGTTTTGCTAACATAAACATTAGTTCGTCATAAAAAGCTTTGGCATCTTCTTCCGTATCAAAATATTCTGCTTTCCAACCCCAGTACGTCCAACAGCCGGCTAATCTGTGGAAAACTTGACGAGCATCATTTTCAGTTGAAAATCTTTCGTCTTCAGGAAGTTGACCAATTTTTAGCAAATACGCAGTTGAAGGTTGCAGCCAATTGGGAATACCTTTTTCTTTATTTTTCTTTATTAATTTTGGTATACCTGCTTTTCTAAAATATTTTTGCGCAATAATGTCAGTAGCTACTTGTGACCAAGTTGACGGTACCATAACATTTTCCATACGGAAAACTATAGTTCCGTTCGGGTTTTTAATTTCAGATGTTCTTTTTACAAATTCTATAGATGATAAAGGATCTTTTCCTGCTTTGGTAAAAAATCTATCAATGTGCATGTTTATACTCCGTAAAATTGGTCTTTGTGTTAATAATTTGGATTGGTAATATTAAAAATATTTTATTGAAATGGCATATTGACTTATAATTTTTTTTCATTAAGAAGATAAAAAATATTTTTGAGTTTGAATCTATAAATATTCAAACAGAAATTGAAAACAACACTTTATAATTCTTGTCCGAAGGGCGATGAATTAGTACCAAACATCGAGATTTTTTTTGACAAATTCAAATTTATTTTAAAAAATATTTTATATATTTTCTTAAATCATCAAAGAAGTAGGATTATCATCGAAAATCCCCTCTTATAAAATAATTTTGTATACTAAAAAGTTTAAATCTATATTTTATAAATTGCATTTTTGCTATTAAATGATATTAGGAAATTCTTGAACGAAGAAAAAGTAATTGAAATTCTCGGTTTAACAAAGAAATTTAAAAGTCTTATCGCTGTAAGCGATTTAGATTTAACGGTTTATAAGGGCGATGTGTTCGGATTTTTAGGTCCGAACGGAGCCGGAAAAAGCACAACTATAAGAATGATGCTTTCACTAATCGCACCCACTTCAGGCACAATAAAAATATTTGGCAAATCTCTTCTTTCAAATAGAAAGGATATCCTAAAAAAAGTCGGGGCTATTGTTGAAAAACCTGACTTCTATAATAACCTTACTGCTTATAAAAATTTGTCCATTCTCGGCAGATTAAGTATGGGAGAAGTTTCTCGAAAAAAAATTATGGAAATGCTTGAACTTGTGGGACTTGAGAAAAGATATAAAAGTAAGGTAAAAACATTTTCTCACGGAATGAAACAAAGGCTTGGAATAGCACAGGCGCTTCTGCACGATCCTGATTTAATTATTTTAGATGAGCCTACTACAGGACTTGATCCCCAAGGGATGAAAGAAATTAGAGATTTGATGGTACTACTCAGCAGAGAAAAAGGGAAAACAATTTTTCTTTCTTCACATATTTTATCAGAAATTGAAATTATAGCCAATAGAATGATAATATTAGATAATGGAAAGGAAGTAGTAGAAGGAAAAGTTAGTGAATTATTAAATAAAAATAAATTAAAAGTTACATTTGAAGTTGATGACAATAATTCTGCCAGAAATATATTAGAAGGCACTATATGGCAAGATAAAGTATATTCATCGATAGACAACAAAATTGTATTTATTTTGGAACCCGAGGATATCTCTTCTTTGAATAAACTTTTTGTTGAAAATAACGTTGCAGTTAGCGCTGTAATTCCTACTCGTTCGTTAGAAGAATATTTCCTTAATATTACTGAAAAGAGTAATAGATGACTACTTTAATTAACATAGAATTATTTAAAATTTTTAAGAAGTGGAGAACCTATATAGGCTTTATTGCAGTTGCTCTTTTAGTTCTGGTTATACAATTAGCTATATCAATCAGCGGAAGAGATGCAACAAGCGGACTTACCGGGCAATTATCAGATTCCTTTATTATGGTTGGTAATCTGCTAAACGGATATTTTGTTTCTTATATGATTTTAAATAGTATAATTGTTAATGTTCCTTTTTTAATTGTATTAGTTGCCGGTGATATGTTAGCGGGGGAAGCAACAGCCGGAACTTATAGAATTCTATTAACACGTCCCGTCTCAAGATTTCAAGTAGTATTATCAAAATTTTTAACAAGCATTATTTACAGTTATATGTTAATATTTTGGCTTGCAATTTTAAGTTTTGTTCTAGGGATAATATTGTTCGGAACAGGCGAGCTAATTGTTCTGCAAAACGGACTAATAATTTTTGCAAAAGATGATATAATCTGGAGATTTATTTTAGCCTATTTTATGGCAGGTTTAAGTATGTGCACGGTTGCAGCTTTGGCATTTTTCTTTTCTTCTCTAGTTGAAAATGCTATAGGACCAATTATTACGGCAATGGCAATAATAATTGTATTTGCAATTATATCTGCTATACCTATAGATTTTTTCCAAACTATAAAGCCGTATTTATTTACTAATTATTTATTTTCCTGGAGATTATTTTTTGATGACTCTCTAAATTATGTAGAAATAATTAAATCTCTTTCAGTTCTGTTAGGTCATATTTTGGTATTATTTGGTATTACTGCGTACATTTTTGAAAAGAAGGATATTCTGACATGAATAAAATATATAATAGATTTTCATCAAATAAAATATTTTCCGCTACTTTATTTTTACTGATTATTTCCTGCTCTGTAGTAACTGCACAAAGTAATAATCCAAATGAAATTATTGAAAATTTAAAATCTGAGTTTGAACGCGTTAAAGATTATAAAGCCGATGTTTCAATTAAAATAAATGCGAGTATGCTTAAAGTGCCCAAGATGAATGCGGTATTTTATTTTAAACAGCCGGATAAAACTCACATTGAATCCACCTCATTTGCGATGATACCCAAACAAGGTGTTAATTTTTCTCCTGTTTCATTTTTAAGTGGAAAATATAATCTCATATTTGCAAGAAAAGAAAATATTGACGGAAGGGAACTTACTGTAATTAAAATAATCCCCCTCAACGAAGATAGCGGAGTTTTGCTTACAACAATTTGGGTAGATCAAGTGAAAAAAGTTATTAGAAAATTAGAATCAACAACAAAAACAAGCGGAACTTTTAATGTTGATTTTAGTTATGATGAAAAAATGGAATATCCATTACCTTCTAAAATAATTTTTTCTTTTAACCTCGATAAAATGGGATTACCTCAAAACCAAAAAGATAAATCAAAAAGAAGAAGGAGAAGAATATCAGGCATAAAAGGAAAAGTAATTTTAACCTACTCAAATTACAAAGTAAACACAGATTTACCCGACACACTTTTTGAAAAGAAAAAAATTGAGTGAAGAATATTACTAAAACCCAGTTTCTTTGAGAAACTGTGTTTTTTATTTATCAATCCCAAAGATTAAAATACTTATGTCCGCTTCCGGTATTGAATAAAACCACACTTTCGTCTTTTTTAATCCAGCCCTTTTTGTATAGAATATTAAAAGCTGCAAGTGTAGCTCCCCCTTCCGGGGCAGGGAATATACCCTGAGTTCTGCCTATTAAATTAGTACAATCCATAATGTCTTTATCGGAAACTGCAATTGCAGTGCCTTTACTTTCTCTAATTGTATCTAAAATTAAAAAATCACCAATTGCAGCTGGCACTCTTAAACCGCTTGCAATAGTTGAAGCATTCTTCCAAAACTCAGCGTGTTTAGTTCCTTCGTTAAATGCTTTTATTATGGGTGCACATCCTTCGGATTGAACGCTTACCATTCTCGGTCTTTTGCTGTCTATCCAACCAAGTTTTTCCATTTCGTCAAATGCTTTCCACATTCCTATCATCCCCGTACCACCGCCTGTAGGATATATAATTACATCCGGTAATTTCCAATTCATTTGTTCTGCTATTTCATAACCCATTGTTTTTTTGCCTTCAATTCTGTAAGGTTCTTTTAATGTTGAAATATCAAACCAGCCAAAATTTTTAACACCTTCTGCGGCGGCTTTACTGCAATCAGTAATTAAACCGTCAATCAGAGTTACTTCTGCACCGAGAGCCTTACATTCTGCAATAAAGGGTGTGGGAACATCTTTCGGCATAAAAACGTGAGCTTTTATTCCCGCTAGTGCCGCATAACTACTCATTGCACCGGCGGCATTGCCTGCTGAAGGAATAGAGATATCTTTTATTCCTAATTCAAAAGCGCGGGAAACCGCCATTGCCAATCCCCTTGCTTTAAATGAAGTTGACGGATTAAGTCCTTCATCTTTAATATATAAATTGGAATGGTTCACTTCATTTCCAAGTCTTTCAGCTTTAAAAAGGGGAGTGAAACCTTCACCCAAGAATAATCTGAATTTATTATTCTTAACCGGAAGCAGGGGTGAATAACGCCAAATATTTTCAGGCTGATTCAATAAATATGATTTGTCCAAATCTTTTGAGGCAGATTCCAAGTCATATATTGCGAGCAGGGGTTTACCGCATTCATCGCATAAATTTAAAATTTGGTTAGTATTAAATATTTTTTTACAATTGCTGCATTCAAGGTGAGAAAAATAATTTTTCATTTTAATATCATATTGATTTATAATTTTTCAACGGAAATGTTTTTTAAGTTAATTTCAGATATTAGTTTTAAATTTCCATTTTCAAAATCTTTATCATAATTTTCAATATTATAGTCCAAATCTTCATTTCCAAAATTCAAATAATCAGAAAAAATTATACCATTTACATTTCTTTTGTTAACAGCTTTTCTGAATCTTGTGCCTCCGCCGTTAACGTGATAAAGATAAGCAAGGTAGTCCATAGAATAATTTTCTTTATTTATCCAGTATATAAACACATCGTTAAAATCTTTACCGCCTCCGTCCAATGAAAAAGTAACTTTTATCTTGTAATAATTTTTCCCTTCAACCTTTACTTCGCCAAGCAGCACTTTATGAACAGCTTTATCATTTAATCCATACGGAAGAAGTGCAAAATAAATAACACTGTTAACTGAATTTGAAAAAGCATTTTTTCTTTCAACCGTAAGATCAGTTACTTTATCATTTATTAAACGAACAAAAGAATTATTATTTAATATATCTTTAATTTTGTTTCCTTTATTATCTGTGAACTCTCTAGTGAATTCATACAAACTATTCAGTCTTTTTGCCGAATAATGTTTATCTCTAAAATCAAAAGATATTTTTGAAGATTTAAATAATTTACCACCGTGGGTTTGAATAGCATTATTGACAATTTGATTCGCATCTATTTTCTGTTTTGTGCATCCGTTTAGAAAGACTATAATGAATATTAGTGATGATAAAAAATATAGATTTTTCATTTTCATTTTTTTAATTCCTATTTTTTAATTTCTATTTTGTTTCTAGGTATTTACTTAAAAAAGATTTTATAGCTTTCCAGTATTCTTTACTATACTCGAACTTTGACCAAAGTACGCGTGAACCGTGATTTCCTTTCGATTTCGGTAGAAAAGAAGTCTTATCCTTTGAAGGAATTGCAGCAAAAATATTTTCCCAAAAACTGTGTTCCCTTTTAGCTGATGTTATAAATACCGGCTGAGTTATATTTTTTGCATTTTCAGCTATATAGGTGCTGCTTTTACCCAACTTTTCAAAATATTCTCCGGGTGAGAATGAAAGAATCCCGTCAACGTTTTTTTTATTTTTACTCCCGACAACCAAAACGAGTGCTGATGAGTAAGAACTTCCCCAGATAATCAGATTACCTTTGGCGTAATATTTTTTGGCATATTTAATTGATGCTTTCATATCTTGAATAGTATCAATATAATTTGTTCCTTTTTTCTGTTCCACTGCACGCTTGTGTGTTTGATTTATAACACCGTTTATGTTGCCTCCCGAACGTAAATCAACAGCCAAGCAGTTGAAACCAAGCAAGTTTAATATCGGTGCAGTTTCTTTATATTCGCCTCTGCTCCAGCCTGCTTGGTGAAATAAAATTATAAATGGTGCATTAACTTTATGTGTAAAATAAAGATCTGCGGTTATTAATAGACCATCCTGTGATTTATAAGTAACGGTTTTTGTCTTTGCGGTTAAAGTTAAACTTACTAATAAAAACAAAATTGTAGTTAAAACGAATTTAAATGATCTCATTTTACAATCCTTGAAAATTTAAATAGAAAAGTTGAGTTTAATCTAATAGAAAGAATGGAAAAATTCATTATATAAATGATCAGTGGTTGTAGGTTTTGTATAAGAGATGTCATCTCTACACAATATTTTAATCTGCATATTTTTTGAAAACAACAGTAGTATTATGACCGCCAAAACCAAAAGCATTGCTCATTGCAATATTAACTTGTCTCTCTTGAGGCTTATTAAATGTATAATTTAAATCACATTCGGGGTCAGGAATTTCAAAATTTATTGTCGGAGGAACTATATTATTTTTAATTGCTAAAATAGAAGCTATACCTTCCACTGCACCGGCTGCACCAAGCAGATGTCCGGTCATACTTTTAGTTGCAGAAACATTCATTTTATATGCATGCTCACCAAAAACTTTTTTGATAGCTTTTGTTTCCGCAATATCACCCAAAGGTGTTGAAGTACCATGCATATTAATATAATCAACATCTTCATTATTAATCCCGGAGTATTCAACTGCCATTTCCATTGATTTAATTGCACCTAATCCTTCCGGGTGTGGAGCAGTAATATGGTAGGCATCGGCAGAAAGTCCGATACCAATAATTTCAGCGTGAATATCAGCCCCTCTTTTTTTTGCGTATTCTAATTCTTCTAATATTAAAGCGCCTGCTCCTTCGCCAAGTACAAATCCGTCACGGTTTGCATCGAATGGTCTGCTTGCCGTTTCCGGTGAATCATTTCGAAGGGATAGTGCTCTTGATGCATTAAATCCTCCGATTCCCATTTCATTAACAGCAGAATCGGAACCGCCTGTAAGCATTACATCAGCAATACCTTGTTTAATTAACATAAAGCTGTCAATCATATTATTATTTCCTGTAGCACAAGCGGAAACTATACAATAATTAGGTCCTCTAAACCCATAATGAATTGATAATGAACCTGCGGCTATATCTGGTATAAGCATAGGGATAAAGAACGGAGAAATTCTATCAGGACCCTGTTCGTGACTTATAATAGACTGAGTATAAAAAGTATCAATACCGCCAATGCCGCTTCCAAATACAACGCCGATTTTTGCTCTTTCTTCTTCGGTTAAATTTTCTGTGTCCAATCCACTGTCTTCAACAGCCATTTTACTTGCCGCAAATGCGTAATGAGCATAAGAGTCTTGTCTTCTGCTTGTTTTTCTATCAATATAATTTGTGGGATCAAAATCCTTTAATTCACAAGCAAATTTTGTTTTAAAATTTAAAACATCAAAACGTGTTATAGGCGCCGCGCCGCTTTTACCATCCATCATTGCTTGCCAAAAATCGTTAACAGTCAGCCCTATCGGGGTAACTGCCCCCATTCCTGTCACTACAACTCTTCTGTTATTATCGCTCATAAATTCCTTTATTCATTTATAAAAGATTAGAATTAGTCCTAATAATTTAAAGAAATATTAATTAAATAAATAATTCTAATTGTTTTGATTTTTTTATTTGAAAATTAATCATTTAATAAATTTTCATATTTATCTGAAGTTAATCGGTAGGTAGTCCACTCATCCATAGGAACAGCACCGAGATTTTTATAAAAATCAATGGCAGGTTTATTCCAATTTAAAACTACCCACTCAACTCTTGCACAGTTTCTTTCTTCGGCAATCTTAACAAGTGATTTTAATAACGCTTTTCCGATTCCTTTACCCCTAAATTTGGGTCTGACAAATAAGTCTTCCAAATAAATTCCTGGTTGTGCTAAAAAAGTAGAATAATTGTGAAAGAAAAGAGCCTGCCCAACAGGTTTGTTTTCGTATTCTGCAATTATAACTTCGGCATAACTTTTACTTCCGAATAAAGTTTCTCTAATTTTTTCTTCGGTTGCCGTCACTTCGTGAGAAAGTTTTTCATATTCGGCTATTTCTTTTATTAATGAACAAATAATAGGTGTGTCTTTCTCAGTAGCTTTTCTGATTCTTATTTCATTCACTTTCATTCACCTTTGTTTTTTCGTCTATATATTTTTCAATTTTTAATGCAGCTAATGAAAAAATATATCCAATTCCTGTGCCGATTAAAGCTCCTCCGATAATATCAGAAGGGTAATGAAGTCCCAAATAAACTCTTGATATTGCCATAAGTGATGCAGCTACTAATAGAATAATTTTAAGTTTCGGGAACAATCTGTAGAAAAAAACAGCTGCTGCAAAATTATTCAATGCGTGGTTTGAAGGAAATGAAAAGCTGCCTGTACAACCCAATGGAGTCAGAGCATCAATTAGTGCATTACAGGGACGCAACCTGTGAAATAAAGGTTTTAAAAAACTTGCGCCAAACTGATCTGAAGCTAATATTAAAAAGACTGTAAGTACTGCAGCAATTTTTCCTCTTTTACCTCCGTATTTGAAACTGATATAAATTAAAATAAGATAAGTTATATACCAATGATTTACGTTTGTAATAAAAGAGAAAAACTTATCTAAAATACCTACGGACAGTGTGTGGTTAAAAAAGTAAAATACTGTTAGGTCTATTGAGTACAGGAAATCAATCATTTATTTACATTAAGTTGTTAAAGATAAGTATATAATAAATAAATTTTTTTTATAATTTAAAATTGCGGGCTATATTTATTTCGTTAATTCGCCTAATATCACTGCCGAAGCATTTGCGACATTCAATGATTCGGCGTTTCCGATTTTTGGTATCGTTATAAAGTCATCAGAAAAACTTAATATATTTTTACTTATACCGTTGGCTTCGTTACCTAATATTATAATTGTTTTTTCCCCTGTTTTATAATTAAATACGCTTTTACCACCTAATGTCGCAGATAAAATTTTGTACTCTTTATTTTTTAAAATATTCAGATCGTTAATTAAATTACTACTAAAAAAAATATTTGCATGAAATAAAGAGCCCACACTGGAGCGGATTGTTTTGGGGTTGTAAACATCGGCACAAGTATTACTTAAGATTATATCTTTAATACCGAACCAATCACAATTACGTATTATTGTTCCAACATTTCCGGGATCTGAAACATTTTCTAAGCAAACAATCAATTCAGAGTTTAAATTATTTGTCCAGTCTTTCTTTTGGCCCGGTTTCTTAAAAATAGCTGCAATGCCCTGAGGATTTACAGTATCAATTATTTTTTGGAAGTCATTATTTTTAATTATCTCTGCTTTTTGATTGCCTTTTAAGGTATGAGGATTTTTGTCCAAATATTCTTGTGTTGCTAAAATTAATTCATAATCATAACCGGAGTTTAATCCATCCCGGACTGCTTTTTCACCTTCGACTAAAAATTTGTTTTCTAGATTTCTGTATTTTTTTAACCTAAGGTTTGTAATTGATTTTATTTGTAATTTGGAAAGTGTCATAAAAGTTTGTTATAGTTTTGGGGTGAATTATTATTCTGTCCTTTTTCCAAATCTTGTAAATAATCCCAAGAAAATATTCCTGTATTGTGTCCGTCTTTCCAAAATATTTGTATAGCATATCCACCCATAATTTTTATATCCTTAATTTTGTACGTATCAGGTGTAATGTTTTTCCTTTCAGGTGGTCTGTAAGTTTTGAGAAGCACGGTTTCACCCTTACAGCCTGCACAAGGACATTCGTCACGTAAATATTTTAGTGATATTGCACTGCTTGATTCATTGTTCCATTCAATAAATAGATTATTATCTTTTATTTCTATCTTTTTTGGTTTCATAATCATGATGTTTAAATGTAATTATAATAATTACGTGTTAATATAAAGTTATTGTTGCAAAGAATATAAAATTATTTTAGTTTTGAAGTCTGAAAATTTGCTGGTATAGCCCACCTTCGTCTGCTATAGGCAGACTATGGTGGAAAAAACTTCTTCTATGCTTATAAAGCTTCCTCCTTCGTTAAAACTACGGAGGACAAGCCGACGGACAAGCGGTTGGTACTTGCCTGCCGTTAGGCAGGGAGCAGTTAATTTTGAAATTTTTTTAAGTATATAAGCTGGTGTAGCTCAGTTGGTAGAGCAGCTGATTTGTAATCAGCCGGTCGGCGGTTCGAGTCCGTTCACCAGCTCTTTTTGATTCAAATACGTAATAAATTAACTGACTTTTTATCCCCCCTTTGATTTTAGACCATATTCGATATGCACAATTCACTGTACAATTTACATAATATCTAAATTGTGAGGTGTTTTATGTTCATCAACAAAAGAAAAAACGGTTACTACTTTGTCCAATATTTTGACAATGTAGAAAAAAAGAACCGAAGAGTTTCAACCCGTACCAAAGTGAAATCCGAAGCAATAAAATTTCTTTCCAGTTTCAACGCTTCCCTAAAATCTGTCCTTAAAGAAAATAAGATTACGCTTAAAGATTTTTGCATCGAATACATTTCAACTGTTGGGAACACACAATCAAAAAGTTACCTAAAGTCCATTAAACTTTCTTTCAGACAACTCCAAAGATTTACTGGTGACGTAGATCTTAAATCTATATCTGTCAGAAACACTCAACAATTTATTAGTTCTACTTTTCAAAGAGCAGAGATGAGTGCCGCACTTTATTATAGAACATTGAAAGCTGCTTTTACAAGAGCTGTAGATTGGGAATACATTTCAGAGAATCCATTTAAAAAAGTAAAACTTCCTAAAATTCAGAAATCTTTTCCGGCTTTCATTACAGAAGTAGAGCTTAACAAAATTCTTTCTGTTACTAAAAGTAAATTACTCAAAGATATATTTACTATAGCTTTTTATTCTGGGCTAAGGTTAGGTGAGCTAACTAATTTAAAATGGGTATCAATTGATTTTACTGAAAATATTATTACACTTTATAACGGCAATGGTTTTCATACTAAAAATAAAAAAGACAGGATAATTCCGATGAACAAAAAAGTAAGAGAAATATTTTTAAATATATTACCAAAAGATATAAATAAAAATGAAAGCAGATATGTTTTTGAAAAACATAAAGACGTAAGGTATAATAATGAATATATAAGTAAGAAGTTCAAGCAAGGAGTAAGGCTTGCAGAGTTAGACGATAGGATCCATTATCACACACTTCGTCATAGTTTTGCAAGTAACCTTGTACAAAAAGGAGTTTCTCTGTACGTTGTCAAGGAACTACTTGGTCATGAAAATATCACAACCACCCAAATTTATTCTCATTTACAGAAGCAAAACCTTGTCGATGCCATAAAATTGTTGTAAGAATTATTTTATATCTTCAATTATTTTAATAAATTGTATTAATTCTAAATGAAGGATTAGAAAATATGGATTCTAACAGCGAATATATCATACTTACCCCTTTGGGAGTTGAATATACTGCTAAGTGGTATTTAGAGAATTTTTATTTAGGAACATTTAAGAATAAAAAAGAAAGTGAAGCAGACTATTCATTATTAAACCTCGAGACTTACGAGAATCTAAGTAGCTTTGATAAATTAACACCTGAAGAAATAGAAGAAAAATTAAATGGATACAAACCTATAATAAATATTAATAGCGATGCTTCAGAAGATGTTGCTTATGATATGCTGACTTATGATTTAAAGAAAAAATTAAAACTAGTTTTACCGGAATTATTTAATGCTATAATAGAGTGGGAAGAAGATGTTAAGTCTAAAGTTTCAAGTTTAGGTATTGATATTAATCCCAGAGTCGAACTTTTTGTCAAAGTTTTTATTTTTATCAAATTAGGATACACTACTAAATACAAACAACTTGCCGATTTATTCTCTTTGCCATTGAAGTTATATATTGAGTTCGATAAAAAATTTGACCCTACTCAAATGATCCAATAATATTAAAAAATGGTTAATAATTATTCAATAAAAACTAAAATTCAATTAGTAAGTGCGACAAAATGATTTAACATAGAATGTGTTCATCCCCATTCTAAGTTTTAGAAAAAGGATTATTTTTGTCGTATGAAACATAAAAAATACAACCATTTAAGCAAAGTTGAGCGGTATCAGTTATCTGTTTTATTAAAAACTGAAAATAATATTGCCTGCATAGCCAAACAGCTCAATGTGCATAGATCAACTCTCTATAGGGAGGTGAAAAGAAATTCAAAGCCCAGAGGTTCTTATGATGCCTTTTATGCAAATGAAACATCTGAAATAAGGAAAGAAAGATTTTCAAAAAGACGTAAGCTGAACTTAGAGATGATAAGCTTCATCAGAGATAAATTAGAGAATCAGCAATGGTCACCAGAGCAGATTAAAGGCTATTGTAATAAAAATAATATACCTATGGTATCTCACGAAAGAATATATCAGTATATCTATCAAGATAAGGCAGATAGTGGCAATCTATACAAGCATCTAAGGACTGGAAACAATAAGTATAAAAAGAGATACGGCAAACATAAAAACAGAAAAATAGTTATAAAAAATAAGGTGTCCATAGATGAACGACCCGATATTATCAACAATAAACAGCGTTATGGAGATTGGGAAATAGATACAATAGTGGGTAAAGAACATAAAGGTGCAATAGTAACCTTAGTAGAAAGGAAATCTAACTTTATTCTGATTAGAAAACTTAAAAGTAAAAACGCTGCACATTTAGCTACAGAAACCATTCGCTTGTTGGCTCCATATAAATATTTAGTACATTCTATAACCTCTGACAACGGAGTGGAATTTGCCAAACACGAATATATCTCTAAAAAATTAAATGCCGAGTTTTATTTTGCTCACCCGTATTCTTCTTGGGAAAGAGGATTGAATGAGTATTCTAATAAACTAATTAGACAGTATATCCCTAAAAAAACTAATTTTGATGACTACAATACTATGGATATTTTAACAATAAATGATAAATTAAATAACAGACCTAGAAAATTATTAAACTTTGAGAAACCTATTGATATTTTCTTTAATAACTTTTAGGAACTGACGCACTTGGTGGTTGAATCTACCTTTCTTGAAAAAACATATTTTATATTGACTTTTATAAAAAATAATTCTAATATTAAAAAGCCTGAGTTTTTAATGAGAAAAAAGAAGCGGGTGTTATTTTTTTTATTAAAATATAAATACCGCTGAATAACAATTCGCTAAATATTAAAGCAATACAGACGCTTCTATTCTATTTATTAATTTAATATCCACATCGTTTCTGATTAATAGCTCTAGGTACTTTAAATATTTTTAATTAATATTATTGGAGTCTTCAATGAAAAAACTTCTATTCATTTTTGTACTGCTAAGTTATGTAAGTATTACAAACGCACAATGGGTGTCTCTAACAAGCGGAACAACAAATAATTTGTTTGGCGTCCACTTTAATAATATAGGCCGGGGAATAGCTGTTGGTGCTAACGGTACAATCTTAAGAACCACAGATGGAGGCACAACCTGGGTGTCTCAAACAAGCGGAACAACAAAATTTTTATTAGGTGTCTCCTTTACCGATGCAAATTTTGGAACTGTAGTAGGCAGTGGCAGGATAAGATTAAAAACCGTAGATGGAGGCACAACCTGGGTGCCACAATTCCACGTACTAAATATTTTGTATGGCGTCTCCTTTACCGATGCAGATAACGGAACAGCAGTGGGTAGTGGCGGCATAATCTTAAGAACAAGCAGTGTTGTTACAGCTATTGACGATAACCAAATTAAACAACCAAATAGTTTTATACTTATGCAAAATTACCCCAACCCTTTTAATCCAAGTACAACAATTCAGTATGTAATAATTAGCAGACAATTTGTATCATTAAAAGTCTATGATATACTTGGAAGAGAAGTAGCAACGTTGGTTAATGAGGAAAAACCAATCGGTAGTTACCGTATAAATTTTAATGGAAGCAAACTAACAAGCGGAGTATATTTTTATCGGTTGCGTGCAGGAAGTTTTACACAAACCAAGAAATTTGTCCTCCTTCGTTAAAACTACGGCGGACAGGTTCTGATGAAATAAATAACAGATTTAGAAAATTATTAAACTTTCTAAACCCTAGCACTGTTTTCTTTAATAATTTTATTAACTGTCGCACTTGGTGGTTGAATCTACCAAAAACTTGTTTTTAATAAAAAAATTGTTTATTTATGCACACGTAAGAATACTAGAAAAGTCAAATCTTTAATTAGATTGAACTTATTGTTTACCTTCAAGTTTGGGATAAACAAATAAATAAAATATTGAACTGAGTATCCAATAAAACGGGCTCCCATTCTATAGAGAAAAAATCTCTAAAGAATCGGAGCCTTTTTTTGTTTAAAAAATAGAATGTTGGAATTATGAAATAATAATGAAAAAGTACAATTGTAATAAATTTAAGTCTTGTATTGTCTATACAATAGCTGAAATTTGCAAAATGTTAGAACTCCATAAACGAACAGTTCAAGACTGGGTTAAAAAAGGATTAATAATCAAGAATCCTAGCAAACGTCCTTTTTTGATTGAAGGTGAAGATATCAAAAATTTTTTAAAAAATATAGCAAGTAAAAATAAAATTACTTTAAAAATGGGTGAATTTAAATGTTTTCGTTGTAATAAAGCTGTTAAGTCTAAAGATGGAAAAGTAGAAATTGAATTTACAAATAAATTTTTTGGTCAAGGAGCTCAACAAATATTTATAAGAGGTGAATGTGAGGTTTGTTCCGGTAAATTGTTACGCTTATCAAGTACAAATAACATAATAGAGGCGGGATTTAATAACAATGACAATAGATATATAATTGTTATCACTTAACTCTGCTTAAAGACTGACTTAAGGAGTATTATAAATGGAAAATAAATTAGACAAAAACATAGTAGTAAAAAGAGAATATCAAGTTTGGTTAAAATATACACAAGGTTTTGCTGAGCCTACCATTACTGGAAGAATGAGGGCAATCAAATTATATGAGGAATGTACTGGGAATGAGGATTTCTCAAAATATAATTCTCAAAAAGGAATTGATTTTCAGGAATGGTTGTCAGATAGAAAGTTTAATGGAAAACCAATTTCATCTAATACAAAAAGAGCAATTTTAATAAATCTTAAAAAATATTTTGTTTGGCTTCGGGAACAATCTGGATATAAATCTAAGATTAATAAAAACTCTTTTGAATATTTAAATCCCAGTAGAAAAGAATCGGCCATTGCTAATGCTGATCATTTGAAAGAATTTCCTTCAAAAGAATATATATGCAAGTTAGTTAATTCAATAAAAGGAGAAGATGAAATTTCTAAACGGAATAGAGCATTGATTTCATTTACCTACTTGACCGGTATGCGGGATAGTGCTATCATCTCTCTTTCTTTGAGATGTGTTAAAATAAAAGAATTATATATAAAACAGGAACCAAGGCTAGGCGTTAACACAAAATTCTCAAAAACAAATTATCCCAAGATATTCAAATTTGATGAAGCACTATTAAAATATGTTACAGACTGGTACGGATATTTATTTGATAAAGGATTCAAACCAGATAACCCATTATTTCCAAGAGCAAAAAATGTATTAAGTCCTAATATTTATTCATTTCAAGAAGCGGTTGAGGTGGAGCCTTGCTTCTGGAAATCAACTACTAGTATTAGACAAATATTTAAAAATTATGAAAAGGAAATTGGCTCTGATTATTATCCTCCACATAGTTTTCGTCATTCTGCAATAATTTCTGCTTTGGGATTATTACAAAATGGATTAGACCTAAAGGCGATTAGTCAAAATTTTGGACATAAAGATGTCTTATTAGTATTGTCTGTGTATGGACAATTAAGCCCAAATGAACAATTACGTCAGTTAAACGATATGGAAAATAAAAAAAGAATAGAAAAAACTGATGATCCCATCTTTGACGAGGTGCATGCATTTGCTGAAAATATTAAAAGAAAAATTGTTAATGGAAAATCTGCAATATATACAGGATAATTACAGTATAGAAGATATTACCAAACTTGTCTCTATGCTTACGGATATTAAGAAGGAGAAGACAAATGTATTAACAAATTCTCTTACTTTGTATAAATTTAGGTTAGAGTATGAAGCATATATAAAAAATACTTTTTCACCAAAATATTTAAAGTCAGTTAAGTTATCACTTAAACACTTAACTGACTATTTTGGGGAAGACTGGAAAATCACAACAATTGGTGTGAAAGATGCCGAAGATTTTAAATTATATATTAAAGAAAGGGCTCCCAAAGGTTTTGTTGTTTATTTAAGGACATTAAAAGCAGCCTTTAATATGGCGGTAGATTGGGAGTTAATTGAAAAAAATCCTTTCACCAAGATTAAAATCAAAAAAATACAGAGGGAAAGACCGGAATTTTTATTGAGGGAGGAACTACAACCAATTCTTGATAAAACAGATGGAAAAATATTCCAAGATATGTTCTTGTTTTCTTTCTACACCGGTGCCAGGCTTAGTGAAGTAGTAAATATCAAATGGCGTAATATTGATATGGAAAGAAAAATTATAACAATCGGTGATTGTGAGTTTACAACAAAAAATGCTAAAACAAGGATAGTCCCTATATGCGAACAACTCAATGGGATATTTTTAAAGAGTTCGGCAAACTTAAAGGCTGAAGACCAGTATGTCTTCTGTAAATCTAACTGCTTTCCATACCGGAAAGAATATATAAGCAAGCAATTTAAGAAAAGCTGCAGGGCTGCCGGCATATCAGAGAGGATACATTTCCACACGCTTCGTCATTCATTCGGTACAAATCTTTCCCTTAAAGGAACACCTCTGATTACTATTAAAGAATTGATGGGTCATAGTTCAATTATAGTTACCCAGATCTACTGCCATACAAATCTGGAATCTATGCAAAAGGCAATACAAACCTTCGATAATATGGAATAATCTTTTAGAATGAACAATCTAATGAACAATATCTTAAAAATGCTCGGATATGGTCTAAAAACAAATTAATCCGACTGATATGTTGTCAGTGGGGGAAGCACTGTTACATTTTTCCATATTATATTCATAATACAGAAAATCGAACTCACAACTACTGATGTGCACTCAGCAGTTCGAAAACTAACACAATACAATCAGGGGTCCAATTGGTGGTTTGCCTTAATCTGTAAAACTTCTGTTATCACAAAAATTACTAGGACATTAATACAGGTAAATTTAAGCTTATCATCCGTCGTTTTAATACAGGATAAATCTTTAACTTAGTCGAGTTCTGTTCTAGTTGAAATAGCGTAGATGGATTTAAAATTCATAATTCTAAAAGTTTTCATTTGCTTTATTCAAAGAATTATCCCAATTTAAAGTGATCTATTTGGGGTACTACTTTTCTCAATACTTCTCAAAGCAGTATCTACTGTAATTTTTATATCTAAAACAATATAAACTTAGGATTATAACCGTAATATTAACTATTACACGCATTGAGTATAGCAGTTGTTCTCGACAAGCATAAAAAGTAATATGGAGTACAATATTTTTGTAATATTCTGTAAATAAAATAGTTTTTAATCAATATCTTTGTTTTTAGGAAAATAAATATTTTGGATTCGAATAATAAAATAATACTTGAAGTAATAGAAATAACCAAAACCTATTTATCAACAACTGCATTGAAGAATGTTTCTGCAGCTTTTGAAGAAGGAAAAGTAACAAGTATTTTCGGACCAAATGGAGCAGGTAAATCTACATTAATCAAAATTATATGTGGTGAAGAAAAAGCTGATAATGGTTCTATATATTTAAATGACATAAAAGTAGAGTTCAAAACGTATCAAGAAGCGCTTAAACATGGAATAAGT
>JACZTL010000039.1 GCA_022573715.1 Bacteroidota bacterium
CTAAGAAGTTGATGTGATCAACCATCAGCATAATATCACCTCGCTGAAAGAGTGGGTTCAATCCTCCGCAAGCGTTGGAAACAAGCAAAGTTTTTACACCTAAAAATTTCATTACTCTAACAGGGAAGGTGATTTGCTGCATAGAATATCCTTCGTAGTAATGAAAACGGCCCTGCATGGCAACCACTTTTTTATCACCGATAGTACCAAAAATAAGTTTGCCTTTATGCGATTCTACAGTTGAAACGGGAAAGTGCGGTAAATTTGAGTAGTCAATTTCGTGTTCAACATTTATCTCTTTTACCAATCCACCAAGCCCTGTACCAAGAATAATACCGACCGGGTATTCATCCTTGGTATGTTCTTTAATTACTTTTAGTGTTTCTTTTATTTTTGTTATTAAATCGCTCATATAATAAATTTTTATTACAATAATTTTTTAACGATATCGTCAATATCTAAATCTAATTTTTTCTTGCTTTCAAAGTTAAATTGTTCGGCATCGGTTTCTTCCTCACTGCTGCTTAATTTTAATTCTACAAGTTGAGCTTGTGAATGTATAATAGATTTTAACTTTGAAACTATTAAATCTCTCTCATCCCTTAAATGAATAACTGCTGTTCTAATTTCGTTTGCATTTTCTCTTGCTTTTTCCAATATCTGGGAAGCTTTTACTTCAGCCTCTTTAACCATAAGTGTTGCTTGTTTTTTTGTTGACTCAATTGATTTTGATGAATTTTCCTGTGCTTTAAGTAACGTGTCTTGAAGATTTTTTTCAATTCGCCTGTATTCACTCAACTTTTCTTTTGCGTTTTCCAATTCTTTTGTTAAAGTATCATTTTCACTCTGTAGATTTTCAAATTCATCTGCCAACCTTGTAAGAAATGCATCAACTTCTTCTTTATCATATCCCCTTATTCTTCTACTGAATTCCTGTCTTTTAATGTTTAGTGGTGAGATTTTCATAATTCCCTCCAACTTTTTGAGTGATCTCTTGGTCCAAAAATAGCCGAACCGATTCTCAGCATAGTAGCCCCTTCTTCAATTGCAATTTCATAGTCTGCAGACATTCCCATTGATAAATGTTTTAGATCAACACCATTATTAACAAATTTATCTTTTAACATACGTAAAAATTTAAAACTTTTTCTAATTTTATTTTCATCATCAGTAAATGGAGCCATTGTCATTAAACCGGTTAGTTTTAAATTTTTCATTTCTTCAATTTTGTAAACTAGAGCTTCAATTTCTAATTCATCGGTTATCCCAAGTTTAGTACTTTCTTCCGATGTATTTACTTCAACAAAAACTTTTTGAATTTTATCTAGTTTTTCTGCTCTTTTATTTATCTCTTCCGCCAATGATAAAGAATTTACAGAATGTATAAACTCAGCCCATTTAACGACGTATTTTACTTTGTTTCTCTGCAGGTTGCCAATAAAATGCCAGCAAATATTTTCATCAATTAATTTTGCTTTTTCGTTTAATTCCTGTGGCCTGTTTTCGCCAAAATCAATTTGTCCGGCGGCAAAAGCTTCTTTAATATGAACTACACCAAAATTTTTTGAAACAGCAATGAGTTTTACTTCAGCCGGGATCCTGTTTACTTCAGAACACTTATTAAATATCTTTTCTTTAACCCTATTAAGATTTTCTCCTATCATCGAAAATAAGAAATGTGAATGTATTGTTTTTTAAGTAATTAATCAACGATCAGCCTTTATTTGTTGGCTGAAATAAACAAGATATCAATTTACACGAATTATTTTTTAATATACATATATGAGTTCACTCCAGAAAGCAAAAACTAACGGTGGTTATCGCGAGCAAAGAAATCTTTAATAATAGTTCAAAATCGATAGATTGCTTCGGCAAAAATTGCCTCACAATGACAAAACCGACCTTTTTGGAGTGAACTCATATATAAAAAATTGTATAATAAATATCCCTCAATTTTTGTAATTTTAATCCATAAATATACTGATATTAGGATATTAAAATGGAATTCAGCGTTTTACAAAATATAAAAATAAAAGCTTCTCAAAATAAAAGAACTATCCTGCTTCCGGAATCCAAAGACGAAAGAGTTTTACGTGCTGCAGATAAATTGTTGAATGAAAATTTGGTTTCAGTTATCACTTTGGGTGAAGAAGAAAAGATAAGATCGGATGCTGAGAAATTAAAATTAAAATTGAACGGTTTAAGAATTATAAATCCGAAAAATGCGGATAAACTACACGATTTTACGAACATCTATTTCAATTTAAGAAAGAAAAAAGGAATTACTATTGAGCAAGCAAGAGAGACAGTTCAGCAAAATCTTTTCTTTGCTGCAATGATGATAAAGGAAGAAATGGCAGACGGTAGTGTTGCCGGTTCTATTGCATCAACGGGCGATGTTTTAAGAGCCGGAATTCAGTGTATAGGCATGAAACCTGAAATTTCAATTGTTTCAAGTTTCTTTTTAATGATGTTTCCGAATTTTAATTACAGTTTTGCAGATTGTGCAGTTGTGCCGAATCCTGATGAAAAACAATTAGCTGATATTGCAATAGAAACAGCTGATAATTATAAAAAATTAATAGGTGAAAATGCTAATGTTGCAATGCTTTCATTTTCAACCAAAGGCAGTGCAAAGCACGAAAGTATTGACAAGGTGTTAAGTGTGTTATCTATTGTAAAACAAAAAAGACCGGATTTAAATATTGATGGAGAACTTCAATTTGATGCCGCTGTAATTGATTCAATCGGTAAAAGAAAAGCACCAGGAAGTAACGTGGCAGGCAGGGCAAATGTGTTTATCTTTCCCGATTTAAATGCCGGAAATATCAGTTACAAAATAGCCGAAAGATTAGGCGGTGCTACAGCTGTAGGCCCCATTGTACAGGGATTAAAAAAACCGTTTTTTGATTTAAGTCGCGGTTGCAGCGTTGATGATATTGTTTATACTACCTGTATTGCTGCTTTGATGAGTTGAAAAATATTTCGTGGATGTCTCAAAAGCTCAAAATTTTAAGATGAAATGCAGGTAAAGCCCTAATCAAACTTTATGCTTGACCCCACGACCTAAAGGTCGTGGATATATTACGAAAAACAATGACACTTTTTTTATTGTTTTCTGGATCCCCTTATTAAAGCAACCTCCGATGTTGTCTCATTTAAGTCTTAAATATATTTATCAAATCGTTTACTTGATTTAGATAACATCGGAGGTTTTTCCTAAACGGAAATGACAATTTCTTAAAATTATTCTTGAGTCAATCTTTACTACAATATTATAAATCCTTATAAACCTTACCTAAAAATTTATCAATTTTGTATCTTCTGAATGAAGAAAGAAAGAATGGAATCGAAATTAAAAATGATGTAACAGCAGCGGAATTTATAAAAGAATTATTATTAGAGATCAAAAAAATTAAAGACCAAAAGAAAATAACAATTCCTGTTGAGAAATAAACTTCCTGCATATCTGCGACCATCCACCCAGTGTAAATAGAAAGTAGATATAATAAAGTAATCCAGCCCCAGGAAAAATCCCAATAAAATATTTCACCACTGTAATTTCCAATCATAAAATATTTTATTATTAAATCGAATAGAAAAATCAAAAAAAAAGAAAGAAATAAATTTTTAAGATTATTTCTAAAAAAAAAGAGAAGAAAAATCAGGTAAAACCCAAAGGAAAAAAAAGTGAAATAAGATATAAAACTTAATATGAAAATAAATGAAACGATAAATAGATCAACTTTATCTGGGTTTAGATATTTATCAACAATGAAGAAAATTATTATTAATAATATTGAACCGAATAAATTATTTATTAAAACAGGTGGATCATTTTTTAATAACTGGATATTTGAAGAAAATATAATTATTGAGATAACTAAAAAAATTAAAGAGAACCAGTTTATATAATGCTTTCTTGAAAACATATTTATGAATTATCTTTTTTAATTTTTTCTTTAACTAAAAGTTTGGCATCAATAATCTCTTTGTGATGTAAATTAAGCAGTCCACCTATCTTTTTAATAATATAGTCCTCATATTTATCAAGCTTGTTATCGCTGTAAACAAGCTGCCACAGATTTATCATTAAATCAAATTTTTCTTCTCTTGAAAAAGAAGAATTAATAATTGAGGTAAACTGATAAAGATCTAAACTTTCTTTTCTCTTCAATTCGGAGTACTGAATTAATTCTTCTGCTGATTGAGAAGAAAGAACAAAGTTGTTTTTTATAAAGTCAGCAATTAATAATTTTTCTTCTTCTGAAAAATCACCGTCCGCTCGTGCAAGTTCTATAAATAAAACACAAGTAGCTGTTTTTATTCTTTCATCGTTGTCTTGTGCAATTGATATATCTTCTTCAATATTCGGTGATAAAAGATTTTTTAAATAATCAAACATTTAAATTTCCTATTTATGAACCGAATCTAAAAAGGTTAATTATAATAAAATCGATTTAGCTTTTTGAACAAAAACAAAACATAATTTTGTTAAATATTCCTTTTTAGAGCAGGCTTATTTGTTAAAAAAAGTATTGTAGAAAGTTATTCTTTATCCTGTAAAAAATCAGTATTTTTTTTATTTATAATTTTAAGTTTAATATTTATGAAATACATCCGAAAATTATACGATTGGGTTTTATCTTGGGCGTACACACCATACGGAGCAATTGCTCTTTTTATATTGGCTTTTGCTGAATCATCTTTCTTCCCTATTCCTCCCGATGTTTTATTGATTGCTCTCGTTTTAGGTGCAAGAAAAAAGGCATTTAAATTTGCTCTGATATGTACAATCGGTTCAATCAGCGGTGCCATATTAGGGTATTTAATTGGACATTATTTGTGGTGGACAACGGGGAATGAATTTTCATCAGTTGCAGGATTCTTCTTTTCTAATTTTCCAGGTTTTACGGAAGAAATGTTTTTTAGAATTCAGCAGCTTTACAGTCATTATAATTTCTGGATAGTTTTTGCTGCGGGGTTTACACCTCTTCCTTATAAAGTTTTTACTGTAAGTGCGGGTGCATTCAATATAAATTTCCCTTTGTTTATGATTGCTTCAATTATCGGCAGAGGAGCGCGCTTCTTTTTGGTATCGGCATTGATTTGGAAATACGGTCCACCTATAAAGAGTTTTATTGATAAATACTTTAACCTTCTTGCAATACTTTTTACAATTTTGTTAATAGGCGGTTTTGTTTTAATTAATTTTTTGGTGTAAAAGTTATTTCGGGCTTTATAAAAACAGTGGAGACGACTCGGTAAGTCGTCTAATATAAAAATCCGTTTACAGAACTCCAAGATCTCCAAGCATTAGAAAAAAAATTATTTTTATAATTATAAAAGGAAAATATATGTTAAACACAATTATATTATTATCTCTGCTATTCACATTCATTAACGAAAATGAGATAAAAGAAATTGATACTCTTTTAACAAAATGGCATCACGCTGCAGCCGTTGCCGATGCAAAAACATACTTCGGTTATCTTGCAGAAGATGCTATATTTTTAGGTACAGATGCTAAAGAAAGATGGACAAAAGATGAATTTCAAAAATGGGCAGAGCCATACTTTAAGAAAAAATCGGCTTGGAATATTTATGCAACAAAGAGAAATATATATTTATCGGATGATAAAACTTATGCCTGGTTTGATGAAGTGCTTGTTGCTGGATTCGGTCCTGCACGCGGTTCCGGAATTTTGATAAAAACAGAAACCGGTTGGAAAATTAAACATTACAATCTTGCAATGACAATACCGAATGAAATTGTACCTAAAGTAAAAAAGTTAGTTGAAAAAGAATTAAAAAAATAGCCCTATATTTATAACTCTGTTTTTCAATATCTATAACATAACCTAAAAGTTGCAACTACACTAAATCAATTCTTTTGCGGTTTTATAAATGTTTTTGGAAGTAAAACCGTAATTTTCAAATATTGTTTTATATGGTGCGGAAGAGCCGAATCCTTCTATGCTGATTGAAATACCTTTATCTCTAACATATTTTTCCCAGCCTTGTTTTACGCCGGCTTCAACTGAGACTCTTGCTTTTATATTTCTCGGCAAAACATTTTCTTTATATTCTTCGCTTTGTGCTTCAAACAATTCCCAGCTTGGAAAGCTCACAACTCTTGTTCCTATTTCTTCTGTTT